>NZ_CP142136.1:0-600000 GCF_035918255.1 Mesomycoplasma ovipneumoniae | reverse complement strand
TCATAATCTTCAGGGTTTCTATCATTACGAAATTGTAAAATTGAATTAACAATTGGTAGAGTTGCAAATTTTTTGCTGTCTTCAGTTAATGTAGAGTCAAAAACAAAATTTAGATTTGGACTTGAAGTTGTACTTCGGCGACGCCTTGAGCCACCACCACTAGAACCTTTTTGTCTAATACCTAAAACACGAAATCCGGTTCCTTTTTCAAGACTGCTAAGCTCAGCTTTAAATTTAACTTCGTCTGCAGTTCCATTATCGAGACTTAATGGGGCTGTTTTTTCATCAATTGAACCTGTTTGGTAATAAACTAGTTCTAATTTGTCTTGATAGTCTGCGTGTTTTAAATACTGATCTGAATTATCAAAAGTTAGAGTGATTGTTGCACTATCAACCTTTTTGTCATCAATTTCAATTTTGACAATTTTTGCTGATTCAGGTTGGATAATAAATTGATTTCCAAATTCAACTTGACCATTTCCTGAAACACTTCCTTCAATTTTAGAATTTGTCCCTGGATCACTAACTTTAATTGCAAAATCTGAAAATTTTTGATTTGTTCTTGGATTAGTTTTTGTAGTTGGATCAACTTGGTACTGAGTTGCAACAGTACCAGAAATTCTTTGCTGTGTTTCTTCTATATCAGCTCAAGTTAGACTAAGGAGTTTGTAAATTGCATTTTTTTCTAGATTTTCAAGTTCAAAACTAACTTTGGAATTTTGAATTTTTGCTTGTTTTTCAACATTTTGGCCTGTCTGGGTACTTAGGTCTGTTCCTTCTGGATTAACTAGTTTTTGTAAATTTACTTTAACATCACGGCCTTCAAAACCACCTTGGGTAATATTTCTTCCGGCAAGTGGGTCTCTAATTGTAAAATTAGCCAAATATTTTGTTTCAGAAATTTTATCAATTGAATAAGAAATTACTTCTGGCTTGGTGGCAAAATAAAGTTTTGATAAAACCTCTGGAGTTGTGGTTTGTTGGGCTGGTTGGGCTTGATTGTCATTGAATTTGAAAGTTTTTAGTCTTTTTGGGGCACCATCAACTTCTGGGGTAATATCTTCAACTTTTGTCAGTACATACAAACTTCCTGGACTAACTGAATCAAGGCTAAAATCAAGTTTTGGATTTGTATTTTGAACTGGAGAGTCAAATTCTTTTTGGGCACTAACTTGGTGGCCAGTTTGACTATCTTGGAAAGTAAATTGAAGTTTTCTTTTTGTATTAGCGCCACTTTGGTATAAAAATTGCTCATCTTGGGCAAAACTAACACTAATATCAGCACTTGTATTATCAGATTTATATCTAATATCAGTAATTGTTGCTGATTCAGCATCAAGGATAAATTCTTTAGTTATTTTTGGATTTGGTTGGGCAGTAGTACTATCAAAACCATCAACGGCAGCTCCGCCTTGAATTGAAGTTGTTGAGGGTTGACTTGGCAAACTATCAAGAACTTTTAGTTCCTCAATTTCGTATTGACCCGCTTTTTCTAAACCACTAATGTCAAAAATCGCATTTCCGTTAATTATTTCAGCGCTATAAACAGTTGGAGTTTGGCTCTGAGCAGGCGTGTTTCCTTTTGATTTAATTTTAATTTGTAAAAATTTATTATTTCAATTAGCGCCATTGTCATTAAGTTTAATATTAATTTGAACAGAAGTCTCTGAAGTTGAAACCGGCTTAATTTGGGCTAGATTTGGTGTTGGTGAGAAAAATTGTTTTTCAAAACCGGCCTGAGTATCAGGTGATCTGTCAAATTCAAATTTAAATTCTTGTTTTTTTAGATCAAGTTCATTTCGTACTTGGGTAGTTTCTTCTTTTAATTTAATGTTTTCAATTTCGTATTTGTCTCCAGGAGTCAAACCGGTTAGATCAAAACTAATTGTTTTGGCCGCCTGATCAACAGTTGCTTCAACTTGTTTAGTTTGGCTAGTTTGGGTTGATAAATTTTTATAGCTAAGCTCAATTTGTTTTTTGCCTAAATAATCATCAATATTATCAAGAGTAAGTTTAATTTTTAGTGATGTTGTTGTGACTGACTCAGTTTCAATTTTGACAATCATTGCGCTTTTAGCACTTGTTATAAATGATTTTTTATCCTCAAGACTTGTATCAGTCTCAAGAAGCCCAATTTCTTCTTCGACTATATTTTGAGAGTCAACATTAACTAAAACTGGATCTAAACTTCGTTTTGAACGTCTTGAAGCAAAAGTCGCAACACCAGGATCGCTAGTTGGAGTAACTGGGTTTTCAAATTTAACTGATTTGATTTTATATTTTGTTGCTTTTTCTAAGTTTAAAAAGGTAAAATCGTAAATTCCATTAAGACTTGAGCCGCTAAGAACTAAATTTGATTGGCTTACTCCTGTTAGTCCTGTAGATTGACCAGGGCTTGATTCTATTTTTTCGAGTTCAACAATTAATTTTTTACCTGCCGTGTATCTTCCGCCATCTTTGAGTTCAAGTCTGAGTCGAGCTTGGGTTTCAACTTCTGTGTCAATTTCGATTTTTGAAATTACAGCAGAAGTTGCAATTATTTGATCCTTATAAAAATCAAGATCATCTAAATAAATATCAACTTTTGGTGTTTTGTTGTCTTCACCTTCAATTTGAACTTGTTCAAAGCCAAGAATTACATATTGTTGACCGTTTTCAAGACCTGTTAGTTCAAAAGAAGTTTTTTGGCTATCTACATCAGTTTTTGCTTCAACGATTTGTTCTTCTTCTTGGCCACCATATTTTTTATAGCGAACTTTTAATTTATTTTTATTAAGAAAATCATCAAGTTTTTCAGACTGGCCAGGGTTGTTTTGAATTTGGCTAAATTCTTTACCAAATTCAATTTCAAATTTAGCAGTGTTTTTTGTTCGATCTGTTAGTTCAAGTTTTGTTACATTTGCTGTTTTTGGAATAGTAGAAAATTCTGATTTTTCTGGTAAATCAAGTAAATTATCTTTAAATGGAATTGTGTTTGTAGTTTGACTTGCATCAAATAGTGAAACCGATCTTCTTGTACGGGCAAAAGTTTGAGCTGTTACGGTCTGAGGGCTGGAATCGCCAATTTCGATTGAATTTTTATCAATTTGGTAAAGACCTTGTTTGTACAGGTTGGTAATGTCAAATGAAATTCGGTTAGAATTTACTTTTGTAGAAATTTTTCCTTCTTTGAATTTAGCTTGTTTCGCTTCTTCTTCAGACCCATTTTTTGCTTTTAATTTATATTTAAGTGTTGCAGTTTTACCATTAAAGACACCTTTTGCATCAGCTAAAATGAAAGTAGCAATTACACGTTGCTCATAAGAATTATCATAACCAACTTCAACAATTGCGCTCTGGGTAAAAAATGATGTCTGATTTGAGTCAACAGCACTATTTGTATCGCCAAATAAAATGTTTCTTTCAGAAACTAGTGTGTTTTGACCTTGTTGGAAGGTTTCGATTTCTTTTACTAAAACAACAGAATTAATGTTGTATTTTGAACCAATTTCGAGATCGCTGAGGTCAAAAGTTAAGGAATTATCAGCATTTTGCTGATTTGCCTCAGCAACAGCAGATAAAAGTTTTGAAGAACCAGCAAGTGAATAGTAAATTTTTACTTTGTCTTTACCAATTGCCTTAATTGTCTCAGGACTAAAAGTTACTTTTAATTTAGCGCTTGTTTGTTGTTCTTGAATATTTTCAATTTTAGTTAAAACTAAAGGCGCATGAACTCCAAATATTTTTTGGGCTTGACTAATTGTTTTGGAAACTTTTAGAATATCTGAATCACCTTTTGAAGATTGATAGCCATCAATTTCAATTTTTTCAATTAAATAGTCTTGCCCTTTTGCAAGTGAATTTACTTCTAAATTTGCAATTATTGAGTTATTTTCAATAATTGCGCCAATAGTTTTTGCAACTCCACCAGGTTTTAATTCTGAATAAGTAATTTTGACTGTTTTTAAAGATTCAAGAATATTTTTAAAAGCAATATTAAGCTCAACTGCAGAGTCAGATTTTGAAATATAAGTAATTGAACTAACAGCCGGACGGGTAGTTCAATTGAGCTTATTAGCACTAATATTAGGCCCAAAATTTAAATATAATTTATTAACAAATTCATTTGTTGAATCAGCAATTCCAACTGAGTCAATTAAGTAGTTAGTCCCAGGTTCAAGGTTAATTAAATCCCAACTAAGAACTAATTTGTCGCCATTAATTTTAAAAGCTTGGGCTTCAGATTTAATTAAATTACTTGATCCAGCGACTTTAAAGTATAAAGTTGCAATTTTATCTTTGATAAAATCATCAACTGAATCAAGAATCATACTAACACGACTAAGATCTTCGGTGATTCGGTCAACAACAACTGATTCAACCATTGCGCTTGTTGCATTAGTAAAGAACTTTTTCTGTTTTTGGTCAAAATTTTGGGCAAAGAAAATTTGACTAGTTTGTGCTTGAGCACTTTCATCAAAATTTGTGGCGTTTTCGACAATTTCAAGTGATGAAATTGTAAAGTGTTTTTCTTTTGGTAAATTTTTTGCTAATGAAAATAGTTTGTTTCCAACAACTTGGGCTGAACTTGAGAGCATTTTTGTTGGTTGATCATCAGCAAAGAAATTAATTTTTACTTCTTTGCCGTTTAGCATTAATGATTGGTCATTAAATTTAATATCAAAACTTGAGGTGTTATTTGCATCAACAAAAGTTCTAATTCGGGCAATTTCGGGTGCTGAAATAAATGAAAGATTATTATTTGTTGAAATTGCTAAAGAGCCAGAATTATTCCAAATTCGTGAAATTCAGAATTTGGTTCCTCCAGGAATTTGTTTTAAATCTAAATTAGCAAAAACTTTATTGTTTTGGACTATTAAGCCAACATCATTTGCAACTCCAAATTGGAAATTATCTAATTCGTCTTTGTAATAATATTCTAAATTAATTTTTTCATTTGGATTAATTTTAATATTTTTGTTTTCAAAAGCTAGGGAAATCTCAAGTAAAGCCGAATTTAGACCGTAGGCTTTTTGGTTAAGATTTAAAATTTTACCGGCAATTGGACTTGGGGCAAAATAACGATTAGCCAAAGGCGAAATTGCCAAATCAAAAAGTTGATCAGGATCATCAAAATAATATTTGGTGGCAAGAATTTCGTATTTTTGGTTGCGATCTAAATTTCTTAGCACAAAACTAGCTTGTTTTTGGTCATTTTTGGCAACAAATTGACCTTTTGCTTCAAGAATTTTATTTGAACCAATTTCTTTATAGTACAAAATTAAATTAGCCGAATCGAGTAAGTTTTGTGAATCAAATAGATCAAGATCCAAAATTGTATCATTTTCAATATCATAATGACTAAATTTTTCAACTTGGTTTTTTGTAGAAAAAAACTGTGAAGTTTTAGAAAAACTAAAATAATAACGCGGATTATTTGGAGCTACAAGTTGTAATTCATAAATTGAACCACCAAGTAAATTATCGGCATAAGTATGAAAAGTGTCAGTTTTTGGATCATACTCAACTTTAGTTTTAACACTATAACGTGATTTTTGACTAATATAAACAAGTTCTAAATCAGCTTTTTTAGCCCAGTCTGTGTCTTGTTTTGTTTTTCCTTGAAGTTTAAAACTAAAATCACCTGAATTAGGACTTACATTGTCAGCAACAAAATTTTGGACATATATTGTTTTTGGAGTAATTACTTTGGCAAGATAAGGTGAGAGCGAAACAATTGCACCAGTTAAAAAACCGCTGCTGGCGAGTAATTTTTTAGTAAGATGACTATTAATTGTTTTATTGTTTTGGTTTTCTAGATTTGCTTTTTTCATAATTATCTCCTTAATTGGTTAGTTTAGAATTAAATTTTAATAAACAAGTCTTTCCCAAGCATTATCATGTTTGGTTCATGGTATAAAATAAGGGTTTTGAGCATCAACTCGAAGCCCTTGATATCCTTTTACTGGTAAAAGATATTGGCGGGTTGTGCCATTTCATTCAATATCAGTATATTGCTGTCCTTTTACATAATGACTTTCGCCAATGTTTTTGCTTAAAAATTTATTTTGAAGAAAATTTGTTGGCAAATAAGGGAAAACGAGTATACCCATAAAGTTTAGATTTGTATTTTCAGCAGGAAGATCATTTTCATCTCAAGTTGAGGGGGAAAGATTTATATCTAAGGTTAAATTCTTCGTAGAATTTGCAGAATCTATATTTATATCATCTTGAAGTCTAATTGGATTACCATTTTTATTACCAAATAAATAAATTTTTCCGCCTTGATCGATAAAAACTGCATAAGAAACTGTTGGCATAATTTCTTGAATTCGATTAATTGAGTTATTATAAGGATTTTCAAAGGTTACTGTAAAAGTTTTTGTAGATTTTTCGTATTTTGTTGATTTAACTCCAAATGGACTTCTCTGTTTTCTGCCGTTAAAGAAAGGTCCTTCAACAATCTGCTTGATTGTTTGGCCACCCATTCGAACATTTTGTTGTATCGGGTCGTTGTTGTCAGCTTTTTTAGGACTAGGACCAAGTTCTTTGATTGGGCCTGTTGGGCCAATAAATAAAGTTTCTTCTTCTTTGAAGTCTCTATCATTTCTAAAATTATTTCTTATTTTTTGAGCGAGAGAGTTATTAAAAGCATTAATAATTTCGCGTGACTGTTTTGTTGTATCGAATTGACGAATTTCAGAACTATACCAAACATCAGAATTAGGATTTGCCCAAAAATTACCTCAATATGGATCTTCTTTTTTTATAATTGGTGAAGTCATAAATGTTAAATTTATATTTTTTGATAAGGAAGGAACTAAAGGTTCGAAATTTTTAACATCCTCAGCGTTAGTAAGAAGATTTGCTAAAATTTTTGGATAAATTGAAATAATTTTCTTAGTAAAATCTTCGGGAGCAGAATGGTGATATGTAAGTATTAAACCAACTTTTACAGTCTTATTATTAGAACCAGGAGAATCATTCACCTCAAATTTTGCAAGTCTAAGTGCATAAAGCTTTTTACCCATTTCATTTTCCCTTAATGTGGTTCCTGGATACAAAATTTTAGGGACTGTTTTGACTAAATCAATATATTCTTGGCTAGCGTTATTTAAAAGTGATGAAAAAGGATTATTAAGATTATAATCATAGACTTTTACGCCAAAATCAAGATTATAAAAAGTTGAATTATTTGCTTTTCACTGATTTGATGGTTTACTTCAAGTACTTGATCCATCATCATTTGTCGCATCTACTTTGTATATTGATTTAATATTTGACGAACCAGGATTTTTTATTGCCTCTGTTTGAATATCAAATCTAATATTAGATGATAATTCAATTCAATTGTTAATATCATCATCAGACTTGAAATTTGCATTCGTAAATTGACCTTTTAAAGGCGCTAGCAATCCTTTTGGATCATCAAATTCCATTTCGATGTATGCACCAATTTGGTTTAGCGGTTTAATTTCTGATTTTTTTAAAATTACTCGGTTTGTATATTTAGCAAAATCAGTAAGTTCTATTTTTTGAATACTTGAAACTCTGCTGCTATTTTGATTGCCTTGTGAAGAATATGCCTCGGCTGAACTATTTCTATTAGCTGACTGTTTTACATTAGTTGCAGTTATCAGTTTTGAAAAATCAGATTGCTTACGATTATCGTTGTCTTTAAAATATTTATACTGAATAGCAACTCTCATTTTGTAATATTTTAGCCAAGATGCATCACCTTTAAGATTGAAAGCAAAATAACGACGATAAGGATGGTCGGTAGTTAAATTTTGGTTTTGTTCATTTAGTTTTTCAACCTCTTTTTCGTAAGCTGAATAAACCTTAATTTGCTTCAATCGATCTTTGAGTTTCTCAAGCTCAGTTTTTTGAGACTCGATTTCTTTTTTGATTTCTTCTCCTTCTCTTCGGAGAATTTCTACATACTCTGTTTTAAATTGATCGTCTGCAAGTTTTTTAATTAAATCTATTCGACGTTGATCATGTTCATCAAAATTTTTAATTCTGTCATCTATTAGAGCAATTTGTTTTTCAAGATTATTTTGTTCAATTAAAAGTCGTTGAAGTTCAGGTTTTTCGGTATATTCAATATCAGGAGCTGCAAGTTCACGAGGATCAAAAAGTACAATTCCATTTGAAGATGCACTTTCAGGTTCATATTTTACTACTTGTTCTCAATTTGTAGGACTAGTAGTATCAGAAGTCGTTCCTTCAAGAATCAATTTTCAATCTTTAATTGATGATTCATCAATTGCCCGATAAGGATCATCAAAGGCAAAATAAATAGTTTGTTCAAAAGTATCTTCTTTTCCTGAGTGATTATAAAAATTAGTAATTCATACTTTTTCTAAAGGAGGTTGAGCAAGTTGAGTTGTAAATTGAAGATTATTAGCGTCAGTAGTATTTTGATCTAAATTTAGAGTAATATTTGGAACTTGATTATCTTGGGTTTTAATCTGAGTAATTTTATAAGTTGTTGAAGGAAAAAGATTGCCATCAGCATTATCAGTTACTAGTTTGTTGTTTAGTTGGGCAACCAAAGCTTTTTTGGATGCATCAAATGTTACTCTAAAGTCGTATTCTTTTTCGCGACTGTTTTCGCCATCAGTTAGATCTTTGCCATCAGGACCAACTGGTTTAAATTTAACTTTAATATTTTTATCATTTAGTGACCACATTGAAACTGGGTCTAAATTCAAGGTTAAATTTTCAGGAGAATATTCTTGTCCAAGACTAGAAGTTCTTGAAACTCGGTCAGCTTGAGTTAAAATAATTCTTTCAGGTGAAAGTTCAGTGAAAGGAGTTTTAAATGTTTTTTCGGTTGTACTAGCTTCAGTTTGAGCCGTTCCAGTTGGTGGGCTTTGCTCTAATCTAAGTTTGTAATTTTGTTCACCAAAAGGGATTTCAAGGTCTTGACCTTGAAGTTTAAGAATTTTGTATTCAACATTAGGAATTAAATTCTCAAGCTCATATTCAATTTCAAAAATATTTTTATCTTTAAAATTTGTAACTTGTGATTGGTTAATTAAACTAATTGGAATTTTGCCGGTTGTTTCTTTTTTTGGATCTGGTTGGATAGACAAAACAATTGGATTATTAACAACACGCTCAAAGTTTGCTGGATCACCTTTTAATTTAATTTTTAGTCGAGCGGAAGTATCTGTGAGTTCAGAAACAACAAAAGATTCAATAACAGGCGGGATAATAATATCACTTTCTAATTTAGGAGCATATTCTAAATTATATTGTCTTTCAGGAACTTCAATTACAATATTTCCTGGAAGTTGTGATTTTAAATTAATATCTTTATTAACTTCTTGAATTTTAAATTCAAAAGCAATTTTTTGCCCTGGTTCAATTCTATTTTGACCTTTTTTATTTAAGTCAATTTCAATTTGATAAGGTGTTGAAAGCTTTGAAGTTTCTTCAGTTACTTGTAAGTTACTAATTTTAACTAATTCAGTGCCTTTATTTTTGTCTTTAACTGTAACTTCAAATTTAGAATCTTTTAGTCATGAATCGTCTTTATCAAAATAAAGTTTTACTTTTCCAAAAACTTTTGAACCATCTTCTTTTTGTGGCAGGGTTGGCGCTGTTGCTGGAGCCGCCCCTCCTGCTGGGGCAGCGGCGGTTGCAGGAGTAGGAGGGCTAGCAGGAGCCTCATTTGTTCCGGTTCGAAGATCTTCGACTTCAATATCAGATAAGAAGATTTTTTGGACAACAGGAGTGAATTCTAAATTAGTTAAAGTTGCAAGATTGCTAATTTTAACTCCACCAATTTCAAAATTTTTAATTTGGTAAGTATGGAATCTATCTAAATTAGTTAGTCTAAATTCGACTTCTCCGGTAGTTGGATCATATTTACTATCAGAAGTAAAACTAATTTCTTTATTGGTATTAGAAGAACTTGAAGCGCCAGTACCAGGTGCAGGCGCAGGAGTGCTAGTAGCAGCAAGAGTAGAAGCAGTTGGAGCAATTGTTATTGTTGCAAAACTATTAGGAATTTGTAAAAAATGTTTGTTAAATTTAAATTTGAGATTTGCAGATTTTCCGTTTGCATCTTTATCATCGTCTTGAATAAAATTAGCTTTTTCTGTATAACTAAATTGTGCTTTTGTTTCAAAAAATGGAATTTTTTGATCTTTAGGTGAATTTTCTACCTCAGCTAAATCAACTTTTGGAACTTCCATGTGTCCTGTTCCTAAAGTTGTTGGATTTACAGTATTTTGCGCATCAACAGTTTTAATTTTTAAACTAGGTTGTAAAGTAGAAAGACTTGAAACTAAAGTTTGAATTCCTTGAGGTGAATTTTCACCTTCTTTAATTGTAAATTTAGTAATTTCATAAGTCTTATTTGGGGCTAAATTAGCTTCGTTTGTTTGACCTTTTGAACTAGAATTGTCAATTCTTACCCGCGAAATTGGCCCGCTAGGAATAAATGTAAATTTACTTGTTTGTGGAGTTTGGGCTTGAGCTCCTACAGCGGCCGCGCCAGCGGCTGCTATTTGGTTTAGTGTTGTATCTACTTTTTCGGTAATTTCAAGTTCAATTTTGTGTTTGTTTCTCCAGAGATACTCGTCTTTTTCGTCAAATTGGATAATAACATTAGCTGCCTCATCTTGATAAGCGCCAACTTGAGAGAAATTAGTAAGTCAAGCTTTTTGACCTGGAGTTGTAAATTCAGTTTTTTCTACCCGGGCATTTTTGTACTCAGAAAGTTCTATTTTTTGGTCTTTATAAGCAAAAAACTCAATATTATAAAGCGAAGCTTTATTTAAGTTAGTTGAAAAAGTAACAACATAAAAATGTGACTTATCTTGTTGGGCTGATATTTTTTTAATTGATTCAGCTCTTGTTATAAACTCGTATTTTTTTAGAGATTTATTATATAATTGAACCTTAAAGTTTTGTTTGTCTGTATTTTGATCACTTAGCTCTTCAGAAGAGACAAAATAAGCATAAATTTTAGTATCAATTCCTGAAGACTTATCTTTTTCTTCAACATAAATTAATTGATCATACAAACTAATTGGGATAGTTTTAATAATTTGTGTTTCATTAATTGGGCTGGCTTGAGCGCCCCCAGACTGGGTTGTTTCAAAAGTTGCACTTTGGGCAAAAGATTTGTTAAAGTCAACTAAATCAGTGGTTGTTAAAGCACGCCGAGTACGTCTTTGGCCTGTCTGGGTTGGTTTTTGGATTAGCTCAACCTTAGTAATTTTGTAGTTGTAAGTTTCAAAAAGTTTAGAATTATCAATTGTTTTTGATTCATTTGTAATAGTAGTTTCTGGATTTTGGATTTCAGAACTAATTGTATTAGTTTCTTGATCAATTGAATTAGAAGTTGTATTTGCATTTGGAAAACTTAAGATTTTTTGATTTAAGTCAGTATAGTTATCATCAAAAACAACGCTAACAGTTGAATCAGAATTAATAATTCCGTTAACAGAGGAGGTTGTTACATTTGCATTTGTTTTGTCAATTCGTTGGTAAGAAACTTTAACGGTGTAATTTTCTAAATATTGGGCAACTTGTTCATCAAGTGTAATTTTAACATTCGCTGTTTTGTTTTTGGAATTATAAGTTGAGTCAATTTTTTTGACACTAAAACTTGTTGGAGTTGTTCGAAATAGTTTGTCTTCGTATTTGACTAATTGATCATCAAAAGCAAGACTTTGTTGGGCTCCTTGAGCATCTTGGTAAATAACTGAAACAATTTGGTAATAATTTAGTGTTTTTAAATTTGATGCACTAAAAGTATATTCTGAAGTTGTTTGGTTTTGAGTTGGATTTCCGATTAAATCCGCTATATGTTCTTGACCATCGGTGATGTCAATATATTTTAATTTAATTGTCGGTGATTGAACGTCCAATAATAAAGTTGAATTTAGGGTAATTTTTAGTTCTGCATTAGTTCCTGAAAGATTAACTTTTTCAACTGCGCTAATAAATGAGGCTGTATCAAAAGTGGATTTAACTCCTTGGCTTGGCAGAGAAGCTGTTGTTAAATCTTGTAGTGGAGTTGTTGAAATTCTTACATCCAAAAAGTTAGTATTAGCTAAAGTTGCAACTTGAGAATCAGCAGGGGAAGCAGCAGGGGCTGGAGAGGTTGCAGAGTCAGGAGAACCTGGAGAGGCTGAATCTGAAGCTTGAGAATCATCAAAAACGCTAACACTTCGACGAGAACGAGCCAAAGGGACAAGACTTGAACCTTGAATAGCTGAATGTGTTCTAGTTGTATCTGTTGGAGTTATTGTTTTTAGCGGGAAATATTGAACTATTTTTTGGTTTGAATTTACTTCAGGATCAAATTCCAATTTAGAAATTTCAAATCGTGTTCCAACTGGAACTTTGTCAGCAATTTCATCTTTTTTAATTTGAAAAACAGCAAGACCATCTTTGTCAACAATTGCCTCAGCACTAAGATCAGGATCATCCGGAGCTGCATCTTGGAATTTTTTAAATGTTAGTCTAACTTTATTATTAACTAAAAACCAGTTTTTGTTAATATCAAAAACCATTCTTAAAACCGCGCCGTGACGTTTAAATTCGGTTTGTGCAATATAATCAGGAGTAACATCGCGGGCAGTTGTTGCAAATTTCTTTTGTTCTTCGGTTAGACTATTTAAAAATCCAAGACGAACGCCGTTTACAAAAATATCAACAATTGAATAAACTGTATATTTTTCCAAATCTTCTAATAAAAATTTAACAGTAGCCTCATTTTTTGTCTCATCAAAAGTAATTTGGGCTCCTGCTTGGGCAACCGCGCCAGTACGATTTGATTTTACAACTAATTTTATATCTGAAGCTGCATCAGCGGCTTTAGTTCCGTTAATATTATAGTCTTTGAAAAATTGTTTTGGATCTTTAACTTTAAGTTCAATTCCAGCTTGTGTATCGGTTAAATTAGTCTGGTCTAGAGTTAAAGCGGGTTGTGTCGCTGTTAGTTTTTCTTCAAGCAAAGTTTTGTCAATTGTAATTTCAGAAATTAAAGACTTTGTTGAAAATAGTTTTTTTTGTTTGTCTTCAACTTCGGCTTTGTCAAATTGGACACTAATATTGTTTGCAACTTGACTTACCTGAGGGACTGAACGCCGAGCCCGAAGTGAACGAGTTGTACGAGTTTGTGTCTTTTTTGTTAATTTTAAATCTTTAATTTCGTATGTGCTCGCCTCATCAAGACCATCAATTGAAAAAATTGCTTGGTTGTTAGAAACAGTAACTTTACTTGATTTTTTTAGCTCAGTGTCTTTAGTTTTTAGAACATATTCAAGCTCAGCTTCAAATTGATCATTTAAAATATTGTCATTAATTGAGTCAAAAAAAGTTGTAATTTCCACAGATGTATTTGAGACATCAACATAAGAAATATTTTTAACACTAATTGTATTTAATTGGGTAATGAATGATTTTTGTTCTTCTTGAATATTTGTTGAAAAAGGAATAGAGTAAATACCATTTGGCCGAACAACAGAAATTGAACTAACTTCGTATTTTGATAGTTTTTCTAAATTGTTGTTAAAGTCAAATTCAACTGAAGCCGAAGTCTGAGGAGCTTGGCCTGCCCTAGACTCGGTAGCTTTAATTCTTGCCGATGCTAATACTAATTTTCCTGTTTGTTTGTTAATTAGAGTTAATGTTGCAAGTTGGTCATTTTTTAGTTTTAGTATTTCATTATTTGAGTTAGAAAATTCAATTTTAATTTTTGCTGATTGTTGTTTGTCAACAACATTTGAACCATCAGGATTAAATTCAATTTTTGAAACAACAACATCGGTAGCAAATTTTAAAGTTTTTTGGTTTGAATTAGCACTAATTTCTGCTGCACGAGATTGACCTTGGGCTTGGTTTAAAAAGTCATTAACTATTTTAAATTTAGGTCCGGTTTGAGCATTTACATCATTAGTTTTTACATCTTCCTTATTCGCCAAACTTAAAAGAGAAATTTTAAAATCACTACCCTCGCTTAGATTGTTAAAAATAACTTCAGCTTTGAGTCGCCCGTCGTCAAGTTTTTGGATGCTAACTTTTTGTTTGGTAGAATTATCACTCTGAACTGAATCAAGAGCTTGAACGCTAACGAGTTGAGCAACAGGGTCATTATCTTTTTGGATTTGGATTTCAATTTCTTTATTAGCTAAATAAGGATCTCTAATTGGGTCAAAATAAATTTCGGCCTTAACTGAATCTTGTTTAATATCTGAATAAACAAGATTTTTAACCTCAATACTGTCAACATTGACAACAAAAGACTTAGAATTGTCGTCTTTAAAATTATTGTTATCTTTGTAAATTTGATAATTAGGACGAGAATAGTCATTTACTGAAACTAGCTCATATTTTGTTGCCCGATCAAGATTAGAAAAAGTAAATTCAGCCTCAATTTGACTATTTTTTTCAGAAGCTTTTGCCTGGGCAGCTACAATTGCTTGGCTAGCTGTGTTTTTTAATAAAAGTGTTAATTGTTTTTGCTGGCCTGAGACTTGGCCTAAAAGTAATTTTTGGGCATCGGCAAAAGTTAGTTTAATTTTGACAGTTTCGTCTTTGTTTGAAGTAACTTCAAAAGATTTTAGCTCAGGAGATGAGTAAAATTTTTCAGAGTCAATACTTGTTTTTTCGAGATTTGGACTGTAATTATCAACTTTTTTCTCGAGTAAAAAGCCAACTAAAGTTTGGATGTCTTTGTCTTTTGTTGTGTTAGTAATTGACTGAATTGAATACTCCGAACCTGCTTCAAGGTTTGAATCAAAATTTAGTTTTAGGACTAAATTTTGATCAACAGTTGCGCTTGCTTCAATAGTTTTTTGATTTGCTGTATTTAAAAGGACAACTTTAATTGTATCGCCTTTTAAAAAGGTGTCTTTAATTGGATCAAAAGATAATTCAAGACCGATTTTATTATGTTTTTTCTCGGTTTGAATTGCCTTAATTACGCTGGCAGTTTGGGCTACTGTTCAGAAATTTCGCCCTTGGGCTTGTTCTTCTTTTAGAGACTCAGAAAAATTTATTTTTTCAGAGTCAACAAGAATTTCTGTGATTGTATAGTGGCTTAATTTATCAAGATTTTTAATATCAAATTCGACTTTGTTTGTGCCGTTTTCGAATTTTATTTCATTTGCTTGTGCACTTGCAAAAGCGCCGGTTGCATTATTTTTTAGGAAAATAGTTGCACTTTTATTAGATAAATTAGTTCTTGATTTAAAATTTGGGTCTTTTGTGGTAAAATTAACAACCACTTTTGCTGAGTCTTGGGTTGGCTGGGCTAAAATTGAGGCAATATCAGTAGTAGTGTAAAAATACGGAAGATTATCACTTTCTTGATTTAGTTCAATATTTTTATAAACTAGTTGTTCAAGAATTGAGTCTTGTTCTGGGGCAGGTTCAAGTTTAGAAAAAATGTATTTTTTACCAGATTTAAGATTTTCTAGTTTGAACTGAATTGAATTATTCAAAACGGTTGAATATTCTTGTTGATCTGAGGTTGGACTAATTGGGACAGATTTTATTTGTTCACTAGGGTCATCTTCAGAAGTAAAAATAGCATTAAATTTTTTATCATTTAAATATCTATTAAAATTTGGATCAAAATAAAGACTAGCCTGAGCTTCTGTTTGGCTTATTTTTTCAAAATTTGCACCAATTATTTTAACTTTTTGGAAACTTGTTGTAAATCTTGCATTTAAATCAAGAATTCCTTCTGAGCTGAAAAAATCGGTTTTTCCGATCATTTCAACATCTGCAACTTGGTATTCAGTTTTAGGATCTAAATTTTCAAGATCAAAATGGATGGTAAGTTTATCATCGGTTAGTGTGTGTGTGTGTGTGTGTGTGTGTTGCGCCGCTAAGTGCTGATAAATTTGCAAGATTTAAGTCAACTGTTTTTGTTAAATTAGCAAAACCTGGTTGACCAAATGTTATTTTTGACTTAAAATTTGAATTTGAAGCTCCAGCTGTATAAGCGCTAAAATCACCAGCAATTTCTACTTTTGCGCTTGCTTGAGTTTCGCCAACATTTTCAAAACTGATGTTTGAAACATGATATCTAATGAAAAATTCATCAAGAGGTAAATCTTGCGGTGTTTTTTTGTTTTGATCAAAATTAATTGCAACGGCAACATTAGGATTTTCTTCAATTTCGATTCGGTCAAGTTTATATGTTGTTGATGTTTCAAATTCATTTAGTTCAAATTTAATTTCAGAACCTTGGGCAAAAGCAACTTTTGACTTGTAAATTTTTGAACGATCATTCTTTTTATAATAATATAAATAAAGACTTTTATCATTTAAATAAGTTGACTCAAGTCCAAAACCAAAAGTATATTCAACTTTTGAAGCAAGAATTTTTGGCTCAATTTTAATAAAAGTTTTTAAGTCTGAAATTGTAGTTATAAAATTACGACTTTCTGATGCACTAGGTAAGCTTGCAACTCAAGGCAAACTAAAATAATCATAGGCATCTTTATTTTTAGCAAAAACTGAATTTGGACTTAATGAGTCAAAAACAACTTTGTCAAGAGTATATTTTGTATCGTTAGTAAGCCCTTTTGGCTCAAAACTAATTTTGTATTGATTTGGAACTGAAGTAGCTAAAAAAGTACCAACAACAGGGATAATTGAAGTATCATCAAGATACAAACGTGCTTTTTGACCTTGAAGATTTTCAACCGAAGCAACACTAAGATCTACTTTTGCAAAAGTTGCTCCGCGAGTAATTTTGGACTCAACAATTGCGCTTGGAGAATAAAAGTTTTTAACAAAAGTGGGACTAAATTCAATTTGGGCAGAATCAAGTTCAATACTTTCAATTTGATAAGATGAACCTGGCTCAAGATCAAAAAGATCAAAAGATGCTAAATTAGCATTAAAAATTGAACTAGCACTTAATTTTTGACCATTTAAGAGATTAAGATAATTTAACTTAATTGGAATATTGTTCAAAATTGCGAACTTGTCTGAGTTTGCAAAATTTAGGGTTAGTCTTTTTGAGTCATAAGTTAAATTTTGGTCAATTAACGAACTAGCAATAAGTTTATATTTTGCTGTTGTTGCTTCAAATAAAGCTGTTTTATTAGCATCTTTTTCATAGTCAATTGAAGGATCAAGGGCAATTTTTTGCATTGGCACAAGCGGAATTTCACTGCTTGAATCAGAACTATCAACATAACGAATTGCACTAATTTTATAATCCATTCCCGGATGGAGATTTTCAAGACTAAATTCAGCCACTCCGTTTTTAACGGTAGCTGAATCTACATAAGAAGTGTGAATTTCCTGAGAACTGCTAAGTGGATCAGTGTTGCCTGCTTGATTTTTTAGAATAAAATAATACTCTAAGGCAACTTTTTTGCCCTCAAGGTTGGCAGCCTCATCAGCAAATTTTAGCGAAACTGAAGCACTAGAAGGAGTTTTTGTTTGAAAATTAATTGTTGAAACTGCTGGCGGAGTGTCAACAAAATTGCTAACATTCTGACCAAAGGCAATTACCTTTTTGGCTGAAAATCTTTTTTGCTTTTTATCATCAAGATAAACTTTTAGATAGTATCTTTTACCAAAACTAAGACCATTATAATTTGAAGATAGCCTTCAAGTTCGACTAAATTCATCATAAACGGCTTTGTGTGAAGCAATTACATCATTGCCTTGCTCATCAGCTGTAAAGTCAACGTTTAAATCTTGATAATTTAGTTTATATGAATCTAAATCGCTAAGGGCAAATTCAAGTTCATAACCAATATTATCACGATTAATATGTTTAAAATCAACAATATTATATTGAAGTGTATTTCAAGACTTTAAAAGGAAAGGAAGAAAACTGAGTGAACCAATACTAAGACCACCAAAGGCAAGTAATGAAAGTATGATTGCACGTTTTTTGGTTGCTTTCATTAATTTTTTCTCTTTTTTTGTTAGATTTTCAGCCATAATTACTCCTCTTTATATATAATATAGATCTTGTTCTAATTTTACCAGTTTTTTTGTTTTAATTAAAACAAAAAACAAAGTCTGAAATCGCTCCAACTTTGTTTTTTTAAATTAAATAAAATAAATAGCCAAAATAAAATTTAGACTTTACTAGATATTTCAATAGTATGTCTTAATTATACTAAAATACTTTAAAATCAAAAGAAATAAAAAAATATTTTTAGTAATTAAACATTTTAGCCAAAAAATTACTACGCACAAAAATTTTTAAAAAAATGCTTGGTCTAAAAAAATTTTAAGTTATAATTAAGTTCACTAAGAATAATTAATAAATTTTGCTATTGAATTAAGGGGGAATTAATTATGTTTTTTGTCTAATAAAATTGGAAAATGCGAATTTTCCATTATGTTTTTAGATATGATGGAATGCCATAAATTTGACCGTTTAGATATCTACAAATTTATGGCTTTTAATTATTGTTCTTTCAAAACTTCATATATTTTTTTAGGCTCAATGTAAGTAAAAACGAGTTTTCTATTTACATTGAGTTTAAATAGTAGTTGTATTTTTTTATGATTTTTGTCAGTGTTTTAACTAAAAAGGTAGTTTAAATATTTCATAATTTTGCTTTTTAAGTTAAAATTTTAGCTTTTTTAGTTTACTTTATTTGATTAATAAGTAGATTTTTCTTTCGTGTGATTAGATTTAAAATTCAGTTTTTTTTGCCTTGATAGTTATTTTTCCTAAGTTTGGCAGTTTGATGACCAAAATTAAGACAAAGGGTTGAATTTAACACTTCAAATCAGCGAATGATATTTAAAAATCGGATGGTGTTCCTAGTGTTCGAAAAATTTGAATAGGTATGATTTCTACTTTTATATCTTAATAAATCAGTAAAAAAATAGGTAATTAACTTTTCCCAAAAAAGTTAAAAAGTGCCCAAAACCGGACACTTTTTAAGATTATCTCATCAAACTGGGAAACTCGGGAAAATTAATTAAGATTCATCAAGATCAAAATATCTGTCAATAAATAATTTATCAATTAATTTAGATTTGTCCTCATTTTCAACTGATTCAAAAATTGCCGCAGATTTGAGAAGAATAGCACCTGTTGAACCGCTACCAAAACTAATTGTAGATAACTTACCTAAAATAAAGTGTTTTAAATCTGAAAATTTGAAATTATTTTCTAAGGTTACAGTTTTTTTCTCATAAAAAACTGGCTCATAAGGATTCCTTGCCATTGATGAGTAAAAACCAAATTCTAGTTGTTTTTTATTGTTTTCAGGTGAATCTAAAACACGAAATACAACATAACTAGTTGCCTGTTTATTATCTAGAAAGTCAGAGACTTTAAGATATTTATTCTCTTCGGAAGGAACAATACTATCAACAATTTTTCTTGCTAGCGCGATTCTAGATGGATTCTCACGTTCGTTTACCTTTTCAATATCAGCTGTATGGTGATTAATTCTTGGTTTGTCCGGACCTTCAGCGGTTTTATCACCAATTTGTACTTCTAAATTATTAATTTTTTCATGTTCATAATCATATCTTCTGATTTTAATACTAAAATCAATATCTTGATTCTCGCCGTATGATAGTTCTTTATCACTTTTGTTTTCTTTTAAACCTTGAATCAAGAAAAAAGGATTTAGTTCAGTTGAAAAATTAGTAGCTGACTTAAAAGTCATAACAAATGTCGGGTTATTTAGCGGATTTTTACTTTGTTCGGAAGTAAAATCAAGCAAAAGACCGTCATGAGTTAAAAAGATTCCGTCTTGAGTTTTGTCAAAGTATGGCTTAATTTTACTTCTAAAACCACTTTGAACAGGATTGTTTTTATCATCGTAATCTTTAAACTCAATATTTCGATGGTCTATTGATTTGAGTGAAGAAATTTTAATTTTATTTGGATCTTCTTTATCACTATTAAGTTCTTCGTTTACTTGTTGTAGTAAGGATTGACCATCAATAAAAAAGTGTAAATTTGTTTCATCCTGTAAAAATTCAAAAGGTTTATTATCTTTTAATACATTGGCAATTGGAATTTTTATTTCTTTTAATTTTTCATCTCCAAGCCAAATTCCAATTAATAATTGATAAGTATTTTTTTCAAATTTAGAATCAAGAATTACAGCTGTGGTTTTTGGAAGATTAGATTCAAGAAGATTGTCAAAAACTTGCGTGAGTAATTTTCCAGGACTTAAAATTTCTCTAACCTGAATTTGTTGAACTTGTTCAATGTTCTGAGCATCTTCATTAGCTTTTACTTCGTTAGCCACTTTTTTAACTGGGGTTTGTTTTTTGGATTTTTTCTTTTTCCTTCTTTTTCTCTTTTGTTGTTCAGAAGGATCTACAGAATCAACAGAAGCTACTTTTACTTCAACGGGTTGAATCTCTTCAGTCGTAGATTGATTTGTATTTGTTATTGGTTGAGGTTTTGTCTGAGCTACAAAGTCAAGAAGGTCAAAAAGTTGTTTAGTTTCTACCTTTAGATTTGTTAGTTGAATTTTTTTATTTTTAATATGTTCAATTGTTTGATCAATGGTTTGTGCAAAAACTGATATTTTTTGATCACTTTTGATTTCAAACTCTAAATTTTCAATTTTTAGACTACTTGAGCCACCCTGCTCTGTTTTTGTAGCCGAATCAAGCGCATTTTGGAAATAAGCCCTATAGACTTCATCGCTAATATCATAATTAAAATTAAAACTATATTCTAATTCATTATTAGAATTAAAATTTAGACCGCCAGGGAAAGACTTGCTTGATATAAAATTTCCATTAAGAGTTAATCTAAGTGGAATTGCTTGCTTTTTAATCGGATCTGCTTGATCTTCTTTGGATAATTCAATTTTTACTGGTTGAATTTTAAATTCAGAAATTTGGAAATTATGTAAAATTTCTGAAAAAGATTTTTTTAATTTTTCTTCGCGAGTTTCAACTTTTGGAGGTTCTTGACTTGGAGTTTCTTCGGTTTTAGATTCTTGACTTTCTGTTTTTGAAGCTTCTTCGTTAGTTGATTCTGTGTTTGTAGGTTGAGTTGTTGTTGAATTTTCAGAATTATTAGCAGTACCTTCGCCACTTTCAGATGATGCGTCATCTTGTTGCTGAGGGGTTTTTGGGCTGTCAGCTAAAGTTGAAACACTTACAGGTTGAGCTGCAGCTGGGGCAGCTGACGATGAAGCAGAAGCATCAGAAGCTCCAGAATCAGAACTTGATGAGTCAGGAGTTGAAGCTATAGAATCAGCACTTGAACTTTCAGAAGTCGCAGAATCAGGAGCCGGAGTTTCAGGAGCAACTTGACTTAGGGATTCAGGTTGTTTAAATCAAAAATCAAGACTAGATGGTTGGTGGTCTTTGAAAATTAATTGGTTTTTTGCTAAATCAGGCAAAGGTTTTGAAATTAAATCTAGTGGAGTTAAATTGGAAGAAGCTAAAAATTTAGCAATTTCATTGTTAAAAATGTAGTTATCTTTAAAAATTTGGGCAAATTTAGAAGCATAACTTTCGTTAATAGTTGATAAATTTTTGAATTCCAAAGCAACTTTTGATTTCTTTTTAGAATATTTTTCAACTAAAGAAAGATCTAAATTTGTTTGTCCGGTTGCATCATCAACTTTTGAAAAAAATAGTTTGCTATCTTTTAAATTAGGTTCTAAATCAAAGGCTAAAGGCAAAATCAAATCATTTGTTTGCTTATTAAAAAAGGATACACTCCCAAATTCAGCGATAGTTTTTAATAATGCTTGTTGATCTGAGCTAGATTTTTTATTTTGAATAAATTTAGAATTAAACAAAATTGCAATTTCACTTGCAGTTTTGTCTTTAATTAATTCATCATTAACAAGTTCAAGAACAACATTTACATTATCAGGGTCAACTTCGGAATTTTTAACATCAGCGCTAAATTTTAAGTCAAATTTAACGTTATAATTAATATTTTGTTGCTGATTTTGGACATTAATTGCTAAATTAGATAGTGTATTGTTTTCAATTTTTAAATCTTTTTTATCTTTAGGAACAAGCAATTTAAAACTAAATCCAGGGAATTTATCTTCTAAAGGTTTAAAATCAACTAAAGAGTTTAGATCAAAACTATAAGTTTTATCAAAATATAGATCAACTGCGTTTTTTGCTGTTAGAGTATCAGCAAATTGTGCTTTTAAATTTAATTGACTAACGGATTGCAAAATTTCTTGCTGATTTTGGCTATTAAAAACAAAAGATTTTGCTTCTGATTTTTGATCAGAATATTTTAAAAGTTGTTCAGATTGATTTTTGTAATAGGCATTTTTTCCAATTGGAACGGCAATTCCAACACTAATAACTGCGCTTAGAAAAATAACCGAAGATGCAATAAGTAAATTTTTTTGTTTAATATTTTTCAAAATAAACCTTCCATTTTAAGAATAATTTTATGAATTTAGCAATGATTTATCAGTTTTGTATACAAAAAACTTCAATTTCTTAGTTGAAAATTCATTCGGGTTTTTCTTGTTATATACATAAAAATGAAGAACTTTAATTGTATCTGTGCCTGGATAATTTTCATAAACACCCGCAAGTTCACCAGTAGAATTTGGGGTTTGCTTTGCTGTTTCTGTTGCTTTTGGCGTTGGTTCTGACCCTGGTGCGGGCGCTCCTGTTTCTGCCGCCGCTTCCGCTGGTGCTGGTGCGGGTGATTCTGCAACCGGTTCTGTTGTCGGTGTTATTACTGGCGTTTCTGATTCTGTTGATGATGGTTCTGACGACGCTGCTGGTGATTCTGCTGGTTCTGCCTGTTCTGTTGGCATTGATTCTGCCGGTTTTTTAACAGCATCTTTTTTAACAGCCAACCCAAATTCTGGATAGTGTAAACTAAAATAAGAATACATCGGGAATTTTTTAATTAGATCTGTTATATCAACATAATCTTCTTTATCACCAACAAGTCGATTAATATTTGACCAAAGATCATTAAAATAATCCTTATCTAAATAAGTTGGAAGAGTTGTAGTGCGGAAATTATCAACAAAGTTATTTAGTTTTTCAATTTCTTCAGGAATAATTATTCCGTTTTTATCAGTTGAAATGTTAATTTCTTTTGGTTGGGTTTTATAAATTACTGAAATAATTTTTCCGTTTCGATCAACTGGGCCAACTTCATATCAATATTTAAGATTTACTTTTGGATCTTGCTCAACTTTTTCTGCAACTTCAGACTCAGAACCCCTAGCTTGAGAAGTGCTTACTGGTTGATTTTGAGCTGCTGCGTGATTAAAAATTGAAAAAGAACCGCTTCGCGGAGAAACAACATCTTCATCATCAAATTGAGTTGCTGTTGCTATTGGACTAGTAATTTCAAAATTAATTTTGTAGTCAAAATTATCACCTAAAGGTTCAGATAAAAGACCGGTTTTATTAGAATAAACATTTTGGTAAAAAGCAACAATAAAATCTGTTAGTGTTTTAATTGGTGAACGATATTTGTCCCCAATAGTTGGGTCAATTTCTTGAATTTGACTTGATTCAGATTTTATCTGGTCAACATAATAATCAATATTAATGGTGTTTTGTTGATTTTGAACCATTAAATCAATAATATTTTTAAGTCTTGGGTGAAGATAAAAACTATAAGGCATTCTACCTTTTTCAGCTCAATAATTGTTATTAATTGAAATTAACCAAATGTCTTTTTTTTCTTTTTGATCTTTTTCTTGTAAGAAATTATTAAACCCTGTTTTGTTTTCAATTTTAATGTTTGCCAACTCTTTAAATAAATTTAGACTGTCAAGATTTTCAGGTCAAGACTGGGCTGGGTCAATTAATTTTAGTCCTTTTAGTCAGCCAAAAAAATATTTTGCAACAAAAGCAGTATCGTTTTTAGCTAAAGTTGCATAAAACCTTAACATTTCTTCTTGAGATGGGAAAACTGGCGATAAAATATTAACAATTCCGGCAACTTCTTCTGGGTATGTAAAGGTTCATCTTGAACGACTAATTAATTCATCAACTGGAATAAGATCATATTTTTGCACTAAAAGTTTTAATTTTTCTTCGTCAAATTTAACCCCATAATAATGCGGATTTTCTAAAATACTTTTTAGTTTTCCAAAGTCGCCTGAAGTTACAAGTTTTTGAATTTCTTCTTTTGGAACCGGATTTCGCTCAGAAATTTGGGCATCTTTTTGGTTGAATTCAAAATTCACAGCTTTAACTTTTGAACTTAAATCAGGAATATTTTTAACTAAAACTGAATAGTCACCAACATTTTGAACAAACGGTTTTTGAGCAATTATTTCGTCTTTTTCATTATAAATTTCAATATTACCATGAAATTGAGTTACAACCTTATTGTTTTGATAGGCAAATTGGGTCATTTCAGGATTAACATTAAAATCAATTTTTATTTTAGAAAAAAGATCAGAATTTCTTAGACGAGAAATGTAATTTTTTAATTTTATTTTTGACAGTAAAGGAACATTAGAAATTTGGTTCAATAAGTTTTTGTAAAATGTTTGTTTTTCTTCATATGAAGGAAAAACTTGATTTTTTAGATAGTTTAGTAATTCTCAACTTGTAATTTTTTGACTGCTTTGCTCATGAATATCACTAAAATTAGTGAAATCACTGTCAGAAAAAGGTGATAATTCAATATCATTTCCAAGACTGCCATCTAAAAATGTATCTGAAAAATCAAGATCTACTGCAAAATTGAAGTTAGGGCTTGATTTTATATCTTGATTGTTATGTTTAGCAAAATCGTCTGAAAATTTTGCTAAAAAATAAGCGCGATAAATGTTTTTTAAAGGGGTTTTGCTAAGATAAGCATTTTTGAGAACTGGTTCTTGGATAAGTTCGATTGAATATTTGTTTTTGGGAAAATTATCATCATCGACAAATTTATTAATTTTATTTCTTAATAAATTTGTGATTGTTGACTCAAGATTAAAATATTGGCTAATAATTTTAGAGGCTTCAAGAGCTGATTTTGCCGAGTTTACCTTAGTTAAAAATTCGCTAACTGTGGTTAGTTTTGCAATTTGTCTTGTTGGTGACTTATCAAATTCAGCGATAAGATAAGGTCTTAATTTTGAAAGTTCGGCTTTTGCTAAACTTGTAAAATTGCTTAGCGAAGAATTAGACAAACTTGAGAGACGATTATAAGCAACTGTTGCCGAGTGAAGATCGGAATTTGCAACTTTGCCATCGTCTAAGTTTTGTAAAACCCGCCAATAAATTTTAAATGACTGTTCTTGATCAAGCGCTTCGATATCTGTAATATTTAATTTGAATTTTTGTCATTGAAAATCATTTTGAAAATCAACAATTTCAAAATTGGAATTAGAGTTTTCTGCATAAAAATCAAAAAAATCGGTGAAATTAATCCCCGATTTTTTTGTGCCATCAGATTCAAATAATTTACTTTTTAGACTAAAATAATCTGCATTATTTTCAACAATATCACTTTTTAGACTTATAGAACTAATCGAATTAGCTTGTTTTTGAACATCAAATAAAGGATCCTTGGTTACAGAAAGATTTGAAACAAGTCCAACTGGAATTCCAATAATTAGACCTGAAGCAATAAGACTTAAGCCGATTGTTAAAATCAATCTTTTTTTCCGTAATGCGGCATTTGCCTTCCCATGTTCTTGATTCATTTTCACCTCCATTTGGAATTTATAAAATATAAATTAGAGCATGCTATCTTTGCATGGTTAGTTCTAGAATAATGTTTTTGCTAATATATATTTTTAATTTTACCAAAACAAAAAAAAAAAAAAAGTAAAAAACCGAATTAAATAAGTTAGTATATTAATCAGATTGTTTTTTGGCAAAAGTGCTAATGAATCAAAAAACCAATTAATTTTAGTAAAACTAAAACTCTAACCTTGATTTATTCAATTAAGGATTTTTTCCTTAGTTAAATTTTGACATTTAAAATTTCTTCGACTTTCTCCTGAGTTTGCCAGTTTGATGGAAAAACTTCACTTTTTATTGAATACAAATATGCAAAAATACCGGTAAATCCGTGTTTTTTGACGCTAAAATCTTAATTTTTATTATTTTAAAATTAACCCTTTGCGAAAAAAAAAAAAAAAATGTTTGGTCTAAAATAAAATTATGTTATAATTATATTCACTTAAGAATAATTAATAAATTTTGATATTGAATTAAGGAGGAATTAGTTATGTTTTTTGTCTAATGTGCACTGATAGTGCGAATTTTCCATTATATTTTTAAATATGATGGAATGCCTTAAATTTAACCGTTTAGAAATCTATAAATTTATGGCTTTTAATTATTGTTCTTTCAAAACTTCATATATTTTTTTGGGAGTGTTCATAATTTTGTGTTTTAAATTTTTATCGATTTTTCAAATAGAAATGCAATCTAATTTAATTTTACATTATTTATAACCGATTAGGGAAAATAATTTCTAATTGTTTTTTAATCATGAATCAATTTCTTACCTTTTGTCATTTTATAGATGCGTTTTGGAGAGTTAAATAAGTTATTTTTGAAAGGTAATTTACACTTTGAATTCCGCCTTTTGTTTTTGTATTTTTCCTAATTAATCTATTCATTGATTCAATTAAATTTGTCGTATAAATTGCTTGCCTCAATTCAAATGGATATTTAAAAAATGTCGTTAGTTCAACGAAATTTGTATATCAAGACTTGATAATTGAAGGATATTTTTGGCCTCATTTTTCTGCAAATTTATCAAGATTTTGCATTGCAAATTCTTGATTAGCCGCTTGATAAATCTTTTTCATATCAAGGACAAACTCTTTTTTGTCTTTGTTAGTAACTTTTAAAAGCGAGTTTCTAATTTGGTGAACAACACATTTTTGAACATCTGCTTGCGGGAAAACCGCTTCAATTGCTTGAGTAATTCCACTTAGATTATCGCAAGAAATTATTAGAACATCTTCCAGCCCGCGAGTTTTTAGTTCGTTAAAAACATCAAGTCAATTACTTGCTGATTCGGTATTTTTAATCCAAAACCCCAGTGCTTTTTTATTTCCGTCCCAATCAATTGCAAGAATAAGATGAAGTGATTTTTTGACAAAAATACCGTTTTCTTTAACATTAAAAAACATGCCATCAATGTACAAAATTGGATAGGAATTCTGAATTTTTCGCGATTTTCACTTTTCAATTTCAGGCAATAATTTGTCAGTAACTGAAGAAATTCAGGCATTACTTATTTCTTTTTTATAGATACTTTTTATTGTATTAGTAATATTTTCATATGACATTCCTGATGCAAAAAGTGAAAACACTTGCTCTTCAATATCGCCTAAATTTGTTTCGTATTTACCAAGTAATTTGTTCTCAAAAGTGCCATTTCGATCTCTTGGTATTTTTAGATGAAAATTATTACTATCATAATTCACAGTTTTGCCCGAAAATCCGTTTCGCTTATTCGGTCTATGCACTCCTTTTTTGCTTCGGTTACTTTTTTCATAGCCTAAATGTTGGCTTAATTCCGCCCTTAAGAGCGCCTCAGTAAAAGTTTTAAACATATGCGAAATTTCGTTGTGAAAATCTTCTTTTTTTAATTTTTTATAATCAGCGTATTTGTCAACAAGTTTTTCAGCTTCTAACTCAAATGGGGATAATGTTTTTTTCTGTTTTTTCATATTTTTGTCCTTCATAATAAATTTTATCAAAATAGACTTACTATAAAACACAAAATATTTAACATTACCATTTTTTTAGGCTCAATGTAAGTAAAAATGAGTTTTCTATTTACATTGAGTTTAAATAGTAGTTGTATTTTTCATGGTTTTTGTCAGTGTTTTTACTAAAAAAGGCAGTTTAAATATTTCATAATTTTGCTTCTTAAGTTAAAAATTTTAGCTTTTTTAGTTTGTCTTATTTTATTAATAAGTAGATTTTGCATTCATGAGTGTTAGATTTAAAATTTAGTGTTTTTGCTTTGATAGTTATTTTTCTGGGTTTGTCAGTTTAATGGCATTGCTAGTGACCTGAATATTCGAATAGGTATGATTTTTACTTTGATATCTTAATAAATCAGTAAAAAAATAGGTAATTAACTTTTGCCAAAAAAGTTAAAAAAGTGGCCAAAACTAAACCAGGACAAAAAAAATTAACACTAAAGGTGTTGGCTTTTTTGTTCGAGTTTAGGAGAAAGCTAACACCCAAAGTGTTAGCTTTTTTAAATTTTCAAATGCAACAAAACGGAGAATACTAATGTCAAGGCACTTTATAAAAGACGAGTTTGATATGATTTATAAAATTTACAATGAATTTGGATTAAAACAAACAATAAATTATATAAATGATATTTCGCCAGAAACAAATTTTATAACCAGAAGACAACTACTTCGAAGAATCAAAAAAATTATTCGGTATTATAATAATGGTATGCAAGATCAATTATTAGATAAAAAAGGCGTGAACAGAAAGCCAGGAAGTGGCAAACGTAAAAAACCAATTGAACCCGATTGAAACGAATTTACAAAAGAAGAATTAATAGAAATAGCTAAGAGATATTACGAAATAAATAAAGATAAATTAAAATCAGGAAAACTTAGTGAAGCCAAAACACTAAATATTCCTTATAGCAAATCTGCAAAAATTTTTAATGTATGCAGGCAATCAGTGGCAAAATCTAAAACTAGAGTTATAAAAGTAAGGGAGCACAAAAATGACGCAATAATTAAACAATCCTTTCTTGATAACAAAGGTAGATATGGTCGCATAAGGTTGAGTGCTTATATTTCTATGAAATATAATATTGACATTAACGCTCGAAGTCTTGGAAGACATTTAAAAAGATTGAATTTAGTATGCAAAATTAGAAAAAAAAGAAGAAAGAGCGAAATTAAGAACACCAAATTCGCACTGCCGGATATTGTTAAACGCGACTACAATGATAAATTAAATAGAAATATTTTTGCTACTGATATTACATATATAAAAGCTCCCAGAGATGTTAAGGAAAGCCATGTATTTTTGTCTGTAATAATTGAGCATAAAACTAAAAAAATCAGAGATTTTAAATTATCTGTAAGCAATGATCTTAATTTAGTTATGGATAATATAAAGACATTTAGGTCTATTGATAAAAATTTTGTTATTCATTCAGACCATGGATTTCAATACACTTCAAAAACCTATATTGACAAAATAAATAAAATGGGAGGAACTGTTTCGTTGTCTCGTATAGGAAATTCATTAGATAATAGGGAGGCTGAATACTGATTTTCAATTATAAAAAGTGAATGCTTAAACGAGTTAAACTACAGTAAAATAACTTTAGAAGATCTGAAAAAAATAATTGCAGATTATATATATTGATACAACAACTATAGAATTCAATCGATTTTAAATTGAAAAACACCACAGCAATATGCTATGATGTTACAATAATATTAAACTGTTAATTTTTTTTGTCCTAGTTTAAACCGGACACTTTTTAAAGATTATCTATCAAATTGGAAACTCGGGTCTAACCTTGATTTATTCAGTTAAGGATTTTTTCCTTAGTTAAATTTTGACTATTTAAAATTTCTTCAACTTTCTCAATTTCAATAAATGCAAGCCCTATTTTTTGTATATAATTAATCTGGTCAGTATTTTTTACAGCTAACCCAATAATAAATCTAACTGGTTGATTATCTCAATATAGCGTATTTTTTAAGTGAATAATTTCGATACAATTTTTAAAAATTAAATCATTACTTTCATAATTTCCGTGCGCTAGGACAAGATAGTTCCCAAGAGCAACTGATGATTCTAAATCACGTTTTTCCATTGATTGTAAATATTGATATTTACAGCAATTTTTTGCTTGGAAAATTTCAATTAATTTTGTAAATGCTTCTTTTTTTGACTCAATAGTTTGATTTAATTGGATATTTTCTATTTTTAAATCCATTTCTTTGATCCTTTTATATTATCATAAAATTTAAGAACTGTTTTGATTTCAAAATCTTCTAAATTTGTTTGTGTTTTTAAAAAATTTTCGGCATTTTTTGCAAGATTTTCTTGCATTTTTATTGCTTGGGTATCCTGTTTTGAGTCATAATTTAAAATATTTGCAAAAGTTTTATAAATTATCTCTAATTCTTCTGGTTCTAATTTTGCATTTTTGGCATATTTCAATAGCAAATTAAATCTTTCATTTTTTCCTATTTTAGTGATTGGATTCCGAGCAACGCGTATAATTGAGTCTTGCAAAATTGGATTTTCAAATCTTTTAATCGTTTTTTCAAAATATACCTCAAGTTCGTTCTGCTTAATTAAGGTATTTTGGAATGAAAGCACTTTAATTAAAACAATTTTTAGTTGACTAATGTATTTTTGAATTACTGGCGAATTTAAAGCTTCATGAATGTAATTATATTTTAAAATATATGCCAAATACGCAATTCCCGAGTGCAAAGTGTTTACAAAAAATAATTTTCGCAAAATAAAATAGTCTAAATTTTCCAGATATTTTACTCCTTTTAGTTTAATTTTTTGGTTTTCTTCCTTTAGAATAATTTCTGAGTAGGTTTCGGTATAAACATTTAAATCTGTCGAAGTCGGGGCGATTTGATCAATTGTTGTGTCAACAAATTGCCAAAATTTACAGTTTTCAAGGCCTTTTTTAAAGTTATTGCTAACTCGAAATCCATTTTCAAAACAGATAATTTGTTTGCTTTTTTTCTCAATTTTTGCTAATTTTGCAAAAATTGACCTCAAATGAATTAAATTTTCGGATCCAACAGAAGTTGAAATCAGATCGGCGTCTTTTAAATGATTTAATAATTTTTTTTCATCACTTAGATTAATTGCAAAATAATTTCTGACTTTATATTTTTGCCCATTTTCAAAGTTAATAACATAATAAAATCCTCTTTGATTTAACTCGTTAATTAATTTATCATTAACATCAACGAAAATAATTTCAAATTGATTTTCTTGGTATAATTTTGCAATTAATCCGCGACCAATATTTCCGGCTCCAAAATGAACAACTTTCATTAGAGATCTTCCTTATTTTCTTGGTTATTTTTAAGTTGTTCGGCTATATTTTCGTAGTCTTTTTTATCTAAAAATTGACTTAAAGAAATAATTGTAGCTCTTGAATTTTTGGATCTAACACGATCTTCTAAACTTTCAATTGTGATAATAAGCTCTTCTTGGCCTGTTAAATCGGCAATGGCTAAATTATAAACTTCAATGTCAACAATATTATTATCTTTTAAAACCTTCCTTAAAATTGAAGCAGCCATTACAGAAGAACCCATACCAGCATCACAAGCAAAAACAATCTTTTTTGAATTTAATTCTTGAGTATTCTTTATTTTTGATTTTTCACTTTCAATCAATTTTTTTGCACTACTAATGTCTAAATTTTCGTTTTTTTGCTTTTTCTTATTTAGTAACTTTGCTAAAAAATTGATAGTCCAGGCACTTATCAAAGTCACTATAGCAGATCCAAAAATGGCAATTGTAATACCAACTAATGAATTTGTCGATTTTTCTACTTGGATATATTGGGCAATAATCGAACCTGGTGAGACAGGAGCAACTGCACCAACATTAAAAATTTGTAAGATTGAATTTCCAAAAATACCTCCAGCAATTAGTGATAAAATTAAGACTGGTCTTAAAATAGCAAAAGGAAAATAAACCTCGTGAATCCCGCCTAAAAAATGGATTGGAATTGAGGAAGCAGTTTGACCTTTGATATTTTTTTCTTTTGAAAAAATTAGATAGAATAATAAAAGTCCTAATCCTGGTCCAGGATTTGATTCTAATAAAAATAAAATTGACTTGCCAGTTTCAGTTACTTGGATTGTTCCTAAAGTTGTAAAAACACCATGATTTATTGCATTATTTAGAAAAAGTATTTTTGCAGGTTCAACAATTAGTGCAATTAAAGGATATAACTTTCACTCTCCCATTTTTTGGGTCAAAAATCCGAGCGATTTAATAAAATAACCAATAAAATAAATTGATAAATAATAAGTGGGGAATAAAAGCACAAATCCGAGAATTCCAAGATAGAAATTATTTGCTAACATTTGATACCCACTTGGAATTTTATTAATTCAAAATTTTTCTGTGTGTTTCAAAATAAGCGCTGAAATTGGGCCAAATAACATAACTGCAACTAGCATTGGCGCTGTACCGCCAGTAATTTTTATAAAAATTGCTGACTGACCAGCAGCTACCGCGCCAATTGCTACAACCCCAGCAATTGCACCACCGCGAATTTTATAAATTTTATAACCGCCAAGAAAACAAATTAAAATTGGAATTATATAAGTAATTCCAACACCTACCATGGCTGCAAGATCTTTATTGGGTGTTCAGCCTGTGGGAATAAAAAAAGATGTAAGTAGACCTCAGGCAATAAAAATGCCGATAATTGGCATTATCATTTGTCCTAAAAGTCCGCCAAATGACTGAATTTTAGTTTTAATAATTTTGACTAAATTAGCCATAAAATCTCCTTAATATTTAGAGTATATGTCAATTTGATTAATAATTTGATTAACCTTCAAAAAGGGAATATTTAATATTCTCCAAAATTAGTTGGTATTTTCTATACCAAACCTAATTTTAAAATTAGCCTGCCAATTTTTCAGTACTTTAAAATTAAGTTTACAAATTAAAACAAAAATTACTGTTGCTTTTAAATATAAAAAACTCCTGACTTTCCCCGCTTATGGCAAAAATTCACTTTTTAGCGAATATAAATACGCAAAAATACCGGTAAATCCGTGTTTTTTGACGCTAAAACCTTAATTTTTATAGTTTTGAAATTAACCTTTTACAAAAAAAAAAAAAAAATGTTTGGTTTAAAATAAAGTTGTGTTATAATTAATATCAATTAAGAATAATTAATAAATTTTGATATTGAATTAAGGGGGAATTAGTTATGTTTTTTGTCTAAAAAAATCAGAAAATGCGAATTATCCATTATATTTTTCAATATGATGGAATGCCATAAATTTAACCGTTTAGAAATCTATAAATTTATGGCTTTTAGTTATGGCTCTTTCAAAACTTCACATATTTTTTTAGGCTCAATGTAAATAAAAACGAGTTTTCTATTTACATTGAGTTTAAATAGTAGTTGTATTTTTTTATGATTTCTATTATTTTATCCATAAATTGATTTTTGCCTGTGTTTTAACTAAAAAAGGTCGTTTAAATATTTCATATTTTTTGCTAAATTCGATAGTAGTGTAAAAATATCTAACATTTTGCTCTACACTAAAAATCTATATTAATGGTATGAAAAATTCTACAAAAACTATCAAAAAACGTATACTAGCAAAATTTGTAATCAAAATTACTTTTTTAAAAAGTCTTTGAACACAAATTTTATAGGTTATCGCTTTACGCGTTAATACTATTTTATGTTACTATAATAAATTGTTATATTGTATAATTTTATAAAATGGATAGTAATTTGATGAATGATTTATTGTGGTTTTCTAAGCAAAATCATAATTTTATTGATAAGGAAATTGCTAAATTTTTGATTTCAAATATCACCAAAATTATGACTTTAAAATTAAGTATAATTGCTGAAAATGCTAATTGCTCAACAGCTTCTGTGATAAAGTTTTGTAAAAAGTTGGGTTTTAAAGGTCTAAAAGATTTATTACCAGCGCTTGATCGTAATTATTCTTATATGCAAATTCAAAAAAACCGTTTTTCAAACAACAAAATTGCCAACAAAAATACAACAGTTAGCCTATATCATTCTCTTATTAGCAAAAATCTCGATAATCTTTATAAGATAAACCATGATTCTATTATAAATTTTGTTGCTTTACTAAAGAAGGTGCGGCATATTATGTTTTTTGGTAAAGGATCAAATTTAGAAATAATTCAGATTTTTGCTAATTATTTATCAAAATTACAATATTATGTTGATTATCATTATGACTTTGAAGTTCAGGAGAAATGAGTAGAAAAATCTGCTGATTCTAGTGTTTGCATTTTTTTTAGTTTTTCTGGTATGCATTTAGAGATAGATCGATTGGTCCAAAAAATGAAATCTAAAAACTGTAATATTATTTCCTTTACTTCAAATTATGAAAGTAATTTATTCAAGCAATCCTCAATTAGTTTCTTAACTTTCAAAAATGAGGACGTTCTTGAAAAGCATACATCAGCCCGGATTGCTTTTATTTATTTAATAATGCAAATTATTAATTTACTTAAAAATTAGTCAATGTTTTACTATACCAAACTTCTATAAAACTTAAATAGCAAAAAAAACTCAGACAATTAGTTTTTATTTATTCTTTAGTTTTATGATAATGAAAATCAACATAGTTCACAAATTTTATTAGACTTCAAAATTTTTCACTAAAAAAGTTTTTTGTGCTATAATTATCATTAATAAGAAAAAATCATTAATGAATTTTTAATTTTAGTTCTTTCAAAACTTAACCCTTTGCTAATCATTTATTCTTGGGAGCCATTCTTTAGAACTTTTTTGCGTTAATTTAGAAGTTTAAAAATTTAAATCTAAATTAATAATAATCCTTTTTTGTTGTATAATTATAGTGTTAAATCTTATTTTACTTTGGATCAGTACTCAAGAGGCTTAAGAGGATATGTTGGAAACGTATTAGGGGTTCAAAAAAACCCGCGCAGGTTCAAATCCTGTCTGATCCGCCATATAAGCTCTCGTGGTGAAATTGGTATACACGTTAGATTGAGGTTCTAATCCGGAAACGGGTGCAAGTTCAAGTCTTGTCGAGAGCACCATATATTAATTTAAATTTAAAAAACCACTTAAAAAAGTGGTTTTTTAAATTTAAATAGATTTTTTACTTACTATTTTCTAAAAATTTCAAATTAACTATCAATAATCACTAGACGGTCTATAAGTTCGCTAATGAGTCCTTGAGTTAGATCGATTAATGAAATAATAGCGCCAGCATTTGAAAGTACGCTTGAAGCTAAAAGCGCTGGTCTAACAGTTGTTTGTGCTTTTCTAACACTATTTGCTAGCGTCAAAACTCCTCGAAGTCATTTGTTAACGCTTCCTGCAATACCGATTGCATTTGCCTGACTTGCCATTTGCCCTTTGATTTTATCTCTAATATCAAAAGGAGCTTTTTGTAGTTGATCATAAAGTTCTTTGTATTTTGCTGAAAGATAGCTAAGCATTGACCCTGCTGCACCTGCAGAAACAGCTGCTACAAAATTAAGTGCAAAACCGTAAGCCACAGCAAGTCCGAAATTTATTGCTGCAAATGAAGCAGTTTTAACATGTGATCTCCAAACTCCAGCTGAATATCTATTATATGATTCATCGTTTTGTGGAATTCCTGATGTTGGAACTCTACGAAAACTTATTTGTCTAGGATCTCAAGGGAATGGAACATTGCCCATTGCTCTTCGAAATTGTGGTTTGTATTTGTATTCAAATGATACTGATGGCATTTTCACTTTATGTTGATATTGTTTTTTTAATTTGTCAAAATTAATACCTTTTTTAGCTAAAGTGTCTTTTGCAAGTCTTTCAAGATCTGCTCTTGGATTTGCTTTTACTTTATTAATAAAATTATTGAAATCTTTTTTAAATCTACCTAGATTACGAATTTTTCGAGCTTCTTGTTCAACATCTTGAACATTTAAAAAATTCACGGTAGAATTTTGTTCTAATTGGCTGATAACGTTATTAGCTTCTGAATCTAAAAAATTGTTAAATTCTTCATTATAACTCAAACTTGTTGAATCTTTTTGAAACCAATTTTTCTGGGAAATAACTGAAATTACCGGAACACTAATTAATAAACTAGCAAAAATTAAATTGGTTCATGGCCTTAGTCCAAAAATTTTTTTAATTTTTTTGTTATTTATTTTCATAAATCACCTCGTTTGTTTGAAGTAAAAAAATTTACTATATACTCTTATTATATAGTAAATTTTTGCTATAAATTTTTTTCTTTGTTTCTTTTTTTCTGAGTTTCCCAGTTTGATGCCAAAAATTCACTTTTTAATGAATATAAATATGAAAAAATACCGGTAAATCCATGTTTTTTGACCTAAACTCTTAATTTTTATTATTTTAAAATTAACCTTTTGTAAAAAAAAAAAAAAAAATATTTGGTCTTAAATTAGTAGAAAAATCTCAGACAATTAGTTTTTTACCTATGATTTTGATTGCACCACTTTTGTTAATTTTTTCTAGCATGTTCATTTTAAAAATTTTGGACAAATAATTTACCTTATATAAGAGCTTGGACTTTTATATGATAAGCAACTTTGAGGCCTTTCATTGTTATACCAATCAATAAATGAACTTATTTTTTGATAAGCGGTAGCCACATTTTCAAAATTTTGGCCCTCAATATTAAGCAATTCGCGTTGAAAAACTGCGTAAAAATATTCAATAGGGCGGTTTGCAAGGGCATTTCCTTTTGGTGACATTGATTGTTGGATACCATTTTGCTTTAAAAAATTAGCAAATTTGTAGTTCGCATATTCCACACCATGATCTGAATGGAAAAATTTTGGTTTAATATTATACTTTTTGATCGTTTCTTTTACTAAGTTTATAGTTTCTTCTGAAAATCTAGTTTTAGAAATTGAAAAATTTAGCAGGTAATTGGATTTTGTTTCAATAATTGAGTGTAGGTAAAATCATTCGTTGTTAATTTTGATAAATTTAATATCAGCAAACCATTTTTCACCAAAATTTTCTGAGCTAAATTCACCTTTGATATGATCTTCAGTCCAAATTCGCGTAAACTTTTTCTCTTTTGGCGCTGTTTTTCCTTGCCTTTTATAAGCTAGTGATTTTAATCCTAAAAATTCGTAGTGTTTTTGAAACACGTACGTGGATACATAATTTCCCTGATTTTTGTAAATATTATATAGGACGTCGCGCCCTTTAACTTTTCAATTTAAAATGAAATTTTCACGAATTCACTCAAGTAATTTTTCATCATAAATCATTTTCTTTGGTGGTTTTTTTACCCTTATTTTCTCATAAATCGAACTGCGATTAATATTGAAAACACTACAAATTCTAGTGGAATTTTCGATTTTGTTTTTATCTTTTTCTTGTTCTTGCTTTCGCTTTTTGAGCTCCTCAAGAACAATTGCGGGGTCAACCCCGTATCTTCTAAGAACATTCTCCATTATTTCTTGATAAATTTCACGATCGTTTTCAGAAAGATCGTTAATTGTATATTTCCTTTTTGGTTTACGCGGTGATTTGATTTTCCCACGAACACTTATCAAACTTTTCATATCATTATTATAAAACTTTTTTTGTCAATTTCTTATCAAATTATTAGCATATATATGCAACATTCATTCTTTATGTGCTTTTTTACTTTTTGATTTGCTTTTATAAATTTCTCTAAATTCTTCTGCAAATTGCAAAATTGCGTTTTTCAATCCTTTAGATTCGGCAATTTTGATGTATTTAAATTTGTCTTCAATTGTGAATTTGTATTGTTTCATTTTGACACATCTTTTTTTGAATGTGCCTGAAATTAATATACTAACTTAAAAATATTTGGTCTAAGAAAAAACTATGTTATAATAATCTTCACTAAGAATGAATTAATAAATTTTGATATTGAATTAGGGAGGAATTAGTTATGTTTTTACCATAAAAAAATCAGAAAATGCGAATTTTCCATTATGTTTTTAAATATAATGGAATGCCTTAAATTTGACCGTTTAGAAATCTACAAATTTATGGCTTTTAATTATTGTTCTTTCAAAACTTCATATGTTTTTTTAGGCTCAATGTAAATAAAAATGAGTTTTCTATTTGCATTGAGTTTAAATAGTAGTTGTATTTTTTTATAATTTTGCTTTTTAAGTAAAAAAAGTGCCTAAATAAACCAGGACACTTTTTTAAGATTATCTCATCAAACTGGGAAACTCGGGAAAAATTTTTTCTTTGTTTCTTTTTTAATCAAAAAATCTAAAACAATAAAATTTTAGATTTTTTGATTAAAGGCGATCATAAATTCCTTTGGTAGATCAGTGCTAAATTCAAGTTCTTTTCCGTCAATATGTCTAAAAATTAATTTGTATGCATGTAATCTTTGGCCTAAATTATCAACTTTAGTTCCATAAATTGGATCACCATAAACTGGAAAACCTATATGAGCAAGATGTAAGCGAATTTGGTGAGTTCTACCAGTCTCAAGTTGGCATTTTATTAGGCTAAAATTTTGGTTTTTGTAAACAAAATGCTTAATTAATTCAACATTAGTTATTGCTTGTTTGGAATTAAAATAACTAACTGCCTTTTTTAAGGGGTTTTTAGAATCACGAGCAATTGGCAAATTTATTTTAATAAATTTATGAGGTATTTTTCCTACTACTATTGCTTTATAAAATCTTTGAATTTCTCTTTTTGCCAATTGATCGGCAAAATATGAATGTGATTTTGCATTTTTAGCTACTAAAATAAGACCGCTTGTATCTTTATCAAGTCGATGTATAATTCCTGGTCGAACTTTATCAAGATCACTGAGATTATTTTTTAAAAAATTAATAACTCCATTTACAAGTGTTCCGTCTCAATTGCCAACGCCAGGATGAACCACCAAATTTTTTGGTTTATTGATTAAAAGAATATCTTCATCTTCAAAAATAATTTCAAAATCAATTTTAGCAGCTTTTAATGATGGTTGTGGACTTATATAATCATTTATGATCATAATAGATTGTCCTGATTTTACAAGTAAATTTTTTTTAGAAGTTGCAATATTATCAATTAATACTTTTTTATTTAAAATTAAATTTTGAGCAATAGCCCGTGAAGAATTAGTTAATTTAGCAACTAAAACATCAATTCTTATCGGTTCTGAATCATAAATAAGATTAATTATTTGATTTTTGTGCATGAATTATTCAAAGTTCTTTATGATAGTAAAGAACAAGTTCATCAATTAATGGGAAAATTAAATGTTGAATTTCAAAATTTGACTCGTCTTGTTGGATATTTTTGCAAACTTCAAGAATTAGCTTGATTTGTTTGCCAATTTTTTCAAGAACTATATCAGAAGTTCAAATTTTTGAATTAAATATTTCTAAATCTGAATTTTGACTAATTTCATCAAAACTTGAAATTGCAACTTGACCTAATGAACGGATTTTTTCAGCTACTTGGTCAATAAATTCAATTGTTTTTTGTGCTAATTTGTCTGTATATTTATGAATAACTAAAAAATCTACATCTTGTAGGTTTCAATGAAAATTTTTCAAATTAGTATACAAAACAGTCAGATTTGCTTGTAATTTATTTAATTTTGTAATCATATTTAAAATTATTAACTATTTTTTTGTAGGATTTTTTTGCGCTTTTGCCGCCATTCGACGAAATCTTTCAATTCTTCCGGTGGTTCGACTAAGTGATCTATCACCAGTAAACTGAGGATGACAACCAGAACAAATATCAATTGTAAATTTATCAACTACTGTTTTGATAGTAAATTCTGAATTACAAGTTGAACAAGTTAGAGCTAAATCGTGTTGAACAGGATGGATATTTTTTTTCATGTTAGTCCTTATAATTTTTTTTAAATCAATTATAAAATTATACTTGTTTTTCTATATTTTAAAAATTTTGCGCTAATTTTTTAATTTCATCGCGATGCTGTTCAACAAAATCGCTAATTGATAGTTGATTTGCCGGCGCTACTTTTGTTCCCGCAAGAACAAAAGGGCTTGAGACAATTTTAGCGCCTAAAAATTCAAAAATTTGTTTAATTAAGGCAGTATGATTTCCAAATGGATATCAACCAATTGGGGCTCCTTGGGCTGTAAGAATTTGTACATTTTTGATATTATCTAATAATCCGTGATATTCGCCAGTTTCTTTGTTAAGACTAAAGGTTTGATTTGGGATTGTAATTGCATCAAAAAAGTTTTTGGTTGTGGCTGAATAGTTAAAATTTGTCATTGAAGTTGAAAAAACAACTTTATCTACTTTTTTTAATTTATCAATTCAAAACTCTGTTTGTGCATTTTGGTAAAAACTACCATCTTCAAAATTTTTTTCTGTTAAATTAATGTTAGCGATATCGAATTTATTTAGATCAAGAACTTCAATTTGATCCTGAGGATTAAATTCACGGTAAAATTTAACAAAAAGATCTGAAAGAGTTGAAGAATATGATCCTTTTTTTTCATTAACTGATGACTTTAAAACTAGAATATTCATAATTTTCCTATTTTTATTTTTTTTAAAAACTTTTAGCTGTTTCTTTGATTTGTTTTACGAGACTCTCATCAAAACCATTTTCTTTATATTTATAAGACTGTTCAATAATAAGCGGATTATTAATTTTTTTAGCACCAAGAAAATTAAAAGTACCAATGATTGTCTCAGCTGGATTTGGACTTGGTAGTTCTTCTTGTTTTGAATGTGAACTTAATATAATTTGGACATTTTCAATATTATCAAGAAGACCAATTGCTCCACCTTTTTTTGAATATTTATAAGAAAATGTACGATCAGCAAGACAAACTGCATCGAAAAAATTTTTAATTTGGGCTGAATAGCCTCAATTTATTATCGGTGATGAAATAATTACTTTTTTGGCTTGTTTTAGTTTTTCAATTCAAAAATCAGCATCAACTTCTTTTCAAAAGCTTGAAAAATTTTCTGAATTTAGGGAAACTTGTCCGACTTTATAATCGTTAAGATCAAATTCATTAATAGTTGCATTAGGATTTTGCTCTTTATAATGTTCAATAAAAAGTTTTGCAACATTATTAGAAGTTGAATTTTGATTTAAATGTGACTTTATATATAAGACCTCTGCCATTTTTGCCTCCATTTTGTTTTTATTTCTTATTTTAATTAAGTAAATTTTACCTTAAAAAACAATTAAAAAAAGAAAAAAAAATTATTAGTAAATTTTAAATGTTCTGATATAACAACTACATTTAATTATCCTGCCAGATTAAGAATTAAACAGATTAAGAATTGAAATTAGTTTTATTCCTGGCATGCCTTGTTTTTTACTTTTGTAAAATTCTTTTTTTATTTTAGTTCAATAGCAGTTATTTTTTTGCATTAAATTTTAAAAAATATTTTAAAATTTAACTTTTGTATTATAATTTAGCCTTTAATGTAAAAGTTAAATTACATTAAATTATATTATAAAAACTAGTTGAACTAGCAATACAGGAGTAAATATGTCATTAAGTTTTTTTTCAAAGGCAAAAAAAGTCGAAAGACAAACAAAAGCCTTAAAAATAATTAAAGAAACTGAGTCAGAAAATTTATCAGCAAAGCAATTAAAATTAATTCGCTGAGCAAATGATACTCCACGAGTTAAAGTTGGTAAAATTCAAGATGCTAACTTACCTGGTTCGATAATAGATTTTAAAAACGTATCAAAATATTATCTTTTTGGCTCTGTTGTTACAAAAGTTTTTGCAGATATTAGTTTTAGTATCGCCGAGGGTGATTTTGCTATTTTAAATGGTAAATCCGGATCAGGAAAGTCAACAATATTGAATTTAATGTCAGGTCTTGATAGGGCAACTGAAGGTGATATAATTGTTGATTCTGTTAATTTAGCCTATCTTAAAAATTCAGAGCTTACAAAATTCCGTCGTCAAAAAGTTTCATTTATTTTTCAATCATATAATCTTCTAGGAAATATAAATGGATATGATAATGTTCAAGTTGGCGCTTATCTTCAAGGTGATAAAACAAAACTTTTAGACATCCAGGATTTATTTTCTGAATTTGAACTAGATGATATAAAATTTAAATTTCCATCACAAATGTCCGGTGGTCAACAACAGCGAATTTCAATATTAAGAGCGCTTGTGAAAAACGCAAAAATAATTTTTGCCGACGAGCCAACTGGTGCTCTTGATGAAAATAACACAAATATTGTTTTAAGAATTCTTAAATATATCAATAAAAAATATAAAACAACAATTGTCATGGTTTCTCACGATCCCCAAATGGAACCTTTGGCCGATTTAATTATCAAAATAAATAACGGAAAACTGACAACAAAACGCCAAAAATCACTCTCATTTGAAGAATTTCTCCAAGCAAAACAAAAAGCTGCCTAATTTTTAGCTATTAACAAAGGGAAAAAATGAAAATATCAAAAATTTCAGTCGCCGAATCTGTTGGAAAAGGCCATCCTGATAAAATTTGTGACCAAATTGCTGACTCAATTCTTGACAAACTTTTAGATCAAGATGAAAACTCGCGGGTGGCAATTGAAGTGATGGCTTCAAATCGACTTATTATTATCGGCGGTGAAATTTCGACAACTGGCTATGTTGATTTTATCAAAACTGCTTGGGAAATTTTGTTTGAAATTGGCTATACCGAAAATGATTTTACAATAATTTCTAATGTAAATAACCAGTCAAAAGAAATTTCTAGTCTTGTAAACCGTTCTCAAAATAGCCTTGGCGCTGGCGATCAGTCGATTGTTTATGGTTTTGCCACTAATGAGACTAAAAATTTTATGCCTCTTGGTCAAAGTCTTGCGCACTCTTTGGTTCAAAAAGCTGAATTTTACCGTAAAAACGGCCAGTTTTTAGAAGCTCTTGCCGACATGAAATCTCAAGTTGAAGTTGTTTATGATCAAAACAACCAGCCAAAAATAACTAAAATGTTAATGTCAATTCAGCATTTAAAAAACTATGACCAAAACCGCTTTCGTGATTTTGTATTAAATAAAATTATGATACCAACTGCCAATGACTATGGACTAAACTCTGATTTTAAAACTTACATTAATCAAGCGGGTGAATTTACAATCGGAGGCCCAATTGGTGATAGTGGTCTTACTGGGCGAAAAATAATTATTGATTCCTACGGAGATGCAGCTCACCATGGCGGTGGAGCCTTTAGTGGAAAAGACTATACAAAAGTTGATCGAAGTGGGGCTTATATTGCTCGTTATATTGCAAAAAATCTAGTTGCCTCTAATTTAGCAGATGAAATTGAAATTCAACTCTCATACCAAATTGGCTCTGAATTTCCTGATTTAGTTAATATTACTTATGTTAAAAACCCTAAATTTAGCATAGATCAAATTAGTCAAATTATTAGAGATGTTTTTGATCTTCGCCTTGCTAATTTAGTTAGTCAACTTGGATTATCAAAGCCGATTTACCAAAATCTTGCTGTTTATGGACATTTTGGCCGCGATGATCTTAATCTTAGTTTTGAAAAGACTGATTATGTTGAAAAAATTCACCAATATTTATCAAAACAAAACTGAAAAAATTAGTCTATTTTTTTTAAGATTTTTTTAGTACCTATTTTTACAATTTATATTATAATTTATGCTATAATTTAACTTGAATAAGTAAAACAAAGTAATTTGCAAAAGGAGATATCATGGTACTTTATTTATCAAAAAGAAAAAAAATAATTAGCGTTGCATTACTTGGACTTTCGGTTGCTGCTGCAACTTATATTCCAAGTGTTTTTTCGGCTAATATTTTTAGTCCTTTAGAAATTTCTTACTCAACAGCAACTCCTTCAACAGTTTTAAAAAACAAACCAAATGATGATAATTTTTCTCCTGTAGCAAATACTGAATTTATTGATCCGCCTAAAAAACAAAACTTACCTGAAGCGCCTGTTCCAAGTCCAGGTCCAAAAATAGTTGTTGAAAAACCAATTCAAACCGTCCAACCGCCAACTGTTAAAAAAATTGAAAATCCAATCCCGCAGACAACACCAAAAGCAAAACCAAAACCAACCTCGCCAATTGTTAGCCCAATTCGCACTATCGCCGCTCCAACTCCCAGACCAGTCCAAAGAGTTACAACAATTCAAACAGTAACCACTCCAACAGTTCAAGCCCGACCGGCAACTCCTACTTTTGCCCCGCCAGCTCCTGCTCCTTCGCCTTCATATCAACAAGTTGATACAAACGGTAAATGAGGTCAAGCGCTTCAAAACCTTAAGTTTCGTGCTTCAACTAATGTTAGTACAGCTAATTCAAATATTGAAAGAATAACTGCTGAAATTAAAGAATTAGAAAGACAAATGAATGAAGCCGACAAATCAGTTTATTGACGCCCTCGCGGTAGATCACACGATGAATATTTGAAATCTTGAAACGAAAGTTACACTTGACAAATTAACAACAAAAAATATGAACTTGAGCGCCAAAAATACGATTTAAAATACCATTCTGAACGTGTAGCCCGTTTTAGTGCTGGCCGTTTAAACCAAGAAGAAATTTCCCTACTTGAAAAAGGTTATACTCCAGACAAAGACACTGACGGATGGGAACCTAGAAATAATATTGTTAAAAAAGCAATTAAAGCTGATAATGCAAAAGGAATTGCGCCTTATGATAGTCCATGACCAAATCAAGATTCAACAGTTTTAAGTAGTTTATCTCGCCCAGGTTGATCTGGTGGACTAAATGTTCCTAGTTCACATGTAAGCGATCCAAGCTTTACTTCAAGTCTAAAAGAAGCCGGAATTCCTGAAGGTTCTAGGTCAATTAGACTTATTCAATACAAGAAAAATGACGGGAACAACGCTGGAAAAAACGATATAAGACAATTTAAATCGCTTTATTTAGACTCATCTGATCCAACTGCTTTATCAAAATTTGATACCATTCTTCAATCTTTAGCTAAATCTCAAACTGATTTAAAAGAAGTTGTGCTTCAAAATGTTAAAGGTGAATACACCTCAACAATTGAACAAATTATTTCTAAACTTCCTTCTTCAATTACTTCTTTACGTCTTTTTGTTGAAGACAACAAAGGGCTTGAGGCTCTTTCAAAATTAGAAAATCATAAACTTACTGAATTATCACTTTATTCAAATGCCCAAAAAGAAACTGGAACTTGGGCTATTAATCCTAATGGTCTTAAAAATGTTGACTTTATTAAATGAGACTTTGTTGATAAAGCAAACATAAATCTTTATAATCCAGGGGCAAAATTACCTGGTTCAATTCGTTTTGATACTTTAAGTTGAACAAAAGATCTAGGAAGTACTGAAAAAATTAATGAAGGACTAAAAATTGCTTTTGGTTCTAAAATTAATCAGCGGGTATTCCAGGGAGTTTTTGGTGGCCGTGGCGGTTATCCACCAAATCTTGATTTTTCTAAAACTGAAATAAAAACTTTTAGTGGCATTAAATTTGACGAGGCTAACAACGAATTTAATCGCCAAATTTCAACATGAGAAACCGACACCGGTATTAAAGAAACTGCTAACTTTTTCCTAAGATTTAGCGACATTTCCTTTGGAATTGACTCTAATAGTAATTCTTCTGGACAAAAAACATATACCGTTAAGCTTGAAGAATTTGATGGCCAATTCCAAAAAAGACTCAATTTTGGTCCTTATGAATTTTCAAACATTTATATTAAAGATAAAGATGGAAAACAAGTTCAGGGCGCAACTTTAGTTCTTAATGGAACTTTTTCTGCAAACGCCAAAACTGATTTAGAATACTTCCTAAAGGCCGCAAAACGAACAAATGCTTTTAGTAAAATTCAAGTTGATGCTTCTTTGGCTTCCCAACTTAGCGGATCACTTGAAGGATTGCCTATTGAAACCAAAACATCCTAAAAATTCTTAAAAATTTTCAAATATAAAAAAATCCAACTTTTGCTATTTAAAGGTGGATTTTTTATTATAATTTAGAATATTTCTGAGTTTCCCAGTTTGATGGCAAAAATTCACTTTTTATTAAATACAAATATGAAAAAATACCCGTAAATTCGGGTTTTTTAGTCGCTAAAATCTTAATTTTTATTATTTTAAAATTAACCTTTTGCAAAAAAAAAAAAAAAATGTTTGGTCTAAGAAAAAAATCTGTTATAATTACAGTCACTAAGAAGAATTAATAAATTTTGATATTGAATTAAGGGGGACTTATTATGTTTTTGTCATAAAAAAATCAGAAAATGCGACTTTTCCATTATATTTTTAAATATGATGGAATGCCTTAAATTTAACCGTTTAGAAATCTATAAATTTAAGGCTTTTAATTACTGTTCTTTCAAAACTTCATATATTTTTTTAGGCTCAATTTAAATAAAAACGAGTTTTCTATTTACATTGAGTTTAAATAGTAGTTGTATTTTTTATGGTTTTTGTCAGTGTTTTAAACTAAAAAAGTAGTTCAAAAACTTCATATTTTGCTTTTTAAATTAAAATTTTAGCTTTTTTAGTTTGCTTTATTTGATTAATAAGTAGATTTTTCTTTCGTGATGCTTAGATTTAAAATTTAGTGTTTTTGCTTTGATAGTTATTTTTTCCTGAGTTTGGCAACTTAGCATGTCACTTGAAGGATTACCTGCTGAAACTAAAACATCCTAAAAATCCTTAAAAATTTTTTATTGCAAAAAGTTTGTTTTTTTAAAAAAATCATTTATAATAATTTCTAAAAGTATCTTAAAAACAAAATTAGCTAAAATTTAAATTCAAAAATTTACCTAATTTTGTTTTTTTGTTTTTAGGGAGGTTGAAATGCAAGTTTTTTATGTCTCAAAGCGCAAAAAATATTTAATAGGAGCAGCAGCAAGCGCTATTGCTGTTGGTGTTTCTTTTGCATTAAATGATGTAATAAATAATTTTAGTTGAGAATCTTCTTTGGTTGCCTATTCACCGCAAGCACCATCAATAATTCTTAAAAATATACCAAATGACACCGCTTTTAATTCACCAGTTACAAATTCTGAATATATACCAGTCAAAAAACCAGAACCTAAAAAAATTGAATCGCCCGCTCCAGAAACCCAACCCCAAAAAGTTGAAAAAATCCCGCCAAAAGTTGAAATTCCAAAACAAGTAAAAAAAATTGCTATTGCCACCCCTAAACCCGAGCCTACCCCAACAATAACACGTAGACCAATTACTCGAATCGAATCAACCATCCCAATTCCAGCTCCAAGTGTTTCAAGAACCGCTAGTTCACCAGTTCAAAGCACAGCAACTACCACCCAAAGAGTCCAAACTTCGCCAAGACAATCTGAATCAGTTAATGTTCCAGCCGGAGCAATTGAGAAAGCAAAAGCCAATTGGCGTTTAGGTCTTGCTGCTTCAAAACGAAGAACTGAAGCAAATATTGCCTCACGAGCAGCTGAAATTGCCGAACTAGAGCGCCAGTTAAAACATGAATTTAAGCGCTATTACCCTAATGGTGGAGAACATGAAAAAAAACTATTTGAAGAAAGTCTAAGATACCAAATTTGGGTAGCAAATAATTACAAAACAAGAGAAGACAATTACTTAAAATTTTTAAAACAACAAGAAATAGAAGGTCCACAATTCTCTGATATTGAATACAAATGAATTGCCCGCGGAATGACTGTTGATACTAACGACCATCACGGTTGAGTTTTTGTAAATCCTGATGACAATCCAGTTACAGGTAAAAATGGACTTTACCGTCAACGAAACCAAAATCGTCTTTTAAGTAATGAAGGTTGAGTTCAACGTAATCCACAGGGAATTGCTAATCAAAACTATGAAGGTTGAGATAAAGCCGATATTTCTTCTAATAGTGAGTGAAAAAACGAAATTGACAAAGTTGCTGGCTCAGGTTCTGGATCAATAAAAGTTTACCAATACACTCAAAATGCCCAAAACAAACATAAGGCTTTCAAGGACAAAATTATCGCCGTTTCAATTGATGCAAATGATAAAGATGCCTTTGAAAAATTCCAAGAATTTCTAAAATCTAATGTTGGTAATAAAATTGATGCTGTTGTTCTTAAAAATGTCGGAACAAAAAATAAAGGCCAAAATATTGATAAAATTTTGAAAGCTTTGCCAAATAATGTCCAAAAACTAACTTTATTTTTAGATGAACAAAAAGCAATAAATGGCCTACACGCACTTCGAGGCAAAAAACTTAAAGAATTAGAGCTCTATTCTAATCAAAAAGCAATTGATGATAACTGAGCAATTAATCCAAATGCCGTTGCTGATGTTGATTTCATTAGTTTTGATTATAATAATGCCGCTGATTTTCACAAAAACACACCTGATGAGCAAATTCCAGGATCAATTTTATTTGACACGCTCCGTTGGGATAAAGGGGATAATGAAACTAAAATCACCGAAGGTTTAAAATTAGCTTTTGGCTCCAAAATTTACCAACGACCATTCCAAGGTCGCCACGGTGGTAAAGGTGGCTATCCTCCAAAACTAGATTTTTCTGAAACAAATATTAAAACAATTAAAAACCTTAAATTTGACGAAATTGATAAAATTTTTAATGATAACATTAAAAATTGAAAAGAAGATAAATATGCATCTCAAGATTATGAAGGCTTTAAAAAACTAAGATTTACTGATATTTATTTTGCCGCTGATAGTAATTCTGGATCTAATACTAATTCAGTCCCAAGTTTTTCAGCTAATGTTTCAGATTTTGATGGCTCAAAATATACTGATAGATTAAGTGGAATTTCTCAGCGTTATGATAATCCTTCTGGGCGAATTTATTTTCGTGATCAAACTGGCCAAAATCAACAAAATGTTACATTTAATATAAGTGGAACTCCAACCGAAGATTCCAAAGAACAACTCAAAGCCTTTGTTGAAGCAGTAAATAATGCTTATCCTTTTAGTAAAATTGTTGTTGATTCTGAAGAAATTAAACAAGATCTAATTAAGTTCTATCAAGAAAAAACTAAAGATCCAAAACAAAAACAAGCATCAATAGGCAAATTTGCCTTGCGTGAAATAAGTGTTAAATCCTCTTCAGCCTCTTCATCTTAATTTAGACTACTAAAAATTTTTAAATATAAAAAAATCCAACTTTTGCTATTTAAAGGTGGATTTTTTATTATAATTTAGAATATTTAAAGGATTAATTAATGAATAGAAAGCCAAATATACCGCTAGTTAAATTCAAAAACTTCAATTCAGTTTGAATTAGTGATCAAGTTAAAAATTTATTCGAGATTTCCCGAGGCCAATCACTAACCAAAAACCAAATAAAATCTAGACCTGTAGAGAGAGAGAGAGAGAGAGAGAGAGAGAGAGAGAGAGAGACCGCGGCTACATCTATCCGGTTTATTCATCACAAACAGAAAATCAAGGGATTTTAGGCTATTATAACGAGTTTTTGGCTGAAAATGTAATAACTTGGACTACCGCCGGTGTAAATGCTGGCGCTGTTAATTTCCGAAAAGGAAAATTTTTTGCAACAGGTTCTTGTGGAATATTAACTTCAAAAAAGTATCCTGAAAATGAATTTTTTGCTATTGCAATTGGACTTAAAACCAAAAAAAATGTCACAAATGGCATTATTCCTTCGCTAAAAATTATCGATATGGCGCAAATTGAACTAAAATTCACTCCTGATATCACTGAGCAGCAAAAAATTTCCCAACTTTTTGAGACTTTTGAAAACTTGCTTAACCAACTTGAAGAAAAAATCCACCTTTTAAAAGATCTTAAAAATAATTTAACTAAAAAAATGTTTACTGATCTAAGTTCAGATTTTCCTTTAATTAGATTTAAAGGCTTTAGTCAGCCCTGAAAAACTGAGCAAATTAGCGATCTTTTTCAAACTTATAAAAACAAAAATTCAAATAATTTAAAGCTTATAAGCTATTCAGTTTCAAATAAACTTGGATTTGTCAGTCAAAAACAACTTTTTAAAAAAGGTGGAAAAGCAATTTTTGCAAATAAAGACAATTCACAAATAATTACAAAAAATTCTTTTGCTTTTAATCCTTCAAGAATTCAAGTCGGCTCTCTTGCTTTATATAAAAATTCTATGCCTGGATTAATCAGTCCGATGTATGAAGTTTTTAGGCTCAAAAAAGACTATAATTCTGATTATTTTTTAATTTGATTTAAGACCGAAATTTTTAAAAAATTGATGCTAAAAAGTACAAATAAATCTGTTAGACATATTTTTCGGCTTAATGAAATTGAAAAATATTTTATAAAAGTTGCTGATACTATTGAACAAGAAAAAATTTGGCAACTTTTTGAAACTTTTGACTCACTAATTGTTGCTTATGAACAAAAAGCTGAATATTTTAAAAATTTAAAAACAAGTCTTATTACAAAAATGTTTATCTAAAAAAAAAAAAAAAAATGCTTGGTCTAAAAAAAATTTCTGTTATAATTACATTCAATTAGGAATAATTAATAAATTTTGTATTGAATTAAGGGGGAATTAGTTATGTTTTTTGTCTAATGTGTTCTGGTAGTGCGAATTTTCCGTTATATTTTTAAATATGATGGTATGCCTTAAATTTAACCGTTTAGAAATCTACAAATTTATGGCTTTTAATTATTGTTCTTTCAAAACTTCATATATTTTTTTAGGCTCAATGTAAATAAAAACGAGTTTTCTATTTACATTGAGTTTAAATAGTAGTTGTATTTTTTTATGATTTTTGTTAGGTTTTTAACTAAAAAAGTAGTTTAAAAATTCATAATTTTGCTTTTTAAGTTAAAATTATAGCTTTTTTAGTTTGCTTTATTTGATTAATAAGTTGATTTTTCATTCGTGAGTGTTAGATTCAAAATTCAGTGTTTTTGCTTTGATAGTTATTATTCCTGAGTTTGCCAAAAAAGTTAAAAAAGTGCCCAAAACTAATAAACTAGGACACTTTTTAAGATTATCTTATCAAACTGGCAAACTCAGAAAAACGTCTAAATACAATTAGCTGTTGGAATTTTTTTGGATAATTTTATTTATTTTTGCTTCAAGACTTTTTGTTTCAAAAGGTTTTTTTGCTAAAGTTTTGTCTTTTTCAAGAGCTCCAAATTTTGATTTTGCACTTATTTGTAAAATCAAAATTAAAAAGCTAAAAATTAGGCTTATTCACATTTTTGTATAATTAGGAAAATCAGAAAAAATTGAATCTGTGACGGTGTTTTCCCCAATTTTTACACTAACATTTTGCTCAACTCGAGCCGGTTGAAGGGCGACAATAAAGAAACTTAAAATAAAAATAATTATAGATAAAGTAAAAATAAATTTATAAAATCTTTTGAGATCGCCAAATTGTTTTCATAAATAAATATGTTGAGCTAAAATTAAAAAGAACAGAATAAAACCAAAAACAATAACAAGTGAAATTAGACTAATAAAAATTGGTCAAAGTGGCAATGAAGTTGATTTGCTTCTAGCAATTTCAGTAATTTCTTGAGTAGTTAAATTAGAAAAACTACCTTTTGAAACAAAATCAATTTCCCAATCAATTCGTTCAAGAAACTGTCAAATTTGGACAAAAGAGAAAATTATAATTATTAAAAGTAAAATTTTACTTATTAATTGTAAAACTTTACGAGTAAAATAGGGTGCAATAAAAAAGTAAATTTTGGCACTTCGTGATTCTAAATTAGTTATCAAGATCAATTCGCTCCTTTGTTATTGCATCAAAAATGTGAATTCGTTCTAAATTAAAGCTAACTTTAACTTTTTGATCTAAAAAGTATTCAAAAATATTGTTCTGGTTGGAAATTAATTCAAGTTGATCGCCAACTTTAATTGCAACAAGTTGATCTTTACCAATTAGCTCAACATTAGTAATAATACCGTCAAATAGGGCTTGATTTTGGTTTAGATAAATATCTTCAGAACGAAAGCCGACTTGTAATTCTTGATTTTGACTTAATAAATTTGCCAATTTTTGGTCAACTTCAAATCAAATTGGTGCTTTTTTTGCCTTTATTTGGTTATTCTCAACAACACAATCAAATAAATTCATTGTTGGCGAACCGATAAATGTGGCAACAAAAGTGTTTTTAGGCTTAAAATATAATTCTTTTCCGGTTCCATTTTGCTGAATTTTACCGTCATTAAAAACTACAATTTGGTTTCCCATCGTCATTGCCTCGAGTTGATCATGAGTTACATAAATACTTGTAGTTTTGAGCATTCGGTGAATATTTACAATTTCACGGCGCATTGATTCACGCAATTTTGCATCTAAATTTGAAAGTGGTTCGTCCATTAAAAAAACTTGCGGTGCACGAGCGATTGCCCGTCCAATTGCAACCCTTTGACGTTGACCACCAGAAAGATCACGCGGTTTTGAGTATAAATAGTCACTGATTTTTAAAATTTGAGCCACATTTTTTACTTTTGAGTCAATAATGTCGCGTCTTTCTTTTGCAATTTTGAGTCCAAAAGAAATATTATCATAAACATTCAAATGCGGATAAAGGGCATAAGACTGGAAAACCATTGCAATATTTCGCTGATGGGGTGGTAGGTTATTATACCGTTTGCCATTAAAAATTAAATCGCCTTGAGTAATTGAATTTAGTCCGGCAATCATTCTTAAAAGCGTTGTTTTTCCTGAACCTGAAGGTCCTAAAAAGATGCAAAAATTACCACTTTCAATTATAAGATCGATTGCCTCGAGTGTATATTTGTCATTACCTTCATATTTTTTTGAGACATTATTAAGAACAATTTTGGCACCTTTTGTTTCTTCTTGTTGCTGGCCAATTTTTGCAACCATTTTATTTAAATCAATTTGATTTAAATCTAAATTAAGATCTTCAAGTTCAAAAAGTTTTTTATTTTTTTCCATAATTAACCTTTAACCGCTCCTTCAGAAAGTCCACCAATTATGTATTTTTGTAAATACATAAATAAACCAAGCGCAGGAAGAGCCGCAAGTAGAGCCCCAGCTGCATAAGCACCAGCATTAACATGTTTTGGCTCGACATTAATAAAAGTTTCAAGCCCGACAGCAAGAGTTAAGTCTTGAATATTGAAAAGCACAAATCTTGGTAAAATAACATCGGTAAATGGTGTTAAAAAAGATCAAAGTGCAACCATAATTATTGCAGGTCGTAAAACCGGTAATAAAATTTTGAAAAAAACACCAAAATTTGAACAGCCATCAATTTTTGCTGAATCATCAAGTTCGCGCGAAATACTATCTAAATAAGCCTTAAGCATGAAAGTATTTCCAGAAACGGCCCCACCTGAGTAAATAATTACTAACATAAATATTGGTGAAATTCCGCCAATTTGGCCAATTTGGACTAAAATATAGAGAAAAATTAACGAAGAAGTTGCCGGAATCATTTGCAATAGCATAATTATTGTCAAAGAATGTTTTGAACCTTTAAAGCGAAAACGCGAATAAGCATAACTATTTAAAGCAACTGCGGTAGTTGAAATAATCATTGTTAAAAGTGCAATTGTTAGCGTATTTCCGTATCAAGAGAAAAAATAAGACCGTTCAGAAGTAAATAAATAAGTGAAATTATCAAAACCAAAAACAAACGGCGTAATTGTAATAAGTCGAGTATTAGCAACATTAAAAGTAGCAATAACTAGCGAAACTATTGGAAATAAAACAACAACCGACCAAGAAATTAAAATTAAATAATTAAGAAAAATTCAAAGTAATTCAATTGGTTTAATATCCCGTTCATCACTTAAATTTAGACGTTTTTTTGGACTAGAATTTTTGGCAACAAACTCAAAACTAGCAATTTTTGACACTAATAAGTTCATAATTTTATCTCCTTTGCATTGATTTTATAAAACCACGAAGGGCAAAACTAATACTAATTAGCGCTGCCAGTGTTGAAAGTGCGGCGGCAAAAGCTTGGTGTCCATCAATTTTTATTCCTTGAGTTGTTAGCTTGAATACCCAAGAAATAATAATGTCAGTTGAGGCCTCACCAAATGGGGAGGCATTTGCATAAGCAGGACCACCGCCAGTAAAAATTGAAATTGTTGTAAAGTTATTAAAGGCGCCGACAAATTGCCCAATTAACATCGGCGCAATTCCCAGAAGCAATTGGGGAAGCGTTAGTTTTCAGAAAATTTGGGATTTTGAGGCCCCATCAACGGCGCCAGCTTCGTAAATTTCGCCCGAAATTGCCTGCAGATTTCCAGTAACAAGCATAAAAATAAAGGCATAACTAATTCAAGTCTGGACAACAATTAATAAAACTCGGGCCGTACCAATTTGGTTTAGTCAAGAAATTCCGTCTTTAATAAGTCCTAAATTAATTAAAATTAAATTAATATAACCTTTTGAATCAGCAGCAAACATTGAACGAATAAAAGACAAAGAAACAAACGCAGGCACTGCTCAAGGTAAAATAAATATTAGCCGAAAAATCTTTTTACCTTTAATTCGGGACGAATTTGTTAAAATTGCAATTAAAATTCCTAAACCAATCGGAAATAGTGTTGATAAAACTGTCCAAATTGCTGTTCAACCAAGAACTGAAGCTAGTGATTGAAACAGTCCAAGTTGGCGATAATCTCACCATTTTCCTCATTGTTTTAGTCCAACTCAGTTAACAGTCTGACCTGGCGCAGCATGATTGTAACCATAATCAGTAAAAGAAATTAAAACTGAAGTAATTATTGGCGCAGCAACGATAAAAATCATTAAAGCATGGCCAATTAGTGAAATCATTCACGGAAATCCGGTAGTTTGGATTCACTGTTTGGAATAGAGTCATTTTCCCGGAACAACTCCAGCTTCCATTGCTTTTGCAATTCTTCAGGCTGAAATTGCCCCAATTATAAAGTAAATTAGCACAAAAGCCATTAAAATTACCGATAAGACGCCACCAAAAAGGTAAAAACGAGCATCAGTAAAAATACCATCCCGAGGCGAGTGTAAATTTGCTCCTAAGTCAGCAAAGCCCGGAATTCCGCCCATTTTTGACCAGTAAGCTCCAAATGAAAAGGGAATTATTAAAGTATAACAAATTAGGCTAACAATTGAAAGTAAAGATCCTTTGATAAACTGACGAAATACAAATAATTCAGCAAGTCCCGGGAAGATTAAATTCAAAAAAAAGCTAATAAAACGGACGTTTTTTATTGTCTCAACAGGATAAGACTTTAGTGCTTCGTTTGCTTTTGATTCATAAATTTTTTTGTTAACTTTTAACTCATTAAAATAACGGTAATTATTTGTTTTGAGAATTTGTTTGAATTTTGTTATTTTTGAGCTCAAAAACAGCGTTCTTTTTTGGTCAGTTTTTGCAATTTTGGCTTGTTTTTGCAAATTTTTAAACGCTGTTTTGGCAATTTCGTTTTGCTGAAGTCGCTTTTTGTTTTTTGCAACACTCTCAAGATAATTTTGCTTGATTTGGCTAATTTTTGTTTTAATTTCTTCTTGTTGGGTTTTAAAATCTGGACTTGATTTTAAAACTTTTAGCTCGTATTTTGCAAGAATTTTTTCATTTATAAATTTTATCCGTGTCTTAAAGTCTTCGATTGTTTTTTCTCTAGTTGCCCAACCGAGATCCTGAAGATAATGGCCTTTGTATGAATATTGTTTTAAATATTTAGCTTTTTGGAGCAAAATTTGCCATTTTAGACTTGATTTTGCCAATTTTTTTATTAAAAAGCTACCATAAAAACCAAAATAGTGACTTTTAATTAAATCAAAAAGTTGTTGATTTTTATCTTTTAACTTATGGAAAAAATCTAGTTTATCTTTTAAAATTTGACTGTGATTTTCTAGGGAAATATCTAAATCTGGAATTTCAAAATTTTGATTTTTTTGAATGTTGTAAAATAATTTAATCGCCTGATCAAGGAAATTTATTTTTGTCTGCGACAAACTAAAGGCAAGATATTTTTGTTTTTGAGCACTAATTTTGTTAATTTGTGAATTAATTTCGTGCTTAAATTGATTTAGCTTGTTAATATTTTGTGACTCAAAAGTGATAATTTCCTGCTTTTTTTCGTTAATTAATTCTTTTTGGGCCGCATTTTGTTGATTTGCTTGTTGTTTTAGGAAATCAATTGCATTTTTATAACTATATTCCAAAGAAATTATTTTTTGTTTTGCTTTGAGTTCTAAATTTGACTTTCTTTTTTTATATAAGTCAGTTTGTAATTGTTTGGTTTCAGTGTAATTTTTTTTAGCCAAAGCTGATTTTTTTAACAGTTCGTCTTGTTTTTGTTTGATTTTTTGATAAAAATTGACAAAAAAATCGCTTTTTAGTTTTGATTGGGCTAGGAATTTTTTTCCGTCTTCATCAAGAAATTGGCTAATTTTGTTTAGATCAAAGTCAAAATCTTGGTATTTTCTAACATAATTTAGACAGACTTGAAAAATGAAGTGCTTTTTTATTAAGTCAACTTCAGATTCTAAGGTTGATTTTTTTGTTTTTTCAAATAATTCAACTTTAACCTGAGGACTATCTTCTGTTTGGTTGAGTGATTTTGAAAAATCTTTAAATCAATTGCGAAGATTTTTAAGTTCTTTTTCAATTTTTTTAATTTCAAAACTGAGCAATTTTTCAACTGAAACGGCAAAATTAAGTTTAATATAAGCGTCTTTGAGAACTTTAAGTTCATTTTTAAAAGCAATTTTTTGACTATGTAATTCGCGCTTTAGATTATCGCGAATTGTTTGTCGGGCCCGTAAAAATAGCTCTTTTTCAATGTTTTCTTGAATTTTGATCTTATCTAAAAATCTTGAGTGAGTAATTTTTGCACTATGATAATAAGATTTTAGTGTTTTAGCCTCAATATCAATAATCGTGTCAAATTTCTTGCCATAATAATTATAGAGTTGTAATTTATGCATTAAAACCGCCATTAGCTAATTTGTATTTTGTAATAATTCGTTTAAGTCGGTAAATGTAAGTTGAATAAATGAGCAAAACAACAATCAACCCAGAAAAAATAGAGATAAAAATTCCGCTTATTAGTTCTGCATTATTTAATTTTTCTGCTCCTTGAAAATAAGGATAAGCAGCCATTGAACAAAAGACAAAAATCCAAAAAAAGTAGAAGAAATAGCCGATTTTTACTTTTGAATAAGCTAAAAAAAGGTAAATTCCAAAGAAAATCACAAATAAATTTGTCCCAATATAAGCACTTAATTTTCCGGCTGCTAAATTTGAGGCTAAAATTTCACGTTGATTTTCCTGATTTGTTTTACTTATTTGGTCTAAATGTGTCCCAAAAACAAAAGGGATTAAAATTCAACTAATAAGCGCAACAGACAAAAAAGCACTTAAACAAATTAGCAGATAAAAATGTGACTTTGGTATGTTGATCTTAAATTTAAAAAAAGGTCCCATTTTTAACTAAAATTTACAATAACCCTGCTAGTTCCTTGGTTTGCAAGAAGAATTTTTTTGTAGTATTCAATTGCAACTTTGTCAAAAAATATTTTGGCAAAATCTTCATCGCTTTTAATTTTGCTCAAAACACTTTTGTGGAAAACTTCTGAGCCAAAAGTTTGATCATTTCAAGCGCTTCAAACTGTTGAACTAAATTGCGGATTTGATCGATCAAAACGGGAATTATCAGTATTAAGAATTCCAACACCTTGATTTTCAATTGTCTTATCTGAGTCAATTACGTTAAGAATTTTGTCAAAACTTTTTGATTTTAAGTATTCGTTAATAATTTCTTCAGCATCACCTAGTGTGTATTTGTCAACAGTTTGCCCTGATTTTGTGGTAGTTTTTTGTGCTTTTGTTTGCTTAATTGTCTCAGGACTAACAAATGAGCGAATTAGGGCAGCGCTAACATAATTATTTAAATAAGCACGCGAAATTTTTTCAATTGTTGCATCATCGGCTGGATTTTTGGCAATTAATTTTGCTTTTTCTTGAATTTCTTTAATTTCAGCTGCAATACTTGTCTCAAGTTTTGCAAGATCGTGATTATTGTCAAGAATTAGCTTACTGTATTTTTCAATTTTTTGGTCTTTTTCAGATTGCTCATCACCATTTGCGCCAAAAAGGAAAGCCTCAACTTTACGAACGTGTGCGGTAGTATCACTTTGGGAAATATCAAGATCGTATTTTCCTGCTTTTGCATCTTTAATTCCAACTTTGAAAAAACTCTGGTCAATTTGTCAACTCTCACCATTTCCGGTGAATTTAGATAAATCTGTTTGCCCAAAAATTGTTGCTAAAGTATTACGAATTGCGGCAAATTTTTGGTATTTTTCAATTAAACTGTTAATTTTATTAGCACTTTCAACTAGACTTGAGTCAAGATTTTCTGTCTCAATTCTTGGCCCAAAAGTGAGATAATTTTCTTCTGAACTAGCATCTTGGTTTGTTGTTTTGTCTCAATTTGATTCAACTGTTTGATTAATATATTTTGGATTTGCGGTTTTTTGAATTTGTGCATTTATTGCATTTTCAATTTCGTTATCATCTGTATATTGTAAGTCTTTTTTAAGTGTTTCAAATTTGACATTAAGTGGTTGATTAATTCTTTCGACTTCCTGTTTAATTTGATTTGTTAGCGATTTTACAAACGGAATTTTTGAATCATCTTGGAAATAAGCAGTGTTTGTTTTAGCAGAAAACATTATTTTAAAAAGATCATTAAGCGCTTGTTTTCGTTCAGGAGAAGATGAATTATTTCGTGAATTGATCAAAAAAGATCATGAACCTAAGGCTTGTTTAAAATCAGTTTCATTAGTTGCTTTGGTAATGTTAAAAAAAGACTTGGCATCTGCAGATTTTTCTGAGTTTTGCACATCTCAAGTTCCAATAATTGCAAATTTTAGTTTCTTTTCTTTCATTAGGCGAAAAATTGTATTTTGGGTAACATTCATATCAGATTTAATAATTTGTGCTAAATCTGCTTGTGAAATTCCCTTTTTAGACCAAATTGAATTTTTGTAATCAGCTTCACTTCCATAAGCGGCCTTAAAAACTGGGTAGTAAATTTTTGCCACTGATTTAAAAGCTTCACGGAAATACTGTTGGTATTCATTGTTTTCAGGTTTCAAATTTGCATCAACAACTGGATCAATATCACTATGAAGAAGACCAGAAGTAAATTGATTATTTTTAGTATATAATAATTTTGACATTAAATTTAATGGTTTACCGTCTTCGTCTTTTAAGTTTTCGCGCTGAGCAATTTTTTCAAGTGCACCAGCAAGAACACCATTTCCGTACCAAAAGTCTTGGATTCTAAATAAACCTTCGCCTTTTTCAACAAGTTCGGCAAGTGAGTCTGTGTCTGCATTTTGCAAAATTTTCCGAGTTTGGTCTTCATTTTCTGTTGAAGCTAGAACAATTCCTTCTTTGTTATGTTGAATTCCAACAAATTCTGAATGGACTCTGTTGTTTTTTAGGCCAAAAACAGTCCCAAAATTTTTCATATTTTCTTTTTCTGTTGATGTAGCACCAATTTGAGATGTAATTTCATCAAATAAATTAGGCAAAAAATCATTCAGATAAGAAACTGCACCACCTTGAACTAGGTCGGTAATTCTGTCTTGAGGTGCATAAAAAATATCAGGCGTATTATTTGTGTCTGTGTGTCCGACTGTTGAAAAATCTAGTGCTGCAAAGACATTTTTGGAAATAGTTCTAATTTTAAAGCCGTTTTTTGTTGCTGAATCAGTTTTATTAAATTCTTCAATATTTTGTTTTCAATAATTTGTCTGGGCCGGGTCAACGGCGACAATAATTTCTTTATTATGTGCAAATTCGTTTACAGGACCACCACAAGCTATTAAGGCAAGCGGGCTAAAAGAAACCACTCCAAAAATTGATTTTGTTATTTTCTTCATGATAATTCCTTTCAAAAAAACACTTTTACATCTATTTAAAAACAATTTTGTGTTTAAAAAAGCCAAAAACTGAAATAATTAAGTTAAAAAAGCTAAAAAATGGAAAAAAATTAGTAAAAATTGACAAAAAAGTTACCCATTTATAATTTTCAGTTTTTGAAAGAATGTAAATCAAGTGAATACATAAGAAAATATTGACAACTCAAGCTGTTATGCTAATAGATATTATGAATTTTCAAAAATAACTGTTAAATTCGTTAGATAAAATTAGACTTCAATTTTCGCTAATTTTCCATTCATATTTTCCAAAAGCTAATAAAACTAATACTCAAAAAGTAGAAATTACAAAATTTCCAATAAATAAATAAAAGTATTCGATGATTTTAGGACGGTACTTTCGTTCAAGAGGCAGTTTTCCTAAAAAAATATACCGAAACCTTGTTTTTAACGTTGGTTTTGAATTTGTCATATGTCTATACGTACTCTTTTCTAATTTTATCAAAAAAAATAATTTTTTATTGAAAAATTCAAAAAATGTAAAAAAAGTCTCATAAAATTATTTTTTTGTGAAAAATCAATATTTTTCTTTATTTTTTGCAAAATTAATGTATAATTATTCCAACTATTAAAACCAGTTTTTGATTAACTAAAAAATGGTATTTTCTAGCCCAACTTCGAAACTGAGTAAAAAAATATCTCAAGCAATTATTGGTTAGCCAAAGCTTGAAAAAATAATAAAAAAAAATAAAAAAAATTTTTTTATGTTAAAATACAAGAATGCAATTTTTTTATTATTTAAATATAGAAATTTAAATTTTGCATTTATTTTTCGGCAAGTTATACTAAATTATTAAATTTTGCCAATAATTTGCCAAATTTTTTTATTATTTAGGTGTAAACATGCTTTTTGACTATGAAAAAAGTCTAATTCGCAAACATTCGCGCGGAAAAATATACCTAGGACCGCTTGGCTTGTTTTTGAAAGATGAAAAGTTTCATTTTTATTTTTGATCTCCTGATGCAATTTCAGTTCAATTTTTAATTTATAAACACTTTGAAGATTCAACCCCTTTTAAAACAATAAAAATGAAAAAAACAAAAGGAGCCTGGTTTTGCAAAATTAGCAAAAATTTTGAATCATATTCATATAATTTGAAGGTTGAACACCCTAATTCGACAGCAACTTTCGCCCTTGATCCATATGCATTCAGCCTTGCTCCTTTTGATTGAACTAAAAATGAAACTCCTAAAGCCTTTTTAATTGATATTTTTTCAGAAAAAGCTGGCCAAATGCCTTCAGATATTAACTTATTTGAAGCTGATCCCAAAATTGATGCCCAGATTTACGAGCTCCATGTTCGTGATTTTAGTTCGCTTTCAAAAAAAGTCCAATATCCTGGAACTTTTATTGGAGCAATTGATAATGGTATTTTTTCTTATTTAAATAAGCTGAATTTAAACTTTTTACAATTACTTCCACTCCATTCTTGCTATACTTTTGCCCAAAAAAATGTTCCTATTCTCCACCAAGGCGACGGAAAAGGTCATTATAGTGTTTATAATTGGGGTTATGACCCAATTGGTTTTTTTTCACTTAATTCCAGTTATTCAACAAATCCACAAGACCCTTATGCAAAAATTGTTGAATTCCGTAATTTTGTTGATCAAGCTCACAAAAACAACATTGGAATAATTCTTGATGTTGTTTATAATCACACTTTTGAAAATTCAGTTTTTGACAATGTTGCCCCAGGTCATTTTTATCGTGAAAATGCTGAAATTTTTCCAGTTGGTTTTGCGCCCTTAGACTCCCAAAAACCGATGGCTTTTAGGCTAATTTTAGACTCACTCATTTTTTTTGTTAAATATTATAAAGTTGATGGATTTCGCTTTGACTTAGCTTCATTTTTAGATAAAAAATCACTTCAAATTATCGATACAGAGCTAAGAAAAATTAATCCTAACATTTTATTATACGGAGAAGCTTGGGATTTTAGTGATTTACCTTTTTCTAAAAGACTAACAAAAGGAAAAGAAGGCAATAATTTTAATTTTGGATATTTTAATGACACAATTCGAAACGCAGTTCGTGGCAGTGATGAACCAACAGATAAAGGTCTTATTTTATCAAAAAATGCTGTAAAATTCGGCGCTTATGTGTCTTCAATTCCAGGAAATATTGCTGATTATGATTTTAAAGATTTTTACCATTCTAAAAAACGCTATGATCTTTTTGCTAATGAAATTAGTCTAAATTTGTCATATTTAACTTGTCATGATGGGCCGACTTTGGCAGATAAAATTTTGTCATCATCTCCAAAAATCACAAAAAAACAATTTATTGAAACTTACCGACAAGCCTTGATGTTAGTTTCTTTTGTCCAAGGAAAAGTGCTTTTTAGTTCCGGAAGTGAGTTTTGCTTTTCAAAAGTTTGTGATTTTTCTGGAGCAACTTATCAAGCTTGCCATCCAAATTTAAATCAAAAAAATCCACCTTTTGAGTTTTTAAATGCTGATTTTTTTGATTTTAATTCTTATAAGACAACAGATTTTACTAACGGTTTAAAATTTGATATTTTAAAAATTAAGCAAATTGAAGAACAAATTTTTAATTTTTTTGCCAAAATTAATGAATTTCGGCAAAAAACCAAGTTTTTTAGACTAAAATCTAATCAGCAAATTAAAGATTGTCTAAATTTTGAAACTGTTGACAAAAACAAAGGATTAATTATTTATCAAATTGACTTAGAAGGTCAGAGTGTTAAAATTATTCACAATTTTTCAAATAATCAGTATGAGTATAATTTTGATGACTTTGAGATACTTTTTAATTCAAAATTGAATAATATTAACAATTTAATTCAACCTCATCAGTCTATTTTGCTAACAAAAAGGATTAATTTTTACTAAAATGAAAACAAATTTAAAAGATAAAGTAGTATACCAAATTTTTGTCAGATCATTTTATGATGCAAATAATGACGGAAATGGCGATATTCTTGGAATTTACAATAAACTTGAATATCTTAGTGATTTAGGAATTGACGCAATTTGATTAACCCCATTTTATGAGACTAATTTTGTTGATGCCGGTTATGATGTTCTTGATTATAAGTCAATTTGGTCTAAATTTGGTAGTCTTAATGACTTTGCTAAACTGACAAAAAAAGCCCGTGAGTTAAATATAGATATAATAATTGATGTGGTTTTAAATCATGTCTCAAGTCAGCATTCCTGGTTTCAAAAGGCAATTGAATGGCCTGAAAACAAAGAGCATAATTATTTTATTTGAAGAGAAAAATTAAGCCCTGAAGAACAAAAAGCAATTTCAATTTTTGGCGGTTCAGCCTGAGAATGACAGCCAGACGTTCAAAAATATTATTTTCACCTTTTTAGCACTGACCAAGTTGATTTAAATTGAGCCCACCCAGATACACAAGCCGCTTTTGTTGACATTATTAATTTTTGGTATGACCTTGGAGTTCGCGGTTTTCGTCTTGATGCGATCAAACATGTTGCTAAAAATTTTGAAAATGTTGAACAAAATCCGTATTTTTCCTGATGCAAAGGTGCCCAAGAATATCTTGAAAAATTTAACGAACTTGCCTTTAAAAATAAGCCCGATGCCTACACTTTTGGCGAAGCTAGCGGAATAACTGTTGAAGAATTAATAAAATACGGGGCTGGAAAATCACCTTTGGCTAACAATTTTTTTAACTTTTCATGATGATGAATCGGCTGGTCAAACAAAACTGGAAGAAACGGATTTAATGCAAATTGAGACTATCAAGATTTTATTAACGCCCAAATCCCTTTTCAACACAATGATGAAATTAGTCCGAGTTTAATGAGCAATTTTCTTTCAAATCATGATACTTCCAGGGCAATTTCTCGTTGAGGAGACTATCCATTTTTTTGAAAAGAATCAGCAAAATCACTAGCTCTTTTACTTTTTTCAATGCGTGGAATTCCGATAATTTACTACGGTGAAGAAATTGGAATGACAAATTCTTACTTTGAAAATAGACAAGATTTTGTTGACATTGATATGAAAAATGCTTTTGCTTCACTTGTTGACAGAGAAAAAATTTATTCTGAATCAGAAATGTTAATTTATGCAAATATTAACAGTCGCGATTCAGGAAGAGGTCCTTTGCGCTGAAATTTAGATAAAAACAACGGATTTTCAAGCCAAAAAGCCTGAATTAACACAAGCCTTGATGACCCGCGAATGAATGTTGAGAGTCAAACTTTAGACAAAAATTCAATTTTAAATTTTTATAAAAAATTAATTTTTCTTTATAAAAATGACTTAAAAGATTTGCTTGTTGATGCAAAAGCAAAATTAGAAATAACTAAAGACGGAATTTGTAAAATTAGCCGTGAATTTAAAGGTGAAAAATTAATTTTTTACTTAAATTTAACAAAAAAAGAATTACCTTTTGCCGAAAAAATTCAGCAAAAACCGCTGCTTTCTTCATATCAAGATCTCAAAAAACCTGAGGATTTTTTACGCCCATTTGAGTCAATTTTAATTAAGGAATAAAATGAAAACTAATCAATTTTTAGCGTATGATAATTTAAAAAAACTAGTTATTCAAAATGGCTTTGACCGAAGATTTACAGGAAAAACTGAATCAATTTTTGCCTTAACAAATGGATATTTAGGTCTGAGAAGCAGTGATGAAGAACCTGATTATTATAATAAACCAGGATTTTTTGTAAGTGGAGTTTTTAACAAAGATGTTGAACATGAAGTTCCGGAAATTTGTAATTTAGCTGACTCAATTACAACCCCAATTTTTATAAATGAACAACCCTTAATTCTTGATTCTGAGGACCAATATCAAAAAGTTTTTGATATAAAAAATGGATCACTATCGCGCTTTGTTAGACTTACTCGCCAAAAAAACACTATAAAAATCGACACTTTTCGTTTTGTCTCACATCAGAACCTCAATTTTTATGCCCAAAAAATTGATGTTGAAATTCTTGAAGTTAGTCCTGAAAATGAATATGTTCAAATTGAATTTCGCCCGCAAATTAATGCCCAAAACACAAACACAGGAACTCAACATTTTGCCGAAGGTGAAAAATTTCGCCCTTTTGAAAACGCTCTGCAGTTAAAACAACGTTCAACTAGCTCAAATTTGTTAGTTATTCACAATTTAGTTTGCCACTTTGAAGTCAATGGTCAAAGAATAAAACCTGGAGATGACAATTTTCAAGTTGATGCCTCAAGACGACTAATACTGTTTCGAATCAAAGGAAAATTCAAAAAAGGAACAAAAATAAGTCTGATAAAATTAATGTCAGTTCATACTTCCATTGATGATTCAGAAAATTTAATTGAAGATTTAGAGCTTGAAAAACAAGCAAATTTAACACTAAAAACTTTACTAAACGCCGATTTTCATGAGTCTTTTTTAGAATCAAGCCAAGCCTTAGACAAAAATTTATGACAAAAATTTCTTGTCAAAATTGACTCAAATTCCCAATTTGACCAGCTTGGACTTGATTTTGGACTTTATCATCTAAATGGACTTTTTCGCAAAAATTCGACCGAAATTAACGCAGGAGCCAAAGGTTTAACTGGCGAAGGATATCAAGGTCATACTTATTGAGATTCAGAATTTTTTATTAATCCTAATTATCTTTTTGTTGAACCTAATGTTGTCAGAAATTTATTAATTTATCGTTATAAAGGCTTAGAGGCTGCCCGAAAAAAAGCTGCTTCTGTTAAACTTAGACCTCAAGAATCTAACCTTGAAGGAGCCCAATTTCCCTGAGAGATGGCCCTGCCTAAAGATGGTGAGGTTTGTCCAATTTGAGGTCAAGTTGATATAATTTCTGGAAAACAAGTCCCAATTGCCTCTGCCCGTCAAGAAATACATGTCTCAGCTGATATTGCATATGCAATTCAACAATATTTTGTTGTTACTTTGGATCAAGATTTCATGGAAAAATACGGCTATGAAATAATTTTTGATACTGCTTGATTTTACACTAATCGGGCTGAGAAAAACATTAACGGAAAATTTGAAATTAATGATGTAATGGGTCCAAATGAATACAAAGGAAATATTAACAATTCAGCCTATATTAACGCAATGGCAAAATATAACCTTGATTTAGCACTTTTTTATTTTGAAAAAATAAAAAATACTCCAGTATTTGCTGAGGTTCTTAGAAAAATTCCTTATAAAATTGATTTTGAAAAAATCAAAAATGTTGCTCAAAATTTAGTCCAACAAAAGCAAAATTCAGAGCTAATTATCGCCGAAAATGACAGCTTTTTAGAGCTAGAACGAAACGATATTAGCGAATTTAAAATGCTTGGTGATGCAGGAAAAAAACTTTTTTCACTTGTAAAAGGACAAAAAATTCTTGCATCCCAACTAGTTAAACAAGCTGATGTTGTTTTACTTTTATACCTTTTTCCTGAGTGCTATTCTGAAGAAGTTAGAGCAAAAAACTTTGATTTTTATGAGGAAATTACAACACATGACTCTTCACTTTCGGCGGCAACTTATGCAATTGAAGCAATAAGACTTAACAAAATTGACAAAGCTTATCAACTTTTTAAATACGGAATTAACATTGATTTAGGCCAAAACATGAAAAGTTCTGATGCTGGAATTCATGCCGGATCGCTTGCTGCAATTTGGCAAATGGTTGTTTTTGGCTTTGGTGGTCTAACTTATTTTGACCATAAAATTCATTTAAAACCTAATTTACCAAAACAGTGAAATTCATTAATTTATAACTTTAGTTTTCAAGGTGCAAATTTACAAGTAAGAATTGATCACTCAACTTTTAGGGTTGAAAATTTTAATAAAAAACCTGTAAAAATTTGAATAAATAATCAAGAAGAACTTATAGAAAGCGTGCATTTTTTTGCAATAAACCATGAAAATTAAAGGACTGATATTTGATCTGGATGGAATAATAACAGACACTGCCCAATTACATTTTTTAGCCTGAAAACAATCACTTTTAGCAGAAAATATTGACTTTTGTGAGTCTGAAAATGCCCAATTAAAAGGACTCTCAAGAAAAGAAACGCTAAAAGCAATTTTAGAACTAAAAAAACTGACCTGAGATGAACAAAAAATTGATGATGTCTGTTTTAAAAAAAATGAAATTTACTTAGAATTACTTGAAAATCTAAATAAAGACCATCTCTTGCCAGGAATATTAGATTTATTAACAAAGGCAAAAAGTAAAAAATTGAAAATTGCACTAGCCTCAAGTAGTCTTAATGCCCCTTTAATTTTAGAAAAACTTGGAATTATTGCTTTTTTTGACTATATTGCTGATCCTAAGAAAATCAAAAAACCTAAGCCAGCGCCGGATATTTTTCTATTGGCTTCAGAAGGATTGTCTCTAAATCCCGAAAATTGCATTGGCTTTGAGGATTCTCTTTCAGGGTTTTTATCAATAAAAAGCGCAAAAATGAGATCAGTTGTTGTTTCTTTGGATCAATTTAGTGAATTTAATCAAGCTGATTTTTGATTTTCATCAACAGATCAGCTTAAAATTGACCATATTTTAACAGTTTTAAACAACTAATCAAAAAAATCTTTTTTAAATAACAAATTACTAAACAAATTCAGACACAAATAATTGAGCATCAACCTCGTCCTTCTAAGAACATTTTCCATTTTTCTTGATAAATTCCACTATCATTTTTCAGAAAGACCCTTAATTTTCTAAATTAGTAGAAAAATCTCAGACAATTAGTTTTTTACCTATGATTTTGATTGCACCACTTTTGTTAATTTTTTCTAGCATGTTCATTTTAAAAATTTTGGACAAATAATTTACCTTATATAAGAGCTTGGACTTTTATATGATAAGCAACTTTGAGGCCTTTCATTGTTATACCAATCAATAAATGAACTTATTTTTTGATAAGCGGTAGCCACATTTTCAAAATTTTGGCCCTCAATATTAAGCAATTCGCGTTGAAAAACTGCGTAAAAATATTCAATAGGGCGGTTTGCAAGGGCATTTCCTTTTGGTGACATTGATTGTTGGATACCATTTTGCTTTAAAAAATTAGCAAATTTGTAGTTCGCATATTCCACACCATGATCTGAATGGAAAAATTTTGGTTTAATATTATACTTTTTGATCGTTTCTTTTACTAAGTTTATAGTTTCTTCTGAAAATCTAGTTTTAGAAATTGAAAAATTTAGCAGGTAATTGGATTTTGTTTCAATAATTGAGTGTAGGTAAAATCATTCGTTGTTAATTTTGATAAATTTAATATCAGCAAACCATTTTTCACCAAAATTTTCTGAGCTAAATTCACCTTTGATATGATCTTCAGTCCAAATTCGCGTAAACTTTTTCTCTTTTGGCGCTGTTTTTCCTTGCCTTTTATAAGCTAGTGATTTTAATCCTAAAAATTCGTAGTGTTTTTGAAACACGTACGTGGATACATAATTTCCCTGATTTTTGTAAATATTATATAGGACGTCGCGCCCTTTAACTTTTCAATTTAAAATGAAATTTTCACGAATTCACTCAAGTAATTTTTCATCATAAATCATTTTCTTTGGTGGTTTTTTTACCCTTATTTTCTCATAAATCGAACTGCGATTAATATTGAAAACACTACAAATTCTAGTGGAATTTTCGATTTTGTTTTTATCTTTTTCTTGTTCTTGCTTTCGCTTTTTGAGCTCCTCAAGAACAATTGCGGGGTCAACCCCGTATCTTCTAAGAACATTCTCCATTATTTCTTGATAAATTTCACGATCGTTTTCAGAAAGATCGTTAATTGTATATTTCCTTTTTGGTTTACGCGGTGATTTGATTTTCCCACGAACACTTATCAAACTTTTCATATCATTATTATAAAACTTTTTTTGTCAATTTCTTATCAAATTATTAGCATATATATGCAACATTCATTCTTTATGTGCTTTTTTACTTTTTGATTTGCTTTTATAAATTTCTCTAAATTCTTCTGCAAATTGCAAAATTGCGTTTTTCAATCCTTTAGATTCGGCAATTTTGATGTATTTAAATTTGTCTTCAATTGTGAATTTGTATTGTTTCATTTTGACACATCTTTTTTTGAATGTGCCTGAAATTAATATACTAACTTAGACCCTTAATTTTCTATTTCTTTTTTGAGTTAGCAGAGATTTATTTTTCATAGATTTATCAAACTTTTTTGGCAATTTCTTATTAAATTGTTTCGTGTACATGCAAAATTGACTCTTTGTGTCAATTTTGCATTTTTCTTTTTTATAAATTTGTCTAAATCCTTCCTAAAAATACAAAATTGCGATTTTTAACCTTTAGATTTGCCAATTTTAATGTTCTTAAATTTGTCTTCAACTGCGAATCTGTATTGTTTCATTTTAACACATCTTCTTAGAGGCTCCTAAAATTAGCGCGCTAATTTGTATTAATTTATTCTTTTTAAACGCAATATTTTTAAATGAAATTTTCAGAAAAATTCTTAAAGACATGTTATAATTTTAAATTAAGAATTTTATTAATTAGGAGAAAAAATGAAGAAAAAATTGAAACTTTTTAAGTTTCTCACTAATATTCTCGCTTTCACTTCACTGACACTAAGTGTTTTTGGGCCGCTTTGACACTTTCAAAATACAAAAAGCTATTCAGACTTTAAACTTGAAACTCGTGATATAGATTTATCAAATTCAAAAAAACCGGTAAATTTTGATGATTTAGTGCAAATTGTTTCAACCAAAAACCAACAAAATTCGCTTGTCATCAATGCAAATATTAAAAAAGCCCAAACACGACTAAACAAAACAAGTACTAATTCAGACTCTCCTAATCTAGATGATATCGAAATTCAAATTAATCAAGAAGGTGAGGTAATTTTAAATAGTGCTTCACTTGAATTTGTTAACAAAAAAGCTGAACTCTATTTTGAAGAAGGTGTTCCAAAACTAAAATTAGAAGGCTATGTTTTTGACTTTAGAGAGCTTCAGAATCAAACTCGGGTTGAAAAAACCTTCTTTTTCCTTTTACCTTTTATTCCATTTATTTCAAATGCTGTCGCAGCTGCCATTACCGCAGTAGCAGTTTCCACTGCTGCTGCGGTAGCTGTGGAAACTTTTCCAAGTGTTGTTGATGGTGTAGGTAGATGATTTGAACGCAGTGGAAGTTACAGTGCGCCAGCTGATGATAGCCCTATTGTTTGAAGAGATACTGACTCAATTGAAGTTGATTTAGATAAATTGACAAAAGGAAAAAGTAAGTCTAGAATTAAAGCAATGGCAAATATAAAGATTTTAAGACTTTCTGTTGTAAAAGATGAGACAAAATTAAGACAATACACTGGAATTCATCCAGCTTGATTTTTTAATTTTCACACTGAAGGCTTAAAATCATATTTTGTTATTAGTGAACAAGCAATTCCAGAAACTGCAGCTTGACTTTGAGCCGTTTCAAATTTGACAATGCAGTCAAAATTAACTTAAATTGTTATTGATACTTTCCCGCCTAGTTCAGTAAAAGCTGAAATCAATAAAAATGAATGAGACCGTAAAAATATGGAGGAAAAATTAAAGTCCCCTATTGATTTTTATTCGAATAATCGATGAGTTATGTGAAATTTGGCTGAAAAAACAAGAGATACAGCAAATTTGATAGTGGGAAATAGATGGTCAATTGATCCAAATAATAATTTAAATAAAGATCCCAGTTTTACTAAAGGCCCTTTTGTTACCGGGAGCGGACTTGCTCATGATTCTATTGATTGAACCGATCCTAAAAACGCTTTTGAGATTCCTGATAAACAATCTAATCCAAAATCATATACAAAAGTTTTTTTCCCAAGTTATCATGTAAGAAGAGTAAGACTTAAAAAGAAACGTGTAGATAGGGATAAAATGTTAAATGTAGAAAAGGTACATTTTTTATATGGAAGTCCAATTAGATTTGAAGTCTAAAGCAAAAAAACAATTAAAAGAACTAAAATATTTAGAAATTGATATTAAAAGTCATTGCTTAATTGAACGGATATTTTCTGATGAAGATTTTCACAATGATTGTAATAATGAATATCGAACAATTCCAGACTTTTTATGAGTTTATGTCATGGATTCTTGCGCGGTTGTAGACAATCCAATTGAAACTATTATTGGCTTAGATTACAAACGTGATGATTATGTTTATAATTTAAGACTAGAAGATATCCCAAAAACAGTCTTCTTTTTGAAAAAACTGAAAGACTTTGATTTTTATGATGAAATTAGGTGTTTGTCACGTAGATGAACTGATAAAGATTATTGTCAAAAAAAAGAAAATCTAAGTGATAAATGCAAATGAGAACCCTATTTTTCGGACAGTCCCTATGAGACTAAAGATTTTAGAGTACTAATCGTCGCTTTTGAAAATTTTGGTGACACAGAAAAATGTGAATTTTCAATTTCCTTTCCTGCAGTTTTTCAAAAAATGTTCAAATCAAAAGATGAACTAAAAAAAATTGAAAATTTGATAATTAAGGAAATCAAAGAAAGCGTTCCTTATGCAAAACCAAAAAATTTATGAAATTATCGCGAAAAAATCTTTGATTTTTTATCGAATAGATATGAATATAATTCAAAGTTTCTAGATATAAATAAAGCATATTTAGGCAAAAAAGTAGAAAATATATACAATTTGTTATTAAAAGAGAATTATAATTTTAGTAAAAAAACCAAAATTAACCCCATTCAAAATGTATTTACTTTTGAAACTTATGAAAATTTGCTTAAAAAATTTGAAAAATACGGGATTAAAAAGCTTGATTTAAACATTGAAAACCGGGATAAATTTATTCTTAGTTGATTTGATAAATTCGGTACTGAATATCGAAAATATTGCATCAACCTTTTTGGTAAAAATGGTCAATTTTATTATGATAATTTGAATAAATGAACAAATAAAATCGAATTTATCTATTTGTTGCAAATTTTATTTGGTCCTAGATATCATTTTAACACTGAGAATGTTGACCTTGCTGAACCTGATTATTTTATTTTACCAAGTTGAGCCAAACTTAAACTAGAAAATTTCCAAATTTTTTACTTTGGCGACCAAGAATACGGACTTTTTGATGAAATAATTTCCCAATTTGACTCAAAAAAGCCAGTTTTTTGATTTAAACCGTATTATCGTTCTGCTTATAGTACCAACACTGGTTGAATTTCGCCCATTTCCTTAAAAAATTTTATTCTATTGTACGTCGACGGTCAAAAAATTTATTACTGAATTGGCCATTCAAATTTATATGATGATATTTATCAAGGTAAATATGAAATTTTAAAATATTATTTCAAACAAAAATTAGTCAAACTTGAGCAAGATATTTTTCTGCGAAATAACCAAGATCCGCAGTTTGTTTTTGCTTCTCTACCAAAATCAAATTATTTAAATAAAAATGTAATTGAATCTTCTATGAAAGAACTAATTTTATATCGTGATGCAATTAAAAAATTTCATGAAGAAACAACTCATCAATTTAAGTATTTTGATGATTTTATAGAAAATTCGGATTTATATAGCCAACAAGAAAAGAAATTGATTTTAGAAAGACACTTTGATTTTTCTTGAAATTCTAGAGACGAAAATTACTATTTTGAAGAAATTTCAAAAACAGATTTTCGCGGTGATTATAGCGAGAAAGCTCTTGATGATGAGAAAATGTTCGCTGATCTTTTCGACGGCGAAAAACTTCGAGACTAAAAATTTTAAATTCTTTTTTTAAAATTTTTAGGTTTTTTATTTTTGTTTATTCAAAAATAAAAATTTTGTTAGAAAAATTTTGTTAGAAAAATTTTGTTTATTTGCAAAAATTGCTTGAATTTTTATCAATTTTTTTAAGACGCTGAATTTTTAATGAAATTTTCCCTAAAAAGTTTTGGTGTATGCTATAATTTTAATGAGTAAAGAATTTGAATATAGTATATAAAAAGGGAGAAAACATGAATAAAAAACTGAAACTTTTTAAGTTCATTGTTAATATTATTACTTTTTCATTATTAAGTCTAAGTGTTTTTAGCATACTTTTACATTTTCAAAGTACAAAAAGTTATTTAGATTTTAAACTCACAGCCCGTTATTTAGATTTATTAAATCCAAAAAAACCGCTAAATTTTGATGATTTAGCCAAAATTTTTTCAACCAAAAACCAAGAAAATTCGCTTGTTATTAATGCGAATATTAAAAAATCCCAAACATATCTAAACAAAACAAGCGCTAATTCATCCCCTCCTAATCAGATGATATTGAAATTCAAATTAATCAATATTGTCAGCTAATTTTAAATAGTTATTCACTTGAATTTATTAACAAGAAAGCTGAGCTCTATTTTGAAAAGGGTGTACCAAAACTAAAATTTAAAGTTCATGTTGTTGACTTTAGAGAATTTCAAAATCAAACTTGGGTTGAAAAACCTTCTTTTTTATAAATCAGTATACTAATAATAAAAATGTTAAATGTTGAAAAGGTGGATTTTTATATGAAAAACCAATTAGATTTGATGTCTAAAACAAGAAAACAATTAAAAAAACTAAAATATTTACAAATTGATTTTCAAACTTATTGCTCAGTTGAACAAATATTTTCCGATGATAATGATTTACCCTGTGATCCCTATGAAAAATATCGACGAATTCCACACTTTCGATGAGTCTATGTCATGGATTTTTGCGCTGTTGTAGACAATCCAATTGAAACTATTATTGGTTTAGATTACAAACGTGATGATTATGTTTATAATTTAAGACTAGAAGATATTCCAAAAACAGTCTTTTTTTAAAAAAATTAAAAGACTTTGATTTTTACGATGAAATTAGGTGTTTGTCGCGTAGATGAACTGATAAAGATTATTGTCGAAAAAAAGAAAATCTAAGTGATGAATGTAAATGAGAACCCTATTTTTCGGACACTCCCTATGAGACTAAAGATTTTAGAGTACTAATCGTCGCTTTTGAAAATTTTGGTGACAAAGAAAAATGTGAATTTTCAATTTCCTTTCCTGCGGTTTTTCAAAAAATGTTCAAATCAAAAGATGAACTAAAAAAAATTGAAAATCTGATAATTAAGGAAATCAAAGAAGGTGTTCCTTATGCAAAACCAAAAAATTTATGAAATTATCGGGAAAAAATCTTTGATTTTTTATCAAAAAGATACGAATATAATTCAAAATTTGTAGATACAAACAAACCATATTTAGGACAAAATGTAGAAAATATCTATAATTCGTTGTTAAAAGAGAATTATAATTTTGGCAAAAAAACCCAAATTCAACCAATTCAAAATGTATTTACTTTTGAAACTTATGAAAATTTGCTTAAAAAATTTGAAAAATACGGGATTAAAAAACTCGATTTAAACATTGAAAACCGGGATAAATTTATTCTTAGTTGATTTGATAAATTCGGTCCTGAATATCGAAAATTTTGCATCGACCTTTTCGGTAAAAAAGGTCAATTTTACTATGATAATTTGAATAAATGAACAAATAAAATTGAATTTATCTATTTGTTGCAAATTTTATTTGGTCCCAGATATTATTTTCCCACTGAGAATGTTGACGTTGATGAACCTGATTATTTTATTTTACCAAGTTGAGCTAAACTAAAACCAGAAAATTTCCAAATTTTTTACTTTGGTGGGCAAGAATATGGACTTTTTGATGAAATAATTGAACAATTTGACTCAAAAAAGCCAGTTTTTTGATTTAAACCGTATTATCGTTCCGCTTATAGCACCAACACTGGCTGAATTTCGCCAATTTCCTTAAAAAATTTCATTTTATTGTATGTTGACGGGCAAAAAATTTACTACTGACTTGGCCATTCAAATTTATATGATGATATTTATCAAGGCAAATATAAAATTTTAAAATATTATTTTAAGGAAAAATTAGTCAAACTTGAACAAGAAATTTTTCTACGAAATAACCAAGATCCGCAGTTTGTTTTTGCTTCTCCACCAAAATCAAATTATTTAAATAAAAATGTAATTGATTCATCTATGGAAGAACTAATTTTATATCGTGATGCAATTAAAAAATATCAAGAAGACACAACTCATGAATTTAACTATTTTGATGATTTTATAGAGAATTCAGATTTATATACCCAACAACAAAAGAAATTGATTTTAGAAGAGCATTTTGATTTTTCTTTAATTTCTAGAGACAAAAATAACTTTTTTGATGAGATTGCAAAAACAGATTTTCGCGGTGAATATAGCGAGAAAGCTCGTGATGATGAGAAAATGTTTGCTGATCTTTTCGATGGCGAAAAACTTCGAAGCTAAAATTTTAAACTCTTTCTTAAATTTTTAGCTTTTTTATTTTTGGTTATTCAAAAATAAATATTTTGCTAGAAAAATTTTGTTTATTTGCAAAAGTTGCCTGAATTTTTTCTGCCTATTTATTTTTTTAAGAGCTGAGAAATAATTTAGCTGATATAAAAACTTGGTCATTTATATGATAGGCAACTCTGAAGTTTTAATTTGTCATAGCGATGAATAAATGAACTTATTTTTTTGATAAGTAATATTTTATTTTCAAAATTTTTGCTTTAAATATTAATCAATTCCACTTGCAAAATCGCATAAAAAAATTGAATTGAGTGGTTTTTAAGACTTTATTTGGCTACATTGATTATTGGATGCTTTTTTATTTTAAAAAATTAGAAAATTTACGGCCAGCAAATTTTGTATCATGATTTGAATCCAAAAATTGGGCTTAATTTTTTAAATTAATAGGCAATTTAATTTTACTTTAGAGTATAATTATATAATTATGAGTAAACCTAAACAAAAATCACTATTTAATGTTTTGAGAAAAAATATTTTGTCAAAAACGGGAATAGTAGTTAGTCTTTTTGGAATTGGGGTTTTCACGGCTACCGCCGTTTTAACTACTCGGATTTCTTATTCGGGTAATCCGCGTGAAAATGTTCAAAATTTTGCCAAAAAAATTAACTTAGTCTCATTTAAATTAGGTGATTTATCTGCTAATGATGATTATTATAGTATAAAAAACATAATTTTTGATGAAAATGGAAACAAACAAAATGACCTTAATCTTAGTCGTCTTGTTGATGTTTTTCAAAAAATAAATGATCTAAACCAGAAAATTGATCTTACTGATGAAGTTGATCTTCATAAACCACACTTAAAATTTGTTGATATTACAGCAAATGATAATAGTCGAAGTTTTGAAATTAAATATCAAGTTAAACAAAAGTTGCCTGACCAAAGTTTTGTATACTCAGATATTTATTCTCAGGAAATTAGTTTTTTGCAAAAATCACAGTTTTTACGTTCAAATTTTAGCTCTAAATTACAAAAAATTATTAAACTTTTTCAGACTAAATTTTCTAGTCTAAAAGATAAAAACTCAACCAAACAATTCTCAACTGATTTGGAAAATACCCAAGCGAATTTAAAGGACAACATTTTTCTAAGTCGAGCTGAGGATATATCAAGTTTTTTCAATTTAGCTCGTACTTCAAAGGAGCTTGAAAATAAAATAAGTAAATTATTACCGCAAATCAAGCATATTTTGTTTGATCTATATAATAGTGAGGAAAATTTAATTCCTGATTCTAATAATAAAATCTTTAATTTTTCGTTTGAAAAAAATCAGTTAACAAATGAATATGCCTTTGTTGATGGTAGTGGTTTTTTAAATTTATTTTTAAAAGCTGAATTTAGTTTAGAAGCTCAAAAACTACTTGATTTTCCTGAAGTTAAAAGTTGAATTGAACCAGTTAGAATTGTTGACAATGAAGGAAAATCATTATTTACAACTTCAAAATCTTTAATAGAAAGCATTGAGTTATCAAATATTTCATCGAAAAAATTAGTCAATATTAGTGTTCTAGATTTTCTAAATTTATTACAGACAAAATTCACCTTATCGAACTTTGACATAAAAAACGAAAAAATAAATAAAGAAATCGTTCAAATAATCAATCAAGTTTTAGAAAAACCTTTGAATATTGGATTAAAAAATTCATCAAATAAATTACCTAATGAGGGTGTTAATTTAGTTTTTGATCCTTTTAATGTTGAAATTTCTAAAAATGACAGTAAATTTGACTTAAAATTACCTTATAAAATTCAAATTTCTGAGAAATTTTATGGTAATGAATCATCGGAAATAGTTGAAGAAAAATTAGGCGTTCTTAACCTAGAAAACTTTAGCATTATTGATGAAAATAGTGACCAAAAAATTGACGATGGGCGCTATTTTCTTTTTTTAAATCCAAATTTTGATTTAAAAATGTTCAAAAAAGATGATGCTGCTAAGGATAAACAAGAGCTCCCTGAAGTTAAGGATAGCGAAAAAACCGAAGAATCAAAGCCAGAACAAGTTGCTGTACAAGAAGGTGTTTCCACTGAATCTACAACTGCTACAACACCTACAGCAAGTGACACAACTGAAACAACCACACCAACAGACACAACAGCCCAAACCGAATCTACTACCCAAGCTGAAGGTAATACTCAGACCAAAAAACAACCAAAATACAAATACTTTTTACTAGATTCTAATAATCCTTATAGTAAAAAAGAAATTGATCAACTAATTCAAGATAATGACTTTGAAAAATTAAGTCGTCATCTTCAAAGTCTAAGCGGTTATAATTATAATTTTTCAGATCACGAAAGTCTAATTAAAGCTTGAACTGGAACATTAATTTTCCCATTTGACTATGCAAATAGTTTTGTAAGGGATACTTCACTACAGGCGCAAAAAACCGGCACAATTTCATTAAATTCCACTCAGTTTTTACAAAATGCTAATGAAACTGGTGCTTTTTATTCATTTTTAGCAAAACAAAATCCTAGAATTGTAGTTCAAGCATTTGTTGATTTTTTAAAAACATCAGGTTTAATTTTTAATTTTGTTGACCTTGATAAAGATTATAATTTTGATTGAAATAAAATTTTTGAAAGCGCAAGACAAGTTAGACTTAATTCAAGCAATTTTAACAAATTTAGTTTTAACAATCAATATACCAACCTTGAAAGTTCAGGATTTTTATCAACATTATTTTTACCTAAAGATGTTAAAAGCAAAATTTTAACTTTAAAAGATGATGGAAAAATTCTTGAATCATTAACAAGTCTAAACCTTTTTGCCCTAAATAGTGACGAAATTGCAAAATTTGAAAAAATTGACGAAAATATCGCTAATTTTGAAACTTTAGCAGATGTAATTAGTGCCTTTTATTTCAAAGCAGGTCTTCTAAATAATTATCAAAATTGGTCAGAAATTGCCCTTCTAGATTCAGAAATTATTTTTGAACCAAACGATGAAATTTCACTAAGCGAACTCGAGGAAATTAAAAAACAAAACCCTTCTTCTGGCCAAAGTCAAGATGCTTCAAAAAATTATAAAGCAATTAACTATTATTACAAATTAGGAATAAAAGATGAATCTGGAAAAATTAGTGCTCCACTTTTTGAAAGTCCAAAAACCACACTAATACTCAAAACAATTGACGAAAAAACTGCAAAAATTAACGAAATTACTAAAAAACTCGACCAAATAATTGATGCAATTCCTGTTTCTTACCAAACAATTCACCTAAGTGAGGAAGATTTTAATAAATTAACTGGCGCAAATAGTGCGACAACAACCGGGACAGGTGGTGGTACAACGGTTCAAACAGCTTTGGTTTCTAGTCTTTCCTCACAAATTTTAGAACCAAAAGTACTTGTAAAACCGTTTAGTGATGCTGAGGGAACTCAAGAAACTCAGCAAACTGAGCAAGAAGTTCAAGCTGAAGAAGAAGTTCAACAAGCTCAAGGTGAACAAGCTGAGGTTGAACAACAAGTTCAAGAAGCGGAAACTGAGCAAGAAACTCAAGAAGCTGTTGAAGAACAACAAACTGAAGAAGCCGTGACAACAGAAAATGGTGGCGAAACTCAAACCCCTGTTGAGACTGAACAAGAACAAGACGAACTTACAAAAAAATTACCAAAATTTGGTGCAGAAATTAGCCAAATTCTTAACAAAAGTTTTACTAGTTTATTTACTTCAACAGAAAAAGATACTCCTAAATTAAAAATTAACATCGAAATTAAGGATGATATTTTAAAGAATCCAAATAAAAAACTTATCACAATTCAAGTTGGAATTCCAGAATCTTATCTAGAAAAACTTACCGCTGAACAAAAAACAGATCAAAAAGAAAAAAATGATGAAACAAGTTCAGATCAAACCCAAACCGATCAAGGACAAGAAAATAATGAAAGCACTTCAGATCAAGGCGAAACTGGACAACAACCAAATAGTGAATCAACCGAAGGTGAAGCTGTTGAAGCAAAACAAGTTTTAGCTTCAGAAACTCCAACCCCTGCCCCAGCCGCCGCACCGGCTCCTGCGGCGCCTCCAGCAACTCCAGCTTCCCCTACGCCAGCAGCCCCAGCGCCCGCCGAGATCCCTGAACAACAAAAACAAGAAAAATATCGTTATTCAAAAAGATTCAATATTACTGTAATTAAACAAGTTAGTCAAAGTCAAACTACAACTGAATCAACACCAGAAAATACAGAGCAAAGTTAAAATAAGGAATTAAAATGAATGCAAAAAAGCATATGAAAATAATTACAATTGGCTTAGGAACGACAATTTTTGCCTCAGCAGTTGTCGGAATTGCCCTTGGATTTAATAGTTATAATAAATCATATTTTCAAAAGGTTGTTGAAAAACCTAATGATTTCAAACTTGATTCCAATGCCGGAATTGATAAACAACAAGTTTTTGGACTATTAGATAAGGTCAAAATTCAAACTAATTTTAGTGATTTATCAGCAAAATCAGCACTTGAATTAGCGACAAATCCTTTATATAGATTGGATTTAGCGACAGTTTTTAACTTTGGTGAGCTAAAAAATAACGGTTTTGAAATTAGTTTTGACTTAAAAGATGTAAAAGTTGAAAACAGCGCAATTAATGATGTTTTAGTTTTTGTCAGCGATCCTAAAACTAATGCAACAATTAGTAAAAAAATTAATTTAACCGGATTTAGCACAAAATCTGACTCAAATCAGCTCGAAAATTTTGATATTGACACAAAAAGATCTTCGCTAATATTAAAATCCAGAAAATTAGTTAATCCAAGTGAACTAAAAGCAAAAATTCAAGACTCCTATTCAAAATTCTTGAAAAATTTAAGTCCTGCTCGCGCACTTGAGCGTGCTTTTATTGAAAATAATATCGGTCTTAACCTAATTAATGCCCAAAATTTGCCTACTTTTTTAAATTCAAAACAAATTATCAGTCCTGTTTTAAAAGACAAAAATCTTAGTTTTTCTTCACTTGATGATCAAAAAGCAACTTTAAGTCTAAATTTAGAAATTCAAAATTTAGACACTAAAACAAAAACAAATTTTGAACTTCCAATTCAAGGACTCACCAATTTGTCCCAAATTTTTAGCGATTTATCTGGTTTTATTAGCCAAAGTGGTCAAGATATTTTCAAACTAAAAGCTCAAGTTCAAGCTGATTTAATTAATAAAGATCAATCCTTAGCAGAAGTTTTATACCAAAAATCAAATACAGACTTTAATTTTAGTTCATTTTTTGAATCTAATTTCCTAAAATCCTTTAAATTCCGCGCAAATGATAATGATATTTGGGATCTAGAAATCATACCTTCTTTGAAAAAAGTTCAAGACTCCGAAAAAGATGAACTTTTAAAGAGCCAACAAGTTCGCTTTTTAGTTAATGTTAGCCCAACAAAAAATCAAAATTTAGCACTAAAAGTCCCAAATTTTGACTTAGAAATAGACTTTCAACCTGATTTAAGACCTCTGGAGCGACAAATTGCAAAAGCCCAAGGAAGTATTGCAAAGTCAACTAATTTTTCATTTCAAAAACCTGAAAATAGTCCAACAATAACAGCCAGTCAAATTAATTTATATGTTAGTGAAATTTTTGATATAATTAAAAATAATTCTGAAGCTGAAGACAATCAAATTATTGAAAAAGTTGCTGCTAATACTTTTTTTCTAGAAAATGGAAAAACAGGAACTCCTGAAGAAATCCAGCAATTTACCAAAGATTTGCAGGAGCACATCAAAAAAGACACCGAAGTCAAGCCCCAAAATTCTGAATCTCAAAACAGTCAACAACCTGATACCCAAAGCACACAAAAAACTTTTGGACTAGGGGTTTCAATTCTAAAAACTTTACTTTTAGCAAAAAGCAATGCCCAAAATGTTGAATTAAAACTAAATTCAACTCCCTTATCAAAAGCATTAGAGTTAAATTTTAGCCTTGTTGATAAAACAACCGGTCAAAACCTTGCTGATTCAAAAATAGTTATTTCTAATATTTTTAGTGAAAAAACTGCCTATGATATTGCGCGCGAATTTAATCCTTTAGTTTTTATTGATGGTAAAAATGATGTTGTTCTTCAAGAAGATGGTGAGTCAATTCTTAGTGATTTTGGTCGTCCCGAACTTAAATTTAAAGGGAAAATAACTAAAGAAAATGACGGATATTCAATTACTAGAACAATAAAATTCCAACCAACTCAATCTAGTGCGACTCCGGATTCGGGATCAGCAGGATCTTCAGGTGCTCAAGGACCTTCAGGTTCAACAGGTTCACAAACAACACCACAAAATCCAACTAATATTGACAAAGGTTCATTCTTTTTGGCTTTTAAAATTAGTGGAATTAACGATTTTAACAAACATTACCTAGTTTCTTCAAAAGAAGGCAAAGGAATTTTTGTCCAAAGAGTAAAAAACACTCAGGCAAGAGGATCTTTTTTAAGACCAAGCACTACTGGATCTGATAGCGCAACAACCCCTCCAACTGTTTCTGAAGCTCAAGAAATTAAAAATGCCAACCCACAATTTGCATATATTTTAGGAACTGATTTTGACTTTAAATTTAATTTTGACACTGAAAATCAACAAGGCAAACCCGTTACAAATCAACAAGCTCTAATTTTGCCACCTGAAGTTTTAAAAGAAATTAAACCTGATCAGTTTGCCGAACTAACAAGACAAGGCAATGACGAGACAACAATTACTTTGCAAAATCGAACACTTGTTTATAAAAAATTTAACCAAAAAAACAACTTTGAATCAGACACCCAGTTTATTCAAGATGGATCAACAATTGTTGTTGAAATTTCCATAAACAAAGAAGCCGATGGATCTGGAACTTTAGAGGTAAATGGATTTTCATCTTCAAGCCAAAGACCTAAATTTGATAAGGTTTATTCAAAAACTATATTTAACAAAGATGAACAAGGACAACCTTCACAACACAAATTTAATACCTACAATCTTGATTATTTCCAAATTGGGCCTAATCCTGAAGTGATTGAAACTCAACCTAGCGATTCAGATCTTCCAAAACCAGTTTTCCCAGATTCAAAAGCAAAAGTTTTAATTAAGGCTTTTGCAGTTGTAAAAAATTCTGATTTTGGCGATGATGAAAATGCTGCCAAAATTGCTCGTGAAAAAACATTAGAATCTTTTGTAGATGCTTATTTAAACTAGTAAATTTAAATAATTTTGAAAAAATCCTAATTATAATTAATTAAATAAATAAATAACCCCTTTGAATTTTAACCAAAGGGGGATTTTATTATTGTAAATTTAACCCTTTGAAAAAAAAAAAAAAAAATGCTTGGTCTAGGAAAAAATTCTGTTATAATAGAGTTACTAAGAATAAATTAATAAATTTTGATATTGAATTAAGGGGGGGAATTAGTTATGTTTTTGTCATAAAAAAATCGAAAATGCGAATTTTCCATTATATTTTTAAATATGATGGACTGCCTTAAATTTAACCGTTTAGAAATCTATAAATTTATGGCTTTTAATTATTGTTCTTTCAAAACTTCATATTTTTTTTAGGCTCAATTTAAATAAAAACGAGTTTTCTATTTGCATTGAGTTTAAATAGTAGTTGTATTTTTTATGATTTTTGTTATTTTATCCTTGAATTGATTTTCCTGAGTTTCCCAGTTTGATAAGGTAATTTCAAAAAAGCATCCGGTTTTAGGCAATTTTTTAAGTTTTTTGGTAAAAGTTAATTACAATTTTATTAGTAATTTATTAAGATATCAAAGTATTGATTGTTTCCAAATAACTTGTTTCAAATTTCATGTTTGAAATTTCCTTAAAATATTTAGGTTTTTTGCCAAACAATTTGTTTACTTCAATAAAACCATCTTTATTTTGTTTTTTCATAATTTATAATTATACCATAAAAATTAATTTAAAAATGTAATTAAACGGAATTAATAAAAAATAAGGTTTTACGATAAAAAAATACTGATTTATAAACCAGGACAAAAAAAATTAACACTAAAGGTGTTGGCTTTTTTGTTCGAGTTTAAGGAGAAAGCTAACACCCAAAGTGTTAGCTTTTTTAAATTTTCAAATGCGACAAAAAGGAGAATACTAATGTCAAGACACTTTAAAAAAGATGAGTTTGATATGATTTATAAAATTTACAATGAATTTGGATTGAAACAAACAATAAATTATATAAATGATATTTCGCCAGATACAAATTTTATAACCAGAACACAACTACTTCGAAGAATCAAAAAAATTATTCGGTATTATAATAATGGTATGCAAGATCAATTATTAGATAAAAAAGGTGCGAACAGAAAGCCAGGAAGTGGCAAACGTAAAAAACCAATTGAACCTGATTGAAACGAATTTACAAAAGAAGAATTAATAGAAATAGCTAAGAGATATTACGAAATCAATAAAGATAAATTAAAATCAGGAAAAATTAGTGAAGCCAAAACGCTAAATATTCCCTACAGCAAATCAGCAAAAATTTTTAATGTATGCAGACAATCAGTGGCAAAATCTAAAACTAGAGTTATAAAAGTAAGGGAGCACAAAAATGATGCAATAATTAAACAATCCTTTCTTGATAACAAAGGTAGATATGGTCGCATAAGGTTGAGTGCTTATATTTCTATGAAATATAATATTGACATTAACGCTCGAAGTCTTGGAAGACATTTAAAAAGATTGAATTTAGTATGCAAAATTAGAAAAAAAAGAAGAAAGACGAAATTAAGAACACCAAATTCGCACTGCCGGATATTGTTAAACGCGACTACAATGATAAATTAAATAGAAATATTTTTGCTACTGATATTACATATATAAAAGCTCCCAGAGATGTTAAGGAAAGCCATGTATTTTTGTCTGTAATAATTGAGCATAAAACTAAAAAAATCAGAGATTTTAAATTATCTGTAAGCAATGATCTTAATTTAGTTATGGATAATATAAAGACATTTAGGTCTATTGATAAAAATTTTGTTATTCATTCAGACCATGGATTTCAATACACTTCAAAAACCTATATTGACAAAATAAATAAAATGGGAGGAACTGTTTCATTGTCTCGCATAGGAAATTCTTTGGATAATAGGGAGGCTGAATACTGATTTTCAATTATAAAAAGTGAATGCTTAAACGAGTTAAACTACAGTAAAATAACTTTTGAAGATCTCAAAAAAATAATTGCAGATTATATATATTGATACAACAACTATAGAATTCAATCGATTTTAAATTGAAAAACACCACAGCAATATGTTATGATGTTATAATAATATTAAACTGTTAATTTTTTTTGTCCTAGTTTATTACCGTTATTTTTTCATATTTGTATTCACTAAAAAGTGAATTTTTGCCTTCAAACTGGGAAACTCAGGTTTGCATTGAGTTTAAATAGTAGTTGTATTTTTTATGATTTTTGTTATTTTATCCTTGAATTGATTTTTGCCAGTGTTTTTAAGTTAAAAAAGTAGTTTAAATATTTTATAATTTTGCTTTTTTAGTTAAAAAAGTGGCCAAAATAGTTTTTGTTAAGCTAATAGGACAATAAATTTAAGTGTTTTTTATTGTTTAAGTTTATCTCTTTGGGCTTCGATAAATTCCAAAACTAGGTCATAATGATAGAATTTTTTGATTTTATTTTTGTTTTCATCAGTATTAGCTCATTTTTTTATTTTGATAATATTTTCTTTAACATTTTCATTTAGCCTGCCTTCGACTAACCTCTCGATTCGGTCGTTGAAATCAACAGCGTTATTATCATTAATATAATTTTTAAGTTTTTTACTATCAATATTCATTTGTTCAGCGAATTTATTTATTTCATTATCAGAATTTTCACTCCGTTTTTCATCAACGCAAATATTAATATCAATGCCTCGATTATCTTTATACATTTCAATAAAACAATCTCTAGCAAATGGCTGGTCAACTTTAAGAAATTTTGTAATTTCGCTTTGAACTTGCACTAAAAATTCCTCTAAAGTTACTTTTTTATTGGAGTCATAAAACAAACTTTGAATATATGAAGAATCGATTTTTTCTCTTAAAACACTTGGTTGAAGATTGTCTAATTCATTAAAAACTTCATCATATTCTTTGTTTGGATTAGTGTTGCTATATTCAATTCGAACATCCTCAATTCTCACGTTTAACTTTTTTCACTGCTCTTCATTTAATCAGATTTTCTCATTTTCTTTATTTTTTTCCCAACTAAATCCGAGAATTTCGGCACAAATTAAACTTTTTTTGATTTTTATAAAACATTCTATAAACTTTTTAGCTTCATTTGGGTCGATAGATTCGCGTACATTCTCAAAATCCGGATAGCCTCATCCGCTAAAAAGTTCTTGTAAATTTCTAAAATTCTTGTTAATTTCGTCGTAAAATATTTCAATTTTCTTTGGATCTGCCATTTTTGGATCGGCATAAGCATAAGCTTTTAAAGCTTCAGTAAGCTTTTCATATAAAAAAATTGGCCTGTGATAAAAAACAATATTTCCAAAAGGTTTATTTTCATTGTTTTCAATGCGGTTTGTTCTTGAAATTGCCTGAATTAAATGTTCGTATTTAAGAAGTCGATCAAAATAAACCGTGTTTATGTATTTTGAGTCATAACCTGTTAAAAGTTGGTCAACAACAATTAACAAATCTAATTGACCTTCGAAACTGCCATTTTCTAACTTAGTTAAATTATCCCTCTTTAATCTGTCTTGAATATCTTTTTTAAACTTTTTATGGGTATTATAATCAAAAGACTGACGAAAATCTTTGTTGTATTGTTGTAAAATTTTTTCAATATCCTCTTTTTTGTCCAATCCTCTCGATTTATTTGACGAATCAACAGATGAATCAATTGAAGGATCAAAAAGCGCTGTGACTTTTAAATTTAGCTTTTGTTCATCAATTTGTTTCCTAAAAATTTCAAAATATTTAATAGCACTTTCGATTGATTCAACAGTTAGGATTGCTGAGTAAAAATATTTATTACTTCGATTAGGTCATAATCTCAAAATATCTTTGACAACCTCTTCTTTATATTGTTTTTCATGAGTTGTACCGTATCTCTCGAAAATTTTCTCTTCGAGATCAATAATTTGTTTATCATTTTTCCCAAATTTAGAATGATACTCAGTAATTCCGATTTTATTTTTAACGTTTTCTTGAACTAAATCTAGCGTTGTAGAAGTCAAGTGCTCCATAAAACTGTATTCTGAACTAAATGCTAGGACTTTTTTGTCTTCCATAGCATTTTCCATTGTGTATTTGTGCAATCTTGGACCAAAATTATCTTCGGTAGTTACCCCCAGATCATCAGAACCTACCCTATTTTTAGCGTTTATTTCAATTATTGGTGTACCTGTGAAGCCAAAAATAACTGAATTTGTCATGTTTTTGAGAATATTAGTAAACATATCGCCAAATGTTGTTCGGTGTGCTTCGTCAAAAATGAATATTTTTTTCTTTTTTGTAATTTTGTTTAACTTTTTACTGAAATTTTCATTTGTTATCCGTGATTGCTTATGAATTGAAGTTATAATTAATTTTTGTCTTATAGAATCAGTAGAAAGATGATCAATTAAATTTTCTGTTGATTCTGCTTCAATAACATCGATTTTTCCAGAAGAATTAAAGTTATTAAACGATTTTAATGTCTGTGTGACGAGTTCAATTCGATCAGCAACAAAAATTACAATATCACTAAGCTCTTTTTCCAAAATGAGAGTAGCCAATTTAAAACTAGTTAGCGTTTTTCCTGATCCTGTCGAGTGCCAAACATACCCGCCTTTTTGGCACTCATGCAAATTATTAGAAAAATTTAGGTCCTTTTTCAATCGCCTGCCAATTATTTCTTCAACCGCATGAACTTGATAACTTCTTAAAACCTTAAGATTTTTTTCCTTGTTATCCGCGATTATATAGTCGCCAATCATTTTATGAGCCATTGGAATACTGAAAAATTTGTCAATTAATTCTAAATAATCATTTATAGGACGATTATTTTTGTCAGTTCATTTTAAAAAATTTTTTTCATTAATATTTTCAATATAATTTGTATTTGGCAAGTACAACATTTCATTAGGTTTCATTGCGACAACAATTTGCACTAATTTGAAGATTCTATTATAAAGTCCACTTTTGGCATAATTTTTAATTTGGGTTATAGCGCTTTGAATTTTTTCAGATTGGTTTTTTAATTCGATATGAATTAAAGGCATCCCGTTAAATAAAAGCATTAAATCAGCACGCATTTCATCATTTTTTGTTGTCTTAAATGTTACTTGACGTGCAATTTGGTAAATGTTATTTCCTATGCCAATATCTTTTTTTGAAAATATTTTTAGTTGTACTTCTTTGCCAATTTTTTCCGGCTCTAGCGCTGGATTTGATCTTTTAATGAAAATATACTCGTTAGTTAGTAATATATTTGTTTCAACAAAGTTTGGGCAACTATGAATTTTTTCAATAACTTGTTCCATTTCTTCATCACTAAGACTAACATTATTAAGTACGTCTTTGTTGTTATGAAGCAAAATATCTTTCCAATTTTTTATTAAAACTTCTTCTGTGACATTTTCCAAAATGATACTATACCCATTTTTATGGCCAGATTCATCTCTAAAACCTTGCCATCCATTTTTTGGGCTTGTTAATCTATCAACTATTGCTTGTTCAAATTCTTGTTCACTTTTAAAATTTTTCATATTCACCTAAATAAACATTTCATTTAATAAAGTTTTTTTAATTTTTTGAAAATAGGCAACTTTTTGCTCATATGCAAGAATTAGTGAGTCAAAAGTCTCAAAAAGTTCCGAAATTTTTTGCTGTTCACTAATATCAGGAGTGAATTTTAGTTCAATTTGAGCCATATCAATAATTTTTAGAGAAGGAATAATACCATTTGTGACATTTTTTCTCGTTTTAAATCCAATTGCAATGGCAAAAAATTCGTTTTCAGGATATTTTTTTGAAGTTAATATTCCACAAGAACCTGTTGCAAAAAATTTTCCTTTTCGAAAATTAACAGCGCCAGCATTTACACCAGCGGTAGTCCAAGTTATTACATTTTCAGCTAAAAACTCGTTATAATAGCCTAAAATCCCCTGATTTTCTGTTTGTGATGAATAAACCGGATAGATGTAGCCGCGGTTTCTCTCTCTCTCTCTCTCTCTCTCTCTCTCTCTCTCTCTCTCTCTCTCTACAGGTCTAGTTTTTATTTGGTTTTTGGTTAATGATTGGCCTCGGGAAATCTCGAATAAATTTTTGACTTGATCAGTAATTCAGGCTGATTTGAAACCTTTGAATCTAATTGAAGGAAGATTTGAACTAAAATTAGCAAACATTTTATTAGTAAAACCATTTTTAATATTTTTCAGAAGGCTCATTTTTTCTTCAAGTTTATTAACTAAGTTTTCAAGTGTCTCAAAAAGTCGCGAAATTTTTTGCTGTTCAGGTCAGCCTGGTTGAAAAAATGTAAAATTAACAAAAAGAGGAAGTCAATGGCGGCCATGATGTCTTACAGTGTATTTAATTTTTTGTAAAATTAAATAATGAAAGTAAAGATTATCTTTCGGATTTTTATTGATTAACAATTTAAGCGCAGAACTTCTAACTTTGAAATCAAAATTGATAAAGCGAGATTGAGTTGTAAAATCATCAAATAAAATTATTGGTGAATTTTCTGATGCTTTTTTAATATTTTTTGTGTCTTTTGCATAACCAAGCACAAAAGTTTTTCCCGGAGTTAAAACGGGAATTCCATGATTAAAATATTTAGTTGATGACTCAATATATTTTCATGATTGTTCGTGTTTTAAAGCATCGGCCAATCTTTTTTTAACTCAGGCAGGATTAAATCCTTCTATTCTAATTTCAGGAATGTTTTTATTTTTGGACATTAATTTGCCTTCAAAATATTAGATAATTTTTTAATGGCTTCCATGTCCGCGGGATTTCCCTCAAGTTCATCCAAAAAAGTAGACATTTTTGTTTCCAAATCAGAAACTTTTTTTTGAATATCAACAAAAGTGTGTTTATATTTGTTTAATATTTCGGATATTCCTGAGATTTGCTCATCAACGAATTCTTCACTTTTTTCCTTAAAGTTTTGAATAAACTTTTCTCATCATTTTGAAATTAACAAATCATAAAAATCTTTTTCATTCAAATTCAAATATTGATTGTAGGAATTATTAGTTAAATCATTTTTTAGATTAGTTAAATCTTTTTTTACTTTATCGATATCTAAATATTTTTCATTAATTTGAATTATTAAAGATTCAAAAGAATCTTTTTCTCATGATTCTTTTGAATCTTTAAATGTTTTAGCTAATTTTTTAATACCACTTTGAATTCAAGAGTTTTTTTCATCGTTATAAATTTCATTAGTTTTATCTTCATCACTAATTATCTGGCATAGTTCTTTTATTTCAGATTCAAATTGGTCAATTTGATCTTGAACCTTATTTAATTGAGCAAATTCATTTGGAAAAAATTTTTGCTCAATTAAATCATTGCTAAAAAATTTAGATTTTCACGACTTAATTCTACGAAAATCTTTCTCTTTCTGATTAATGCTATCAACTGATTCAATTTGATCATTTAAAAATTCTTTGATATCTAGACTGCCAGAATCAGAAAAATTTTCCCGTAAAAGTTCTAAATCTTCCTTAACATTTTCAAAATTATCAATTATAATTTGGTAAACATCATAAGTATCAATTAATGGAAACTTTAAAGATGAAAAAATATACTCAGTTATATCTTTTTCTAGCTCAATTAACTTAATGTTCTTAATTGAATTGATATCAGATACCTTACTTTTGAAAAAATCAATAAAGTTAACCACTTTAGATTCGAATGATTCCAAATAATTTTGAAAATCACTATCATTATAAATAATATTTATATAGTCTTGCGAAAGCAAATCGTAATAATCGCTGTTTTGTTGGTTTTCTTTAAACATTTTTTCCTTGATTTTAGGAAAATTGAGGAAAAAGTTATCAAAACGCTTTAGTTCTTTTTTACTAATTGAGCCAAAAACTAATGAAAATAGGTCGTGTTGTTCTTCTTTTTTCCCAGTTAGTTCAACATATCGTGAAATATTTAAATTAAAATTATTTTTTTCTATTTCTTCAAAACTGATTATTTTTGAAATTTCAGTTTCAAGGCGGTAGTTAACAATATCAGCAATTTTTTTGATATGTGATTTAGCGAAGCGGTTATTTTTACCATCTTTAACAAATAAATTTGAGGCATCAACAAAAAGAATATCATTCTTAAAACGATCTTTTCTTAAAATGATAATAACTGTTTCAATTCCAGTTCCATAAAACATATTGGCTGGAAGTCCAATTATAGCGTCGATTTGCCCTTTTTCAACTAGTTTTTTTCTAATTTGGCCTTCACGACCTCCGCGAAATAAAACTCCGTGGGGCAAAATAACCGCACCAATTCCATCATTTTTTATGTGATATAAGTCGTGTAATAAAAAAGCATAGTCTGCTTTGTTTTCAGGCGGCTCTCCATATTCTTCAAATCTTTCTGTATGACCTGCATTTTTTGGTTCTCATCTTTGAGAATATGGTGGATTTGACACAACAGCATCGACAGTTAACAATCGATATGTGCTAGTGTCTTCATTTTCAAATAAAGGCCAATCATCTTCCAAAGTATCTCCTCTACGAACATGGATTTGATCGGAATTTATGTTTGACATAATTAAGTTCATTCTTGTTAAATTATAAGTTTCGTTTTTAATCTCTTGAGCATAATAAGTGATTGAACTTTCGCTATATTTTTTAAATTCTTGACCTATGTTTAACAGCAAACCACCTGAACCACTTGTTGGATCATAAATGCTAATATCTTTGCGATCTTTTAAATAAAATGCAACTATTCGCGAGATTAAGTCACTTACCTCATGAGGTGTATAAAATTCGCCAGCTTTTTTTCCAGCGGTTGAGGCAAATTGAGCAATTAAATACTCATAAATAAAGCCTAGAACATCATATTGTTGTCTAGTAGTTGGAATTTCATTGATAGTATCAATAAGTTGAGAAATGACTTCAGTTTGTTCTTTGGCATTTGGTGCAAGTTTCCCCAAATCAGTTTCAAATTTAGAAAATAAACCTTTAAACAATGAAGCATGCGAAGACTTTTTAGATTTATTAACTATTTCATTAACTCCATCACTAAAATCCTTAAATGCACCTTGAAAAGCTTTAATGTCAAATTTTTGTTTATTTTTGACTCAAGAATCAAATAAATTCCGATGCTGGATAAAAAATCCATTTTTGTCTTTCAATGACTCTATCTTTCTATCAACCACTCCCCAACTTAGTACCCCAGTATTTCCAAGGTCAATACCACTACGGTCCAATTGATCATCCAAAAGATAGAGATCATCCTTATCAAATTCCTGACTAATTAAATATTCTGTCTGTTTTTGACATAAAAATTTGTATAAAAGTAACCCTAAAATATAGTCCTTATATTCATAGGCCTCAAGATTTTTTCGCAACCTATTGACACCATGTCAAATTTTTGCGCCAAGTTGCTGTTTAGTTATTTTGCTCATAGAAACCACCTGTAAATTAAAAAAATTATATCATATTAAGGAATTTTCGTTACTTTTTTCGCATAAAGTTTATAAATGTCATTTTGCAAATTCTCATTTTTTCCTTTAATTTAGCCCAAAAATAAAAAAAGAAACATAGTAAAAAAATACTAATTTACTGTTACCTGTGCAAGTGATTTTTATTTTTTTTTATTTTTTTTTTTTTTTTTATTCTTTTTAAAAAAGTTGTGGTATAATTAATATTGATTTCATATATATTATGAGATTTTTAAGATAAGTAAAAATATTTTAAAAATATTGGTTTAATTCCCATCTCATAATAATTCTAGCAACCGGTGCGCCGGTATGAAACCAAGCGTAAGTTTAATTTAAAAACTTACGCTTTTTTATTTATTAGAATGATTTGCTCATTTTTAAAAAAGAAACATAGTAAAAATAAACTAACTTGCTTTTCCTGTGCAAGTCATTTTTTTTTTTTTTTTATTCTTTTTAAAAAAGTTGTGGTATAATTAATATCGATTTCATATATATTATGAGATTTTTAAGATAAGTAAAAATATTTTAAAAATATTGGTTTAATTCCCATCTCATAATAATTCTAGCAACCGGTGCGCCGGTATGAAACCAAGCGTAAGTTTAATTTAAAAACTTACGCTTTTTTATTTGTTACAACAATTTGCTCATTTTGAATTGAAGTAAATCCCTTCTTTTGATTAGAAGGGTAAAAATCTTTTATTAATTTTGTTAAATTAAAATCCTCAGTAACAAGAGGAATTCCACCTGATAATGAAATATTTGTGTTTAATTTGTCGTAATAATTTTTTTCTATTCGTGAATTATTATCGTAAAAATTGTTAATTAAGCCAAATCCGTTAATAAATTGGAGTTCACCTTTTTCGTTAAAAACTCCTGAACCAGAAGCGCCTGGTCCGTTGTTTGTATAAAAATACAATGATAAGCGTGAAAAATTTTGCTGGGGATCTGAGGCATAAACGCCTTTGAAATTATTTTTCATAGGTTTTGACTTTGGTCAAAAAAGGCCTACATTAAAATCATAGGTTGAATCACCTTTTTTTCAAACTTTTTCTGAAATTTGAACAGGTTTTTCTTTGACCATTTTTTCTCAGAAATCAATAAAATTTTGATAAGTTGCTAGAAAATTTTCAAATTTTGATTCAATTGAATTACTTCTAGCATTATTAGCGTCAGTTATTGTTTGATTTTGTTGAATTTTTGCTAAGATATCGGTTTTATTTTCTGTATAAAATTTAGCTAATTCTCTTAAATCATCAATAAACTTTTTGTATTTAAAATAAAAAACTCCGACATCAAATTTTTGATTATCAAAATCAGAAGGAATTTCAAAATAATCATTGTAAAAATTAATAAGAAATTCTAAAATTTTAACTTGATCAAAGGTGGTAATTTTTTTTTCGTAAATTTCTTTTACATAAAAAAGTAATGCTATATTATCCCTGTCGAGGCTATAAATTTTTCCATCTTGATATCATTCAAGAAAATTTCCACCTAAAGTATTTCAGAATCTTATTTTTTGGGTTTTGATTTCGAAGTTTTCATCGTTGTATTTATAGCTTTCCAAAGGTCGTAAAACGTGATTATTTGTAATTAATAATGTTTTTTCATTATTAGAATCTAATATTGCGGCAGTTCCGGTCTTAAATTTTACGTTTTTTTGGTAAATTCAATCATATTCATCGGAATTTAAAGGTTGGGCATACGCGCCAATTTTATCAAGTTTAAATATTTGATTGCGCGCTTTTGAATCAAAAATTGTAAATTTTTGATTCAAAATATTAGATTTAAAGGTATTATTTTCTTCAATTAAATTATCAATTAAAGGATAATTTAAGTCATAAATTAATAAATTATTATTTGTTGGGCCAAGAAAATTTTCATCACTTTCTTTTGTGACAAAGTTATTTTCGGTATTAAAATTAAACCGCTCATAACCTTCAGGAAAACTAACGTCATTTTTTGTTATTTTTTCAAGATCTAAAAGCGAAAGTTGCTCAAAAAAACTTTCTCTTTGTCCATATTCTTCGGCTAGATCTTGATTTTGGTCACTAAAAAAATCATTAAATTGGTCAATTTCAGCTAAGTAATCTTTGCTAAATTTGTTTTCACTGTCAACTTTTTCGCCTTTATCTGATTCAAGTAGTAAATCAATACCACTAATTTTTTTTGCAGGGGCCGAATGATTTAAATAATTGTAGGTAAAAAAAGCAGTAACTGAAGCTGCGCTTAGAAAAAATAACGTAAAAATTGAAAATAAAATCTTTTTTTTCCTTGTCATAGGTCCCTTTTATATTAATGGATAATTTAATAAATTATATATAAAAATGCTAAAATACAAAAATAAAACAGCAAAATCCAAAATATGGTAAAATTTAGTTAATTTTTATTTTATTAATATATTATTAAAAGAAAGTATTTTAATGAAAAAAAGCATTTTTTTGACTTTTATGGCTTTAGGTTTTTTAGTTTCTTGCGGGGATACTAAAATAGAATTTAGTCCTATTAATTCTAATCCAGGTTTTCAAGATGAAGTTAATCCCAAAAAAAACCCGTATCTTCTTGAACTTGTTGATGAAAATTATTCTTATTCAAACTTTAAAGCAAAATATCAGCAAATTTTTAATCAAATTAAAAGCAAAAATGTTGATGAATTCCCTTTTGCTTGTGATAATGGTGCAAAAAATTGTTTAAAAGACCAAGAAATTAATTATCTTGTTGTAAAACAATTAGTAAAAGAAAAAATTCTTAATTTTAGCCCTATTGCTGATTTGCCTTTGCCTGAAAACATCCCTGAAATACAGGTTAGTTTTATTTCAATGCTGTCAAAATTTTTTGATCAGGATAAAAAACTTACTTTGCACCTAGAATTTGGCCACTATCATTCAAGTCAACCACACATAATTCAAGATCAAAATTTTACATTAACCTTTAAAAAATAAATATTAAATTATCCCTAATTTTAAAAGGAGAATAATGCAATCCAATAAAAAAATTCACGAATTTTTGCAAAAATTAGATATTAAACCAAATTCAATAGACATTTATGTTCAATCATTAACACATAAAAGTTACAACTTTACAAATCCGTCAACACCGCATTATGAAATGTTAGAATTTTTGGGAGATTCAGCAATTCATTATGCTGTAACTCGGGCAATTTATGATAATTTTTATAAAAAAGAAGGTAATTCAACTCAACTTCGTGCGGTTCTTACCTCCACAAATTATTTAGCCAAAGTCTGCCAAGATTTAGGACTAATTGAGCTTGTATTTTTAGGTAAAGGTGCATCAGAAATTCGTGAAAATAACAAATTGAAAGCTGATGTTTTTGAAGCATTTTCAGCAGCAATTTTACTTGATCAAGGTTTTGATAAGCTTAATGAATTTTTGGCAAAATATTTGTATAATGGTGTAAATTTTGCATGCGAAAAAGAGTACAAAGACCCAAAATCAATTTTTCAAGAAAAAATTCAGTCTTTTTCTTCGCTTAGCAAAATCAATTATTTACCAACTAGACTTGCTGATGGAACTTTTCGTGTTGACTTAATTTGGGAAGAAAAAAAATACGGTATTGGCTATGGAAAATCTATTAAAGAAGCAGAATTTAATGCCGCAACTAACGCACTCAACATTTTTGCCGTTGACACAGATCAATAAAAACTTGAAGATACTCGTTACTAAAGAATGATTTTTTTTGCAAAAATAGCAGAAATATTTTGCTAATTTCATTTGAAAGTATGCCTTCTAATTTTGCGGGATAGTTCATAATTTCCTTATTTTCAAGGAATTCTTCGCGATCAACAATATCAAAACTTTTTTTGTTATAAATTTTAATATCTATATCATAATCAACAAATTTGATTGTATTTTCTTCAAAAATAAAATCTGAAGCTAAATTTATATAGTAATGATAACTAAAATGTTGTCCCGGTTTAAAAGTAATAATTGCATTATGCATTGTTTTTTTTGGAAAAACAAAAATAGTCGGTTCAGAAAAACGTCATGATTTTGTGCCATATTTTTTTACAATGCTGCCATTTAAACTAACGACAACATGAGTAAGTGAATTTGAAATTACTCTTGCATTTGATCACTGGCGATACAAAAAACCATTATATTTATAGGCTTGAATGTTAATTATTCTTTCTGGATAAAGTTCTTGAAACGAGTTTTTTTCTATCATTTTTTTTTAATCCTTTTTTTTATTTTTAAATTATAATATTTTATACTAAATTTTTATTATAATTTACCATTAAAACAATGAATTTAACAACATTTAGAGCAAACATTAAACATTTTTTTAGAGCGAACCATAAAATATTTCGATTTACAAGTTTTGAACTGGTAATTTCAGGATATTTAATGGGAATGTTTTTAATTATTGCTTTTATACTTAAAACTAGTCTTCCAAGCAGATTTAACTTAGCATTTGAACTTCCATTTTACGTTTTGATAGGAATAATTTTAAGTTGATTCAAAGGTGCAATAGTTGCTTTTACATTTGATTTTGGAAAACTTTTGCTTACAAGTCGCATTGTTTTCTGAACCCCAGAATATGGAATTATCCCGATTTTAGTTGCAATTTTTTCCTCGCTGGCTTTTAATTTTGCAAGTAAAAATAAAAAAGTATTAATTTTTATGTTAATTTTAACTTATCTAATAACTTTTTCAGTGTTTATTTTTTATTTTTTTACGAGTGAGTCTGAAATTCAAAGAGTTGCAAAAGGTTGAAGAAGGTTTTTTAGTAAAAATCTAGTTCTTTTATTAATAGGGATTTTTGGAGTTATTTTATTAGCATTTACAACATTTTTAGTAATTTTATATTGAAAAAAACCGACTCAGAAATTTAAAAATGCTTTAATAACACTTTTTGTCCTTAGTTTTTGCTTTCTCGTTTTTCGTTGATTATGACATCCGTTTGCATTTGTGCAATATTATAATCGTTTCTTGAATCGAACCGGAAGGGATAGACTTATTGAAGAATATTTTTTCTTTTATTTAACACCAATAATTTTAAAATCAACAATTTCATTTCCAATTTATTCGCTTTTTTTGATAAACATAGTGCCATTAATTCAATTTTTAAACGATAAACATAATTTTCGCTGAAAATTTGGTTATTAAGATTTTTTTCTTGGAAAAAAAGGTTTTTCCAGTTTTTCAAAAATAATTTTGTCAAATTTATCTAATTTTGTAATTAATTCAAAACTTGTGGTTTTTATTCCTAAAAAATCAATAATTTTTTCAATGGTTTTAGGCATAACAGAGTTTAGGCATGCTGAAATCGTGTAAATTCCATTTAAAACTAAAAGTAAACTTGCGCTTAATTTATCTAAGTTTTTTTCATTTCATAATTGTTTGATATCAAAATAACCGTTTAAATTTTTTGCTAGATCAATTATTAGTTTAAAGCCTTTTTCAAGCTGAAAATTTGACAAATTTTTAGAAAATAAGTCAAAAGTTAACAAAATTTTTTCATAATAACTAATATCTGTTCAATCTAAATCTTCAATTTTAAATTTCAAACCGTTATTAAAATATTTCAAAACAAGTGCAATTGTTCGACTAATTAAATTTCCATATGTGTTAACAAAAAATGAATTATATAGACTTTCTAATAATTTTTTGTCAAAAATACTATCATTTTCGGTACTTATTTGACTTACAAAATAAAATTTTATAATTTCAGCATCAAATTCATCAAGTAATTCAAGAGGATTAATTACATTTCCTTTTGATTTTGACATTTTTCCTTCAGGAGTTATGAGCCATCCGTGAGTCAAAATTGTTGATGGCAATCTGAAGTTTAATGATTTTAAAAAAATTGGCCAATAAATACAGTGAAAACGAGCTATTTCTTTTCCAACAACATGAACAATTTCTTCGGCCTGGTTTCAAAAATTTTGACTCTGTGGTGAGTCAATATTAATTTGGTCGTCAAAAATTGATAAATAGCTAAAAAGAGCATCAAGTCAAACATAGATAGTTTGATCTTGAAATTTTTCAAGATTTATTCCTCATTTTAAATTTTTTCGGCTAACGGATAAATCCTCTAAACCTTTTTGGAAAAAATTTTGTCTTAACTCATTTGCGATTTTTTTGTCAGAAATGAAATTAGGATTAGCGTCTAAATAATTTTCTAGTCATTTTTGGAATTTACTAATTACAAAAAAATAGGAATTTTCTTCGACTAATTCCATTTTTGCACCGCTAACTGGGTGAAAAAATTCGTTGTTTTTTTCGATACATTGAACTTGTGATAAAAATTCTTCGTCACTTACAGAATAAAGTCCTTGATATTGACCTTGAAAAATATCGTTATTTTCGTACATTTTGTAAAAAATTTTTTTAACAAAATTTTTATGATTTTGACTAGTTGTTCTTAAAAAATAATCATAATCAATGCCAAATTTTTGCCATAAAATTTTAAATTTTTCCACGTTTTTATCAACAAAAGTTTGGGGATCTAAACCTGACTGATGGGCTAGACGACTTATTTTGTGGCCGTGTTCATCAGATCCTGTTAGCATTAGTGCGTCAAAACCTTGCATTTTTTTAAAATTTCTGAGCACTCATGCCAAAGTTGAACTATAAAGATGACCAATATGGAGATTACCACTAGCATAATAAATAGGAGTTGTGATGTAAAATTTTTTAGCCATTTTTAACCTTTCGGGCTACATAAAGTTTCTGGATTTCTTTGCGATAAACATGTTTATTTTTATTATTAGGGTGTAAATATAGATTATGTAGGAATTGGGTTCCCCACTGAGCATTAAAATCTGATTCAACCAAAACAAATTTGGGACTAGATCCCACTCTTGCCATTACAAATTGAACACGCTTTGGCTCAAATCGACCCTGACGCAAAAATTCTATCACATCAATAAATCTCTCGATTGGTAAAACCAGCGATAATCTTCCTTTGTGTTGAATAATTTTGCTTGCCCCAAGAATTAATTGTGATAAATTAAGGCTAAATTCATAAATTGCATTTTTAAACTCAGGGCTAACATTTCGGATTTTTTTTGTTCCGACTTTAAAATAAGGAGGATTAGCAAAAATTAAGTCGTATTTTCGTGACTGTTTTTTATTATGTTCAACTCAAAACTGATTAAAATCAGCACAAATTAGATTAATTTGACTTTCTTTTTTGTTAATTTCAACGTTTTTTCTAGCTAAATTAATGGCTTTTTCATTAATTTCAATTGCATCGATAGTTAGATCTTTTTTTCTGTGAGCAACAAAAATTGCTAGTGCTGCGTTATTTGTTCCTATTTCAAGTGCTAGTTTTACTTTTTTAGTTAAGGTGATGAAATTTCCTAGCAAAATAGTATCAACTGAATAATTAAAACTTGTCTTGTCTTGTCAAATTTTGAGGTCATCATTATAACCCAAATTATTCAATTCAAGATTATTTTTCATATTCAAAAGTTATTAATTTTGGATTTTTACGATAAAAACGACCAAATTTAGCTAATTTTTTGCCATTTAACACTGTTGCATCGGCGCTAAAATGATTTCGAATTTGAAGCATATACTCGCCAACACCGTAGAAGTCTACAGGGGCGTTTTGTTCTTCTAATTCTCTAATTTTCATAGGGTTTAATCCTGATGAGACTACAATTTTTACGTGTTGACCGTTATTTTTGTCTAGCTCTTCTCGTAGTTTTTTTATTAATTTTGAATTAATTCCAAATTCGTCTTTTTTAGGATCTTCGAACATTTGATCGGGAATATTTGAAGAAGTATCAATTCTAACTCCAGCTAAATTTTGACCAAATTCAGCCAAAACAGCTAAGGATTCTTCAATTACATTGTTGTTAAAATCCACTAAGGCTACTAATGGTTGGTCTGGGAAAATTTTACGGTAAGCTTGAGAAGCTTTAATAAGATCGCCGTTGAAATTTTGAATTAAGGAGTGAGGCATTGAACCAAAATTTTTAGTTTCGGTTTTTCCAGATTGAGCTAAATTGCTAAATATTGAAATACCACCTATTTTTGCTGCTTTTCCGTCAATATGGTGCATCAAATAGTGATCAGAACGATCGGCCATAAAGATTATTTCTTTATTATTTGCTGCTTTTTTGCATAAATAAGCATTTGTTGCTATTGAAGTTGAGCGGCTTAAAATTCCGTCAATAATTCCTTCAACATGACCAAAAAGATGTAAAGGGCCCTCTAATTCAAGAACTATTTCACGTTTTTTTACACGAGTTCCATCTTGTAAATAACGAATTTTATATTTTTTATAATCAGTATTATCTACTAAAAATTTTAAAACTTCATCCATTCCGCCAATAACGGCAAAATCTCTACGTTGGAAAAACTGTAAAATAACAATATTTTTCGGATTAAATTTTGCAAGTATTTTTTGACTATCAAGAAAATAGTCAGATATATATTTATTGAATTTTGACATAATAATTGAGTTGATAAAATAATAGTAAAACTACAATATTATTATACTATATTTCCGTCGATTTGCCCACAAAAAAAATTTTTTAAAAAAAATAATACAAAAACACCTTTTTGTTATAAAATTTTGTTTGCGTACTAAAATTTTATAATTTTTAAAGGTGTTTTATAAGCTTTTAATAAAAGTTAAATCAAAATCAATTTGCTTAGAAAATACTAAATTTGTTATCGAAGGCAAGATTTAATTTTGCTGCTTTTTTGCTTTCATAACTATGCTTTTTCTGACTTGCAATTATACCAATTTCAATTTGTTTATCTAATTTTGTGTTTGTATACACGCCATAAGAAAATTTTAAGTCTGGTTTGAAATTTTTTCTAATTGTGTTAAGAACATCGTTAATTTCGGTTTGTAAAATTGAATTGTTAGCGCTAATTGTTATTAACATTTCCTCGGAAGATGAGAGATCAAATTCGACAAAATGGTTTTTAAAGGCATTTTCAGTTGCAACTATTGCCCTATTTGAACCAGCTGCACTTGCATATCCGACAAAAACAAAATTATTGTTGGATAAAATTGACTCGATGATTGAACTGTTAACATGAATTAATGCATTTTGTTGACAAATAGCTTTTGTTAGAATTGAAATTTTCTTTTGAATAGTCACTGCTATTAATTGAAGAACATTTTCAACTATAAGACTCGGAAATGTTGAACTTATTTCTTCTGGTGAAATTAAAATTAATGAATCAACAATTTTTTTCAAATTTTGAAGCACGTCAAAACTTGTTTCGCGTCTAAATTTCGACTCATTTTCAGAAGGATTTGTTGCTAAAACTATTATAATTATATTCATTTTTTGAGCAATTTCAGCTACTTCTAAAACCGCTCCTGATCCAGTTGATCCGCCTAATCCGACAATCAAAAAGAGAATTTTGACCCCAGCAAGAATTGATTGAATTTCTAAACTTTTATCTTTTACTGCTTGGTTTGCTTTTTTTCAGTCATATCCAAAATTTGATTGACTAAGAATTAGTGAATTTTGATCGCTAAAATTGAAATTAGAATATTCATCTCGTGAATTTATAAAAAATTTTGGAAAGTTAGCTTGATCTAAATTGAGACTTTGAACAATTTTAGATCCAAAATCACCTAATCCCATTAGCATAATTTTACTACATCTTTCCATAGTATTTTTACCTATTTTTCAATTTTTCTTTTTTTATGAATTTTTAATTAAAACTCGTAATTTAGCTGATTTTGCTCTTGGATTTAGCAAAACTTCTTCTGGTGATGGTCGAAAAACTTTCGTTGAGAATTCTGGATCGCCTTTTTTAAAAAAATCTTGCTTAGATTTACTAACTAAATTTAAAAATGCATCTTTGACAATTCGATCCTCTAGCGAATGGAAGCTAATAATTAAAACTTTTGAACCGTGCTTTAAGAATTTTGGTAACTTTTTTAACAACATTTGCAAGGATTCAAGTTCGTTATTTACTTCAATTCGAACAGCCTGGAAAACATTTTTTACAAAGTTTTTTTTAGATAACGCCAGTGCTGGAATAACTTTTTTGACAATTTTACTAAGATCAAAAGTAGTTTTCAAAGGTCTATTTTCAATGATTGCTTTTGCAATTTGCCGCGCAAATTTTACTTGTCCATATTTGAAAAAAATCTGAGTTAGTTTTTCTTCAGAATATTGATTTAAAACTCAAGAAGCATCAAGAGATTGACTTGTGTCCATTCTCATATCTAAATTGCCATCTTTAGAGTAAGAAAAGCCACGCTCAGGATTATCAATTTGAGGTGAAGAAACACCTAAATCAACGATAAATCCATCTATATAATCAATTCCCAATTTTTCTAAGTGATAATCAAAATTTACAAAATCTGAACAAATAAAATCAACATTTTGACTAATTGCAGTTAATTTAGATTTAGTTTCGTCTATGGCTTGGATATCTTTATCAAAAACAATCAGTTTTCCCGTTGTTAATTTTTCAAGAATCGCCTTGGAATGTCCGCCACGCCCTAAAGTTAAATCAACATAAAATCCTTCGGGATTAATTTCAAGAGCTAAGATAACTTCTTCTAACAAAACTGGAATGTGCATTTTATAATTCAACTCCCGATTTTAGCAATTCTTTTTCTAAATCAGCGGTAACATCACTGTCAGAAAACTTTGCAAAAAATTGTTCGTATCTTTCTTCAGGCCAAATTTCAATTTTGTTATTAACCCCTAGTAAATAGATTCTTTTTTTGACAGCGGCCAAGTCAAGTAAATTTTTGGGAATTAAAAACCTACCTTGCTTATCGACAGAAACTTTGACGGTATTTCCAAAAAAATATCTTGCAAAATCACGAAGTCGTGGATCTAATGAGTTTGCTTTTCCAATTTTTTGGGCAATAATATCAAATTCGGTTTGGCTTCTGATCTCGAGAATTTTTTCCAAATTAGCTGAAATATAGAAGTCACCTTCAAGTTCATCACGAAAAGCAGGAGGTAGCACAATTCTATTTTTTTCATCTAATATTCTGAAAACAGTTCCAAACATTTTTTATCTCCACTGTCAACCACAATTATACACTAAAACCCATTTCAAAGCAAAAAAAATTAATTTTTTTTATTTCTCATTTTTTATTTGAGAAAAATGACGGATTTTAGGGGGTATTTTTTAAATTTTTTGGATTTTATTAGTGGAGTGAAGTGGGAGTGATTTTTATTAAAATCAGCAAAAAATTTAAAAATATCAAAATTTTATGATCAAAAGTTTATTTTTTTGGGTTAAAAAGGGTATTTTTATGGTGATTTTAGAAATTATTTCAGTTATTAAGGTAAATTCTTAAAAAAATTGATATTTTGAAAAAAATTTTAAAATAATGATTTATTTTTAAAAATTTAAATTAAATTACAGTTTCTTCAAAAAATTGCAATTTTACCGAATTTAAATGAAGAAAATTAAGCTTAACTGTTTTGCTTATTATATATTATATAATTAGTGTTGTTTTTGATGTCAGAGTTTTGTATTGTAAAATTTTAAAATTTATTAATATAAGTTTTTATAAACATGAAAATGCCGAATCATTAAAAACATGCGTTTTTTTATCTTATTTAATTAAATAGAAAAAAATAATTAATATTAGTTATAAATTGGTAAAATTTAATGAAGAAATTGAAAAAGGTGCTAATATTAAATTAACTTTTTAGATTTAAATTAAATTTGTAAAATAAATAGGTTAAATAGTTACACAGGAGAATTTAATGAATCAAAATCATGACCAAGAAAAAAATAATCAAAAAATAAACGACCAAAATCAGTCTAATTTTTATAATTCAAAAAATTATAGTGCTAACAAATCTCATAATTCGAATTTTGCTTCCCGTGATCGCAAATATCAACATTATGGTAATTTTCAAAAACCAAGTTATAGTCAAGATTTAAAAACTAACACTACTAATCCATTTCAAGGAGATGATAGTCAGAAACTTGTAGATCAAAAAGATATTGAAATTCAAGCCCAAAATAGCCCTCAATATGATCAACAATCGGAACAATACGTTACTTATCAGCCTAATTATCTAAAATCACAACAAAATTTAGAAACAACTCAAGAGCAAAAAAAGGAGTCAAAAAATTTACTTCAAAAAGTTACAAAATCAAAAAAATCTAGCCAAATTAATTTTTCATGACTTTTGCATGATGATGAAAATCAGTTTTTTTACTTCCTTTCTGATTCTAGAGCTGTAGCTGAAATTAGCGATTTAAATAAAAAAATGCAATATCGCGAAAAGCATTCGACTTGAACCTCAAGTTTTTACCAACTTAATTCAGATATTTTTCAAAAGCATGAAAAAAGAACCAAAACTAAAATAAATCCCGTCGAAAAACTTTGAAATAATATCTCTTTTACTGCAAAGTCAATTTATTATTCAATTTCAACCTTACTAGTTTCGATGTTGATGCTTATTTTTTGATTATTTTTTGCCGGAATTAGTAATTTTCAATTCTGACAGTATTTAGCATTTGTTGGATCATTTGTTCTATTTTTAGTAATTATTCAAACTTTGGTTTATTTTAATAATTTAAAAAACCGAAAAAGACCAAGAAAATTAATTTTTTATTATATTGCCGATTCGATTTTTTTGCTATTAAATTATATTGTAAGATTAGTATTTTTACTTAGCCCGATTTTTAGTCATAAATTGATAGTTTTAAATGTTAATTCTGAATTAATTGGTCAAAATTTAGCGCAATTAAATCCTTATAGTCAAATTTTATATTATATTTTTTGGTTTCCAGCACTAAGTTACTTTTTTGGTCTAGGGTTTTTTATTGTTATTAAGTGATCTGAATTTGTTAAGAATTTTTGATTTACCTTTGCTATTTTTAAAATTTTATCTTATCAAAAATTAGCAAATGAATATAAAATAAGACATGATGATGAAAGACTTGCTAAAAAATTAAAAGATAAATGGATTGAATTGTACAAAATTGGACGTCCTTTAGGTAATTTTTTACATCCTTCTTTTATTTTTGCTTATAAACAAATTAAAATAGACCCAAATCTTCCGATTGAAGAGCAAGAAAAACTAGTAAATGATGTTCTCAATATAGTAACTGAGGATGTTGCAAAATATCGCTAGTCTAAAAAAAAAAAAAAAAAATTAAAAAAAATTATCAAATCAAAAAAAATATGTTATAATTAAAAAGCTGCAACGCACCGGGGGGTTTGCAGAGCGGCCAAATGCGGGTGGCTGTAACCCACTTTCTTCGGATTCGGGGGTTCGAATCCCTCACCCCCCACCATTTTGCCCCATAGCCAAGCGGTAAGGCAACGGTTTTTGGTACCGTCATTCGTTAGTTCGAATCTAACTGGGGCAGCCAAATGTTAATTCACCATTTTTTTAATTATTAATTTTATGAAACGTCCCGAAAAGATAACGCCAAGTAGCGAAGATTTTGCAAAATGATATGTTGACGTTATAACTCAGGCGAATTTAATGAGTTACGGTCCAATCAAAGGAACGCTTTACTTTAAACCTTTTGGTTATTCAATATGAACTAATATAACTAAAATAGTTGATGCATTTTTTGCTTCCCAAGGCGTAAAAAATGTTTATTTTCCGCTTCTTATACCTGAAAGTTTTATAGAAAAAGAGAAACAACATATTAAAGGTTTTGCGCCAGAATTATTAACAATAACTCATGTTGGCCAAAAAAAATTATCTGAAAATATTTATATAAGACCAACTAGCGAGCTCCTTTTTGCTGATTATTTTCGAAATGAAATTGCTGCAAATAACATTTTACCGTTAAAATTAAATCAGTGAACTCAAGTTTTGAGATGAGAAAAAACTACTAATCCATTTTTGCGTAATACTGAATTTCTTTGGCAAGAAGGGCACACAATTCATTCAGATAAATTAGAGGCTCAAAATTTTACTAAAAAAATAGCTAAATATTATAAATACTTTTTAGAAAATTATCTTGCTATACCAACAATATTTGGTAAAAAAACTAATCGTGAGAAGTTTGCCGGCGCTGTTACAACTTACACTATCGAGTCAATGATGCAAAATTTCCGCGCGCTTCAATCGGCCACATCGCATTTTTTAGGCCAAAATTTTGCTAAAAATTTTGGAATTCAGTTTAAAAATAACAAAAACGAATTTGATACGCCATATCAAACATCTTGAGGGATTTCAACCCGTCTAATAGGCGCTCTTGTAATGGTTCACAGCGATGATAGTGGTTTAGTTTTGCCTCCAAAAATTGCCCCATATAAGGTAGATATTCTTGAATTTTTTGCAAAAAAACATCCCGAAGTTAAAGATTTTTCAAAAAAAGTAGCTAGAATTCTTAAACAAAGAAAAATTAGCTATCAAGTAGATGAATCAGATGACCAAATTGGCTTTAAAATAAATAGGTCTGAAGTTTCTGGTTCGCCAGTTCGAATTGAAATTGGGCCAAATGATGTAAAGAAAAATCAAATTTGTCTTGTTCGGCGTGATAATCGTCAAAAAATTTATTTTAATCTTGATGAATTAAAAGACAAATGTCCTAAAATTCTTGATAAAATTCAAAAAAACTTGTTTGAAAAAGCTAAAGCACGCATAATTGAAAATACAGTTTTTGTAACTTCATATCAGGATCTTCAAACTGAAATACAAAAAGGGAAATTTGTTATCGCTCCTTTTAGTGAGTCTTCAGCAAAAGAGCAGCAAATTCAAGACGAAACTACCGCAACAGCTCGTTGTATTTTGCCAAAAAATTCAATATTTAATATACCACAAAGTGCTAATTCAATTTTTAGCGGTAAAAAAACTACTAGATTTGTCTTATTTGCAAAATCTTATTAATTTTTTTCTATTTATATATTGGAAAAAAGCAAGAATGTGGTATCATTTATATAAAAAAGGAGATATTATGCCAATCTTTGATATTCACTCAACTGATGACATTAATCAAAAAATTTTAACAAGCAAATCTGCAATTCTCGTATTTCACCAACCTGGATGCGGAGCTTGTGTTCTTTATGAACCTTCAATAGATCAAATGAACGATAAATACGGAGTAAATGGTCTAGTTATCATTAGAACTAACGTACGTGAAAACATTTTATTTGCGCGTGATAACCAAATCCAAGGAACTCCAACAACATTATTTTATAAAGATCACAAACTTGTGCATCGTCTTGAAGGTTATGTTCCTGCTGATGTATTAGAATCACAATTAAAACACCTTGGATTAATCTAATATCTTAATTTAATTTTCGTTATTTTAAATATAAAAAAAAGCAATTTCGTGAATGAAATTGCTTTTTTTATTATTTTAGATATTTTGTTGAAAAGGTTTATAAGGTAAACTTATTGTTGCAAAGGAGTTATTTTTAGATTGAATTAGAATTCTATTGAATTTATAACCATCTTGTAAGTCAGCTCGAAACTTATTTAACGAACTATTGAAAGTGGTATCTACAACTTTTCTCGCTTTTGTGCTGTCATTTTTAATAAATTCAGCTTTTAACTCGACATTTGCATTAGTGTTTATTCAATTTTTTAAAAGTTGGGTTTGAGGATCAATTCAAAGCGCAGCATCTTGCTTAACTATCGCAATTTTTTTCTCAAACCAAAGGTCACCTTTTAAATCATCAGGGAATTGATCTTGCAAAATTTCCTCAGAGCTACCATTTTTAACAACTTTAATTTTTTTGAGCGATCACTTATAGTCGTATTGTCATTTTCCGGCTGTGTTAAAAGTTACGGTTGAATTATTTATGTTTCCACTAACTTCAGGAGTCATTAGTTTAGTAATAGCTGGATCATCACTTTTGCCTTCAAAATGTGCCACTACTTCTGTTGCACCTTTGAATTTGTCATTTTTAATAGTAAAAACATGATTACCATTTACGTCGAAACTTAGACTTGACCCTAATTTGTCAGCGATTTTTGCGCTCATCTGTTGCGGTGTGTTTTCTTTTTGCTCAAAAGGTTTATAAGGTAAACTAATTGTTGCAAAGGAGTTATTTTTAGATTGAATTAGAATTCTATTGAATTTATAACCATCTTGTAAGTCAGCTCGAAACTTATTTAACGAACTATTGAAAGTGGTATCTACAACTTTTTTCTTTGTTGCGTCATCAGTTTTAATAAATTCAGCTTTTAACTCGACATTTGTATCAGTGTTTATTCAATTTTTTAAAAGTTGGATTTGAGGATCAATTCAAAGCGCAGAATCTTGTTTAACTATCGCAATTTTTTTCTCAAACCAAAGGTCACCTTTTAAATCATCAGGGAATTGATCTTGTGAAATTTCTTCAGAACTGCCAGCCTTAACAACTTTAATTTTTTTGAGCGATCACTTATAGTCGTTTAATAATTTTCCGGCTGTGTTAAAGGTTACGGTTGAATTATTTATGTTTCCATTAACTTCAGGAGTCATTAGTTTAGTAATAGCTGGATTATCACTTTTGCCTTCAAAATGTGCCACTACTTCTGTTGCATCTTTGAATTTATCATTTTTAATAGTAAAAACATAATTACCATTTACATCAAAGCTTACACTTGACCCTAATGTGTCGGCGATTTTTGCGCTGCTCGTCTGTTGACTAACGCCACAACTTGTTGCTACTAAAAAAACAATAGGGGTCGAAAGGATAAATAAATTTCTAAATTTTGTTAGCTTGCTTGCCATTTACACCTCTTAATTTGTTCATATTTTAATAATGCAAATTATACCATTTTTCTTAATATTTTCTAGGAATTTGACAAAAATATTAAAAATTTACAAAAAATTATAAATTTTTAATTTTCTAAAAAAACCACCTGAGTTTCCCAGTTTGATGGCAAAAAATTCACTTTTTAGTGAATACAAATATGCAAAAATACCGTTAAATCCGTGTTTTTTGACCTAAAATATTAATTTTTATTATTTTAAAATTAACCTTTTGAAAAAAAAAAAAAAAAAATGCTTGGTCTAAAATAAAATTATGTTATAATGAACATCACTTAAGAATAAATTAATAAATTTGATATTGAATTAGGGGGAATAAGTTATGTTTTTGGCACAATAAACTCAGATAATGCCATTTTTTCCATTATGGCTTTAAATATTAATGGAATGCCTTAAATTTAACCGTTTAGAAATCTATAAATTCAGGGCTTTTGGTTATTGTTCTTTCAAAACTTCATATATTTTTTTAGGCTCGCTGCAAATAAAAACGAGTTTTGTATTTGCATTGAGTTTAAATAGTAGTTGTTTTATCATAAATTGATTTTTGTCAGTGTTTTCCTGAGTTTCCCAGTTTCATAAGGTAATTTTAAAAAAGTATCCGGTTTTAGGGGCTTTTTTAAATTTTTTGTTAAAAGTTAATTACAATTTTTTTTACCTATTTATTAAGATATTAAAGTAAAAATCGTACCTATTTCAAATATTCGGATCACTAGGGACACCATCTCGATTTTTAAATGTTATTTGCTGATCTAAAGTGTTAAATTCAACCCTTTGCCTTAATTTTTGCAACATCGTTACTAAACCAACTTCAGTTAATTGATTGTTTTCAAATAACTTGTTATCACTAATATGTTTGTTGATTTTAAATATTATAGTTTTTAAAATAACTAGTGAGATAAAACACAAAAGTGTATGAGCTAGAATGTGCTCGTCAATTCTTAAAAATACGGGCCGAATATTCAACAAACCTTTTAGACTTCTAAAATTAGCTTCAATATTCCACTGTTTTTGGTATTTTTCAACTATATCTAAGACATTCGAATTCAGTATATTTGTTTCATAAACATAGTAGCCATCAAATTGTTTGTCTTTGTCAATTTTACTTTGATCTAATTCAAATTTCATGTTTGAAATTTCCTTAAAATATTTAGGTTTTTTACCAAACAATTTGTTTACCTCGATAAAACCGTCTTTATTTTGTTTTTTAATAAAACTTTCGATTTGCTCTTCACGAGCTTTTCTGTCTTTTATCGCTCTTTTTGTACTGTAAGTAATAATTCTTCTTCTAATATTTTCAGTGTATCTTTTATTTTTATATGATGAATAAAATTCTTCTTTTTTATACTTAAAATCCGCACTTACATTAACATAATCGCTTGGATCTAGTAAATAATTTTTAAATTTTTGAGTCCCTACCTTTGCACGATAAGAAATAATGAAATTATAGTTTCTTGATTCAAGAAATCGAATATTTGCGGCTGTTGACATGCCGCGATCAGCGATTATTGTCATATTTTTGATATTATATTTGGATTCAACATCTAAAATAAAAGGGATTAATGTACTAGAATCGCCGGTATTTCCTTTAAAAACTTTAATATGAAAAGGAATACCATTTTTATCACACGCTAAGCCAATGACAATTTGGTCTTCTTTGAATTTAGCATCTTTAGAATAACCAGGAATTCTTAATCCATTTCTTTCAAATGTCTCAAAATAGACTGTTGATGAGTCAAAATAAAATTCACTGTCCCTTTTTCCAAGTTCACTTGTTACCATTTTGTTGACACTATTTAAAAGTTGATTTTGTGACTCAAAGACAAGATCTAGGAGTCTATAAAAACTATTTTTGGAAGTATTTATTTGATTTGAGTAGTCATCTTTTTTATCAAAAGCATTAATAATGCTACCAGGATCAGTGATCCGTTTTGAAATTAAGTAGTTAAAAATTTCTTTCATATTTTTATGTCTACTTTTAGGAAGTGATTCAAAAATATTGTGCTTTTCAATAAGTTTTTCAATTAATTCCCCGCCAACAAAAACCGAACCTTCGATTATGTTGGAATTTTTAATAGAATCAAGCAAAGCAATCTTGACTTTATTCATGTCATCTAAATTTGAAAACAATTTCAACTTTTCTTTGATAATTTGAATAGCATTTGGATTAATTTTTTCCAAATTTTGCACATTTCCTAAACTAAATCACCGTTTTGGAGCTTTACCGTAACCTTGTGTTCAGCCAACATATTTATATAGTTTATCTTTCGAGTTTCCTCAAACATTAAATAAAACCAAATTTTGTTTTTTCATAATTTATAATTATACCATAAAAATTAATTTAAAAATGTAATTAAACGGAATTAATAAAAAATAAGGTTTTACGATAAAAAAATACTGATTTACCGTTATTTTTTCATATTTGTATTCACTAAAAAGTGAATTTTTGCCTTCAAACTGGGAAACTCAGGAAATTGATTTTTGTCAGTGTTTTGAACTAACTAATTGACTTTTTTAAAAAAAACCAAAATCAAAAGGAAAATGATTTTGGTTTTAAAGAAGAAAAATTAGTCTGTAAAAGTTTAGTTTTGCTTAATTATTAAAGATTCATGATCCATGTCAGGATGTTTTTTGATATTTAAGTAATCAAGCACTGTTGGGGCAATATTTGCCAATCTTCCGTTTTTTAATTTCAAACTTTTATCACTTGAAATTAACATAACGGGAAATACGGTATGTTTTGTTGAGGGCTTATTATTTTCATCCTCGGTAAGTTCGGCATTACCATGGTCGGCGGTAATGAAAAAATGAAAATTATTTTCTTTTGCTCAGCTGTGAATTCGACCAATTTGTGAATCTAGAATTTCAACTGCTTTTATAGTTGCTTTTAAGTTTCCAGTATGTCCAACCATATCTGGATTTGCAAAATTGACAATAATAAGGTCATAATTTTGGCCAACTTGGATTAATTTATCAGTAATTTCGGCAGCTGACATTTGCGGATAATCAGCATATGACTCAACTTTTAATGAATCAACAAGAATTCGGTCAGAATTTTTTAATTCAAGTTCTACACCACCGTCAACAAAGAAAGTTACATGAGCATATTTTTGCGTTTCAGCGAGTCGAAGTTGTTTTAATCCTGCCTCATCTGCTACTTTTCCAAGTGGATTTTTGACTTTCATTTCCTCAAAAGCAATATCGCAATTTATTCCTTCATATTTCATCATTGACACAAAAGTGTCGATTTTTACAGGATATTTTGGTTTAAAAGTATATAAATCTGTTTGCAAAATTAAATGCGAAAGTTGTCTTGCACGATCAGGGCGAAAATTGAAAAAAATAACGCCATGATTGTCATTAAGAAAATCATTTTTATTAACTTGCAAATTTATTGCCGGTTGTAAAAATTCGTCACTAATTCCTTTTTCATATTGAGAATCGACATAATCAATTGGATTTGTGAAGGTATTTTCGGCTTTTCCACGAATAGAATTATATCCTAATTCAACGCGGTCAAACATTTTATCACGATCCATTGAGTAAAAACGACCAGAAATTGAAGCAATTTTGTAATTTTCAAAATTTTTCAATTTCTTTATTAATAAATTAAGATTTGGCTTAATTGATTCAGGCGCAACATCTCGCCCGTCACCAAAAAGGTGTAAATTAAGTTTTTTAACCCCAAATTCGGCGGCGAAATCAATTAGAGCAAAAAGGTGATCTTGATGTGAGTGAACGCCTCCGGGTGAAAAAAGCCCCATAACTTGCACAGGTGTATCAGTTTTGACACTATGCTCAAAAACCTTAATAAATTTTTCATTTTTGAAAAACTCGCCGGTTTTTAAAGCATTATTTATAATTGAAATTCCTGTATAGACAATAAATCCAGCCCCAATATTTAAATGGCCAACTTCTGAATTTCCCATTTGTCCTTCAGGGAGTCCAACTTCTTGACCTGAAGCGGCAATCAAACTATTTGGATAATTCTCAAAAAGGTGATCAAAAACTGGTGTTTTTGCAAGTGCAAAACCATTCCCTTGAGTTTCAGGACGCAATCCAAGGCCGTCAATAATAATTAAAATAACTTTCTTTTTCATTATTTCCTACTTTTTAGCGTTTTTTACTGATCGCATAACCGCTCTAATTTGTGCCTCAGATGGTTTTCGACCCATTTGCATGTACATTGCGCGAATCATGCCTTCAGTTATTGGTGGATTTTCACGGATTTGTTTTTCAAACATTTTTTTTGAGACTATTAAGGCAATCACACCGCCAATAATAAATAAAATAATTCCAACACCAATAGTTATGCCAATTCAGCCACCAAGACCAACTCCGCCAGCTGTACCGACATTTGCGATAATTTGTTCTGAATTTTGTTGAAACAATTTAGCTATTTTTTCCATTTTTTTCCTTTAGTTTTGTATAGACTTTATCAGTAATGCTAAAATGTAATTTTACATTTTCTTCAAGGAAAATTGTCCCGTGTTTCTGAATTTGCTCGAGGCAAAAATTAACAATTTTTTCAATTTGATTTGAACCGGCCGGAAAAATTGCTTTTCATTTTTCTTGCCGTTTATTGAATTTTTGACTTAAGGCATGTTTTGCAATTATTGAAGCGGCTCCTACTTGTTTAATTTTTGTGTCGGCTTTTTTTTCTAAAATTAAGGGATATTTTTCAAAATTTCATTGCTCAATGTTGAAAAATTTACTTATTTTAGCAAAATATTGACTAAATTTTTGCGCCGAGACAAAACCATCAATGAAAATTTTATCAATTTGGACATTTTTAAAAATTAAAATTAGCTCGCTGAGCACTTTAAAATATAGAAAAGCTTTGATTTCATGTGAGTTTAATCCTTTTTGGATTAGATCATTATAGTCTTTCATCTCTAAAGAGATAAATTTATAAGTAATTTTTTGGTCCAAAATTTCAAAAAGTTCACTAATCTTTTTTTCATTTAAAAGTTTTGAATCAACAATTTTTTCAATAAGTTGCCCTTCAATTTCTGACTGGCGAAAAACAGCGCAACAAACAGTTAAATTTGTAAAATACTCACCAACACCAACCTCATCACAGCCAATTACTAAATCATCAACCTGATATAATTCCGGTTTAAACAAGATCATCTTCCTTCAAATTGATAATTTCTTTTTTGAGTTTTTCGGTTACCTTATTTCTATTGAGTTTTCATTCAACAAAATTAATTATAATAATTGGATATTTTTTTTGTTGAATGAATTTGATTGCATCAAAATATTCAATATACTCTTTAGGTTTGCGATATTCAAGTGAATCTAAATAAATTCCAAGTAAAAATTTGCCTTGATCAAAAATAGCAACATCAATTTGCTCGGTTCCGACAATATAGTTAGTTTTTAGTTCTAAACTTGGAAAAAGTGCAAAAAATTCTTCGGCAAATTCTTGCTGAAAGTCAGCAAAAAAGCTTGATTTTGCAACATTTTTTAACTCTGAAAGTGAAAGTTGGGTTTTATTTTTACGTGAATAATTTATTTGTGATTGAACATCAAGGTCAAGGAAATTAATTCATGATTTAAAAATTTCTAGATCATCAGAGTTAGAAGTATTTTGAATTTCATCAGCATTTATTGACTTGCAAATTATCATTTTTTGACGTGCACGCGATGTTGCAACATTTAGGGCGTTTTTTCCACCTTTTCGCGCTATATAAGTTGAACCAAATTTTGCACTTTGATCATAGGCAACTGAGACAATTACTAAATCAGCCTCATCTCCTTGAATATTTTCAAGACTATTTACAATAATTTTATCAGTATAGATTAATTTTTCAATTTCTGGATAGGATTCAAAAATTATTTTTTCTATTGCATTTTGCTGATTTTTGTTAAAAGCCAAAATTATCATTGTCGCAAACTTGTTAATATTTTTTTGGGCAATATCAACAACTGCTTTTGCCTCAACAATATTTTGCTGACCGTCTCACTGACCATTAACATTATGAACTTCAATTACATCATTGCCTTCAAAATTATGATTATTAGCAATTTTAAGCTCTGAATCATAAAAATGACGTGAATTAAAAGACATTAGTGAGGCATGATGTGAACGGTAATTTTTATCTAACATAATGTTAAAAACACCTTTGGAATGGGCATATTCCAAAATTGACTCAATATTTGCAAAGGCATCATCTTCTGATTCATCATTCATTTTTGAAGCAAACCAACGAATTGGTTGCATTTGTTGGTGATCACCAACAAGAACTTTAATTTTTCCGTAAAATAAAAGTGGGAGCGCTTCTTCTAAAAACATTTGTGAAGCTTCATCGATAATAATATAATCAAAATAACGTTTTTCGAACATTACAAGTTCAATGTCAGGAGTTGTAATAATAACTGGGAACAAAATCTTAATAACTTCAGCATGTTTTAGTAAAAACTTGTAAGGAGACATTTTCTTTTTTTGTTTAACGCTAAGTCTGAAGCGAGTATAGAGCTGTTGAAATTCAGGGTCATTATTTAATTTTGCCAAGATTTCAAAGACTTTTTTTGCATGGTGAATAAATAAAGCCTTATCATCAAGAACTTCAACTTTTGGTTTTCTTACAAAATTGAGAAACTTTTCGAGATTTTCAAAATTAGAAATTTCTAATTTTGAAATTTTGTTATAAATGTTTTCCAAATTGTCATCATAATTAACTAGATTTTCAAGAATTAAGTCAACGTCTTGGCGAAGTTCATTAGAAGCTGCATGCACTGCTTTTTCATAAATTTTTAATTTACGTTTGAGTTTGGACTCAATAATGTGCAATTTTAGACTAGTTCTTGAATGTGGTGATCTTTTTGGATTGATATTAATTGATTTATTTAGTTTAAAAAGAGTTTCGGCAATACTTAGTTTAAAAAAATTGTTTGCTTTTTCAATTGTTTTATAGGCATCAAGTGTATTTGTTAAAGTTTCAATTTTAGGGAAAATTTTTTCTAAGAGTTCTAAATATTGGCGATCATCATCGGAAAAAACTTTAATTTCTTTAAGCTTTGATTCCATATTGAAATTTTCGATATTTTCAATATATTCTTCAATTGGCTTGTAAAAATCTTTATAATTTTCCAGTTTTTCATTAATAACAAAAAGACAAAAAAATGACATCATTTTTAGTCTTTTTCTTAAAACAACAAGGGCAATTTTTTTCTGTGAGCTAACAAGTGCGGTTCGATTTAGGGCAATAACATTTGAAATAATGTTTGCAATTGTTTGAGATTTCCCTGTTCCTGGAGGCCCTCAGATAATTGTGTTTTGTAAAATTGCCGAAATATGAGCACAATCTTGGGTAAAATTAGTGGGCTGAATTTTAAAAAATCCTGTAAATTTAGGTGAAAAAATTGATTTTTCAACATTGTTTCTGTATGTGGTTTTGTTAATATCAACATCAATTAAGTTGTGAATTTCACCAGTTTTAATCATTTTTTCCATGATTTGACGTTGATGTGATCCACCAATGTTGAAAAATCCTAGAACAACTCCGGGGTGAAAATGTATTGTATCTTCTGGAGTTGAGACATCTTTTGCAATTTTTCCTTCAATGTTAGGAATTTCAAACTTATCATTATAAAATTTTTTAACATTTTCAATTACTTCTTCAATTGAAAATTCTGAAAAATCAAAATCAAAATTAAAATCAATGTCAAGTTTCTTTAAAAATGCAAGCAGTTTATTATTTAGTTTTATATGCCCATCAGCATTAAGTCTTGGCACTGAATTTACAATTGTAACTTCACATTCTTTAACAAATAAAGGTCCAAAAAAACTTCGATCTTCAATTGACAAAGAAATATAGCAAAATCCAATGTGCAAAGGTCAAACATTTCGATCTCTAAGAATATCATAAGCTTTTTTGATCAAACGTTTTCATTTTGCTAGACTTGTTTGTTTTTTATATGATATTTTATTTAATATGTCTTTTTTTGCTGACTGAAAATCAGAATTAAGCGCTCTTTGTGTAAGCGGGTTTAGTTTGTAGTCTGAATTTTTTAAGTATTCAATTAATTCATCTTTGTCTTGAATTGATTCTATTTTTTCAATAAAATCATCAAATTCACTTGTTGTTAATGACACAGAAGAAATTGGTGAAGAGATTAATTTTCTAAGATCGCTAGTTTTTAAAGCAGAAAATAAATCAATATAATTTTCGTTGTCAATTCTTGTAAAAAGTGCTGAATCTGCACGTTCAATTGTGATTAAATTTGCTAGTAAACGCTCGTAGCTTAAATTTTGATTTGTACCAGTTGAATTTTGGGTTTCACGGGTATGGGTTCCAAATTTTTGCATTTTTTTATGTAATTTCCTTAGGATTTTTTAAACTGTTTTTAAACTTATTCAAAATTATTTATAGCTTTTCAAATAGCCTTAGATTTATTGCCAACTATTAAATTAATTTCGTTTAAACCGACAACAACTCCTGAAATCCCTTTTAATTTTCCAATTTCATCAACATTGATACCTTCAGTTGATTTTAATTTAATTTTTAATCTCGAAACTGTAAAATCACATGAGTCAATATTTTTAATCCCGCCTAAAAATTTAACTAGATCATCGACTTTGAAACCGATTTTATCATCAAAAGTGAGTTCAGACTTTGTTTTATTATGTTTTTTTTTAATATGTTTAGCAAACAAACCAAAGCTAAAAATTTGCAAAAGAAAATAAATGATTTTGGAAATTAGCTTCATAATATCTTTTTAAATTATACTCATTTTCTAAAAAAATTGTATAATTATGCTAAAATTTTTTTGCTATGAAAAAAAGATTAGTAAGTGGAATAACTGCAACTGGAAACTTAACGATAGGAAATTTTCTTGGTTCAATAAAACCGAGCCTTTCGTTTCAAGATCAATACGAAAATTTTATTTTTGTCGCTGATCTTCATGCCCTTACTTTGCCGATCCAACCAGAAAAATTAACCCAAAACCGGGCTAGTATTTTTGCATTTTATCTTGCATGTGGTTTTGATCCTGAAAAAACCGTGTTATTTTTTCAATCTGATATTAGTGCTCACAGTGAACTTTTTTGACTTTTACAATCCCAAACAACAATTGGCGAGCTCTCAAGAATGACACAATTTAAAGATAAATCTCGTCAAAAACAGGAAAATAATACCGAAAAAGTTCCAACAGGCTTGCTAACTTATCCAATTTTAATGGCTGCTGATATTCTTTTATATAATCCTGATTTTGTAACGGTTGGCGCTGATCAATTACAGCATTTAGAACTTACACGAAAAATTGCTCACCGTTTTAACAAAATTTATAAAACAGATTTTGTTATTCCAAAAGCTATAATTTCCCAAAATACGCAAAAAATAATGTCACTTACTGATCCAACCAAAAAAATGTCTAAATCAACAAGCCAAAAAAACTCGGCAATTTTTTTAAGCGATTCGCCCCAAGAGGCCTATAATAAAATTCAAAGAGCAAAAACTGATTCTGAAAATAAAATTTATTTTAGTCAAGAAAAGCCCGGGATCAATAATCTTTTGAATATTTTTATGGGTTTTACTGATAAAACTCAAGAAGAAACGCTTAATTTTTTTCAAGATCAATCCTATAAGTTTTTAAAGGAAACGGTTGGAACAATTGTTGCTAATTTTCTAGAAGATTTACAGAAAAAGCAACAAAAAATGCTACAATTTGTTGACGATTTTGCAAAAAAAGGGGCATCAAAAGCAAATCAAATAGCAAATTCAAATTTAAAAATAATAAAACAAAAAATGGGGCTTTAACTCATGGAATTAAAAATTGATTATGAACTCAATCATTCTACCTCTCATCTTTTAGCGCTTGCAATAAAAACACTTTTCCCAAATGTAAAATTAGGAATTGGTCCTGTTTTTGAAGATGGTTTTTATTATGATTTTGATCTAGAAAGTCCACTTTCTGAATCAGATTTTGCAAAAATTGAAAAACTAATGAAAAAATTAGTTTCAAAAAATTTAAGAATTGTTCAAACAGAAGGTAAAAATCTTGATTTTCAAAGTCAAATTTACAAACAAGAGCTAAAATCTGATCTTGAAAACAAATCTGAAAAAGTGACCTATTTTTCAATTGTTGACCAGCAAAACAATATACTTTTTGAGGATCTTTGTGCTGGAAGACATCTTGAGAGTTTGAATCAAATAAAAAATTTTAAACTCCTAAAAATTGCAGGCGCCTATTGACGTGGAAATTCAAAAAATAAGCAGCTCACAAGAATTTATGGTACAAGTTGAGATTCAAAGGAAAATCTTGAAAAATTTCTTCAAATTTTACAAGAAAGACAAGAAAGAGATCATCGCCGGATTGGTTCAAAACTAAAACTTTTTAGTTTTAGCCATTATTTTGGACTTGGTTTCCCAGTTTGACTTGAAAATGGGATGAAAATTCATAACAAAATTAGGCAAAAAATACTAGAATTTGACAGAAATTATGGTTTTAGGGAAGTTTTAACCCCTCATTTTGGTCACCAAAGCCTTTATGAAATTTCAGGACACTTACAACATTATAAAGATGACATGTTTTCACCAATTAAAGTTGAAAATGAATCACTTATTCCGCGCCCAATGACTTGCCCACACCATATAATTTTATTTTCTGAGCAACATTTTAGTTATCGGAATTTGCCTTTTAGAATTTCAGAGCAATCTAGGTTATATCGTTATGAAAAATCGGGTGCACTTTCAGGTTTAGAACGAGTTCGAGCTATGGATTTAACCGAAGGGCATATTTTTGTCACAAAAAAGCAAATTTTTAGCGAAATTAGCCACCTTTTTAAGATGATTCAAGAAGTGCTTGATTTTTTTAAAATAAAAGTTTTTTATATTTCTTTTTCAAAAAGAGACCCAGAAAATAAAGAAAAATTTTTCCAAGATGATTTAATGTGAAGTCAGGCCGAGAATGATTTAAAGCAATTTCTTGATCAAAATAACGTAAAATATGTTGAAAAAATCGGTGAAGCTGCTTTTTATGGTCCAAAAATCGACTTTCAAATTAAGACAGCATTAAATAAAGAAGTTACAATTTCGACTTTGCAGCTAGATTTTCTTTTGCCACAAAAATTTGGAATTAGTTTTACTAACGAATTTAATCAAAAAGAAACTCCAATATTGATTCACCGTGGTCTGATTGGAACTTATGAGCGATTTATTGCAATTTTATTAGAACAAACTAAAGGAAAATTACCGTTTTGACTCTCACCAAAGCAAATTATCGTGATACCTGTTGGTGAAAAACATTATGAATATAGTAAAAAAATCCACGAAATACTTTTTAATTTAGGTTATAATTCCGAAATTGATTTAAGATCTGAACGAATTACACGTAAAATTCGTGAAGCAAATTTACAAAAAACTGCTTTTCAGATAATTGTGGGTGATGAAGAAATAGCAAAAAACGAAATTACTTATCGCGAATTTGGTTCCCAAGAATCTTTTAAAATTTCTTTAGTTGACTTTATTGAATTGCTAAAAAACCGCGAAAAAAATGTATAAAAAAATAACAAAAATTCCGGATTTTGTTTTTGCCTTACTTCTAATTTTCATTCCTATTAGCTTAATTTATATATTTTTTTCGCCTGATTTTTGACAAAAAGAGATAATTTCATATTGAATTTTAGCCATTATTGGAATTTTAAATTTTTTTGTTTGTTTTTTTGCTTCATTAATTTTAACTAGACTAAAAGTTGTCGATTTTTCTTTTATTTTTTATTATTCTGTTATTTTATTTTCATTAACTTTTTTACTGCTTACTTATCCGCTTAATTCAACAAGAATTTTGCTAATTTTACGTGTTGTTTTAGTTTTAATTTCAATTTTTTTAATTATTCCATCTTTGATTATCAAAAAGAAAATTGCCAACCGTTTATATAAAAACAAACTAAAATCAACCAATAAATAGCGATTATTTTGATATAATTATTAAATTATAAAATTATTAAAAGGAATTAGTCGCATATGGAAACTAAAAAATTGCAACAATATGATGTAGTTATTATTGGTGCAGGGATAATCGGCACAAATATTGCTTATGAATTGAGTAAATTTAAACTAAAAATTGCAATTCTTGAAGCAAAAAAATATGCTGCATCAGAAACTACAACAGGAAATTCAGGAATAATTCACTGTGGTTTTGACGCAAAACCGCATAAATTAAAAGCAAAATTTAATGTTTTAGGACATAAATTGTGAATTGAAAACATATTTCCAAAAGTAGATTTTCCTCGTCAACAAGCAAAAAGCGTTGTTCTTGCCTTTGATTCTGAAGAAGAAAAAATTATTCATGATCTTTATGAGCGCGGAATTATCAACGGACTTAGTCAGTCACATTTAAGAGTTTTATCGAAAAAAGAGCTAGAAACTCAACATCCTTTAGTTTCAAAACAAGCATCTTTAGCACTTGAGTGTGATAATTCTTGAGTTATTGATCCGGTCAAATCTAGTCTTGCTTTTTTAGAAATTGCCCTTAAAAATGGTGTTGATTCTTATACTAATACAAAAGTTGTTTCAATTTCAAAAAATGATCAAAATTTATTTGAAATTGAAACAAATAATGATGAAAATAAATTTTTTCAAACTAAAATTATTATTAACGGCGCCGGTCATTATGCTGATGAAATTGGAAAATTAGCTGGATTTTCCGAATTTAGCCAAAAACAAAGAAGAGGTCAATATTTAATTCTTAAAAATCACCCTGATATAAAAGATGTTTATTTTCTAGTGCCGCAAAAATATGGAAAAGGTGTGATTGTTGCGCCTCGTCCTGATGGTAATATTTTAGTTGGACCAACAGCAGAAGAAAATATCGATAAATCAAAGGTAAATTGTCTTGATTTTAATCTTGTTGAGCAAATTCAAAAAATTGGTCATAAAATTATTCCTACTTTAGATTATCAGGAAACAATTTTTGCACTTGCAGGCTCAAGGCCGATCGAAATTCAGGATAGCGATTTTGTTATTCGGGCTTCTTATAAAGATCCTAATTTTATTTTTGCTGCCGGAATGCAGTCGCCAGGTTTATCAGCAGCTCCTGCAATTGCTTTAGAAATTGTAAAATTGGTTGAAAATCAAATAAACTTAATAAAAAAGTAATTTTAGATCAATCTAGCTAATATTCATACATTTTTCCAAATTAAAAAAGATGCAATGATTTATTGCATCTTTTTTAATTTGTTTAGAACATTGGCAACATTTTTATCAATGTTTGGCGGGTGAATTATTTTTAGTTTTTTTGGATCCATTCCTACAAAAGCATTTTCAGAAAATTTTTCAAGGCTTTGTGGTATTTTAATAATTAAAAGCGAACTTAGCGAATTAAAAGTAAAATCAGGAATTTCTTTTACGCCTTGGCTAATTTCAATTTCAGTTATTTTTGGATTATTTGCAAAAGTATGAGCATCTAATTTAACATTTTTAGCAGTAATAATTTTGCCTTTATAATTTTTAGGTATAACAATAATTTTGCTTAAATCGTTGTTGTATAAAATTCCGCCATAATCTCTAAAATAGTAATTTCCCGGCTCAACAGTGATTTTTTCTAAATTTTTTGCATTCAGAGAAAATTTGTAATCCTCGATTTCTTGTACTGTTTTTGGCAAAACAAACGAAGAAAAATCGTATTTTTCAGGCATTATAATTAATTTTGTCAAGTTTTTATTATATAAAACGCCCTCTTTTGAGGCAAAATAAGGATTTTGGGGATCAACTTCAATACTTTTAACGTTAAAAGTTCCACTTTGATAATCAATTCGCCTAACATTTGGACCAATATATAATTTGCTTGCTTTTTTTAGAAAATCGTTAGAAATACCGACTACTTTAGACTTATTTTTAATTTCAGTGGCAGGTCTAACATCGCTAGTGTTAGCAGAAACAAGCGAAACACCTAAATTATATTCATAAGTTTGGTCGTTTTCTAAATAATATGAGTCAAGAATTTTGAAGGCTTTATGATCTTTTGCAAATTCAGCATCATTTCTTCTAAATTGCCCTCAAGTTGGATCTGAGTGAAAAAAATCTTTAGTTTTTGAATCAAAAACTAAATTTCACTGGTGTGGACCAAATTTTGATCAACCAATGACAATTGAATTTTTAACACCAATCGAATCAAGCATCGCCTTATATAAATTAGAATAACCACCACAAACAGCGTATAATTCTTCTAAAACAGCCGAAGGTTCAACTGCGGGAGTCCGACTTAGATTTCAAGCATATTTTACATTTTTAACTATTCAGTCAAAAATAATTTTTATTTTTTCTTCGTCAGTTTTTGGCTTAGCATCTTCGATTAATTTTTTAGTAAAATCAGCAACTTTTTTGCGATTTTTTTCGTCATAACCTTGATATTCAAAATCTCTTACATCTTTTGGATCAATTAAATTCATAAAACTTTTGGCAGAATTATTGGAATTTAAATTACCTTGATAATCTTGGTATTTTTCAATCCCCAAAGGATAAGAATTTTCGTCTTTTTCTTTTGGTTTTTCGCCTTGAATTTTTGGCTGAATTATTTGCAAAAAATTAGTTGAATTTTTGTAATTAACCTTAACTTCGTCAAAAACTTTTGTTAGTTTTTCAATGCTATTTTTGAAAAAGGCTTCATTTTGATTTTTTTGGTCATAAATTGTTTTGTATTCAACCTCATCAATTGCTTGATTTAATTTATCCCTAAAAAATTCGTGCTTGAGCTCTTTTAATTCAGTATTAATAAAATTCTTGACATCGGCTTCTAGTTGCCAATATTTTTGTGAAAAATTTGTAGAAACAACCGGTTTTGCCTGTTTTTTAGGGATGATTTCAGTTTTTTTGTTACTTGTAGAGCTTGAAGGTTGCTGTTGTGGTTGTTGGTTAAAATTTTTTAAAATTTGTTTTTTGACTGTTTTTGGTTTGTTATTATTTGTAGTTGTGGTTGTGATTTGATTCAATTTTTGATTGGTTTCTTGTTTAAAAGTGTTTTTTTCGGTAGGCTGGATTTTTGAATTATCTAACAAATCGCTAGTTGTTTGAGGTGCAAGAGTCTCTTTTTGAACTGAATCATTTTTTTCAAACAGAACTTGGGAATTTTTATCACTATTATTTTGTAATTCAATTCGAGATGTAGCAATCCCACAAGAAGTCAAGAGCAAACTTCCTGAACTTATTAACAAGAAAAATAACGATTTTTTACGCCTTATCATAAACACCTCTAAGCAAAATATTAAATTTAAATTATAGCAAATTACATAAAAATTTCCAAGAAATAAATTCAAAAAACCTAGTAAAACGGGCAAACTAAATCGCAAAACCAAGTAAAACCGCAGCTAAACTAGGGGCAATAATTGGATTTCATGAATAATCAAATCCGTAAATTTCTTTTCAGTTATCAACATTTAAGAAATTATTATGTTTTTTTAAGACAAATGAAGTAAGAAAAAACATAAATCTTGGACCAAAATCACGCGCTGGATTTATAGCATAACCAGTTGAAGAACCAAGTGATAATCCAATTGAAAGCACAATCAATGCAACAATTACTGGCCCCATTGTTTTAAAGGAGTTACCTAAAAATGCAATTGTACTAATTAAGACAATAGTTCCGATAAATTCGTATAAAAAGTTACCTACATAAGATTTTTTAAATGCTGGCCCGGTGTGGTGACATGAAGCAATAACTTCCGCTTTTGTTTCTTTAATATGACTTCAGTTAATTGTATTTAGAATTATCTGGCCAAAAATTGCTCCTAAAAATTGGAAAGGAATAAGTACTAAAAGCTCGGCATTTTTTTGGCTAATAGCAAAAAAAATTGAAACTGCCGGATTTAAATGGGCAACAGAAGTGCTAGGAGCTACCCCGTTTGCAACAATAATTCCTAAAAGCACACCAAGAGCCCAACCAAGAGCAATAACAATCCATTTTCCTGATTGATTTGCAAACATTTTTGTTGCACTTACAGAATAATTAACACCATTTCCAAGTAAAATTAGTGTTGCCGTTCCAAGAAATTCAGATAAAAAAATGATATTTTCCATGTAAAATTTCCTTTTATTTAATGTCTTTTACTCAATTTAGAGTTTTTTTAACAGCAAGATCTCAATTTGCAACTAATTTTTCAACCTGATTTTGCTCAAGTTGTGGTTTAAATGTTTTGTCAATTTGCGAAATTTGTTTTAATTCGTCAATTGATTTTCAGAATTTAGAATGCAATCCTGCAAGAAAAGCCGCACCCATTGCTGTTGTTTCGGTGTTTTTTGGTCTTGAAATCTCAAGTTGAGAAATTGATGATTGGAATTGCATTAAAAAGTCACTTTTAGAAACACCACCATCAACTTTCATTAGAGTAATTTCTTGGCCTAAGTCAGATTTCATCGCTTTAATTAAATCGTTTGACTGAAAAGCAATTGACTCAAGGGCAGCTTTAATAATATGTTCTTTTCTTGTTCCTCTTTCAAGTCCAAAAATCGCCCCCCGAGAATAAGAATCTCAATAAGGAGCTCCAAGTCCGGTAAAAGATGGAACTAAAATTGTCCGGTGGTCATCTTTATCAGTTTTGGAAATAAAATAATCAGTATCAGCAGCATTTTCGATTATACCAAGTCCATCACGAAGTCACTGAATTGTTGCACCAGCAATAAAAACTGAACCTTCAAGGGCATACTCAACCGGACTATCACCAATTTGTCAGGCAATTGTTGTTAAAAGGTTATTTTTTGATTCAACAATTTTTTGGCCTGTATTTGCTAAAGTAAAACATCCAGTTCCATAGGTATTTTTTACCATTCCAACTTCAGTACAAAGTTGTCCAAACAAAGCAGATTGTTGGTCACCAATAACTCCATAAATTGGTACTTTTCCTTTTGCATTAATTGATCACAAACTAGGTTCAACGATTCCATAATCGGCCGCAGAAGGTAAAACTTTTGGCAAAATTTCGACCGGTATTTCTAATAAATCAAGTATTTTTTGGTCTCATTTTCTCTCTTTGATGTCAAACATCATTGTTCTTGAAGCATTTGAGACATCGGTTGCGTGAGTTTTTCCTTGAGTTAATTTTCAAATAAGTCAAGTGTCAATTGTTCCGGCCAAAAGGTTACCTTGGGCTAAAACATCTTTAGCTTTTTGGACATTTTTTAAAATTCAACGTATTTTTGTTGCACTAAAATACGGATTAATTAAAAGTCCAGTTTTTTGTCTTATATAATCTTGGTGACCTTGTGAAATTAGTTCACCACAAAAGTCACTTGTGCGGCGATCTTGCCAAACGATCGCATTATAAACCGGCTCACCGGTTGTTTTGTCTCACAAAACCACAGTTTCACGTTGGTTTGTAACACCAAGTGCGATAAAGTCATCTGATTTTAAATTAGCGCGAGTTTTTGCGCTTTGCATTGTATAAAGTTGAGTGTTTCAAATTTCATTTGCATCATGTTCAACCCAACCTGATTGTGGGTAATATTGTTGAAATTCTTTTTGAGAAAGGGAAATTACATCGCCATTTTTGTCAAAAACCAAACTACGGCATGATGTTGTTCCTGAATCAAGTGTCATTATATATTTTTGTTTAATGGTGTTGTCCATTTTTAGCCCCCCTTTTTTCTGTTTTTTTAATTTAATTATACCATTTAGATAAGATTTTTTTATTTATAAAAGTGTAAAATCTAATAATAAATTTTAATTTTGTCTAGATTTTGTCAAAATTAAAATTTAGGTCACAAAATTACATTTTTTGCAATATTTTTTGTCTTGACAGGCTTTTAAATTCAAGGCGATTTTTTTAATTAAGACATTAACTTTTATTTAAAAATAGTCAAATTTACATTGTTTAAACTAGATTTGGTGAATTTGTAGTAAAATATTCAAATTATTTTTTTGTTTTAATTTAAGGATATCTAATGTTAAAAAAAATATGTTACCCACAAATTAGATTTAAACAATTTGACTCAGCATGACTAACAAAAAAAGTAGGGGACTTATTTTTAATAACTCGCGGTGAAAATTTAACCAAAAAAGATTTTCGGACATTTGTTTCAGGAAAATATATTTACCCAGTTTATTCTTCGCAAATAGAAAATCACGGTATTTTGGGCTATTATAAAGAATTTTTGGTTGAAAATGTAATAACATACACAGCCGACGGGAATGCCGGAATTGTTAATTTTCGAAAAGGAAAATTTTTTGCAACTGGTCATTGTGGCATATTGACTTCAAAAAAATATCCTGAAAACGAATTTTTTGCTATTGGAATAGGATTGCAAACCAAAAAATGAGTCTCAAGAAGTATTGTTCCTTCTCTAAAAAACGAGGATATGGCTCAAGTTGAGTTAAAATTTACTCCTAATATCAGTGAACAAGGGAAAATTTCCCAACTTTTTGAGACACTTGAAAACTTAGCTTATAAATTTGAAGAAAAAATAAGCCTCCTGAAAAATCTTAAAAATCATTTCAGTAATAAAATGTTTGCTAATTTAAGTTCAAATTTTCCTTCAATTAGATTTAAAGGTTTCAAATCAGCCTGAATTACTGACCAAGTTAAAAATTTATTTGAGATTTCCCGAGGTCAAACGTTAACCAAAAACCAAATAAAAACTAGACCTGTAGAGAGAGAGAGAGAGAGAGAGAGAGAGAGAGAGACCGCGGATACATCTACCCGGTTTATTCATCACAAATAAAAAATCACGGAATATTTGGTTATTATAACGAATATTTGGCGCAAAAAAAGATAATTTTTTCAACTCATGGAAATCCTGGATCGGCTAAATTTATTCAAGAAAAATTTTTTGCTACCTCTAATTGTGGAATTTTGACTTCAAAAAAATATCCTGAAAGTACACTTTTTGCAATTCAGTTCGAAAAAAACTCCAAAAAATTCATTTCTCAAGGGACGATCCCACATTTAATTAGCTCAAATGTACTCAAAATTGAGCTAAAATTCACCCCAGATATTATTGAACAACAAAAAATTTCTCAACTTTTTGAGACTTTTGACTCACTAATTCTCGCTTATGAGCAAAAAGTTGAATATTTAAAAAATTTAAAAACAAGTTTTATCACTAAAATGTTTATATAAAAAATTTTTGCTTTTTGTTAAAAAATCCTTAAATTTAATTAAAAAATGAATTTTTTTTGAAAAAAAAGTTAGATTTTTCATACTATTTTTTGTCAAATTTTTTAAATGATTATGCTATAATTTTAACTAGGTAAACAGAGGTGTCCATTTTGGGCTGAGAAAAACTCTTAAAAGTTGATCTAGGTAATACTAGCGTAACGAGTTTGTCCTTTTTCTTTTAAAGCGAATGCTAAAATCGTCATAAAACACCTTGTTTACTAAAACACAAAAGGAAAATTGTTTGTAATGACGAAAAAAAATAAATTTCAATCTAAAAAAAGAACTTTTTTAAAAAAATTGTCTTTTCTTTCTTCTTTTTTAACAGTACCATTAGTACTTTCTGCATGTATCAATACTGCTGATCAAAATCCAGAGCAACTAGCTCAAACATGAGATACAAAAGTTAACCTTGGTTTAGGTCAAAGTTGATTTCAACTTAAATCTAAAGAACCTGATCGTGTTAATAAATTTCTTACCAATTTAACAGAAGAATTTAAAAAACTAAAAGAGGCAAATCCAGAAACTAAAGACTTGCCTGATGTGAGTTTTGATTTTGTTGGAATTGATGATGCAAAAGCAAAAATTTTGCAATTAAAATCATCAAATAACTCAGATGGTGCGCTTGATTTTGCAATTGCCGATGCAACTACAACTATCGAGGATGACCAAGACAAACAACTTTATAATGGTCTTCAAACTTTAACATGAGCTTTTAAAAATAGCCCTGAATCGGCGGTTTTTTACACCGATGGAACAGAAAATGACCCATTATATAAAGGCGCAAAACAATTAGATGAACTATTTAATAAAACTCCTTATAATGAATGGTCAAGTAACGAAAACGATGCGCAAAAATGAGACACAATTGCCTATCGATTTTTATATGATGATTCAAACCCACGAAAAATAATTTCATATTACCGTGGTATGATTATGATTTATGGTGATGAAAAAACAAGAGCTGAAATTAAAAAAAGTTGACATGATAAAGACTGACGTAAATTTAGAAATTATGGAATAATTCATGGAAAACTAACTTCTGCTGGAAAATTTAAAATGCAGAATTTTATTCTAAAAAAACATTTTGGTTCAAGTTTTAGATCAGCTAGTTTAAATGAAGATCGACTAGAGCATTCAGATAAATATATTCAAGGAGATGGCTATACAATTGGTCAAGATCCAAATTTTAGAATCGCTTTTGATGATGAGGCTTCTTTTGCTTGAACTGAAAATAAAAAAGATTCAAAACAATATACTTCAAGCGAAACAGACTCTAAACCAGACTCTAAAGTTGAAATTTTTATGCTAACAAACCCAGCTTCATATGATATTGGTTCATTCCGTCCTCGTTTTAATAAAATTCAAGCTGATTTAATTTCTCAAGCATTTATTAACCTGGCAAAAAACGGAAAAGATGAATATGGTCCAAATGTTGGGTACAATGGTTATAGAAAAGTAAATCAACAAGACCCTGAATTCCGTAAGATTTATGCCCAATCAAAATCAAACTAAAAACTGTCTAATTTTTGAAGATTTTTCATTTAGACATGATAAAAACGGAAAAAATTTAATAAATCCTCTTAATTTTAAGTTATGCAATGCAGAACTTTTATTTGTAATTGGTCCAAGTGGTCAAGGTAAATCTTCGTTTTTTTTGTCAATTTTACAAAATATTTTTGTTTCAGGCAAGCTAATTTGGCAAGAACAAAATTTATTAGATCAAAACAAAAAAAATAAAAAAAAATTTTTAAAAACAGTTGGTTATCTTACTCAAACGCCAACTTCAATAAATTTTCAAAGTGTTTATTTAAATTTAGCAAAAAATTTACCTAAGTATAAAAATATTTTTTATAGTTTATTTGCGATTCCAACCAAAAATCAACGAGAACAAATAATTAAAATTATGAGCCAACTTGGTTTGGAAGAAAAAATTTATTCTATTTTTCAGGACTTATCAGGAGGTCAGCAACAACGAGTTGAAATTGCAAAGCTCATGTTACACCACCCAAAAATAATTCTTGCTGACGAGCCAACTTCAGCCCTTGATCCAAAAACAGCTGCAAAAATTATTGATTTAATTATTAATTTTGGGAAATTAAATAATTCAATCACAATTATTATTTCTCATAATATTAATTTAGTGAAAAAATATGATGGCAGAATTTTACTAATAAACAATGGAACTGCTAACTTTTTTAATTCATTTTCAGATATTGACCAAGAACAAATAGATTCAATATTTGGCAAGGATGACAATGAAGATGACGATCATTAGTGCATTTAAAAATAAGCCTTACCAAAGATTTAAAAAAACAAAAGTTTTTTTTGCATTTATTTTTTTAGTCTTGTTTATTGTATCTTTTTATTCAATTTTTTCAGAAATTAATTATAATGGTTGGACACTTTTTAAAAAAAATTTAACTGACTTGTTTGCTTTTTCCAACAAACATCCTTATTATAGTGATTCAGTTTTTTCTTTAAGTATGAGATTTTTATGAATCACAATTAAATACACATTCCTTGGCACTTTTATCGGTGCAACTCTTGCTTTTTTTTCTGCACTTTTTAGCTCACAATTTATTAAAAATAAATATTTAAAAAGTGTAATTTGATGAATTATTATAATTCTTAAATCTTTCCCAATTCCGTTTATAATTGATCCCTTAAAACTTATTTTTGCTCCAAAATTAGCGGCAATTTTAATTGTGACTTGATTTTCTTGAATTTGGTTACATCGGTATTTTTATTCCTTTTTAAACTCGCTTGATTTAAGTGGGTATCAAAAAGCGATAATTAAAGGAAAAAATCGCTTTTTTGCATTTAAAAATGAAATTTGACCTTTTGTAATTAATAAATTTCTTGGATTATTTTTATTCAGTTTTGAAGCAAATATTCGCTGAACAACGATTATTTCAGCAACTGGTGTTATTGGTATTGGAATTTTAATTAATGATGGAGTTCAAAATCCTGCATTAGGTTGAAAAATTGTCGGAATTCCACTTACAGTTTTATTAGTTTTTGCTACTTTTTTGGAATTTTTAATAATTTTCTTTAATAAATTTATATTACACAAAAGATCTATTAATATAAACCAAAAAAATAAATATATTTTATGACTAAAAGTAAATTACAATTGAATTTTACGGATTTTTTTTGGACTTATTATATTGACCTTATTAATTATTAGTATTTTAGATATCGAATCATGAAGAGTTAATCAACATCAAATTAATCGTTTTTTTGGATCACTTTTTGTTTTTGACTGAAGTGTTTTTTCACAAGGAAAATTAGACAATCCAATTTACATGGTTTGAACACTTTTAGCTCAAGTTATTGTCTGTCTCGGAATTATTGGTGTAGTTTCAATTTTATGACTACTGGCTGCAAATGAAAAATTAAACCATTGAATTAAATGATCATTCTTTAAATTTTTACTTAACTTTTTTAGGATAATCCCGTCACTTGTTATTTTTTATCTTTTCTTGAGCTTTGCTGTTCAACCAATTTTATGAGTAACATTTCTTGTTGGAATTAAAAACGGCCTTGGAATGGCAAAAAAACTAAATGAAACTCTTAATTCGATCGACTGGCAAAAATACAAATTGTTAAGACTTCGCCAATGAAGCAAATTTAAGACAATAACTCATTATATTTTCCCGTTAATTTTTAAGGAATATTTTAAATATTTATCGGTTCAAATTTCAGATTCAATTCATGATTTGCTTCTTTTTGGAATTTTCGGAGGATCTTTATTAGGGCAAAAGCTCTCAACTCTTTCCCAGACAGGTATTGCCGGTGATAGAACTGCGTTTTTTACTTTTTCGTGAGTAACATGGTTTTTAATTTTATCTATCGAAGTTGTTATTATATCTATTCAAAACAATTATTTTAAAAAAATGCTCGTGATCATGGCCAAATTCAAAAATATGATTTTTAATATTGGGTCAAAAAAATATTTATTATAACTTTTATCCTTAAAATTAAATTTCTCCCGAGTTTACCAGTTTGATGAAACCATCTTAAAAAAGTGTCCTGGTTTATTAGTTTTGGGCACTTTTTTAACTTTTTTGCAAAAGTTAATTACCTATTTTAAAACACTGGCAAAAATCAATTTATGAACAAAACAACAAAAATCATAAAAAAATACAACTACTATTTAAACTCAATGTAAATAGAAAACTCGTTTTTACTTACATTGAGCCTAAAAAAATATATGAAGTTTTGAAAGAACAATAACCAAAAGCCTTAAATTTAAAGATTTCTAAACGGTCAAATTTAAGGCATTCCATCATATTTAAAAACATAATGGAAAATTCGCATTTTCTGATTTTTTAGACAAAAAACATAACTATTCCTCCCTAATTCAATATCAAATTTATTAATTCATTCTTAAGTGATGCTAATTATAACATAACTTTATTTTTGACCAAGCATTTTTTTTTTTTTTTTGCAAAAGGTTAATTTTAAAATAATAAAAATTAAGATTTTAGGTCAAAAAACACAGATTTACCGGTATTTTTGCATATTTATATTCACTAAAAAGTGAATTTCTGCCATCAAACTGGGAAACTCGGGATATTTATTATAATGTTTATCCTTAAAATTAAATTTCTTTTATCAATATAAATGCAAACATGAAAAACAAACCTTTTTTCATGTTTTTTTTCTTTTTTAGGGAAAAACTAGCTAAAAAATTAAACTAAGTACATGAAAAAAATACAAGTTATCAGTTTAATTGTTTTGGTTGGATCTCTTGCTGGATTCTCGTTTTTGGCATACAAACTTCAATCTCATGTCAGGTCAAAGAAACAGATTTCTATAACAATTTTACACGGAGTTCACAATCCTGGCACAAAAATTTTTGACTATGGAACAAAATGACGGCAAATTTTTGCTCATTTTGATGTAATTCGCGGATATGACACTAGCCAATATGAGTCCGAACTAGAAGTTACAAGTGACCAAAAAATTTCACTAAAACCTGTAGAGAAAAAATCCAAATTAAATAAAATAACTCTAAAAGCATTAGAAAAAATTATCACTAACAAAAAAATAGCAACAAAATTACATACTTTTTTAAAAGAAGCAAAAAACAAACAAATAACTTGAAAAGAAATCGAATGAGCTTTGCATCTTGATTCGGCAACTTTAAAAATTCTTCAAGAAAATTTTATTCTTGATTAGCAATTTTTTTAAGTTGTATTTTTACAATTTTATTAGTGGATAATTTTAGAATTACCTGAGTTGTATTGTTATTTTTATCAGTTTCATTTTTAATTTTTGTTGGTGAATTTAAAAAAATTATTTTTTTGCTGTTGTTAGTGTTATTTTTTTTAGTATCTTATTGACTAATGTTTCCAAAAATTCCAAATTCAAGTATTAGTTTTGAAAGTAAAGTTGTTGATAAAGTTAGTTTTGGGAATTTTGTAAAATTTGGCGATGATAAAATTTTTATCCGCGGCAATCAATACGAAATTGGAACACTATTAAAACTTAGCGGCAAACTTGTTAGACCTAAAAACACATCAAATTTTGACTTTATTTCGTATTTAAAATCAAAAGGTTCATTTTTAGTTTTAGAAGATGCAAAAATTACTTTTTTAGAAGAAAGCAATACTATTTTTTCAAAAGTTAGAAAATTTTTCTCAATTCAAGAAAATTATTCAAAAAAACTAATTCCAATGATTTTTCTTGGTGAAACTCCCGTGGATGCTAGTGAATTTCGAAAAATATTAGTAAATCTTGGAGTCTATCAAATTTTTGTCATTTCAGGATTTCATATTAATCTTTTTAAACAATTATTTTTTTGATTTTCGAAAATGTTGAAAATACGGCAATTTATATACAAGCCTTTGTTTTTTTGTTTTTTGATTTTTCAACTATTTTTGTTCAATTTTTCAATTTCATTCCTAAGAGGTCTTTTATTCTGAGGTCTCATTGAAATTAATAAGTTATTTTTAAATAAAAAATTTAATAAAATAGAACTTCTATCAATGAGTGGAATTTTAATTTTATCTATAAATCCTTTAATTTTTTACTCATTAGGATTTGTTTTAACTTTTACAATTAGTTTTATAATAACAATAATAAATGAGATAAAATTTCCAAAAAATTGGCACAAAGTTGTTGTTAATTTCTTATTTGTAAATTTTTTTAGCAGTATTTTTTCAACTTTTTTAAATTCCTATTACAACTTTATGGCGCCAATAAATACGATTGTTTTTACCGGTTTTTTTACTTTTTTATACACAAGTTTGCTCATATTCATTTTTAACCCGCAAATTGTTGAATGAATTAGCAAGTTTTTCATCCAGAGTGTTGGCTATATCCAAGAATTTCAAATTTTAACTTTAAATATTCAATCCAGTTTAGTTTTTTTAATTATTTCATGTATAATTTCATTAGTATGTTTTTCATCATTGGAAGCGACAATTTCCTTGTCCAAGAAAAAATTTCTAGACTCCCAGAAATTAAAAACTCATTGTTAATAAATTTTTTTACAAATGATTCACTAGATTTTATACAGGAAAACCTTGAAGGTTCATCGCTTTTTGACGAAAAAAAAGTATTAATTTTTAATAATTTTTTGCTTTTTTCAAAAAATGAAAAATTAAATAATCTATTAGCTTCTAAAATTATAAAAACAAAACACACAATCATATTTAAATATGTTTTTGATGAAAATTTAACCAATTTTGCTCTTAAAAATTCATGAATTTATAAGCATTTTACTCCCCAAGCCGCTAAAATTATTGAAGTACCACAAATTACAAAACAAAATGTTGGCCAATTTATTGCTCAAATGCTCAAAAAATTTAAAGTTGAATTAGAATCAACCAAAATTTTTGAGCTTGAATCACGCTTACCACTAAATGGTTCAATTATTTATAATGAAGTTGCAAAGCTAAAAACTCTAAATAAACCTATAAATTCAGCAATAATTCGCCAATATATAAGCGACTATTCATCATATTCTACTTGAGGTTTTATTGAATCATTTGTTGATTTTGATTTAAAAAAAGTTCTAAAATTTTACCGACAAAAATTATTAGAAGGGCATACAATTGGCTTGTTATTAGGTCAAATAAACTCAAAATTATTGCTTAGTTTTGTTGTTTTTTTGCATAAAAAAGCAGGTAAAAAAGATTCATATATCACTAAGAATCTTAATATTTCTGATTTCCAACTTAGAAAAGCAGTCGAACTATATAATAAAAATGGAATTAAAAAAATTGAAAAATTAATAATTAATCTTGCAAAATTAGATACAGAAATCAAAACTTCGCAAATTAATAACAAAATAGCTTTTGAATTATACTTGCTCCAAGTCTTAAGATAGTTGATTTAACAGCAAAATTGCAAAAAAGATGCGCTTTTTAAGTAAATTATTAGTTAAAAAGCCGTTAAAAATAAATTTTTAAATTTTTTTGTTTTTTTAAAATTTGTGCTATAATTATTACAAATTTAAAATCATCTCAAAAAATTACCGTTTGTTTTTATTAACATGTTTTAATTTAAACAATTTATTTTTTGAGATGATTTTTTATTTTAAAAAAAAAACTAAACAAAGAGGATCAAAATACTATGAAAAAACTAGCAAAACCAATTTTATTCTCACCACTTTTTATCTCAGGATTAGCCTTAGTTTCTTGTACAGTAGGCACTACGAATGGTAAGGAATTTGGATTTGACGGAAATAAAGATGGAGAGCTTCAATTTGTAACAAGTTGAAATGAAAATCAACCAAGATTTCAGGCTTTAGATCAAGTTGTTAAACTTTGAAATAGCAAACCTGAAGTTAAAGATCAAAATAATCGTGAATATTTACCAATTAAATTAACTCCAAATTATGACAAAGATTATACCGAAATGACAGGTAAATTCACTCAAATTTTCTCGGCAAAAGACAGAAATCAAGCCCTAAATCTCGTAATAAATTATCCATCTGTTGCAGCAAATGCGGCTAAATATAAAATGCTTTTAGATCTAAACAAGTTCCCAGATTTAGCCCAAGCTATAAAAGATACTTATCATCCAAAATTTCTCGAGTCTAATACTCAAATAGCAACTCTTGATGAAAAAGGAATTTATACAATTCCATTTGTTAAATCTTCACAAACTTTAGTTGTAAACGGACCTATTATGGCTTGAATTATTGAAAATGCAAAGAAAAATGGCGCTAAAATTGCAGATTCTCCTGCAGATAAGCGTTTTTTTGAGCAGTTTTCTTTGCCAGAATCAGACATGGAACATATTAAAAAGCTATGAACACCGCGAAGTTTTGATGATAAAAACCCTAATCCTTGACAGAATTTTGAACTTTCGCATGAGACATTCGAATATTATGATAAAGTTTTTGATTTTTCTAAAAGAATTAAACAAGGATTTGTATTAAAACCTGCTGACATTGGTACAGGAGATTTTCCTTTTGGAACTGATGACATTGAAAATTTAGCTTTTTCCAAAATTTTTGCATCAGCTAGCGGGGATTATTCTAATTTTATGTTCGAGGTAACAAGGGAAAAATCAAAAGAATTAGAACGAGTTAGTTTTGATAAATTATTTAATAAAAATTCTCAAAGTTATCAAAACACAAAGAAAAACTATGAACAAATTTTAGATCTTTTTAAAACAGACGCTATTTTTTATCCAGGAAGATTTTCACAAGAAAGTTTTGCAAACAATTTGATGAATAATCACCAACTTGCCATGGCAATTTCCTCAACAAGTAATTATCAACGCCGTTTTTCAAGGTCAAAATCTAATTTTGTTTTCCAAGTAAACGGAAAAAGTGAAAAAATTCCATTTTCTTCAAATGTCCAAGCATACCAAATTCGCGAACTCGATCCAAGCCAAACAGATTCCCAAAAAGCAATTTATGAGTTAAAAAATGTCTTAACAAATCAAATCAGTCATTTAATAAATGAGACTAAAAGTTCAACTTATGCTGATTCAAATGTTTATTTAGATCCTAATGACGCCAGTCAAGCTAAAAAAGTAAAAGAATTTGTTGATTCTAATAAAGATTCAGGTCAATCTTATTTAGTTTTTGGCGATGATTTTTATAAGTTTTATCAAGAAAAAATTAAAAACACTGACTCAGAAATAATTAATCTTACAAATAAAAATGACAAAAACGACATTTTTTTACTAAAAAATGCCAGCATTGAAAATCCAGGGGGTGATAAACATTTAAATCAAAATGAAGTTGTTTTCCTCCAAGAGCCAATTAAAAATTCAAGCACTGATCCAAAAAGTATTTTTACTTACCAAGGTCCAGATTTAATCGCTTTTCACTCAAATGAGGAAGAAGATATTGCGACAAAAAATTTCCTAAAATGAATGCTAACTCACAAACAAGACTTTACATACCAAGATCAATCTGGTGAGGCAAAATATCATGGTAGTCCGAGCGAATATGTTGCATTTCGTGGTAATTATCTAGCACCAACAAGACAAGTTTTTGGTGAAAGTTTGGCTAATACTGAAAAATTTCAACAAAATAATTCTTTTAGAACCGCATTTAAAAATTTTAAAACCGTTAATGATGACCCTCAGCACAATTCATTTTATATGGATCCAGTTGATTCAAGAAGTGCGCTAATCCGTCAAGAAGTAAAAACAACACTAAACCAAATGGGTCGTCTTGTTGTTAATGGATCCCAAAATCAAGCTAGTTTTGAAAAATTTTTAACAGCATTGCAAACAAAATTAAATTCAGCAAATGTGAGTTAATTTTTGGGTAAAAAAGCTTAACTTTTTAAATTAAAGTTTAATTAATTTAGAAGAAATTCAACAACTTTATGAAAAAAATGTAATTTTTGTTAATTTTTTATTAAAAAGTTATATAATAATCGTAAATGTTAAGCACAACTGGAAATTATTTATTGTTAGTTGGTCTAAATTGTTAAATTTTTGACTAAGTAAATTAAGATAATTTATCGTTGTGCTTTTTTATTTTAAAAACTAACAGGAGAGCTATTTGGAAAAACAAAATTAGAAAATTCAAGTCACTTTTAAAAAACACATAAGCACATAAATTACAGATACTGCAAATCTTCTTATTAAAAAAGAAATTTAACAATGAAAAAAATTAACAAATTTAAGTCAATATTTTTAAAAACAGCAATTAGCTTAGGACCGGTTTCTTCTTTGGCTATTTTAACGTCCTGTTTTTCAAATTCAAATCACACTGAATTAAAATCACAAAAAGACAATCCACTTCATTTTGAAACCGAAAATGATAATACAATCGATTTTCGCGTAATTTTTGGGCCTACAGATAATCGAACTAAAGCTCTAAAAGCAATTTTTGAAAAATGAAATGAAAAATCCGAAGTTAAAGACAAACAGGCAGGATTTTTACCGGTAAAATTAGAAAATATCGCGGCAAATTACATCAATGATCAAACTAATTTAATAACACTCTTAGAAGTTAAAGATACAAAAAAACTACCAAATTTAACACTAAATTACCCAGCTCTGGCGGCTAATTTGAATAAACACGGTATGATTTTGGATCTAAATTCCCAAAGTGATTTAGCCCAAACAATTAAAAATAGTTATGATGAAAGATTTCTGGCTGAAACAAAAAATTTACCGGAAATTGACCAAAATACACTACCTTTTTTACCAATACTAAAAACTTCAAAGGCACTTTTGCTTGACAAACCGGTTTTATCATACATACTAGAATCAGCAAAAACAAGTACTAATTTTAAAATTAGCGAATCTGATAAAACACGAGTTGAAAATTTAGATCCAAAAAAAACTGATCTTGAATACATCAAAAAAGTCTGAGGTCAATACAAAAGTTTTCCTTCAGATCAAGGCGGTTTTGACGGTTATACTTTTAGTTTTGAAAAATTCAATAATTATAAAGACCTTATTGATTTTTTAAGTCGAGTTAGAAAATCATTCCCAGATGCCGAAAAAGGCAGTCAAACCGAAAAAGTTAACTTTTTACTCGGACTAAATGACACAGCCGCATTGTTCTTTTTTGTAGCATTTGCCCAAGCAGATGGTGAATATGAAAATTCAAGTTATTTTAAAAATCTTGATGGTAGCTCACTAAACTACACAAATCTTTTTGATGAGACAAGCACAAATCACCAAAATGCAAAAAAAGCCTATGAAATATTAGTAGATTTAGTAAAAAATAAATTACTTGGTCCAACAAGCGGCACAACTAAGGCTAGTGAATTTTTAAAAAATCACCAATTAGTTTTTGCAATTACTTCAACAAGTGATTATTCACGTAACTTTGAAAAACAAGGACAAAATTTTTTACGTCTAAAAGTTAATACAAAAACTTTTGACTACCCGGTTGGCTCAAAATCTAAAATTTGAAAAATAGTAAGTGAAGAAAATATGCCTGCAAATGCAATTGCAAAAGTTCACCAAATTTTAGATAATTCAACCGGTTATGTTTATGAAGGAAATTCATTTTCTGTAACAGGGAATGAGATTTTTTTAAGCAAAACTGATGATGCAGATTTAATTCAGAAAATAAAAGAAGCTATAAAATCAAAGCCTAATTTAAACCGTTTTAATTTTTTAGCAATTGATTCTGATTTTGACAAGTGAATTAATGATAGACTCAAAGAGGAATCAAATACCTCTTCACTTTATGTTGAATCAGAAAAAAACAAAGTTAAACTCATTAACCAACCTGAAAATGCTTTTATTTTTTCAGGTTCACCTAAAAAACTTAATGAAGACGAGTTAGAGTTTCTCAACGAACCTTCAAAAACACAAGAATCAAATAAATTTAATATCGTTACATCCCAAGGACCATCTTTGATTGGATTTTACAATAATCCAACCGAAAATGAAGCCACACTTAACTTTGTTAAATGATTTATTTCGGAAAAAATTGAATTTAACGGAGCAAATAACAAAAAAATGGTTGTAACTCCGAGCGATTTTTTAGCATTTTCAGCTTCAAACATAAATCCAACTAAGGCAAATTTGGAATCAAATTTTGATGAAAATCCAGCGTTTGCAGCGAATAATGCTTTCAAAGTTGCTTATGAACAATTCCAAAATCAGTTAAAAAACCCTGAAAAATATCGAGTTTTTACCGAACCTGCAGGAATTGACTCAAATGTTTTCCGAAAAGCAACTTTAGGAAGTATTTCTCAACTTTACAATCAGTTTTTAGCCAACCCGAATTTAAATCTTGAGTTTGATACTTTTCTTAAAATTTTAAAGCAGAATATCGGCGCATCAGTTAAGTTAAACAAAGAAAAAACAGAAAAAAATACACAAAAATAAAATTCTAAGGAGAAAAAAATGAACACACATACTAAAAAAGGTACAAAATTAAGGCATAAAAATAACATAGCAAAGAAAATTAGTCGAATTTTCTTATCTTCTTTATCAGTTTTAGCACCAGTTGGACTTATTGCTTCTTGTGGTGTTTTTTCCGGTTCAGATGGAGCTAGATTTGACACTGAAGATGATGGTGAGTTAGTTTTTGGTCACAATTTTTCTTCAAGTGGAAATGAAATTAAAGCATTAAATAAAATTATCGAACTTTGAAATACAACTGCAAAAGATAAGTCTGATTTTATAAAAATGAAAGAACAATCCTTTCAAGGGGGATATTCAGGAGCATCTAATTCAATTAACACTTTTTTAGAAACAAAAGATCGGCTTAAATTACCTAATATTGTTACAAATTATTCATCTTTATTAGCAATTGTAAATAAATATAGAATGGCAATTCCGATTGTTTCTGATTTAAAATCAGATCAAGATCCAACTGATGAAAGTGAAAAAAATACCAAAAATTTCCTAAAAGAGCAAGGAATTGAAGACTTTTTACAAATTAACTCAGAAATTCCGTTTCTTGATGAAAAAGGAGTCTATACTCTTCCATTTGGAAAATCCTCTGAAGGTTTATATGTAAATAAAGTTTTATTTGGCTGAATTATTCAGCAGGCAATGAAAGACCAAAATCCAGCAAAAATTAAAGCTGAAGACAAAGCTTTTTTTGAAGAATTTACCAAATTAGCGGGTCAAAAGACTGACGATGTTAGCGAAATTAAAAAACTTTGAAAAGAATACGTGCCAAGCACAGATGGTCTTTCTGGTTATGAATTTAAAAAATCTGATATTGAAAACTTTAGTGATTTGCAGAAATTATCTTCAAGAATTGTTAAAGCATTTCCAAAAGCACTTGAAGGTTCAAGTCTAACTGCGGCAAAATCAGTTTTAGGGATTGACAATGCAGCTACTTTAATTTATGGGCTTTCACGTTCTTTGTCAGAAAATGATAAATCTAAAGAAGTTACCGTTTTAAATCGAAAAGAAAATCTTATTAGTTATACATCATTTTTCAACAAACCTGAGACAGACAGATACAAAAATTTAAAGCAAATTTATGATCTACTTTCCAAAGGAATGGCTGATAAGTCAATTTATTTTACAGCTCCTGGTGAATATAATTCAACTTATTTCCGTAATCATCAACAACTTTTTTCAATTGGATCAACAGCTGGATTTCACCACAATTATATAAGAGCAAACTCTAAAAATTACAAAGTAAGTTTTACTTTCAAAGATGCTGGACATATTTACTCCCCAACTTCACCAAGATTTGCTGCAGTAATTAAAGCATCAGATTTAGCAGACATCTCAAAAGAAATTACAGTTAAAGCAATTGATAAAAAAAGCAACGTTAAAATTAAGCAACCAATTTTAGCTGAAATTAAAAGTCTTTTAGAACAAAACCCTCAAAAAGAGTTGTTTTATTTTACTTCACGAGATGAAACTCCTTCTGGAATCATCGAAGGATCATACAAAGTTCTTGATGCAACAGAAAAATTTAAGCCAATTGTAATTACCGGATATAATGGAATTGAAGAGACATCGGCTTCTAGCTCACTTAACGAAGAGGAAATGGATATTTTAGCAGCACCACACAAATTTGACAATAATTCAAAAATTACTGCTGTTACTGCCCAAGGTCCTGATTTGATTTTTATTCACGCAAATGAAAAAGAAGACCGTGCTGTTAAGGCTTTTGTAAATTGAATCCTAACTGAAAAAGTTGACTTTGGCGGACAATACGGAAAAATAACTCCTGTTGAGTATTTTTCAAAAGCAACTTCATATTTATTACCACTAAAATCAACACTAAGTACCGATGTTTCTAAGCCAGAAAACAAAGGTCAAAAGTTAGCACTTGAACAATTTAGTCGCTTTAATAATGAACAAGCTAAAGCTAAATATTCACTTGTTTATGATAATGCTGATGCTAGATCCTCTGTATTTCGTTCAAATTTAGACTCAACCGTTGCACAAATGCAATCACTTAAGGCAGCCAATGGCACTGTTCCTGATTTTAACAGTTTTTTAAATACTTTGAGTCAAAATTTAGGACCTGAATTTGCTAGAGAAAAAAAATAAACTGATAAATTTGTCTTATGAAAAGAAACTTTTTAAAGCTGTTTTTTGCTAGTATAAATTTTACTTTTATCCCTTTTTTTATTGCTTCTTGTACAACAAATCAAGGCCCCCAAGGTTACTTTCAGGCCCAAAAATACTATAAAATAGAGGATTTTTCGCAAAATCCTGAGCTTGATTTGCAAAACCAAGATAGTCAATATGCCAAAGACATTGCAAAATTTCTTAATCCAAATTATTCTTGAACTGAAGAAGATAAACTCAAATTTAAAGATGATATTTTGCCTGATTCAAAATTTTTTAACCTCCAAAAAGTTCAAATTCAAAAATGGACTGATGGCGATACTGCAACCTTAAAATCTGTTGGCGAAGTCCTAATTGAACCTGTTTTTAATGTCAGAATTGAAGGTATTGACACTCCAGAGGTAGGTACGTCCATATCTGGAACTTATAAAAAAACCGAAGGACTTGAGGCCGAATATGCCGCACGAGCAACTCAGTTTGCCGAAAAAATGTTGCCCGTAGGCACTGAAGTTTATTTTGTTTATCCAAAAACAGGTCCAGCGCGCTCTTTTAATCGTTATGTTGGAAGTTTATTTTTTGGTCATAATGGATTTCATAAATCTTATGGAGTTGAAATAACAAAAGCAGGACTTGCGGTTCCAACTTTGCAATCAGGATTTTCGGGAATAACTAACCAGACTACAATTTATTATTATAATTCAATCAAACAAGCAGCAGCAGTTGAGAATTCCATTAATAAAAAGTTCGGAATTTACGAAAAAATAAAAGATTCAAATATATCTTCGCTTAATGAAAATCTTGAATCTATCTATAAAACACGAGGTCTTGCAAAAATTTCTGATTTTTTAGTTCTGGGTGAAGGAAATAAAGATAGAAATGTTGTTGACTGGTATAAATTTAGGTTAGAAAGTTCAAAAGATACAAAAAGTGGAAATAATAACTAACATGAAAAAAACAGATGATAATAAAAAAATCGAAAAAAATAATTTTGAAGCCGAGATTAAAAAAATTCGGCAGGCTTCAAATAGTCGTTATAAGTCGAAATTTTCAATACCTGCAATTGAAATTAAGGACCTAACAATTGACTTTGGTGAAACACTTGCTGTTGACAGTGCAAATATTAAAATTTACAAAGGTGAACTTGTTACACTTTTAGGACCTTCAGGTTCGGGAAAAACTACAATTTTAAATGCAATTGCTGGTCTTTTGAATCCAACTTCAGGTCAAATTATTTTCAATGGCGATGATGTAACTCGAAAGTCACCTCAGCAACGTAAAATTGGTCTTGTTTTTCAAAATTATGCCCTATATCCGCATTTAAATGTTTTTGGGAACATTGCTTTTGCTTTACATAATGACCCAAGATGAAAGCAAAAAGCAATTGAAAAATCGATGCTTGCGCGCGTAAATGCTAATTCAATTGTTTTGGCTAAAAATGGCGCTTCACTTGAAGATTTGGAAATTTACAAAAATAAACTATTTGATTATTTTGATATTTACCGTCAATTAGAACATGATTATAACGAACTTAAAACACAAATTTATCATAATTTAAATCAACTTCAGACCGATTATTTCTTAATTGAGGCACACAAGCAAGCTGAAATAAAAAATTTAACTATTGATTTCTTAAAATTAGGCAAGTCTGCGTCAATTTTTTGAGCTTTTTGGAAAAAAATTTTTGGTAAAAAAGAAGGGGAAATTTGCCCAATCCAACAAGCAATTACCTTTCGAAAAGCTTATAAATTAAAAGTTGAAAAAATTAAAAAACAAGCCAAAATTGACAAAAAAGCTCATAAAAACAAAATTCAGGAAGAAAAATACGCAATAAAAAATGCTCCTGAACTAGTTCGCGCCAGACAAAACTTTTTAGAACAAAAAGCACTTTTATATGAAAAATTAGAAAAACTTGAGAAATTGCAAGCACAATTTCTTACTAATTCAAAAATAGAATTTGCTAAAATTCAACAAGGTTATAAAAATTTTAGCAATAAAACAAGTCTAAAAGATGCTGAATCACTCAAATTAGATTATCAAGAACAAATTGAAGCTTTCAATCAAAAGAAAAAAGAAAAAGAGCTTTGATTTAAAACTGAAATTGAAAACGAAAAAAATCAAATTAAAAATTCAGGAAAACTTGCAAATCTTGAGCAGACTTACCTTGAGACAAAAAAGAAATTTCTTGAAACAAATACTCGTCATTCACCGAATTTGTTGCTTTTAAAATCGCTTAAAACTAAATCAAAAACTTACAAAAAGGAAACTTTAAAACTGTTTTTAGAATATGAAAGAAACTTGATTAATAAGTTTTCGCTTAATACTTCAAAACTAAACGAGCAAGAATTAAAGCAATATCAAGAGTATCAAAATGATAATATTTCAATAAAAGAAGCAATAAATCGTGCTGTTTTACGAACAGCTGAAAAAGTTGAAATAACTAAAAATTTAGCTAAAAAACCAACAAAACTTTCTGGTGGGCAACAACAAAGAGTTGCAATTGCCCGTGGAATTGTTCGACATCCTGATATTTTACTAATGGACGAGCCGCTTTCAAATTTAGATGCCAAACTAAGAGTCCAAACTCGTCAGTGAATTCGAAAAATTCAAACTGAAATCGGAATAACAACTGTTTTTGTTACTCACGACCAAGAAGAGGCAATGTCAATTTCGGATCGAATTATTTGTATGTCAACTGGATATGTTCAGCAAATTGGAACTCCAACTGAGTTGTATCATAACCCTAAAAATGAATTTGTTGCCTCATTTTTAGGTGTTCCAGAGATGAATATTTTTGATGCTTTTTATGACAAAGAAACTAAAAGTGTCATTGTTGATAATCAAATAATTTTTGAATTATTAAAAGATTATGATCATGAAAAAATAAGAGTCGGAATTAGAGCTGAAGATTTAGTTGAAAATGAAGCTGGTAATTTTCAAGGCAAAATTAGCGTGATTGAATATTTGGGAAAAGATATTCTTGCCAAAATTGATGTTGAAAATATCGGTCAAATTTCAATAATCTTGCGTAAAAAACCGACCTATGAAATCGATGAAATTGTCAAATTTAATATTAAATCAGGAAAATTACATCTATTTGATTATCAAACAAGGGAGCGAATCCAATGAATTTAATTAATAGATATTTCCTAAAACAGCGAATTAAAAAAACTAATCTTGAACTAGGAATTTTGGACCAAAAACAACCTTTTTGAAAGCCTTTTTTAATACTTTTGCCTTCAATTTTAGTTATTTTTATTTTTACTTTTTTACCATTTTTATACTCAATTTCTAAGTCTTTAAGTATCGAAATTAATCCTAATATTGCCGGTAATACTCGACTTGGTTTTGATAATTTTGTTGATTTAATTACCCTTGATACTAATTTTCATATTGCAATTCGAAATTCTGTCATTTATTCAATAGCAGCGCTACCACTTGGCTTAATAATTAGTTTAATTATTGCCTCGACAATTGCCTCGCTACATCGAAAATATGCCCGTGGATTTTGACAGACTGTCTTTTTTTTACCTTATGTAACCTCAGGTATTGCCGTTTCAGTTGCTTTTGCCTATATTTTTGATAGTGAAACTGGTTTTATTAACCGTCTTTTTGGTATTTCAACAAGATGACTAAATTCCGGAAATCCCTCATCTTTTAATGCACTTTTAGTTGTTTTAATGTCTGGAGTTTGAAGAAGTCTTGCTTTTGAAGTTTTAATTTTAACAACCGCAATGCTTTCAGTTAATCCGACACTTTATAAAGCAGCGGCAATTGATGGAGCTAGTCCGGTTCGTCAATTTTTCAAAATTACTTTACCTTCAGTTTCAAGAACGATTAACTTTTTAATTACAATCGGAATTATCGGCGGAATTAAAGTTTTTCCAATCGGTATTTTTGCAAACGAAACTGAAGCAATTAGTAACGGGGGCGCAACTTTATTGATATATATTTACAAAAATGTGCGCGGAACACCTAACTTTGCCCAAGCAGGTGCACTGACTATTTATCTTTTTGTTTTTGGAATTGCCCTTTCAGTTGTTGTCAAAAAGTTTTTAAGCACAATATTTTTAGTAGCTGACAAAATTACGGAGAAAAATGTTCATTATAAAATTAAAAATTCTAAAATATATTAGCGATAAAAAAACCGCTAGAGTAACTGAGTCAATTAATTCTCAAGTTCGCAACAGAAATATTACAAGTGCAATTTCAAGCTTTTTGCTCAAGTTCATCGTGCTTTTCTTTTTTGGAATTTTAATAGTTTTTCCTTTTTATTTTATGTTAGTTTATTCACTTTCACCTGAAGAGCAAATTCTTGACACGCGTATTCCGGTTTATTGACCTAATCATTTTGCTTGGGATAATTTTGTCAAAGCTGCCCAGTCTGGTTATTTTGCCGCTTTAGGAATCACGGTTTTAGTTACTTTAATTTCTGTGGTTGCAAAAGTTTTTTTCTCAATGACTTTTGGCTATGCTTTTTCACTAAGAAAGTGAAAATTTAAACAAGCTTCTTGAGTTGTTTTCCTTTCAATTTTAGTTCTTCCCGAAACTGCGCTTTTGATTGGACAATACCGAATTATGGTAATGCTTGGTTGAAATGACGGTTTTCAGTCAATTTTTGCCCTAACAAGTCCATTTGTTGCCTCAGTTTTTTCCGGATTTATGTTTCGAAATGCTTTTGAGGAAATTCCTGATCGAATTAAAGAAGCCTCAATGGTTGATGGTTGTTCTGGTATTAGATATTTCTTCCGCGTTGCAACACCAATGATATCTCCAACAATTTGAACTGTAGGAATTTTAACTGCTTTTTCAGCTTGAAATTCAACCCTTTGACCACTTTTAATATTACAGTCTAATTCGGCTGATTTAACAACTTTAAATACTTGATTATTACAAAAAGTTGGGGTTGCTGATGAAACAGCCCAAATTCCCGGAGGCTATTTTAAAAACATCAGAATGGCCGGTGCGATTTTAACAATTTTACCAATGTTCATTGCTTATTTTGTCTTTCGTAAACGAATAATGAACGCAGTCTCACGCCAAGGATCAACGGTAAAAGGATAAAATATGACTAAATTGACAAGTTTTTTTAAAAAAAATAAAGAAAAAATCGGACTTAAATTACAATCATCATTTATTTGGGTATCAGTTATTGTTGGTTTGGGTTTTACTGCTTTAACTTTTTGAGCAATTATCTATTTTTTCCAGCAAGCATTTTTAGACGGCTTTTTGTAAAAAAGTACAATTTTAAACAACAATTCCAAACATTTATTGTTTGGAATTTTTTTTATTTTTACTTTTATTAAATAGTAAAAATTAGCCTTATTATTCAGGATTTTATAAAAACTATAAACATTTAATTTTATAAGATCTAAAAAAATGCCTAAAAACTCAGGGAAAATAACTATCAAGGCAAAAACGCCGAATTTTAAATCTAACACTCATGAAAGAAAAATCTGCTTATTAATCAAACTAAAAAAGCTAAAATTTTAACTTAAAAAGCAAAATTATGGAATTTTTAAACTACTTTTTTAGTTCTAAACACTAACAAAAATCATAAAAAAACAACTACTATTTAAACTCAATGCAAATATAAAACTCGTTTTTACTTACATTGAGCCTAAAAAAATATATGAAGTTTTGAAAGAGCCATAATTAAAAGCCTTAAATTTATAGATTTCTAAACGGTTAAATTTAAGGCATTCCATTAAATTTAAAGCCATAATGGAAAAATGGCATTATCTGAGTTTATTGTGCAAAAAACATAACTAATTCCCCCTTAATTCAATATCAAAATTTATTAACTTATTCTTAGTGATACTTATTATAACATAATTTTTTCTTGGGCCAAGCATTTTTTTTTTTTTTTTTGCAAAAGGTTAATTCTAAAATAATAAAAATTAAGGTTTGCGGTTAAAAAACACCGATTTACCGGTGTTTTTGCATATTTTTATTCACTAAAAAGTGAATTTTTACCATCAACTGGTAAACTCAGAAGGTCAAAATTTTGAAAATGCAACTATTGCTTGGCAAATAAAAGTCCAGATTTTTATTTGAGATCAATTATCTTTTCAGATTTTTCAAAATAAAATGTTAGAAAAAATTAACAAAAATCAAAATCATAAATAGAAAATAGTTGTTTGAATTTTTTCTACTAGTTAAGGTTTTAATATTATTTCTTAGTTATTATTTGATTATATAAATTATTGAATTGATCTAGTGTTTTAATTTTAGAAAATTCAATTTGTGTTATTGTTGTATTTCCGATATCAATTTTTTCAAGTTTTTCTAAATTTTCAATTTTAAAATTTTGAGGCTCTATTGCAAAATTAGGGAATAAATCCTTATAATTAAACGTGTAAATTTTTATTTTTTTAGCTTGTTCATCAACTTTTCAATACAAAATTTCGTCATCAAAAATTTTTTTTGCATCTTGTTTTTTTAAAATAAATTTATTAAAAACTTCGGAATTATCTTCTGTTGGAATAAAAAGTTTTGAAGGAACAAATGCACCACCTCATTCTGAATTTATTGAATCTTTCATTGATACAATTAGGTTTTTTGTTTCTTCTAAGGTTGAAAAAAATTTTAGGTCTTCTAGTTGATTTTTATTTGTTCTTGCATATAATCTTGTGCTTTTTAGGTTATTTTTATCTAAAATTTCCTGTTTTTTTAAAAGAAATTCTTTGAATTTTGAAGAATCATTATCACGAACAATATTATTATAAAGAACAAGATCTTCGATTTTGCTAATATGAATATCAAATTTAGGACTAAAACTATTTTCAATAGATTTGTCTATAATTTTGTAATAAATATTAAATTTTTTAGTATAAAAATCTGAAACAATAATCGAAACAACCGGATTATTAACTATTAAAGGATCAATAATTTCGTTATATTTAAGACCGGTAGTAAAAAATTTTTCCAATTTTGAGTCAAATGACATAATCCCAACATTATCGGGATTATTTGGATCAAAAAAAGTATGATTTGGATTGAAAAATGGTTTTTTAGCTTTTGATGTAAAGGCTAAATCTTGATAATTTCAGATCGGTCGAACATAAGCAATAATTGACTTTTTTTCAAAAAAATCAGGTGTTTGTAGTACTCTTTTGTAAAAATTATCGTTTTTTATCTTTGAAAAAAATGAGAAAAAGTCATTATAGTTTTTTAAAATTACAAAATTATTAATAATTTTTTTATCTTTTCATACACCTTGATCAGTTATTTGGTCAAATTCTAATGTGTCATTATTTTTCTTAAATTCAGAGCGAAAAAAGCTACTTAATTTAATAAGGGGCGAATTCTTATCGGAGTTTTTGAACAAGTTATTTTCAAAAGATGGATATTTTTGCCGTAATTGGTTAGCTCTTTGTGGATTTTTTTGAAGCAAATCTGATCAAAATTGCGAAGTAAATCAATGATTGTCTGCCGGATTAGAAAAACCCACAGACTTAGTGTTACTAGTAAAAAATTTATTTTCAGCATCAGACACATCCTGAAAACTAAGTGTTTCTGATTTTTTAGGACTTATATAATTAATGATCAAAATTGTAGAAACAACCCCAGCGGCTACAAAGTTTGCTAATAACAAAGAACTATAAAAAATTTGCTTTACCTTTTGTTTCATACTTACACCACTGTTTTATTGTATAAATTATTGAAATCTTCGATGGAATTTAATTTTTTTATTTCAATTTCTTGAACATCAATATCACCAATATCAATTTTTTCAAATTGTAACAAGTTATCAAAATTAAGGTTTTCAGGTTGTTTTGCAACTTGATGGAAAATGTCTTTGTAATTTAAAGTATAAATTAAAACTTTTTTGGAATTTTTATCAAATTCTCAATAAATAATTTCATCTTGGAAAATCTCTTTTAATTGTTGTTTTTGCAAGATGAAGCTATTAAATTTATGTGTTTTGTCCTGTGTTTTTATGGGTATAAATAAATTTGATAGGTGAAATTCGCTTTTTCAGTGCTCATTTTTCAATAAATTTTTGTTATTTATCAAGTCTTTTACTTCGCTAAACTTTGAAAATATTTTATTTTCACTTAAATTAGATATGTTTTTATCAATTTGTGATGCATAAAATCTATTCTTTTTCAAGTTTTTTCTTGACAAAATTGTGTTTTTTTTATTAATAAAATCCAAAAAATTACTAAACTCTGCTGATGTTTTGTCTAGTGAATTATACAAAACTAAATCTTCTATATCGGTAATTTTTATTGAGGATAGCGGATATGATTTATTATAAGAATTTTTAGGAATTGATTTATAGAAAATTTGGAACCTTTCGCGTGTTCTACTAGTAGAAGAAGAATTTTCTTTTAAATAATTTGAAAATTTTTGATCAATTGAAATAATTAAATTCTGATTTTTATAGGTAATTAGATCTATTGGTGATAAATTGGTTTCTAGGCTTGTTTTGTTAAAAATAGGAACAACATTTGACTCGTCTTTTACATAAACTAGAAATAGGTTATTATCAAAGAAATCTTTATTTAAATTCTTTCTTTCAAATTCTTGCTTGTCTTCAAATTCTTTAAAAAAATCCAAATAATCGTCAAAATTTTCAATGATTAAAAAATTATTAGAAAATAAATTGTCAAATCTATCAGAAAACTCTCCTAATTTTAATTCTTTAAAACTAAATTCATTCTTTTTATTATTATATTGATTACCAAAAAAAAGTTGCTAAATTTTTAGTTGTTTTATCATTTCAATTATTGACAAAATTTTGTTCTTGAAAATATAAATATTTTTTTACTATTTCTTGAATTTCTTCAGGATTTTGTAGAAAAGTCATTTTTCATTTAGAGTTTTGAATTCAAGGTGCTTTTTTGCTGTCAATATTTAGTAAATGATTATATGAAAAAATATTTGATTTAATTAGATCATCACTATCATCGACTCAAATAATAGGTTTTTGTGGATGTTGACTAGAAAAATTTGCTTTATGTCCAAAAGAAAAATTTTGAACTGCAAGAATAATTATAGGAAGTAACCAAGGAGTTGCTAGCATAGCTGCTGTAAAAAATAATTTATTTTTGTTTAAAAACATATAAAACCGCCAAATTATCATCTACCAATTTCAAAAAGCAAATACTTATATTTCTTTACTAGGATTCGGTATATTCCCGATTCTTCTGTGAATATCTTATTAACTCAAGTTTGAAGATGCTAAGGAACCAAAATTTAAATTGATGTTTTTCAATAATTTCCTCCTTATTTTGCAATATGAGGTCTAATCACTAAATAATATTTTGTTTTACTTATTAAAGAGAGTTTTTCTATTTAATCTCCATATGATATTTTAGACTGATATTGTTCTTCAAATTTTAACTATAAATTTTTATTATGTCCTAATTCTCCGACTTTATCAACTAAATATGATAAACCTTATTTTATATTTTTATTATAACATAAATTAGTATAAAAAATTCAGATAATAAATTTTTTATTTACGATTTGCTTGAAAAATTTTTAGCAATTTTTACTAACTTTTTTAAAAAAGTTTGCGTAAAAAACTGAATAATTGTCAGTTTTTAAACCACACTTTAAAATAAAAACAGTTTGAAAACTAATAATTTAATTTTCAAACTGTTTTTACAAATTTATAATAGTGAACAAATATTTTTTATATTTTCTCAAGAAGAGCTAAGGCATATCTAGCGGCATTTTGAGCGCCTTGTTTTATGTTCAAATTAACTTGGGAAATATCAAGATTTTGGCCAATTTTATCGCTCAGATATTTAATGCAATAAAAATTCAACTTATTTTTGGCGCTTATTTGAGCAAAAGAAAATGCTTCCATATCAAAAAAATCAACAAATTGAAAATCTTTTACTTGATTTTCTTCAAAAATAAAACTATTTGATGAACCTAAATTAAAATTTTGATCAGCTATTAAATTATTCTCGTAAAATTTAGGTTCAAATGGTAGTTGACCTGGCTGATATCAAGGTGTTTTTGCATCAAGTAGATAAAAACGTTTGGGAAATATCAATTGATTTTTCATTTTTGAAAAATCAATTGATGAACTTCCACCACAAGCGCCATAATTTATTATATTAGTAATTAAAAATTTTACTGCAACTGTTTGGGCAAAAATTGCCGAATTAATTAAGCCAATTTGTGAATGAATATAAAAAAAATAAATATTTTTATATTCATAAACTGGAAAATTTAGGTCTAAAACACTAACATTTTCTATAAATTTTGCACCAAGTAACTCTAAATTTACTTGTTCTTGCTTATCAGCATAAAAAATAGCGGTTTTAATTTTGATGTTTTTCATATAGTTTCATTTGATTGCTTGAGTTTATCATATTTTCATGCTTAATTTTGGACATTCTTACAAGTTGGCTAAAGACTTTATTTAAATCTTGTTTTGCCAAGGCGCGTAATTTTTGAATACCTGAAAATCGACGCCCACGAGCTAATTTATCGGCGACATAAATTGCCTTGTCAAATAATGACATTTCAAAACAAAGGGTTGTATGACAAGAAATAGCACGGATTATTTGCTCAAAAGGTAATAAATAAACATTTTTTAGTCAAATTGAAGCTGTAAGTTGGTGAAGTTCGTAGTCTTGAAGATCGCTGGCATCAATTTTTTGGGATTTAAGAAAATCAATATGTTCTTGTCTGGTTCATTTTTTGGTTAAATCATGAAATAAGCCAGCATAATAAGCTTGTTTTGAATCCAAACCGTAAATTTTAGCATACTCGTTTGAAAGTTCGGCAGTATTTTTTGAATGGATAAATCGGTCTGAATTACCAAGAAAAGCTTTAAGAATTGAATTAGCATATAAAAAATTAGCGCCAATAAAAGCATTTACTTTTGGATCAAGGCCAAAAAAGTTTCCACTTCTTATTTGTGACGAGCTAAAATTGGGCAGCTGGGTTGGCAAAATTAAGGCATTATAACGTTTAATATTTCCTAAATCAGGATAATTTTTACGATTAAAAACAACAAGTTGGACTTTTTGAAGAATTTCCTTGTAATTTTTCCACTTTTTAAAACTGGCAAGATTATCAGAACCTATTATTAAAAAAAGTTTTGCATCAGGATATTTTTGTCTAAAATAATTTACTGTTTCAATTGTATAGCTAATTTTTTTGGCTTTAATTTCATAATCACAAACTTGTGTTTTTTCAATTTGCACTAATTTTAGCATTTCAAAACGAAATGACGGATCAATGTTGTTTTCTTTAGTATTTTTTAACGGATTTATGTAATTTGGGACAAAAAAAAGCATATCTAAATTTAAAAAATCGATTGCTTTTTTTGCAATTTGTATATGAGCTTTATGAACGGGATTAAATGAACCGCCATAAATTGCAATTTTTTCTAATTTCATTTTTTAATACTCGGTTGCTTCAAATGTAACTGATGAACGCGTTTCTTTACGTTTTTTTGATTTTTCAATTTCTTTTGTAGGATTTTTTAAAAAACGGCGAATATAATCGCCAACGCCACCTTCTTTATTTGTTTTTTTAAGAATAACGGTTGCATTCCTTTTTACTTGCTGAGGCGAATTTGCCATTGCAACAGAAATTGTTGCAATTTCAAACATACCAATATCATTGTAACTATCACCAATTGAAATTATATTTTCTAAGTCAATTTTATAATAGCGCGAAAGCATTGAAACTGCTTTAGATTTATTAACCCCAATTGCTGTCATATCAAAAACGTATGTGTGATTTTCTCCTTTTGATCAAGCCGAAAATTCGCCTAGATCACCATAGCGTCGCTCTAAATATGATTTAAAATCGTTTATGTTTGTAGTTGGTTTTGTATCAAGAATTAAACAAGTCGGTTTTAAGGGTATTTTATTGTAATTTAGACCAGGCTTTAGATTTTTAATATGGTCAAATCCAAAAACTTGCTCTAATTGTTTATCGCGTTTTTTGATTTTAGCTCATCCAGGCCCTTCAATTGCAACATTTGAGGTTTCAGCTTTTACTCGTTTGTCACCCATTATATATAAAATGTCGTTCAAATTTATGTAATTAATTGTTGGAATAAATTCAGAGTCAGTTGGGTTATGAATATAAGCGCCGTTAAAATTAGCAACAATTGTTTTTAGACCTAATTTTTCGTATATTGGTTTTGTTGATCTTCAGGGTCTTCCTGTCAGAATGCAAACAACATGCCCTAATTCAACAGCGCGTTTAATTTCTGATTCAGTATCGGGATGAATTTCAGAATTTGCACTATCAGAAAGCACTGTGCCATCAAGATCAAGAACAAAAAGATAGCGATTTTTTGAGGTTTTCATTTTGTGAAATTATACCATAAATTTAGTCGATATTATTATTTTATACCGATTCATTTTTTAAAATATCAAAATAATTTTTTCTTATTAGCAAATTAGCTTTTATTATTGGCCTTAAGTTTTAATATAAAATTTTGTCATAAATTCTTAAAATATTTGTGATTTTAGCTATAATTTAGGCACTTTTTTACTTAAATTTTTAGGTTTACTAGAATTATTTTACTTTTTAGGAAATTTTTAAGATTTCCTAAAAAGTAAAATAATGTACTAAATTAATTGATTTTTATCTGTGCCTAACCTTAAAGCAAGCCGATTGCTTACTGAATTTTTCGATTTCAAAATAAATTTTTTCCAGAAAATTATAAACATAGCGGGAAAAACAATCAATTTTGAAAGGATTCTTCTAATTTTGACAAGATTTTGATGAAAAAATTCAAGTAGTAGACTTTCATGGTGATTATAGTAGAAACGACTTGATGATACAAAAATATTTCTAAGCTTTTTGATAGAAAAAAATTTGTTAATAAAAGTTTTATTCAACTAGTTATTATTTTTTAGGGTTTGTATAATCAACAGGATAAGTTCCATCATGGATTTGTTGTAAAATTTGGTCTTTTAAGTTAGATTGGTTTGTGTCTCTAGAAAAACGATTTTTTTCTTTATTGTAATAAATCATTGTTAGCATATCGTTTAATTTTACGTCATGAGATTTATAATAGGTGTTTGAAAACCAACCTTTACTTTTTACAGGGTCGCCAATTACATTGTTAATAAAGGTTTTATAATTATTATCAGTAGTTTTACTTTTATTTGATTGCTCACCGCTTTGCAATGAAGTACGGATTATTTCAGATGCAGTATAGGAAGACAAAGCACCTCCATAGAACCCTCAAGTTCGAATTAAATAAGTAGCATTAGAAATTCTTGATTCATATGTATAAAAAAGAAGAATTAACACCAATCTATAAAGTAGTCTTCCTTTTGATGAATTTTTGAAATTACTGATTGATATTCTGTTAGAACCTGTGCCCTCAGAGTGCCAAATTCTATAAAATAATTTTGAAATTGCTTCAAGTTGAGGGTCTTTTTGACCTGATTTAAAAATTGATTCTAATTGAATTCCGGTGTATTTTATATGATTTAATTCTTTTAAAATTGGCGAAGCTTCATTTTGTTTTTTATTATCTCAGTTTGGTGAGGCTAAAAATATTAAATCAAAGAAATCAGCGAGTGTTTTAGTTGATATTTTTTGTCCAATTGGTGTGTTTAATGATAAATTTTGTTCATCAATTAGTTGTTTTTGATCGCTTGGAGTTTGACCTGTTGAGTCATCTACACTAATTTTTGGTTCAATTTTAACAACTAAATCAAGATTAATTAATTTTGCAAAATCTAATTTACTAAAAATGGCACTGAAAAAAGTAGATGCTTCTTTACTTGAATCTAAAGTTTTAACCGCTCCTAACATTTGATCTAAAATATCAGAAATTAATGGATTATCAAAGCCAAGACCAATAAATTCTTTTAAGAAAGTTTTAGGAATCTCTCTTGGATTTTGAACTTTAGTGGTTAAATTTGGGTTGCTGCTGTCTAAATTTAAGTTTAAATATGAGGCAATTATATCAACGGCTATATCTAAAAATCCATCATGTTTTACTAAAAAATTAAGCACATGTCACAAATATGCCTTCAGAAATTGGTTATTAGTTTGAGTTTGCGAACTCTGGCTTTGGTCGGTAGTTTTATTAGTATTATCATTAGTTAAAAAATTAGTTAAGATTGCTGAAAAAGTTTTTACTTCTTTAAATGATTCTTGATTTTTATTTATATGATCTAAAATTCGAAAAATAAAAAGTTTATTTGCAGAATTTGGTAAAAATTCTAGCAACAAACTTTTAAATGTTGGCTCAATTTTTTCTTTGGTTTGTTCTGATAGGCCGCTAAAGATTGAAAAACTAGCAATATTTCCAACACTTAATAGTTCAATTTTTTCTTTGAAAAAATCAGATTTAAAAATTTTTGTCAGTATTTTTCAAATATTATCTTTTTCTGATTGATCAATTTGGTTATAAACTGTTCCAATTTGCTTGATTAGTTCAACGATAAACTCTTCATTTGCAATCTCAGTTTCTAGTAATGAGTTCAAATTTGAAGTAGAAAACTGACCGCTGGTTAATTTAGTCAAAACAGTAATAATTTTTGTTAAAAAAGCATTTTGTTTTGAATAATTCGCAGTCTTTTTGACTGGGATTTGATTTTGTGTTTCTGTTGGAGATGAATTTGGCGATTCTTGTTCAGTACCAGAATCGCTAAATGGTTGAGCTTGAATTTGAAAATCACCAACATCTTGACTCACATTTATTGCTTGAGCTTGGTCTGAAAAAATATCTATTAATTCTGGCTCATCGGTGTAATGACTTTCAATATTATTTTGAATTATTTTCTTAATTAGCTTGAAAAAAGATTCAAATTCTGTTTCTTCAAATTGAGTATTAAAAATTTTTTGTGATAGTTTTGCAAAATTAGTTGTTAGATTATTCTTTTTTTCGTCTAATTTAACAATAAATTCACCAATAATTTTATTAAAATGTTGCCTTTCAAATAAAGACTTAATTAATGAAAAATTATCCAATGGCTTATTAATATTTGCTTTTGCAACTATTTTAAAATAGGAATTAAATAAATCTTTAAGTCCATCAGATTTTAAAAATGAATCAAAAATTGGAACAATATCTTCACGATATTCATCTGGAATGCTTGAAAAACTTGATCGAATTTGCTCTGAAATAGGCTGAGTTTTTATTACTTCAGCAATTAATGAAGAAATTTTATCTGGAGTAATTTTGGTTGGATCTTGGGTACTTGTTGGCTCTGGAGAAGAATAGTAATTATTTGCAATATCAACGCTAAAACTGTCAAATAAAGTCTCAATAACAGACTTTTTAGGGGTTGGATTATTAGAAATTGCATCAAAAATAATGGTAATTAATGATTTTATTATTAACGGCGGTTGAATTGTTGTTTCGCTTTGAATACTTAGAATTGAATCCCTTAGTTTTGTCAAAATATCATGAACTAGTCCTAAGATTGTATTAACAGATTCTTGTGATAAATTTAGTTGATATGCATCCAAAACTGCCTGTAAAAATTGGGAAATTGACTCTCAAGTTGCTGTGTTGCCTAAAAAAAGTGTAAAAACTTCTTCAATTAATTGAGCATTTTCTTTAAGAAAATTCTCAATTAACGAATTAAAATTAGAGTGTTCTTCAAACTTTTTATTGTCAAAAAAATAATCAATAAGGCTTGAAAGTAATTTGTCAACTTCTGAAGATTCAAAGAAGTTAGATAAAATATTTAAAAGGGGTTCTTGAATTGTTTTATTGCTAAAAAAACTATTTTGGTCTAATTTTCCGATTAATTGCTTATGTAAAAATGTTTGATCAAAAAGGTTTTTGAAAAATAAAACCAAATCTTGATTGGAAATTTTGCTTTGAAAATTAAGGCCGGCAAGACTTTTTAAAAGTGAATAAATTTGTTCTTGACTAAAAAAATTGTTTAAAAAATAACTAGAAAAATTTTGAAATGAAAGTTGTTGGTCCAAAAGTGCGATTTTTGCTGAATATTCTTGAATTTGTGGTTCATTATTTGCTTTTCTTGCCGATTCAAGGTTATTTTTGAGAAAATCATACTCGTCAAAATTTGATTTTGTAAAGGCTTCGAAAGTATTTATTGCGCCTTTAACAAAATCAAAAATTAAATTGTTAGTCGGACTTGTTTTATCATTTTTTCAAATTTGATATTTAGTATAAAAGTCTTCAAAAATTAGTCTAATAATTTGCGAAAAAGTTTCAATTGACTTAGGTGTTAGACCTTGATCAGTCAGTGAATTGCTAATTAAGTTAATTAGGTTAGTTAAGAACTTTTCGTCTTGGACATTTTTTGCAATAAAAGCGTAAATATTTTCTTCAAGTTTTGGTAAATTATTAGCTAAAAATTGAAAACCAAAACGGTTTAAATCATCAATTCGCTGATATTGGCTTTTATTTACTAAAAAATCATTAATTGCAGAATTTACGATATCTGATAAAGGTTTGAATGAATTTGAAACTAAAAAATCTTTGGCTGAATCAAAAAGGAAGGAAAAACTAGCAAAATTTGGTGAAGAACTATCGATAAAGTTGCTTAGGTCAAATTTTGTTAAAATTGGGTAAAATTTATTAAGTAATTTTTTAAGTGATTCAATTTGATTATTGCTTAATTCAAAACTTAAAAGTTCATGAAATAAATCAATTAAATTTTTGGAATCTTTAAAAAAAGTTGTGTAATTTGTATAAATTTGGTCAGAAAAAATTGATGAAATGTTCTCAGTAACATTTTTATAATCACTTTGCTTAATAACATCTAAAAAGTTTTTAGCAGCAAGATCATTCAATTTGGTCCAAACATTTGTTCGCACAATAACATCAGCGAGCGAAACTAAAAGATCAGTGAGCGAATCTTGATCATCTTTTGGCAAATTAAAGTTAAAATTGTCGTTAATAATTCCAACTAGAACCTGAACAGAGTCATGATGCTTTAGTGTTTCTGAGATAAAATTGCGGATAAAACTAACATTATCAGCGTCATTTTCTGGATTTTCAAGGTAAGTTTGGATTATTTGCTGAAAACTGCCAGAATTTTTATATTCATCAGCGCGAAGCTGAAAATCAGTAATTATTTTTGTAAATAGTTTTCTAATAGAATCAAAAGTAAAAACTACCTTCAAATTATCTTTATATGCAACATCAACTTGGATAATATTGTTAATTATAAGATCCTGAACTAAACTTTGACCAAAAATAGAAGCAAAAATTAGTTCTTTAGTTTTTTCAGGATTTTCACTGGCAAATTCAGAAGTTACAACAGTATTTAAAACATCAATTATCTGTTTTTCATCAAAGTCGGCAAAAATTTGATTAACTAAATCAGAAATTGTTGCTTTTTCTCAGTTTTGAGTGTTAATAATATTTTGAACATAAGTCTGAAAACGCGCAATTATTTGACTAAAAAAGCCACTTGAGAAAATTTTTTGCAAAATTTGGGCAAATGAAGCGCCAGCTTTTTGGTTTTCCTTTCAAAAATCAGTTAAAGTTTTTTGCACGCCTGGATTATTTTGGAGTCCTAACTGGACAAAACGGCTTAAAAAATCACCAAAATTATTATTTAATATCACATTTACAAAATTTTCAAGTGGTGATTTTTCAGTTTTTTGAATATCTGCAGTCGTTCTTGTTTCAATTTGAGAGGTCTTAGAAATAAACTTATCAGTTGAGCCTTCAAGACTTAAGGCCTCAAGAATTTGTGAATTTGGCGCTATATTTAAAATACGACGGTAATTATTTAAATCTTTTTCGACATAATCTTTATCTCAACCTAATTTTTGGTCTGCTTCATTTCTAAATGGAATATCTTGATCAAAAGCAAGTTTGAACAAGAGGTCTTGAGCCATTTTTTTATAACCTTTTGTTGAAGGGTGAATATCCAATTCTTTTGTTGCAAATTCGCTTGGATTTTCTTGTCAAATTTTTTCATTATACAAGTCAACATACTGAACTTTTTGAACTCTGGCAACTTGTCTAATTGTTGAATTTAAACGTTTTATTGCTAAATTAGCGTAATTTTCCGGTAAACCTATTTCATTTGTTAGTAATTTTTCAAAAAATTTAACAATATTGGATGTCAAAGAATTATATCCGACTAGAACAATTCGAACATTAGGATTAATTTTACGCAAATTTTCAACTAAAGTTAGCAAATTTCGATAAATTTTTTGGTAGGTTAGTTCAATATTTTGCATAAATTCAAAACTTGCTTCAGCTTTTGTAGCAAGTTTTTGGAGTGGTTTTGCAATTACACGAAAATCAATAGATTCAATTAAATCATTTGCCCCTAATGAAAGTGTTATTAAATTTGATTCTTGAATTTTTTTGTGGAGTTTTGGAAAACTTGTTGCCGAAAAGTCATCAAAAACTTCACGAATTTGCTGCCCATATGGCGAATTTAATTTTTTGTCTAGATGATAATTGAAACGAAAATGTGTTTTGTCTGAATTTTTGTATTTTTCATTTTCTGGATTAAGTAAATATAGTCAATCTGTGATTGTTGTTCAAGAAAGGGCCAAATTATCGAATGATTTAAGGGCATTTGGGTTAACTTTCTGAATAAAATTAGCAAAAAAGGCAGGATACGAAAGTCCTTTTACTTGATTATTTTCATCAAGCATACCTCTAACATCAAAAGAATAATCTCAGTTAAAACCAGCAGAAATCGAATCGCCTAATGATAAATAATTAATTTTATCCAAAAGCTCTTCTGTTTCTTGGACCGAGTGGGTAATTGGTATGTTAATTTGATCTGTTTTATCGCGATTTTTTATACCAATCAAAGTAATTCCAGAAATTGTTAAAGATAAGGTGCTAAAACTTAAAAATATTTTGAATGCTTTAGAAAAATCAGGTTTTGAGATATTTTTTTTCATTATTTTACCCCGCTTCTTTTTGTTATTCCAGATTTTTTGATAAAAATCGATTAGATTGGTCCAATTAGTTAAGGAGCAAACTAGAAAATAAAATTTAAATTATACACTAAATAACTATAAAAAACTCAGATAATTATTTTTTTCTGATTATTTTTTTTGATGCTTAAAAACAAAAGCTTTTGTGTTGGTTATTTGGCTAACTTTGGCAGTATAAATTCCAAAACCTAATCAAAAAACTAGTGAGAAATTGTGTCAATTAAGTCTTCAGGTTCTTATTTTTTGCTTTTTACATCCTAATTTTGAATTTTTGCGTCTTTTTTTTGGTTACTTTTTTAGTTTTTTGGTTTGATTTGGAACTAATTTTTCTGGTGATAAATTTGAATTTTGATAAGTAAATTTATCTGTGGTTATTTTTTGTATTAAAATGAAAAAAGGAAATTAAATAAATAATTTCCTTTTTTTGATGCATTGAAAAAATCAATTGACTTAGTTAATTTTTTGATTTTATCTTTTTAGTTTTGCTTGTGCAGCACGAGCCGCTTCTCAAATTACTTCGCTATAAGTAGGGTGTGGGTGAATTGCTGCTGCAAGTTCATGAATTGTTACTTCTGCGTCCATTGAAACGACAATTTCTGAAATCATATCAGTAGCTACTGGGCCGATAAAGTGAGCACCAAGAATTTCGCCATATTTTTTATCAACAATTAATTTAGCAAATCCGTGGGCATCTCCGGCAGCAATTGCTTTACCAATGTGAGCAAAACTAGCTTTTCCAACAACAAAATCATAACCTTGTTCTTTTGCTTGTTCTTCAGTTAGACCAACTGAAGCAATTTCAGGATGAGTATAAACGCAAGCTGGAACGGTTTTATCGTTATATTTTTCACCTTTTCCGGTTATTGTGCTTACTGCAACAACGGCATGACGGTAAGCAACATGGGCTAGCATTGCTTTTGCAGTAAGATCACCAATTGCATAAACTCCGTTTACGTTTGTTCTGCATTGATCATCAACAATAACACTTTTGCGAGAATCAAGTTCAATTCCAACTTCGCTAAGACCTTCAGAATTTGGCTCACGACCGATGCTTACTAAAATTTTATCAGCGCTAATTTGTTGTCTTTTTCCGTCAAGCTCGTAAATAATATTATCATTTTCATAGCTAATAATATTAGAATTTAGGACAACATTAACACCACGGTCAGTTAAATTTTTTGTAATAATTTGTGAAATTTCGCTATCAAGATTTGCCAAAAGTCTTGGAAGATTTTGTAAAATTGTTACCTTAACACCAGCAGCGACAAAAATTTGGGCAAATTCAACACCAATAACACCGCCACCAATTATTACAATTGAACTAACTTTTTCTTCAAGATTAATTGCTTCTTTTGAAGTTAAAATTTTTCCAGATTGGTAACCTTGTTCAAAACCAGGTAAATTCAATTTACGGTCACGTGATCCAGTTGCAAGAATAATATGTTTTCCACGATAAACTTTATCTTCAACTGAAATTTCGTGTGCACCAAGGAATTTGGCCTCACCAAAAATGCTTGTAGCTCTTGCTGATTTTACAATTGCCTTAACTCCACCAACTAATTTGTTAACAACTTCAGTTTTTCGTTGGTGCATTTTTTCTCAGGAAATTTTTACATCAGTTTTTCCTTCAAGACCATAGTCACTAAAGTGAGTTACATAATCAAGAACTTCGGCAGTTTTTAACATTGCTTTTGTTGGAATGCAACCAACATTTAAACAAACACCACCTCAGTATTCTTTTTCAACAATTAAAGTTGATAAACCGCTTTTACCAGCCTCGGCAGCTGCAAGATAACCACCAGGGCCTGAACCAATAACAATTACATCAAATTCTTGGTCAATTTTACCTTGGTAAACTTTGCCAGTATTTACAGAAGAGGTAGGTTTTTCAGGTGCTTTTTCAGCTTTTGGGGCAGGAGTTTTAGCTGGTTTTGGTGTTGATTTTTTTGGACCAAAATCAAAACTTAAAAGATCATTGCTTACTTTTACTTCACCAACAACACTTGCTCCGCTTGCTTCTTCTTCCTTTTTCTCTTCAGTTTTAACTTCGGCAACATCACTATCACCTGATCCATCATCAATATAATAAATTTCTTGGCCAACGTGAATTGTATCACCTTCAGACATTAAAACTTTAACAATTTTTCCGGATTTTGGGGAAGGTATGTCGGCGGTAATTTTGTCAGTTTCAACTGAAAATAACGAATCACCTTCATTTACTTGGTCACCTTCTTTTTTGTAAATTTGGGCGACAACTCCTTCGTGGAGCCCTTCACCAATGTCAGCAAATTTAAATTTATACATTATAAAATTCCTAAAATTTCTGGTTTTTCTAATAATTCTTTAACTCTTGCGGCAAAACGACCAATTGTTGCTCCGTCAATTCAACGGTGATCGGCTGCAACTGTTAGATGCATAATTTTGGCTGCAACAATTTGTCCGTCTTTAACTTCGGCTGAATCAATAATTGCACCAACTCCAGCAATTGCTAATTCTGGATAATTAATTACCGGAACACCATAAAGAGAACCAACAGATCCATAATTAGTAATAGTGAATGATCCACCTTGCATTTCGCTTGGTTTGATTTTACGCTCACGAGCTGCTTTGGCTAGTCGAACAATTTCACTGGCAATTTCAACGATTGAAAGAGTTTGGGCATTTTTTATTACTGGAACCATAAGACCAGCTTCAGTATCAACGGCCAAACCTAGGTTTATAGTATCAGGATAGACAATTTCATTTGCAGCTTCGTCGTATTTTGCAGCAATAATTGGGAATTCACTAAGTGCAATTAAAATTGCTTTTGCAATAAAAGCTAAAAATGTTAGTTTTATCCCAGTTGTTTTTTGCACTGATTCTAAAACAGATTTACGAAGTTTTCAAAGATCTGTTACGTCAATTTGATTTACTAAATTAACGTAAGCCACAGAATTTCATGAATTTGTCATTGCTCTTGCAATCGCTTTACGGATTGGTGCAATTTTTTCACGTCTTCCATCTAGTTTTGATGTTGGACTTACTATGGTTGTTGAGGCTGGTTGGGTTTTTGGAGTAGGAACCTCAACTTTTGGAGCTTCGACTGCAGGAGCGGGCGAAGATTTTAGAGAATTTAGATATTTCTCAACATCGGATGACTCAATTTTTCGTCCTTCAATTTTAAGATCAGCAAGATCGATATTTGCTTGCTTAGCCATCGCTCTTGCTTTTGGGGTTGCTAAAATTTTTGACATATAATTTCCAAACTAATAATTTAAAATATAAAGATTTTCGGGTTGTTTAGATAAAAAAATAAAGATACTTAATTAAAAATACAACAATTAATTATACATTAAAAATTGGCAAAAAAAAGAATTTTTTCAAATTTTCCAGCATAAAAGTTTTTATCAACAAAAAAGTTTAGTATTTTAAATTTTTAGACTAAAAATTAGTTATTTTGGCCAGTCTTAACTTAAAAAGCAAAATTATGAAATATTTAAACTACTTTTTTAGTTAAACCGCCCCGGCAAAAATTAATTTAAGGACAAAATAACAAAATCACGAAAAAATACAACTACTATTTAAACTCAATGCAAATAGAAAACTCATTTTTATTTGCATTGAGCCTAAAAAAACATATGAAGTTTTGAAAGAACAATAATCAAAAGCCATAAATTTATAGATTTCTAAACGGGTAAATTTAAGGCATTCCATCATATTTAAAAATATAATGGATAATTCGCAATATCTAATTTTTTCAAACTAAAAACATAATCAAATCCTCCCTAATTCAATATCAATTTATTAATTCATTCTTAGTGTTGCTTATTCCTGAGTTTCCCAGTTTGACAAGGTAATTTCAAAAAAGCATCCGGTTTTAGGCAATTTTTTAAGTTTTTTGGTAAAAGTTAATTACAATTTTATTAGTAATTTATTAAGATATCAAAGTATTGATTGTTTCCAAATAACTTGTTTAAAATTTCATGTTTGAAATTTCCTTAAAATATTTAGGTTTTTTGCCAAACAATTTGTTTACTTCAATAAAACCATCTTTATTTTGTTTTTTCATAATTTATAATTATACCATAAAATTACTTAAAATGCAATTAAATGCATTAATATAAATTAAGGTTTTACGTTCAAAAAAACATTGATTTACGGGTGTTTTTTCATTTTTATACTCACTAAAAAGTGAATTTTTGCCTTAAAACTGGGAAACTCGGGATTCGCAATATCTAATTTTTTCAAACTAAAAACATAATCAAATCCTCCCTAATTCAATATCAATTTATTAATTCATTCTTAGTGTTGCTTATTATAACATATTTTTTTCTTAGTCCAAACATTTTTTTTTTTTTTTTGCAATGAGTTAATTTTAAAATAATAAAATCCCCTTGGCTAAAACTCAAGGGGTAATTTATTTGTTTATTGAAGTTTATTTAAGGTTCTTTTTTGTGAATGTTGAATTCTTTGAAGATTTGACCAAAAGCACTGCTAGTAAATCCACGGTCGCGGGCTTTTTTAAGATCTAAATGATCAAAAATAATATTAGTAAACTTTAGTATTTTAAGTTTTTAGACTAAAAATTACTTATTTTTGGCCAGTTTTAACTTTTTTTTAAAGTTCAAGAATCAAGTTGTTTTTTAGTACCATAGACAAAATGGTTTTGGGTTAATTTTAATTCTTCAATAACATTAGGAAATTTTTGTTCTTCAAGATAAACATTATTAAATAAAATTGGACTAAAAGGAATGTGAGCATTTGAAATTTTCGGGATTGAATTTAATAAATTAATTGTATAAGGATGAGTTGGATTTTGGAAAATTTCGTCAGTTTTACCTTTTTCGACAATTTTGCCAGCATGCATAATTAAAACTTCATCAGCAAGATATTCAACAACAGAAAGATCGTGGGCTATAAAAATTAAGGAAAGATTTTTTTCTTTAACTAATTTTTTTAACAAGTTAATAATTTGTGCCTGAATTGAAATATCAAGTGAAGCAATTGGCTCATCAGCAATTATAACTTTTGGCTCAACAATTAAAGCTCGGGCAATAGCAATCCGTTGACGCTGACCACCAGAAAACTCATGAGGATAACGGTAGGCAAATGAGCGTAAAAGTCCAACATTTTCAAGTGCTTCATAAATTAGTTCGCTGAGAATAAATTTCTTAATTGAACGCTTTAGCAAGAAAAATGAAGGCGCTTTTTTGATTCCATAAAAAAGTTGAATGTTTTTATAAACATTTTTAATGTTGACTTTTTCAACATTAAGCGTCTTAATTATTGCGATTTTTTCGTTAAAACGGGTACTTATATTGCCAATTTGGTCGCTAAATTGGCCGACAGATTTAATTTTTGCAATAAATTTTTGGTGAATTGCATGAACTTTTTTCTCTAAGAGCGAAATTTTGCTAAAAAAATCAGTTTGGGCTTGTCTTTGAAAACTAATTTCTTTCATTTGCTCGCTGTGTCAATTGTTGTAATTTTGAATAAATTCGTTTTTAATTATATCATATTCAGCTTGTTTTTTTGCCAAAATTTCTTCTAACTCAGCAAGTTTTTTAATATTGTCAGCGTTAGAATTTCCTCTTTCTTTATTAATAGTATAAATATTTTTAAATTGGAGATATTTTGTCTTAAAGTTGACTTTTTGAGCAAAAATTTGCTTATTTTTCTTTGCAGTCTCAAGATAAGTATTTAATTCAATTTTTAAAAGATGACTAGAAATTTTAGCACGAAAGTCTTTTGTGCTGATGTAATTTTTTACGTTAGTTTTGTCAAAAATTACGTCTTTATAATTTTCTGACATTGTTTTTTTGAAAGTATTCAAAGTTTCAATGATTTGCTCGATTTGGTTAATTTCCAAAAAGGAAAATAGATTTTTCTCCCAGATTTTTCGACTGTGATGGCGCAAAAATTTACTAATTTGGCAATTTATTATTGCCTGTTTTTTAAAAAAGGAATATTTTTTAAGATCAGTTGAAGTTAGAGCATTATTATTTGCAATTTTGTACTCGTAAAAAAATTCAGCAATATAAGATGAAACTAAATTGTTTTGATCTGTGAATTTAGATAGTTCTTGACTTGCTTGTTTTTTTAAATTAATCCCTGATTCATTGAGTGTTTTTTTGAAAAATGATTTTTGGGCTTTAATTAGCGATCTTAGATCTTCGACATCTTTGAGTGCTTGACGATATTCGGCCTCAACTTTTGCTTGCTCTTTTTTACGGTAAATTTTTTGAATTTCGTAAAAATAATCGTGTAATTTTGCCACATTTTCATAAGCTAAATTATAAATACTGCCAAAAAGTTTTTGTTTGCGTTCAAAATAAAGTAAATATTGACTAAAAAATTCATTATTTAAATTTTGATTATCAGTTTGTGGACTAAATTTTTCAAGTTCATCTTCAATTATTTTAATTTGCTCTTGTCAGTAGTCAAAAAATTGCTCAAGTTCGTGATTTTGACCTTGAAGCATTAAAAGTTCAATTTCAAGATATTTTTTTTCAAGAGTGCGTTTAAAATGAAAAATTAGATCATTTCAGTCAAGAAAAATATCTTTGATTTTGGCTTTAATTACGCCGTTAATTACGAGTGTTTCTTTTAAAATTGAGTAAATATTTTTTTGCTGATTAAGTGAAGAAAAAGGATCTTGAAAAATCATTTGCATGTTTTTTCGTAAAAATAGGTTTTGTTTGCGTGAGAGTTTTTTACCCGAAATAATTTGACCTAAAAGTTGAACTTGACCACCAAAATTTTCATAAAGACGAACAAGGCAGCGACCAATTGTGGTTTTTCCTGAACCTGACTCACCAATAATGCCTAAAATTTGTCCTTTTTTTAGCAATAAATTAATTCCATCAACAGCTTTGACGGTTGCAAATTTGTTTATAAAATATTTTTCTAATTTTTTTGTCTGTAATGCAATTTCCATTATAATACTTCTTTAAATAATTTTATTCTCATTTTTAATTCAGGATTTAGTTCAACTTTTGGCGCAGAAGGATGTAAAAGTCAAGTTGCAGCATAATGGCTCTCTGAAATTTTAATAAGTGGCGGTTCTTTTTCAAAATCAAGTTCAAGAGCATATTCATTTCTTGGCGCAAAAGGATCGCCAGCTGTTAGATTTCTTAAATCAGGCGGTGAACCACTAATTGTATAGAGTTCTTCTTTTTTTGAACCCTCCGGAATTGCCGAAATTAGTGCTCAAGTATAAGGGTGTTTTGGGTTTGTAAAAATATCTTGGCGAGTTCCTTTTTCAACAACCCGGCCAGCATACATTACATAAATATAGTCACAAAATTTAGCAACTATTGAAATATTATGGGAAATAAAAATAATTGAAACTTTATATTGATGGCGAATTTTATCTAAAAGTGCCAAAACAGAAGACTGAACTGTCGGATCAAGGGCGGTGGTGGGCTCATCGGCAATAATAATTGAAGGTTGAGCGGCTACTACCATTGCAATTACTACCCGTTGTTTCATTCCCCCAGATAAGGTATGTGGATAAGAATAAAAGCGATTTTTGGCATTTTCAAGTCCAAAAGATTCAAGCAGCTTAACTAAAAAGTCAATTTTTTCTTGCTTTGACTTAAAGCGTTTGTCGTTTTTGAGGCCATCGAGCAATTGTTTGCCAATTGTCCGGGTTGGATTTAGGGCAACCAAAGGGTCCTGAGGAATATAGCCAATTTTTTGACCACGAATTTGCCGTCACTGATAGTCTTTTTTGAAATTTGAGACATCAATGCCGTCAATTTCCATTTTTGTTGAACTTGTTTTTGCAAAATTATTGATTCCTAAAAGCGATCTTGAACAGACAGATTTTCCCGAACCTGACTCGCCAACAAAAGCAACAATTTGGCCCGAATAAACACTAAGATCAATACCTCTTATAACTTCAAGATATTCTTTTTTACCGGTTTTGAAACTAACACGAAGATTTTTTACGTCTAAAATTCGTTTTTTTTCCATTATTTTCTGCCTCCAACACGAGGATCAAGCGCATCATGAATTCCGTTGGCAATAAATCGACTTGTAACAGCTAAGGCAACTAAAACCATTGAAGGTAAAAGTAGAGCAATTGGATTTTTGTCGGCCAGAGGAACTGATGAATTAATAATTAGTCCTAAATTTGCTGCTGAATCAGGACCTTCTTTTAAAAATCCAAGAAAAGCAAGTGAGGCTATTGTTGAAATTGATGAAAAAATACTTGCAATAAAAGTTGAGAGTAATTTTCCGAGAATATTTGGTAAAATGTGTGAATAAATTTGTCTGAATTTTGAAGCCCCAATTACTTTTGCTGCATAAATATATTCTTCATCTTTGACAATAACAGTATAAGATCGCGCTTGATAAGTTGGAACTGTTCAGCCTGTAAGTGATAAAAGAATAATAATTGTGATTGTATGAGGTCCTCAAATTGCAATAAAAATAATAAAGATTATAATTCAAGGAATTGAGCCAAAAATGTCAATAATTCTAAGAACAATATTGTCAATTCAGCTTCCGATATGATAACCAAGATAAGTTCCGAGCGTAATTCCGATTAAAAATTGAATTAAAGCAATAAGCACTGAAATTCCAAGTGCATTTAGAGTCCCTTGTCAAGTTCTAAGTCAAATATCACGGCCAAATTGGTCAGTTCCAACTAGCGAAATAAAATTCTTACCATTTTCAAGTGCGCTCATAACTTGATAAGGATTGACGTTAATTTCTCAACGATTTGGAAATAATTCTTTTGTTGAACCTTGAATTAGACTAATATTTTTTTCAACCTCGATTGCCCGAATTTTTTCAAGAATATCGGTTGAAATTGTTGTTTTTATTGTCCCTAAAGTGCTGGGAAGCTGTTCATAGACAAGCGAAGGATCAGCATTTGAAATTGGTTTATCGACACTATATGGGCTAAAAATTATTGTAAAAATCGCAATAATTAAAACACTAAGAAATAAAAGGGTGGAAATAAGTGAGATTTTTGACTTGAAAAATTTTTGGACTGTATCTTTTCAGAGTTCAACAATTTTTCCCGTTACTTGGTAGTTTTTTTCGGAAAAACTAGCTAATTTTAACAGTTTTGTCTGGTTTTCTTTGAGATTATATTTTTGGTTAAATTCTTTAGGATCGAGCATTTTTTTCCTCCCCGGCGCGATAATTACGTGCTTTTCAATTTTTAATTCGTGCTCAGTAACTTATTGGCGAGTCTTGACCAAAAGAAATTCGCGGATCCATAAAAACATAACTTAAATCACCAATAATATCAACAACTAATGACAGTGAAGTAAAGAAAATAATTGAAAACATTGAAATATTAATTTCGCCATCAAAAGCAGCATTAACTAAAACGGTTGAAGAACCGGGAATTCTGAAGAATTGCTCAAGAACAATTGAACCCGAAAGGAGAATAATATAAGAAAAAATCAGTGATCTTACAAGCGGAATTGCGGCGTTTTTTAAGACATATTTGACAAAAATGTCTAATTTTGAAAGCCCTTTTGCTTTTGCGATCAAAATGTATTCAGACGACAAAACACTAATAACTTGGTTTCGAACTAAAAAAACATAACCAGCAACCGAAGTAATACTAAAGACAAAAATTGGCGGCAAAAGTGAGGCAAAAGAAGTTAGACTACCGTAAGTTTCGGCATCTTTAAACTCAAAAGGAAGTCCAATTTGAATTGCAATTAAAACAACAAAAGGCGCTAGCACAAACGAAGGAATTGCAACAAAAAAAGTTGAAATTCCCGAAATTGCTGCATCTTCAAGTCGATCACGCCGATAAGCAGCAATTGTTCCAAGAATTAATCCAAGAGTGCTACTTATTAAAAATGAAGGCAAGGAAACTAAAATTGTATAGCGCAAAGGCATGAAAAATAATTCAGGAATTTTGCCATCTTCACCGGTTTTAAACCGTGCGCCAAAATTTCCTTGAAAAATATCGGCTGTATAATAAGCCAGTCTTGTCAAGGTTGGCTGGTCAAAATAATATTTTGCGTGTAAATCAGCGATTTTTTTGGCCTGGTCTGATCCTTGTCCCCCTCTGTCGATAACATCGCCAAAAGGATCAGGTGAAAAATTAGCAAGTAAAACAAAAACTAAAATATAAATTGCCACAAAAGTTAAAAGCGCAAGTCCTAATCGTTTAAGAGTATATTTTAAAATCATTGCTAATTTGTTCCTTTTTTAGTTAAGTTTTGGTGTTTTTCTTTTAGTGGAATAATCGAAATCATGTCAGGCGGAACATAACCTGAATAAGTGTTGTTTGCATAGGGAATTGAAATATTTGTATTTTCTAAAAATGCATAAGGAGTTGAAGATGGCACATTCAAAAGATCATTAAGTCCAAAACCTAAAAGTGAGCTTAGTTCAGCAGTTAATTTAATTAGTTCTTCATCGGTATGTTCTTCTTGATAAGTTAAATTGAAAATTGCTGATTGGGCATGAAAGTCAAAAGACACTTTTTCTTGGTCACTTTTTTGGTTTTCATTAATTGTATCGACAAAAGTTTTGTATGCCATAATTTTTTTAGTTGCATCATTTGGATCAGGGACTTCTTTGACTTCACCAGTAAAAAAATGAGTAAGATCTGGGGCTAAGTGTTGGTCATGGGCGCCAAAATCAGGTGAATTTGTGCCATCTTTTCAATCTTTAAACTCTCTTATATAACCTTTTTGGGCAAATTTATCAAAAAAATCTTTAACTCCAAGAGCATAACGATACACGTGCGGATAGGATTTTGCTATTTTTGACTCAGGACCTAGGGCATAAATAGCTGAAAGCATTGCATAACCCACCCCATTTCGCTGAATTTTACCATCTAAAACCGATCCAATTCCGTCATAATCATAGCCTCAACCACCAAAATCAACCCCGCCAGTTCGAGTTAGTAAATAATTTGCCCGGCGAGTTCTGTCTGTTATTGGCCAAATTACGTTAATTTTTAGTCGTCGATCAAGATCCATTATCGCTTTTGCGCCGTTAGTAATTGCGGCAATTTCTTTGTTTCCAGAGTTTACAAAAAAACTGTGGTTTGTTCATTCAACTTTTTGGTCAGCAGGAATGTTATTTTTGGCATAAAAATCATCAAGCAAAGCTTTCATTCGCGCTTTTAACATCTCAAATTGGGGTGCCTGGAATTGTTTAGTTGCATCACTGACATTTTCAAAATTTTTTTTCTTTTCATCTTCAGGGTTTTTGGTATAATATATCTCCCCTGTTTGGTCAACAAGTTTAATTGTGTTTGCTTCTTGGTAAAAATCTCGCGGCGTTTTTGAATCAGGTTTTGAAGTGATTTTGTTATCAGGGGCAACAAAATTGTATCAAGGTAAACTTGAGTTAGAAATTGATTGGGCTGTTGTGTATAAATTTCAGGCATTTGCAATTATTAGCCGAAATTCAAGACTTGGTCCTGAGACAAGATTTTCAACAACTTTGGCATTTCCTTTTGCAATATCAGCAAGCGAAGCGCCAAAATTTAATTTTGCAAAATTATCGTTAAATCCATAGTATTTTTCATCGAAAGTCACCCCAACTTCGGCCCTAAAATTTTGCTTTAGCGAACCTGGGACAAGTGCAGAATAATACCATTTGTGTAATTGGTCTTTATCTTCGGCTTTTTTGAGTCTTCAACCGTATCTTTCTTGATCACTTGAGACTAAATTTTTAATTGAATCATTTAGCGAATCAAAACCGATAGCCAATACTGTCTGTTCACGATAAGAATTGAATTTGGCATTTTCAAAAGCAGAAGCACTAGCGTATTGAGAATAAAGAGTAGTAATTTTGTTAAAAACATAAGGTAATTGATCTTTTCAGCCAGTTCGTGGGTAATATTTATTGATTTTTCAAGTTTCACGATTAGTTTCCTGACTAAGTTGGGTATATGGTGAGACAAAAAGTTGATCTTTTTTAAAATCTTCGCCATACCAATAGGCTCCGTATTTCAAGGCCTCGCCAGTTTCGCCAAAACGACCTGTTGGTTTTCCATCTTTTATAGTTTGAGTATCACTATTTCGTTTGTCGATAAATCCAGAAGGCGCCGGGAAAAGCATCCCACCAAGTATTGACTTTTGGTAAAATCCGTTAAAAAATACTTTGTCTTTTGAAGCACCTTTATAAAAACTTACCGATTTTTGCCCTTGAAAATTAGCGTTTGTACCTTTGTATTGTTCAATATATTTATTTTCATCATCCAAATCAGCCAAATCTAGTCCAAAAAGATCTAATAAATACCAGTTAATAATCGTATTTGTAAAATATGTTGACTTTGGATCAAAATTAGGGATTTTTTTCTGGGCTTCTTCGTCAATTTGCTTGCTGCCGCCAACATTTGCCCGATATTGTGGATCTGAAAGTCTTTGGGCTTTAAATCCGTAGTAATAATCCTCAGGTTTTAGAGTATATTGGCTTGGATTGCCTTGATAATCTACCCATTTTACGTCATTTTTTAAGAAAAAATGAATTGATTCAGCCTCATCAAGCGCTTGGACAAAAAAGTCAGAATTAATTGAATTTTTTTGGTCTGATGTTAATTTAATAACAAGCGAATTGGTTGTCTGACCAGGTTCAAGATAGCCTTTTTCATGAGCATCACTGTCAAAAACTAGCTCAGTACCGTCTTTTTTTCGTACTACAATTGCAGCGGCATTAACAAAAGACTCATAACTATATGTTGGCTTTGCAATCGAATAATTAAAACTTTTATCAAGTTTTTCTTTGGATTCTTCGCTAATTCCATCTTGTTTGATTTCAACGCTATTTTCATAAACAGTTTGGACTAAATAAGAAGCCGTATAATACGAACTAGCGATTGAAGGCGAGGTAAAAGTGTTAGTTCAAGTTTTAAATGCACCAGGAGCCGAAGTGGCAGAATTAACAGTCGTAATTCATTCCTGTCTTTCTCAAGCAGGCTGAATTGAACACGAAACAAAAACACCTGCTGAAAAAACGCTAAGTACTGAACCGATAAAAAGTTTTTTCATTTCCCTCCTTTTTTAAAACAAAAGCTACTATCTTTTTTTGATAGTAGCTTTTGTTTTTTATCCTATATAACTTAATGTTATGAACAAATTGAGTCAAAAACTACTATTTTAAAAAATGGCAAACTTAAAATTAACATTGGAGTTCATAATGTTAATTTGTTTTGCTTTTTTAATAGAGTTTTTTGATTGCATCATTTTTTACCTGTATGAAATTATACACTTTTTTTAAAAATAAAGAAACAAAAAAAATTTATTTTTGTCAAGCATAAAATTTAGGTACATATATAATAAATATAAATTATATATATGATATTTTTACTTTATTGTTTAGTAAATCTTCCTGTAAAAAATTAGTTTAAAAAAACACTTTAGCCAAAAAACTAATTAGCATTTTTAATAATTGATAAAAAATGATCTAATATTTCAAAAATTTCAATCATGATCGATTATTTTCCTGAGTTTGACAGTTTGATGGCAAAAATTCACTTTTTAGCGAATATAAATAGGCAAAAATACCGCTAAATCCGTGTTTTTTGACGCTAAAATCCTAATTTTTATAATTTTGAAATTAACCTTTTGCAAAAAAAAAAAAAAAATGCTTGGTGTAAAATAAAATTATGTTATAATAAAACTCACTTAAGAATAAATTAATAAATTTTGATATTGAATTAGGGGGGCTTGATTATGTTTTTTGCGCAATAAACTCAGATAATGCCATTTTTTCCATTATGGCTTTAAATATAATGGAATGCCTTAAATTTAACCGTTTAGAAATCTACAAATTTAAGGCTTTTAATTATTGTTCTTTCAAAACTTCATATGTTTTTTTAGGCTCAATGTAAATAAAATGAGTTTTCTATTTGCATTGAGTTTAAATAGTAGTTGTATTTTTTTATGATTTTTGTTGTTTATTCATCAATTGATTTTTGCCAGTGTTTTTAAGCTAAAAAAGTAGTTTAAAAATTTCATAATTTTGCTTTTTAAGTCAAAATTTTAGCTTTTTTAGTTTGCCTTATTTGATTAATAAGTAGATTTTTCATTCGTGATGGTTAGATTTAAAATTCAGTGTTTTTGAGTTGATAGTTATTTTTTCTGAGTTTGCCAAAAAAGTTAAAAAAGCGCCCAAAACTAATAAACTAGGACACTTTTTTAAGGTATCTCATCAAACTGGGGAACTCGTGAAATTAGTTTAAAAAAATACTTTAGCCAAAAAACTAATTAGCATTTTTAATGATTAATAAAAAAATGATCTAATATTCAAAAATTTAAATCATGACCGATAATTTTGCCAAAAATGATCTAAAAATCCTAAAAAATTGTATAATTTATATATAAATTTATAAGGAAAGGAACAAACATGGCACTCCCACTTTTACAAATTGCACTCGATAATCAAACTATCGAAGAAGCAATATTAGCTGCTAAAAAAGCAGAAAAATATATTGATGTTATCGAAGTTGGAACAATTTTACTAGCTGCTGAAGGTAAAAAAGCTATTTCTGAACTTCGGAAAAGTTTTCCCGATAAAATAATTGTAGCTGACGGTAAAATAGCTGATGCCGGGAAAGTTTTTGGAAAAATGTTCTTTGAATCAGGGGCTGATTTTACAACTGCAATTTGCGCAGCTGAAACTCCGACAATTAAAGATTTAGTTGATCTTTCGCACGTTTATTCTGAAAAAAATGGAAAAAGTACTGAAATTCAAGTTGAAATGACAAATAATTTTACTTGAGATCAAGTTCAAGACTGAAAAAAAGTTGGAGTGCCACAAGTAGTTTGGCATCGAGCTAGGGATTCACAAGCAGCAGGGGTTAAATGAGCCCAAAAAGATATTGATATTGTAAAAAAACTCGCTGATTTAGGCTTTAAAGTTACAATCACTGGCGGAGTTGAAGTTGAGGATATTAAATTATTTAAAGATATCCCAATTTACATTTTTATTGCCGGCCGTTCAATTCGTGATGCTGAAAATCCTGAAGAAAAAGCAAAGGAATTTAAGGATGAATTTAAAAAATACTGACATTAATTTTCCTTTAGGAATTTACGAAAAAGCAATTGATAAACGTTTGACTTTTGTCGATAAAATTAAAGTGGCAAAAAAAGCCGGATTTAATTTTATCGAAATGTCTGTTGATGAAAGCGATGAATTTGCTGCTCGTCTTGATTTTTCTAAAAATCAAATTAAAGAAATTCGTGATGCTTTATATGAAAATGATTTTTATATAAATTCAATGTGTTTGTCTTTACACCGAAAATTTCCTTTTGGCGCAAAAGATGAAAATGTCCGCCAGAAAGCGCTTGAAATTATGGAAAAAGCGCTAATTTTATCTAAAAATCTCGGAATTAGAATTATTCAACTTGCTGCATATGATATTTATTATGAGCAACCTCATCCTGATTCTGAGATTTTTTTCATTGAGACAATGAAAAAAATTGTTAAATTAGCAAAAAAATACAGCATCACAATCGCTTTTGAATCAATGGATACAAAATTTGCCGGAACAATCTCAAGACTGCTTTATCTTCAAAAACAAATTGGCTCAGGTGTGCTTTTATACCCGGATTTAGGTAATTTATCCCGTTTTTCTAATGATTTAGAAGCAGAAATCAAACTAGGAAAATCAGAAATTATCGCCTTTCATTTCAAAGATACTCTCCCTGGAATTTTTAAAAATCTTGAATTCGGACAAGGCGATGTGGATTTTGTTTCTGCTTTTAGCTACATTTTAAAAGCACAAATTAGTGTGCCTTTTGTAATTGAAATGTGGCACAAAGAAGAAAATTTTGACCAAAGTTTGCCACTTTCTGATAATTTGGCAAAACAAAGCCAAATTATCGCAAAAGCACGTGATTTTTTTATAGAAAATTTAAGGATTGCTTATGAAAATCAAAGATAGAGACGAACTAATTTTACTACAAAAGCAAGTTTTAGAAGCAAATCTTTTATTATATAATTCAAAATTAGCACTTCATACTTGAGGAAATGTCTCAGCAATAAGTTCAGATCGATCTTATTATGTCATTAAACCTAGTGGAATTTCCTATGAAAAAATGAAATATTCAGATATGGTTCCAGTTGATCTTGAAAACAATGTTCTTGAGACAAATTTAAACCCATCAAGCGACACGCCAACTCATTCACTTCTTTATAAAGCCGACCCAAGAATTAAGGCTATTGTGCATACCCATTCTCCTTTTGCGGTTGCTTGAGCCCAAGCAGGCAAAGAAATCCCTGCCCTTGGAACAACGCATGCTGATAATTTTTATGGTTCAATTCCCTGCACTAATTCCTTAAGTGATGAGCAAATTAATGGTCAATACGAACATAACACTGGCGTTGTTATAGTTGATCATTTCAAAAAAAATAATCTCGATTTTATAGCCACTCCTGCTGTTTTAGTCAAAGAACACGGGCCTTTTTGCTGATCTAATAAATCTGCTGACGACGCTGTTAAATTAGCAATGACTTTTGAAGAAGTTGCCAAAATGGCTCTTTATACAAAAATAATAAACCCTGATCAAAGTCAAGCTAATTTAACACTACAAAAAAAACACTATAACCGAAAGCATGGTAAAAACGCATATTATGGACAAAAAGACTAATGAAATTAAAGTTATTTTAAAAGATATTGATAATTTTATTTTTGATCTTGACGGAACATTGCTAAAATCTGATCACGAAATTAGCCCAAAATCTGTTGAAGCAATAAAAAAGTTACGTGAAAAAAATAAAAAAATAATTTTTTGTTCAGGTCGCCCTTGATATTTTATAAAAAAATATTATTTTGCACTAAAGCCTGATTTTCCGATAATAAGTTGCAATGGTTCATTAATTTATGATTACAAAAAGGAAAATGTTGTTTTTAGCAAGGTTTTCTCTGGAGATCAAGTCTCACAAATTTTTCAAATTTTAGCCCAAAACCAAGTATTTTTCTTAATTTACACAACTAAAAATATGCTTGCTTTTAGCCAAAAAGATACAACTTGCCCTTGATTTGATTATCTTAAAAATCAAAATGAAATTTTTTCAGAAGCCGAACAGTTACCGCTAAAATTTTATGACTATCAAAGTTTGAATGATGATCAAATTTTCAATCTTGATGTAGTAAAATTTTTACTTATAAAACGTGATAGCGATCCTGTCCTTTTTGAGAAAGCCATTAGTCAACTTCAAAATGTTGAACAAATTTATCTAGTTCAATCCCAATCATCGGTAATTGATATTATGATTTCTGGCTCAAATAAAGGTCAAGGACTTAAATTTCTAAAAGAAAATTATCATTTAGATCTCAAAAGAAGTTTAGCTTTTGGTGATGCTCGAAACGATATTTCTATGTTTGAACAAGTTAAATTAGCAATTGCAATGGGTCAAGCTAGTCAAGAAGTCCAAGATAAAGCTAATTTGGTTACCGACTCAAATGACAATGATGGAATAGCAAACTTTTTTGAAAAATATTATGAATAATTTGCGTCAAAAAATTTCTAATTTTAATAAAGTTAAAGTCAACCATCTATCAGATGGATATTGACTTGTTCCTAGTTTTTTCAAGATTTTTTCGCCAAAATTAACTGGATATGTTATAAAAAAAGCAAAAACTCTTGAAGAACTTGTTAATTTTAATGATTTTCAAAAAAAAGAAATAATTTTTAATTTTAACGGTGATCATAATTTTTATAATTTCAATATCCTAATGAAATTACGCCAAATTGATTTTCGTCTTGATATAAAAGCTGTTTTAAAAAAACCAGATGATGCTATTTTTATCTTTTTTCCTGTCCAAAATTGCAAAATAGTTTTAGACAAACAATCACTGAAGCTAATTTACGACGGAATTATCCCATTTTTTTCAAAAGAATACTATTCAAATTTAGCTTTTTATCAGCGCGAAAATTCCGCAAAACTACAAAATAATGATGTGTTTAGGGGATTTTTTTGAAGGCGCAATGGTTTTGAAGAAATTTATGTAAAAAGTGACTCATAAATTGAAAAATATGGTATCATTTTACAAATGTGAAAAAACTAAAAGAATAATCTTTGGTTCTTTTAGTTTTTTATTTAAGGCTTAGAAGTAGGTGTAAAAATGAAATGAAAATTTAAAAAATCTTTGGCTTTAGTTCCTTTGTCTTTCCCGCTTATTGTTGTTTCATGCATCGAAAATCAAGGCTCAGATGTTAAAAATTTTTCAAATAGCGTTAGCCCAGAAAAATATAATTTATTAACCGAAATTTTGAATGTGCCCCTGTCAATTGAAACTCAAGAAATTGCAAATACTGCCCTTGCGGATGTAATTCACGCATTTAGCTCAAGGTTAGATTTTCAAAATTTTATTCAAAATGAACCTGATGATGTAATTAAAAAGAAACTGGAAAAACTTGCTAAAACTCCTAATTTTCCTGAAATTGTTAAAAAATATTATCAAGGCACCTCTTATTTAACAGCTTCTGAATTTTTACAACGATGAAAACAATCGCAAGAAAAATACTTAAAATCCACAGATTTTAAGGTATATCCTGAATTTTTACCCGAAAATTTTGGATCAGGTATTGCTGTAAATAATTTGGAATTAAGAGAAGAATATTTATACTATAAAATAGTCAAAGAGCTTGCTAAACTAATTGTCAAAATGAACAAAGAGGAAAAAGCTAAATCCCAAAACCAGCAAGCTCAAGAAAATTCAGGCCAAAAAGATCAAAACAAAACACAAGAAGATGAGCAAATTGTAATCGGGCCTGCAACGATTGAATTCATCCTTAACGGGATAGAAGCAGCAACCAGACAACCTGTTTCAAATTTGTTTTGATGAAATTATAATTATAAAATCTTGGATACACTTAGTAAAATTATCGAAAATAATTTAAAAACTAATTTGGATCTTCCGATTCTTAATGATAAAGATTACCAAAAAAAAGTAGAACTAACTGAGAAATTAGAAAAATATTCAATAACAGCAAAAGATGGCCGAAAATATAAAGTTCAACCGCGTGCTTTTTTTCTTAATGACCAAAAAACTCATGTAGATGAGTCAACTAATACAATAAAAGATGCAATTTATCGTATTTATTGAATAATTGACCAAAATCCTGATACTCCTGAGGCTGAAAGTCAATCTGAAAATCAAAGTCAAAGTCAAAATGAACCTAAATCTACAAGCCAAAAAAACCTGATAGATCAAAAACCAAGCCTTTTTTCACAAAATTCATCCCAAAAAGTCGCAACTTTCCAACAAAATTCGCCTTTGCCAGTTCAAGGTCCTCCAACTAGAGAAGAAGCAGAAGCGCAACAAATTGGTATGATTCATGATTTTGATAAATATAAATTAACTGACAAAATCCAAAAATATCCTTTTACAAATTCTAATAATTTCCATCGAGGCGGACTTTATAGTGCAAGTTTACCGCAGCTTGAAGATGAAATTAAAAAACAAGACCCTAAAAATCCAAAAATATTTTACGTTGAGAGACGAATAAATATTAGTGGTTTTCTTAAAAGTGGTAACCTTTTGCCTTTCCAACCTATTGATCTTGAGCAAAATTTAAAAAAACTGTCCCTACCAGACAAATATGCCCAATATTATAATCAAAGAAATAAAAATTTTATAATAGTTAATCCAAAAAATATTGATAAAGACTAAAAAATATGATAAAAATTTATATTCCTGACGTTAAAAACGGCGTTTTAGACACCCAATTTGGTAATGGTAATTTAGGTAAAAAATACCCTAATTCGGTAAGTTTTCCTATAAAATGAGACAAAGTTAAAGGCGCAAAATCATATGCCCTTACTTTAATTGACTATGAAGCAACTGCTGAATTAGGTTTTGTTTTTATTCATTGAGTTGCGGCCAATATTAAAAAAAACAAGCTAAAATGAGATGATTCTTTTTCGCGACAAGATAAAATGTATCAATTTGAAAATTCAATGACCCGCCATGCAAATAATTATTTGCTTGATTCATTTTATCGACCTCATCCAGATGGAGTTTATTTTGGACCACTGCCGCCAGCTCAAGATCATAACTATCGACTTGAAGTTTTTGCCCTTGATATTGACAATATAATTCCAGAAGATTTGAAAAATAAACCTTTATTTTACGATGATTTTCTTGATTTAATTAAAAATCACGTTATTGACTTTGGAATTACTTCGTTTTTATACCGTTCACATGGAAAAGTTGAAAATAATTTACTTGTAAAAAAACAGATTTCCAAAAGTGAATTAAATGCACCGTTGCCCAAAGAGCAAGAAAATTTTTTTCTTGATTTTTTACCGATAAATTTTAGCTCATCAGCACTAATTGCCAGAGAAAATGATTATCATCTTTTAGATATTGAATTTTTAGGCAAACAAGGAGCTAGTCCATTTTTTAGTGCTCGTAATTTTGACATTGAAATTTATTCTGATTCTGATAAAATTAAAGAATATGTAATAATGGTAACTAGTTTTGCCGAAAATTTCTCGCTTGGCGTTGGGCTAAATGTCTGAAATCGGGTTGGAATTATCAAACAAACTAATGAATATAAAACTATTTTAAATGCTGGAAAAAATAGTTTTGATCTTTTTGATAGTGAAATTCCTGTTTATAATAGTTTTGGTTCCTTTTGCGCTGATTCAATTGCTAAAAAAATTAATTTAGATTCTTCAGAAAAATTTGAATTTATTAAGGCAAAATACGGCGTTATTTATCTTCCTGGTCTTACAAATGGCCAAGGAAAATATCAACTTGAAATTTTTGGTCTTGATCAAGTAATTGACTGAAGTCAAATTGCGCGAAATTTAACTAAACCTTTGACATCATTTGAGGTTCTTAGCGCAATAAAAGGAAAAGTTATTGGTTATAATCGTACTTTTTTTAAATTAATTTAATTTTTTTAGACTAAATAATCAATTTTTTCCTGAGTTTCCTAGTTTGATGGCAAAAATTAACTTTTTAGCGAATATAAATATTAAAAAATACCCGTAAATAAACTAGGACAAAAAAAATTAACAGTTTAATATTATTATAACATCATAGCATATTGCTGTGGTGTTTTTCAATTTAAAATCGATTGAATTCTATCGTTGTTGTATCAAAATATATAATCTGCAATTATTTTTTTCAGATCTTCAAAAGTTATTTTACTGTAGTTTAACTCGTTTAAGCATTCACTTTTTATAATCGAAAATCAGTATTCAGCCTCCCTATTATCCAAAGAATTTCCTATGCGAGACAATGAAACAGTTCCTCCCATTTTATTTATTTTGTCAATATAGGTTTTTGAAGTGTATTGAAATCCATGGTCTGAATGAATAACAAAATTTTTATCAATAGACCTAAATGTCTTTATATTATCCATAACTAAATTAAGATCATTGCTTACAGATAATTTAAAATCTCTGATTTTTTTAGTTTTATGCTCAATTATTACAGACAAAAATACATGGTTTTCCTTAACATCTCTGGGAGCTTTTATATATGTAATATCAGTAGCAAAAATATTTCTATTTAATTTATCATTGTAATCGCGTTTAACAATATCCGGCAGTGCGAATTTGGTGTTCTTAATTTCGCTCTTTCTTCTTTTTTTCCTAATTTTGCATACTAAATTCAATCTTTTTAAATGTCTTCCAAGACTTCGAGCGTTAATGTCAATATTATATTTCATAGAAATATAAGCACTCAACCTTATGCGACCATATCTACCTTTGTTATCAAGAAAGGATTTTTTAATTATTGCATCATTTTTGTGTTCCCTTACTTTTATAACTTTAGTTTTAGATTTTGCCACTGATTGTCTGCATACATTAAAAATTTTTGCAGATTTGCTATAGGGAATACTTAGCGTTTTGGCTTCACTAATTTTTCCTGATTTTAATTTATTTTTATTGATTTCGTAATATCTCTTAGCTATTACTATTAATTCTTCTTTTGTAAATTCGTTTCAATCAGGTTCAATTGGTTTTTTAGGTTTTTTGCCACTCCCTGGCTTTCTGTTCGCACCTTTTTTATCTAATAATTGATCTTGCATACCATTATTATAATACCGAATAATTTTTTTGATTCTTCGAAGTAGTTGTGTTCTGGTTATAAAATTTGTTTCTGGCGAAATATCATTTATATAATTTATTGTTTTTTTTAATCCAAATTCATTGTAAATTTTATAAATCATATCAAACTCGTCTTTTTTAAAGTGTCTTGACATTAGTATTCTCCTTTTTATCGCATTTGAAAATTTAAAAAAAGCTAACACTTTGGGTGTTAGCTTTCTCCTTAAACTCGAACAAAAAAGCCAACACCTTAGTGTTAATTTTTTTTGTCCTAGTTTAAAATCCGGGTTTTTTTACGCTAAAATCTTAATTTTTATTTTTTTGAAATTAACCTATTGCAAAAAAAAAAAAAAAAATGTTTGGTCTAAAATAAAATTGTGTTATAATTAGCTTCACTAAGAATAAATTAATAAATTTTGATATTGAATTAAGGGGGAATTAGTTATGTTTTTGTCATAAAAAAATCTGAAAATACGAATTATCCATTATATTTTTAAATAATGGAATGCCTTAAATTTAACCGTTTAGAAATCTATAAATTTATGGCTTTTAATTATTGTTCTTTCAAAACTTCATATATTTTTTTAGGCTCGCTGTAAATAAAAACGAGTTTTCTATTTGCATTGAGTTTAAATAGTAGTTGTATTTTTTTATGATTTTTGTCAGTTTTTTAACTAAAAAAGTAGTTTAAATATTTTATAATTTTGCTTTTTTAGTTAAAAGAGTGTGAAAAACCAGACACTTTTTTAAGATTATCTCATCAAACTGGAAAACTCGGGATTTCTTAACTTAAATAATCAAGTTTTTTGTCATCACGGAAAATAAGTGATATTTCACCAGCTAAAACAACTTGATCTTGAGAATAAATCACAACTTGTTGGCCAGGCGTTACTGCAGTATAATTTTGATAATAAACATAAAAAGAATTTTGGTCAATTATTTTAATATTAACCTCGACAAATTCTTGACGGTAGCGAAATTTGGCTTTTAAATTTTCGAGTGGAAAATTTTCTGTCAAAAAATTAGCATTAATTGCTAAAAGCTGGTTTGATTCAAGTCAAATTTTTTGACTTGATGGAGCCACATACAAAATTTTTTCTTGAAGATTGTGACCAACAACAAAATAAGGTTCATTCATTCCGCTTAGGCCAAAACCTTTTCGCTGACCAATTGTAAAATACATAATTCCAATATGTTTTCCGATAATTTCATTTGTGTAAATATCGACAATTGGGCCAGGTTGAGCAGGAATATAATTTTGGAGAAAATCAGTAAATTTTCGCTCACCAATGAAGCAAATTCCGGTTGAGTCTTTTTTTGTTGCATTCATTAGCTCTAAATTTTTGGCAATTTCTCTAACCTCAGTTTTTAAATAATCACCAAGCGGGAAAATTGTTTTTTTTAGCTGATCTTTTGAAAGTTGTCCTAAAAAATAGGTTTGATCCTTATTTTTGTCTTTAGGAGTAAATAATTTTCCGTTTTTTGTTTTTGCATAGTGACCCATTGCAATAAAATCGGCTTGATGAACATTAATTGCATAATCAAGAAAATGTTTGAATTTTATGTTTTTGTTACACAAAATGTCAGGATTTGGAGTTAAACCGGATTTGTATTTTTGAATTAGATCGCTAAAAACTTCGTCTCAATATTGTTTTACAAAATCGACACGGAAAATTGGCAAATTTAGTTGCTCTGCCACTTTTTTTGCATCGTGCCAATCTTGTTCTTGAGGGCAAATATGATTGTCACCTAAATTTTTCTGACCTAAAAAATCATTGTTAAGGTCAGAATCTCAATTTCTCATAAAGACACAAATAACTTCATGTCCTTGTTTTTTTAGAAGGTATGCACTAACTGCAGAATCAACGCCGCCTGAAAGACCAACAACAATTTTAGCCACTTTTTAACAAATTACTCCTAATTTTTTGGTTTGGATACTCAAAAAAATGCTTTTAAACGATTAGAAATCGATTTTATTTCTCGAGTTAAACGCCAATTTGTTGCTTTAATTCCAAAAATATTAATATAAAAAAGCGAAATCATATATGGAAGAAAAACAACCGAAGAAGCCATTAACAAGTTTAACAAAATTACGATTGATTGGTTATTTCCTGAATAAAAAAATGGGTGTAAAAAATTTATAAATGGATAAATAGTTAAACCTGTGTAAAAAAATACCATATTTTTTATCTCTTGAGCTCCGACTTTTTTAATTTCGGGCGCAACTCATTGTCTAAGTGTGAAAAAATACAAAAGCACACAAAAAATATAATAACAAACTGAATAAATAACTCCAAAACCTAAACCTAATTTGCTAACCGAAAACTGTTTTCGATACCAAAAAAGTACAAATATTGCAAACACTGGATGAAAAAAATGGACAGTTGATGTTGTTGCCAAAACTGATCAAGTCATATTTAAATTTCAAGCCAATACAGTCCAAAAAACGATTAAAACAATCGTTAAAATTACTGTAAAAACAAATAAAATTTGAAATTTGCGTTGAGTTGCATTAAGGACAAAAGTAAATAAGGTAATTCCATAAATTAAGTTTGACTGGTAAGTTAAGTAAAAAAAGGCGCTAAAATTTTGAAAATAATTAGTAAAACTTATAAAATAATATTTGTCAAGAACAAATTCTCTACGGTTTTCAATCATTGAATATGCAATTAGCGAAATTGTAATTGAAAGAATAAGTAAAGAAAAAATCAACGAAATCTTTCGTTCTTTTTTTCAATTGGAAAAATGGTCGAATTTTGACGCTAAGTAAGTATCGTTATTTTCTATCATGGGTGAATAATATATAAAATTATATTATAATTAATAAAAAATAGTTAAAAGTTTTTATAATTTTTTAGTATATTATGAAATTATAAAATTTGTTATTGTTTAAATTAAAAATGTATAAAATATAAAATTTTATCTAGCATTTTCTAAAAGACTGACTGCTAAAACCAAAATGATTGAGTCGTTCTAATAAACCATGGCAAAAAAATAATTTATCTATTAACCGTTTAAAAATAAAAAAATCAATTTTTAGTATATAATATATTTAAAATTATTTTACATTAATTCAACGGTTTATTATGAAGTTTATTTTCTCGTTTTTTTTCAGCGCTATTTTCAGACGGCAAATCCAGAAACGTTCAATTTTGGCTTTGATTCTTTGAGCCTTATTTTTAGCTGCCATTGGTTTTGTCATGGCCTTTGTTCAAAAAAAAGTTTGATATGACATAGTTTCAATTTTGGGACTTTTATCAATTTCAATTTCAGTTCTTGCAACGGTGTTAAGGCTTGGTTTATTTAGTAGTTTTTCAGTTTCCTACCATAAATGGCGAATTCAATCCCAAAATAGGATGTTGGAAAAACGAGGATTTAAACCTGTTAGTCCAAAAATTGATTATAATTTTGTTAAGCAAAAACAAAAAGAACTATCTATTCTGCCAATTTTTCTGGGATTTGTTGTTGGTTTTGTGCTTTTAATTATCAGTTTACCGTTTCTAATTATTAACTCTTAAAAACTTAAAATATTTTTTAATCATTTTTAACTAAATATTGAATAATCTTGCCTTTAGCATCAAATATAGTAATATTTATTTTTTGAATATTTTTTTTGGTATAATTTATATATTATAAAATTAATTATCAGAAAAGGAGAAGGGTGGTTTAGTTATGAAATCTAAATTTTTCAAATCTTTAGCTCCTTTGCTTTTTGTTAATTTTTTTATAGTTTCATGCGCTAATGTTATACCTTTGCAGCATAGAAAAAATAATGATGAAAGTGCTAAAAATCAAGTCATTACTGAAAAAAATGACTCAAAAAATCAAATTTTACCAAAATTAGGAACTCCAAACAATGATTTGGTGCAAATTGATGAAAATTTGAGCCTAATTGGAAATATCAAAACTATAAATGATTTAAATAATGATTTGTCATTAACCAATGAAAATAATAATGATGTCGTTGAAAATTCTGCTCCTAAAAATAATCATAATTTAGCAAATTCATCAATATCAACAATTCAAAACCCGTTTTTAGATAAAGCTCAAATTGAAAATTTGAATCTTTTTTCTTTAAAATCTTTAGTCAAATCAAATCAACCAAAGCCAAAGCCTAAACCAAAACCTGAGCCCAAAATTGAACCTAAACTTGAGCCTATACTTGAACAAAATCCGGTGGTAAGATCAGAAATAAACCAAGTTGTTGAAGATTTACCTATTAAAAAAATACCGATAATAAATGATAAGTTAGATATTTCGAAACTAAGTGATTATGACAACAAGTCCGCACAACAAATCGGATTTGATTTAAATTATAGAGTTCCAGCTAATACTTTTTCATATCAACCTTTTGTCATAAAATCAAATGTGATAAAACAAGAAAATGACAATCATTTTCTTGGCGAAAAAAATGAAAACTTGAATATTTATCTACTTGATAAAATAAATACAGGTAGTGTTTCTGAAAACGAAAATGTAAAGCAAACTAATTTCGGTTACTTAAATCCTCGTTTCCGATGAAACTATTTTAAACCAGATTATTTTGGTTTTAGATCACTTGACTACTCAGATCAAAGATACAAAGATATTTTCCAGAGAAATGTAAGATTTTCAACCGGAACAGCTATATTGCTTGATTCTCACGAAGGTGAAAGTGCTTTTTTAACAAATCATCATGTTCTATATATTAGACAAAAGCCATTTTGAGAAACAATGGCCTTTCCTTTGATGCGTTTTTATTATAATGATAAGGTTAACAGTCTTGGTTCTTTAGCTAGTTCTGGAATATTAAGTTTATTTTGAATAAAAGCTGAATATGATAGACAAGTTCAAGAGTTAAGGGCAAGACATGATCCAATTCCAAGAAGCCAGTTAATTTATATTGACCCAATTACGCAAGAAAAATTAACCAAATTTAACATTGATTTGCACAAAAGATATTTTAGAGAAGAAAAAAATTTTAACAATTTTGGCAAAGATGTAGCAATATTTTACTTTAACCATGCTAAATTTAGAGATGATATTCAAGATCTATTCAATTTTTACCAAAAACATAAAGAATGACTTTTATCATCATTTCGTTATTCAAATGGCGAAACTATTGAAAACGATATCACTAGATTTGATAGTCAATTTAAAATATTTTCTAATTTCTGAGATCATGTTCAACAGTTTCCACCGCTAAAAATTAGTGAAAAATCATGAAAAGACGGCGAAATTGACTATACAACTAAAATTGGTGGCTTTTGACCTCAGTTTGCATTTTCAAAAAATATGTTTAAAGGCGTTTATATTAAAAACGGTGCCCCTAATTTTTTTGTAACAAACGGACCTGGGGCTTCTGGTTCTGGTGTTTATAACACAAACGGCGAATTAATTTTCATGAATCAATTGATTACCGTAACAAAAAATCAAAAAAGTCTTTACTATGATCAAAACAATTTAACATCGCATATGACTACAGGAATTTTATTCCGCAATGATAAAATCGATTTAGTATCAGAAATTAAAAAATTTTATTATAATAAAAATAAAAATTTAAAAAAATAGGAAGCATGTATGTGCTTCCTATTCCCAAATTAAAAATATAAATGCAACACATAGATATTTTTAAAATCGCCAAACGGCGATTTTTTTAAATCTTAAATCACCAAGTTATCATTAAAGACCTCTAAAGCGGATTTTCAATTAAAAATTTCCCTAGGCATTGAGTTAATTTTACTGATTGTATTTTGCAAATCATCATCGCTGATTAGGTTGAAATCAAAACCTTTTGGATAAAACCTTCTAATTAATCCGTTGGCATGCTCATTAGAACCTCTTTGAAATGAAGCATATGGTTCTGCTTTATAAATTATTACTTTTAATCAATATGCTAATATTGCAATTTCCTCAAATTCAATTCCATTGTCGCAAGTGATAGTTTTGATATGTAAATTATTTTCATTTGCAAGATCTTTGATGGCTTTATTGATGGTTTTGGGATTTTTATTTCTCACTTTTTTAGCAAATAATTTTCTAGTTTTTCTTTCTACTAAAGTTAGGATATTATCATGCCCGCTAGCCTTTTTGCCAACTACTAAATCTAGCTCTCAATGTCCAAAATCTTGCCTAGAATCTATGGATTTATCACGTGCTCATATGGGTTTTACATAACCTTCTGGAACTAATCTTTGCACGGCATTTCTTGTTCTTTTTCCGCCTTTTTTGTAATACTTTCTGAGTCTGTCACTCCTAACTATTACCCATTTATTAGTTTTAATTCAGTTAAAAACAGTCTTTAAAGATGGTCTTTCAATATCGGGAAAATTTTCTGCTATATAAAAATATGTCGCCTTAACTCCATGGACTTTTTTGTCATATTTTATTGCAAAAATTTTGCTAAATTCCTCATATTTTCCTAGTTCCACAAATCTAAAATAATACCTATGATAGTATCTTTTTCGTCTTTTTGTTATTGCCAAATTAGCTTCATAAATTCCATATTCATTTAGATTTCTTTTAATTTCTCTTGAGACAGTTGAGGGTGCAACATTAAGTTGCCTAGCAATAAATCTAATACTTTTGTTCTGTTGCAATAAAAACTCAATTTTTACTAAATCTTCAAAACTAAAATGTTTAAATTTTCTTTTTTCCATGATACTCCAAAAATAAAAAAATGCAACTATAATATTATTATACTATACGTTGCATTTTTATCTTCGATTTAGGAGGAAGCATGTATGTGCTTCCTATTTTTGTGCTTAAAAAATTTTTTCTAAACTTTTAAATTGTGATAAATATTTTGAATATCATCATCTTCAAGAAAATTATCAATTTGATTTAGTATTTTTTCAGTACTTTCTTGATTAAGTTCAACTCAAGAATTAGGGAAATAACTAATTTCAACAGCACTAAAATTTACACTAAAATTGTTTTCAATTGCTGATTTTAAGTCCTGAATTGCGCGCGGTTCGCAATAAATCAAGTAACTTTCTTCATCTTCTTGAAAATCATCGCCACCATTTTCAAGAACAAACATCATAAGGTCATCGCCATTTAATTGATCAGTTTTGTCAATTTCAAGATAACCTTTTTGTTCAAATAAATAAGGAATTGAATTTTGTTTTCCAATTTGTCCATTTGCACGGCGGAAAAGTGCTTGAAGTGATGAAACTGATCGATTAACATTATCAGTCAAAATTGTGACAATTACACTAATTCCATTTGATAAAGTTCCAGAATAAATTATTTCTTTAAAAGTTTGACCTTCGCCTGTTGCCCCTTGGCCTTTGGCGATTGCTTTTTCAATGTTTGCTTTTGGCATTGATTTTGCGCGTGCTTTAGAAATAATAAGTCTTAAAGCTGGATTAGAATTAGGATCAGGTCCACCTTTTGCTACTGAGACCATAATTTCTTTCGAAAATTTGTTAAAAATTTTTGCTTTTAGGGCGTCTTGGGCACCTTTTCGGTGCTTTATATTAGCTCATTTTGAATGACCAGCCATTTAAAAATCTCCTAATTTTTTTGCAGGTCTTGGCACTGGATTGCGTTTGTGGGCGCTTAAATTGTGTAATTTTTCAATTTTTGCTCTTACTTGAACACTAACTAAATTTGGATCTGTAAAAAATAGATCTAAATCTTTATAAGTAAAACCTAATTCATCTTCATCTTTTTGGTTATCTCAAAGATTTGCGCTTGGGGATTTTTGAATTATTGATTCTGGAATTCCAATTTGTGCACTAATTTGATAAACTTGCATTTTTGTTAAATTAACAATTGGCAATAAATCCACGCCACCATCACCATATTTTGTAAAATAGCCAAGATACATTTCGGAAAAATTATCAGTTCCAAGAACTAAATAGTCCAATTCTTGGGCAAAAGCATATAAACTAATCATGCGAAGGCGAGGTTGAATATTGTAATTTGCCAATTGGTTTTTAAGACTAAATAAGTCTTTTAAGTTCTCAAAAGTTGAACTTAAGTTAATTTCCTTAGTGGAAATTTCAAATTTTTTGACTAATTGCTCAATATCAGTTTTATCACTGCTCATATCACGAATTGGCATAATAAGACCTAAGTGCGAATTAGGGAAAGCTTTTTTCCCTAAAAACGCAACAAGTGCAGAGTCAACTCCACCAGAAATGCCAAAAATCACGCCTTTTTTATTTGCTTTTTTTACTTCTTGGCGAATTCATTCTATAATATAATTTATATAATTATTTATTTGTTCTTTATTTTTCATAATTAGAATAATTTCTTGTATAATTATAGCACAAAAATAATTTTTTAATATAAAATTTCATATAAAATATACAATTTTTCCAGGAGGATATAGATGCCGTATCAATACGATGCCGCTCAATTATTAAAATCAACTAAATCATGAGCAAATAAATTATTGATTGCTCGTTTAGTTAAATTTATTTTAGGTACTATAGTAATTATTGTATTTATTGCTGGATTTACTGGTGCTGTAAGTGATATTGCCCTCAACCCAGGAGATACTAGAAAAGCTATCTTTTCAGCACTTTTTGTACCAACCACGATTGGAACTGTAACGAGTGTTTTTTATCTTTTATTATCACTTGCTTACTGAATTTTATTAATTATTTCCCCTTTTAAATTACATGATCTACCAAGACGAATGAACCTAAAAAATCCTCACCTTGTTTCAAAGTTTCAGGGAATTTTCGTACTTTCTATTATCGCAATTTTTCTTGGTTGAATTAATATAATTTATCTTATTATGCTTAGATCATTTATTTCAAAGTCAGAAAAAGAAATTATTGAAGATTCTCTTGACTAATTTTTTGTAATACATAAGACAAAAAATTTTTTTTAAAATTAAAATAAAAAGGTGAAATTTCACCTTTTTATTTTAATTAAATAATATTGAAAATTATTTATGTCTTATTAAATCTAAATATTCAAGATATTTTACTACTTCAGTTTTGGTATCCTGAGTTTGGCAGTTTGATGGCGAAAATACCGGTAAATCCGTGTTTTTGAGGCTAAAATTTTATTTTTTATTATTTTAAAATTAACCTTTTGCAAAAAAAAAAAAAAAAATGTTTGGTCTAAGAAAAAATTCTGTTATAATTAGACTCACTAAGAATGAATTAATAAATTTTGATATTGAATTAGGGAGGACTTGATTATGTTTTTTGCACAATAAATTCAGATAATGCCATTTTTCCATTATGGCTTTAAATTTAATGGAATGCCTTAAATTTAACCGTTTAGAAATCTACAAATTTATGGCTTTTAATTATGGCTCTTTCAAAACTTCATATATTTTTTTAGGCTCAATGTAAGTAAAAACGAGTTTTCTATTTACATTGAGTTTAAATAGTAGTTGTATTTTTTTATTGTTTTTATCAGTGTTTTAAACTAAAAAAGTGTTTAAATATTTCATAATTTTGCTTTTTAAGTCAAAATTTAGCTTTTTTAGTTTGCTTTATTTGATTAATAAGTAGATTTTCTTTCGTGGTGTTTAGATTTAAAATTTAGTGTTTTTTCTTTGGTAGTTATTTTTCCTGGGTTTGCCAAAAAGTTAAAAAGGGCGGAAAACCCGACACTTTTTAAGATTATCTCATCAAACTGGTAAACTTGGTAAAATAAAAAGGTGAAATTTCACCTTTTTATTTTAATTGAATAATATTAGAAATTATTTATGTCTTATTAAATTCAGAGATTCAAGATATTTTACTACTTCACTTTCAGTATCAAATTGCAATGCTTCATTTGCAATTTTAACCATTTGTTCGTAATTTAGTTCAGAAATTAGTTTCTTTACTTTTAAAACACTACTTGTTGAAACTGAAAATTCATCAAGACCAAGACCTAATAAAAGTGGAACAGCATTGATATCACCAGCCATTTCACCGCACATTCCAATTCATTTTCCGTGTTTATGAGCTGCATCAATTGCCATTTTGATTAATTTTAAAAGTCCAGGATTTAAAGTTTGGTATAAATAGGCAACTTTTTCATTCATTCGATCAGCTGCAAAGGAATATTGGATTAAATCGTTAGTTCCAATTGAGAAAAAGTCAACATATTTTGCAAATTGATCAGCATGAATTGCTGAAATTGGAATTTCAATCATAATACCAATTTTTATATCTTCACGTTTTGCAACTTTCGGATTTTCTTGGCTCACTTCTTGATAAACTTGCTCAAAAATAGCTTTTGCGGCAAAAAATTCATCAAGAGTTGCTACCATTGGAAACATAATTGCTAAATTTCCAAATTCAGATGCCCGAACTAATGCCCGAAGTTGAGTTTTAAAAATATCGGTTTTATCAAGTGACAAACGAATTGCACGGTATCCTAAAAAAGGATTCATTTCTTTTGCAAAATCAAAGTATTTTAAGGTTTTATCACCACCAATATCAAGCGTTCTAACAACAACTTTTTTAGGATTTTGCGTTTCAAGTACTGCTTTATAGCTAAAAAACTGCTCATCCTCAGTTGGCCAATTTTGGTTGTCCATATATAAAAATTCAGAGCGGAAAAGACCAATTTCATCAGCATTTACTTTTTTTGCAGCATATGAATCATCAACTGAACCAATATTTGCAGCAATTACAACCTTTTTTCCGTCAGCACTTTTTGATTCTTTATTTAAATAGTCTTGAAGTTTTGCTTTTTCATTTTCGTATTCTTGTTTTAAAATTTCAAATTCTTTAATTTCAGTTTCACTTGGATTAAGAATTCCTTGGCCAAGATCACCGTTAATTGCTAAAATATCACCAGACTCAACTTTTTCAAGAATATCACCAATTCCTAAAATTGCCGGAATTTCCAAGCTTCGCGCCATTATTGCAGAGTGTGATGTTTTTGAACCAATATTTGTCGCAAAACCTTTAACATACTCATTTAATTGTGCGGTGTCAGAAGGTTTTAAATCATCAGCAACAATAATTACATCTTCATCAATTGCGCTAAGATCAATTATTTCCAAATTTAGGATGTTTTTTATTATTCTTTGTGAAGCATCTTTAATATCAATGGCTCTACCCATTAAATATTCATCACCAGTTTCAAGTAAAAAATTAGTATGATTTTTTGCTGTTTCTTTTAAGGAATATGCGGCTGAATATCCGCTTTTTATCATATTTATTGTATCATCTTCCAAAACCGGATCAGTTGCAATTAAAATATGAGCATCAAGAATTTCAAGTTCATCTTGAGCAAGTTTAGTTGCTAATTTTTTAATTTTTTCGATTTGTTCGACAGATTTTTGCACTCCGTCTTGAAAAATTTTGATTTCAGCATCAATATCTGTTATTTTTGCATCGCTAATTTCAATTTTTTGTTCAGTAAGTTTAAAAACTTTTGCTATTGATATTCCGCTAGAAGCGCCAATTCCTTTAAATTTATATGAGTGAAATTTTGACATTATAGACCCCCAGTTTTAAAAAAGTTAATTAAATTATAAAATATTTTGACTAAAATGCAAATAAATAAATGTTATTGACTCAAAAACTTATTAGTTAAGTCTAAAAGTTTATTTTTTTCCCAAATAAATTTAACTAATTTTTCACGGTCAGCTTGAGTTAATTTGATATCTTTTGTTTTAACTTGTCCAAAAATATCGATTTTTACAGGCAGAGAAAAAAAATCATCTCTAATATTATAAAAAGATTCAACTCAGCAATTTAAAAGGTGAAAATTTTGGCTCTGATTTAAAATATCAAGTAAAATTTTGGACATAATTAGTCCTAGAAGTCGGCTATGTGGCGTCTTTCTTATTAAATTTTCAATTATTTCAGCATTTATTTGGCTGACATAATCATCAATTTTGACGATTTTATCAATGGTAGTGTCGTTTTTTTCAATATTTGAGTCAATCAAAAATGAATGGCCATGATCGCCTAATACTAAAAAATCATTATCTTTTGCAATGTTTAAATTTAAATCATTAAGAAATAAATTTAAATGCATGTTTTCTAAATTAGGACCAATTCCAAATACTTTTTTGCCAATAAGTCCGCTAGCAAAACTAAAAATTTTACATAAAATTGAATTGTTATAACCTAAGACAAAAGCAATTCCGTTAAAATTAGAGTGTCGAACTAAATAACCAATTTTATAAATTTTTTCTGAATTTTCAAGTGCAAGATCAACCAGACTCATTCCAGGAACTAAATTTTGATTTGGATCAATTATCAAAATATTGGCTTTTTCCAAGGACGCATAATCTTCCAAAAATATTTTATTTTTGTATCCGCCTTGTTTTATTATTAGATTTAATTCCTTAATAATTTGGTTTGTCTTTATAAAATTTTCGTCAATGAGTAAAAAATCAACATTTGTTTTTGCCAAAATCAAGTTATAAATTAAATTTATGCTAGTGTTTGTCACTCCGATAAGTGCTATAATCATATTTTATCCTTTTGTAAAAAATATTTTTTATTAGTTTGTGGTATAATTACTTAGTATTTAACACAGTTGAGCTTAGGCTCTAATTTTAAATTTTCACTATATTTATTATACTAAATTAGTAGAAAAGTAGAAGAGGTTGGTTTTGCTACAAGTCAGAACAAACATTTTTAGATCAAATCAATATTTTAAATTTTTATTTAAATTAAGTTTTAAAAAGAAAGCAGTATATGTTTTTATAATTCTTTCTTTTTTAACAACAGTAATGTTGTCCTTAATTACAAAATTTTACGCAACTGAAACAAATTTTAGTCTTTTTTCATTTATAACCCTTTTCATAAATCTTTCTTTAACAATAATTATATCATCCTATATGTTTTTATCTATTTTTAAAGATTTAGCAACTCAAAGTCTTGATATAATAACTTTCACAAAACCATATTCTCGTCAATATTTTATTGCGACAAAAATCTTGTTTTTAATATTTTTTGGACTTATTTGGTCAGTTTTTATTGATTTTTTATTAATAGGATTTTATTTAATTAATTATTCATTTTTTGACCAAGTTAACTCTCCTTTATTATTTGGTTTTTTATCGCCATTTTTTTCATTTATTATTTTTGGTGGAATTACAGTAATTGTTAGTCACAAATTTAGTTCAAAATCATCGCTTGCTATCGCTATTTTTTCGTTTTCACCTTTTATTTTAATTGGTTCAACAACAGCTTTTAATTCAACTTCAAGCATTAACAGATTTGCTGAAATTCTTAATTTAGAACATAAAGGTTATGATTCAAATACAATTGCTGATGTCGAAAAATTTTACCTAAATGATAAACAAGATCGTTTTTTTATAATTCCAAAACAAGTTGACAACCCTAATTTTACCGATCGACAAATAAATTATATTCAACAAGCATGAAATGATTCTTCAGCTGCAGCACAAATCTGGCAAGTAGCTTCTTATTTATTAATTCCTTATCAATTAATTAATATCTTTGAACCAAAAGACCGTGATGCAATCGAAAATGCTGCCGGAAATCAGGATAGTTTTCTTAAAAATTACATTTATTCAAACAATTTAGAATCAAAAGAAAAAAATTATCTTCTCTCAACAGTCCCAAGTCTTCAAAGATATAAACTTTCAAATAACCAAGAGGTAATTTTAGTTCCTGGGGCTCTTAAAAATGATTCGCATTTTGAAGATCTTGAAAATAGAGAAATAATTTATGCTAATGAAGATGCTTCCAATTTTGAAAAAATACTTCCACAAGACTCACAAACTTTTGGGCTTACATCTGATCTTGTTGGTAAATTAAAGTGAAATTTAATAAAAGAAGTTGTTTCATCTAAGGTTTTTGACAAATACGCGCGTGCATTTTTTGAAAGCTTTACAGAAGAAAATACCCAAAAAGATATTCTTGAAAAAATTTCTGCGGCAATTTCAACTGATAAAGAACTTTTAGATTTAGTTGATGAACAAACTGTTGTTCTTGCAAAAAATCCTGACATAACACAAATTGAAAACCAAGTTCAAAGAAAAATATATTTGGCTGCCTCATTGATTTATTGGCTTTATTTTAATAAACAAAATAGCTTTGTTCTTGATAATTTATTAAAAAATGACAAAAATAATTTTGATCCAGCTCCATTTTTTGTCAAAATTGACCAACAAAATTATCAAATCGGTGGATTTTCTTCATTTAGCGCCGAACAAAGACTAGTTGATAACAAAGTGATAAAAAGATTTAATTTAGCAAAAAGCAACAACTTTTTATTCCAACCAGTTTTACAAATTATGGAAATAAAATCTAATCATCACGTTGTAATCAAAAATTTTTACCCGCTAATTTGAGCATTTATTTCAATAATTTTAGTTTATTTTATCTTTCGAATTTATACTAGAAAGGATTATAAATAATGTCAAATTGAGCTTTGGATGTTAGAAATTTAACAAAAATTTATCCTAAATCCGAAAAAGGTGCAAAAAATGTCACTTTTAAGGTCAAAAAAAACACAATTCATGCCTTTATTGGCGAAAATGGAGCGGGAAAAACAACTGTTATTAAGTGTATTGTCGATGCCTACCAAAATTTTTCAGGAACAATTCTTATTAATAACTTTTCAAATAAATTGCCAGAAGCAAAAAAATTTATTGGTTATGTTCCGGAAAATTCAATTTTTCCGCCTGAGCTAAATTCATACGAATTTTTGTATGAATTTGGACTAATGTCAAAAATGAACTCTAAGTTAGTAAAGGAAAAAATTGATTATTATTTAAAGCTGTTAAAAATTGAAGATTTAGCAAAATTAAAACCTTTTAACTTTTCTTCAGGTCAAAAGCGAAAAATTATGCTTGTTCAATCTTTAATTCATGATCCAGAACTAATAATATTTGACGAACCTTTTTCAAACTTAGATCCCTCAGCACGGGCTGAATTTTTAGCAATTATTAAAATTTTACACAAACAAGGAAAAACAATTTTCCTTTCAAGTCATAATTTGCAAGAAATTGATTCTTTGATTGATAGTTTAACACTAATAAATAAGGGACAAATTTACTATTGTGGTCAAAAAACGGAAAATTTGCAAAAAATGTACCAAAAATATATATTAAAAACGGGGACTACTACATAATGTTAAAGAAAAAATTACTAATTTTAGCTACATTACCAACGTCTTTTTTCTTTATTTCTTGCAGCGGAATTTATAATTTTTATGAATCTCAGCCAAAACCCGAGAACAAATCCTTGCTTACAAATGCCAAATTTCAAGAATTTGTCAACTCAGTTTTTTCTACTAACGAACTTCAAAAACAAGACTATATTTCAAACCAAGTTAATCTAAATTTACCAACATTAACTAGCGAATTAAAATATTCTCTTATTTTTTCAAGACCTTATTTTAATATGTCAAGAGATGAATACAGAGAAACACGCCAAAATTCCCGATTTACAATTCATTCATATTTATCAAAAAATTGACTATTTTTACTTGAAAATATAGACAAATTATCTTTTATTTTCAATCCTTATACAGGTCGCTTTGTTAAAAATGCCGATGAAGAAAAAATAAATTTGCTAAAAGACAACAAAATCAGAATTTCAAATAAAAATTTTGATTTTGTTAAAATTGATAGAGAAGCTGATCAATTTGATAAAAATAGTGTTTATTATTTGATTTTTGACAAAAATAAATTTATCAGATTTACTGCTTTTGAAACTAATAATGAATTAAAAACAAAACTTGACTTTAATATGTTTGTGCTTGAAGATCAAATTGCTGACAATTTTTCTTTTGCTAATGCCATCGAAAATTGAGTAAAAACTGAAGAACAAAAGTATTTTAAAGATAAACTCGAAAGCGCACGCGAAAATCTAACCGATGCTTTTGAAGAAAAAAAGGCCGAATTAGAAGAACAAATTGCTAGATTTAAAAGTCAAAGCCAACAATCAGATCTTGGTTCTGAAGACGAAGAGGACGAAGGAAGTTTTTGTAGTCCCGAAAATTTAGATGCATGTTCACCTGAGGCGAGAGCTTTCCTAGAAAATCGAAATCGTCAAGCATTTAGAAGAACCCGACGAAACGTTAGTGCCACAAATTTTCAAGACATTAGAGTCACAAATTTCCAAGACGTAACGGATCAAAATCAAGATCCTAATTTAGAACTTGCTAAACTTGAAAAAAAATATAACCAAGATCTTTCAAATCTCGAAAACACTGTAAAAAATCAAATATTTAATGAAAAAAATGATCTAACTGCGGCTAATTTTTTCTCAAACATCACCACTGATATTTCTACTTTTAACTCTCCTTATAAATTTCATAAATATAGTTTATATTCAATAGATTTGGAAAAAGGTAGTGATATTATCACTAAATCTGAACAATTGCCCGAAAAAGATTCGCCTTTTTTAGGTGATTATTCTAAATTCATTGACGAAAAACTTGATATTAAGATAAAAAATGAAACGCCTGAGGAATTCAATAATCGCCGTGTTTTTGAATATATTTTTCAAACTATTTGGCAAAACAACGAAAGCAAAAAAGTTCAATTTTTCAATTCTTACTATGCAAAAGAAAACATTGAAAAATTAGAAGCTCAATGAAAAAATATTCAAGAAAAATTAACTAATACTAATCCAGATTTTGAGAGCGCAATTCAAGAATATAACAGTTTTGTTGAAACAAATTGACTTTTTATTCTCGAAAGACTTGACAAACTTAGACTTGATTTTTATAAATGATACTCATTTCCTGATCAATTTGATGAAAACGGTAATATAAAAGTTGCTCATAGTGACGAATTTAAACAACTTGTTAAAGACCAAGAAGATCTTACAGAACCTTTTTATTATGCAAATAAATTTCTTGAGTCAATTTCTGAAGGAGACACATCAAGATTTGTAAGCAATTATAAAGATCTTTATATATTAAAACAAAACACATTAATAAATTTAAGAGTTGATTATTCAACTTCAGAACCAAAGGTAAGTCTAAATCCTTTTGTATATCATTTTCCTAAAACAAAAAATAAAATTTCTGTCAAAGTTCTTACCGAAATTTTCCACCAAGCACTTTATCATGCCTCCGAAGAAGCTTATCGTGATTTTGAAAATGATTTTGTAAAAAAATTCCGTTATAATTTGCCTGCGCAAATGTTTTTTAAGGAAAAAGATGAAAAAAAATAAAAAATTAGTATTTTCTGTTAATTTATTAACATTTTTATCAGCTGGTTTTTTAGCTAGTTGCACTCAAGCATCTCAACAGGTAACTAATTATCAAACTAAATACGAAAAATTTGCAACAAATGATATCCCTAGCCCAGAAAAAGCCCAACCTTTTCTAGAAAACAGTATCATTAATCAGCTTTTAGATAAAATTTATGAAGATAGTGATTCAAAAGACCAACTAATAAACCGAATTTTAACAATTAATTCTGAGAACTATTTGAATGATTTAATCTTTAATTTAAGCTTTTATAATTCAATAAACAACTCACCAAGTGATACAATAATTGGCGGTTTTGGAAGGGGTTCTTCCAACCCTGTTTTGTTTGAAAAAGCTAAATTTAGTGTTAATGAATTGTTTGAAAACAATTGACTTTGGCTTTTAAAAAATTTGAATTCTGCTGTTTTTGTTCGCGGTCTAGCAAACATTGACCAATTTCAACAACAAAATGATGAACTAAATATCGGTCTAAGAAATGAAGCTTTAAAAAATAGTTTTTATCAACCTAGTTCAAATAAATTTATTGACATTGCAATTGTAAAATCGCCTACTGAAATTGATCCAGAGACAAATATTGAAACTAAAAATTATCAAGTTTTTCTTCTAAATCAGGATAATTTTATTTTTAACTTAAGTATTAAAAAAGAGTTTAAAAACCAAAAAATACTTAATTTAGAAACCACTTTAAGTCCGTGAATTCAAATTTACCCTAAATTTATAGGCCAAAAAACTGAAAAATTCCCACTACAAGAATACGCTAGAATTATTTCAAACTACCGAAGCGGTGTTGAAGGTGTTAGCGTGCCACTTGTTGAAAAACTAATTTTTGAAGAAAATCTTGGTGGAAATGTTTTATATTATACTTTGGTCGATTTTCAAAAAAAATAAGATAGTTTATTAAAAAAATTTTATTTTTTTATTGCTTTTTTTTATTTTTGTGTATAATTTTAAATCGATAGATAAAATTAATTTTTAGATTCTTTCAAGAAATATAAAAATACCTAATTTTTTAAAAAAAAGGAGTAAAAATGGCATATTTAGACAAAAAAAGGAAAGATGGCTTATTGCAAAGCGACGCATTTTACAATGAGCTCTTTCTTGGTTTGTTTGGATTTGGTTTTTGGTATTTGGGTAGAATAAGTCTAGCAATTATTAGATTTACATTTACCCTTGTTGGTCTTTTAATGATTTTCATTTCCCAAATGATGTATTTAGGATCAACAGCCCAAGACGAAATCGCAAGAGATGTCCAAATTTTAACAATCACAGGTGGTGTAATTCTTGGTGTTTCTGCACTTTGAAACATAATTACTTTAATTATGATTTTCACCGCTGATCTTAGAGATGGAAAAGGTGTTAAAATTTTCCATTGAGGAACAGAAGTTGAAGATAACCCTGAATTAGAAAACGAATTTGACAATCCCCCTGTTGAACAACCCCAACCAGTGGCCGTTGCACCAATTGAAGCAGAGCCTGTTTTTGAAGAACCATTAGACTTACAAGTTCAAACAACTGAGGAATATGTAGAACCAGAACCTGTTTTTGAAGAGCCTGAAATTTATGTTGAGCCAGAGCCTGTTTTTGAAGAACCTGCTTTTGAGCCAACTTACTACGAAGCACCTGCTGAACCAGTTTATGTTGAGCCACAAATAGAAATGCAACCAGAACCTGTTGTTAATTTAGAGCAAAATCTTGATATTGCAAGACAAATTGAAATGATTAATGCCGAACAAGTTCATGCAAGTCAATTAAACATTGTTCATGAAATGGAAATTCCTGTTGATTTACACAATTTAAAACACATTCACCATACTACATTTACAATTGAAGAAATTGAGAGTGGAATTGTTGATGAGCATTTTGAACTTCGTGGACAACATGATATCAATTGCCATTCATAGAAAAATAATTAAAAATAGTTTTCTATTTTAATATGCGACTAAGAAATATTCCAGATGCACTTGAAAGAATTCAAAAACATAATTTACTAGTTGAAAATCCAATATTTGTTGATGATTCTTGAATAATAGAAGTCGGAATGGGCAAGGGACAAATGATCACAAAGCTTGCCTTTGATAATCCTTCTAAAAAGTTTTTAGGTGTTGAAAAATTTCCCTCAGCTGCTGTTAAATCTTTAAAATATGTTGATACTTATAATTTAAAAAATTTTTTTATCATTATATGTGATGCAAAAAATTTATTGTCAATGTTAAACGGAAAGGTAAGCCAGCTATGGCTTACCTTTCCTGATCCTTGACCAAAGAAAAAACACTATAAGCGTAGACTTACTTACAAACTTTTTCTTGATATTTATAAGGAAATACTAACAAAAAACGGTCTTTTAAAGTTAAAAACAGATAATCAAAAATTTTTCCAATACTCTTTAGAATCTTTAGAACAAAATGGTTGAAAAATAATTTACCAAACTAATGATTTGTTAAATTCTTCCCGCCATAGCGAAAATGTTTTGACTTCTTATGAAGAAAAATGAGTTAGATTAGGTTATAAAATACAGTATTTAGAAGCCACTTTTAATTAAATCAATATTTTTAGTAATATTTTTTAGATTACTTTTTATTAAATTAGTGCATTATTTTAAGATAACTTTTTTATATTTATTTTTTTCAAAAAAATATAGTTTTTAGGCTATAATTTCCTATATTAAATCTTTTAAGCTATATATAATTAATTTAGTAAGGTTCACATATTTATAATGAAAAAATTTTCAGAAATTTTTGTCAAATATTCCAATAAATTCGAATCAAATAGGATAACAATTGAACCTGTCTTTTTTGACTCACAAATCCCAATGCTATTAAAAGAAGATCTTGCAATCACTGAATATCTTGGCCAAAATAAAGCATATATTAATTTAGGTTCGCGCACAAAAGAATTTACACCTTCAAGATTTCGAAAAATCGCACAAAAACTAGCTAATTACCCACGAGATATCCAAATTGATTTTGATAAATTTCCAAATAGCTTCCTTCGTTATTTAATTGAAGTTGTTGCTTTTGTTCGTTCTGATATTTTTTCGCTAAGAGCAGAATATGATAAACAGCGAGCAAAATATCGTGATATTTTAGTTGTCTCAAGCTATTTAGAAGAATTAAAACCAATAATTAATAAATACCAAATAATAAATAATGCCGTAAATTATGCTCGATATTACCAAAATATCCCGCCAAACATTGCCTCTTCTGAGTTTTTAGCAGCTGAAATACAGAAAAAAATTTCACAGAACCCTAAATTAACTGTAAAGGTTCTTGGTGAGTCAGAAATTCGTAAATTAGGGATGAATTTACTTTTGGCTGTAAATCGTGGCTCAACTTATGATGCAAAACTTGTTGTTATTTCTTATGAAGGACTGCCAGGAAGTCAATATAAAACCGCCTTTGTTGGAAAAGGGATAACTTTTGACTCTGGTGGATATAATATAAAAACTGGTATGTATATGAATGACATGAAATACGACATGTCTGGGGCAATAATTTGTGCTGCTGCTATTGATGCGCTTTCAAAATTTAATCCGCTAGCTAATGTTGTTGCCGTTTTACCACTAACAGACAACCGCCTAAATGGTGATGCAAATACCCCTGATTCTGTTTGAAAATCAAAAAACGGTAAAACTGTTGAAATTAACAATACTGATGCCGAAGGTCGTTTGATTTTAGCAGATGCAATTACATATGCAATTCGTGAAGAAAATGCAACCGAAATTATTTCAGTGGCAACTCTAACAGGAGCAATTCGCGTTGCTCTTGGCGAAACTTTTACTGGCGCCTTTGCTAATGATGACAAACTTTGAAAAAGTTTTAACGAAGCATCAAAAGAAGCTGGTGAATTAATTTGAAGAATGCCACTACATCTAGATTTTGCCCAAAATATTCGTGACTCAAAAGTGGCAGATCTAAAAAACACTGATTTTTCAGGTAAAGCTGGTTCATCATCTGCTGCAATGTTTATTGCTGAATTTGTCGAAGACAAACCATTTCTTCATTTAGATATTGCCGCAACCGCCTTTGTTCACAACCTTCCAACTGGCGTAATGGTTAAAACTCTTGTTGAATACATTTTAACAAAATAAAAAGTCTAAATTAGTCTCATTAAAAAAAATAGCGATTGCTATTTTTTTTATTATTTTTTAACTGTTTTTAGTTAGAATTGTTCCTACTTACAAGCTAACAGCTCCACTCCAAAATAGAATTTCAAAACATAAAAAAACGCTTTAATTTATTTAGTTTTTTTCTTTTTGCCAAAGAAAATTTCAAAATAAATATCGAATATTTGGTCAGTTCTTTTATCAATTAGTTGTTCAATTTTTTTAAAATCCTCTTTATATTTTTCAAGTTTATTAGGATCCCTATCAGAGGGGTCGATTTTATAATAAAAACCTTTATTGCAAAGACTTTCTAATTTAGAATTTTCGTCTTTATCAACTGCTCCTTGAATCAAAACATCCTGTACATTTTGGCAGATTGGTTCAGGATTTTTATTTTGCTTTCTTGAATTAGTATCTTTATGAAGAAGTATTAAGTTTCCGACTTTTTGTACTATTTTATTGTACTTTTCTTCGTAACTTTTGTCTTTATTTATCAAAAAACCTATATTATAATCTTTTCTAGGATTTTGCGGAAAAAAGTGATCAACTGAAATAGGATCGTTTGTATTATTGTATAAATTCATTAATTGACTTGTAAATTCAGTCTCAAAATGCTTATTCTTTTTATATTTTGCATGAATTTCTCCATTTTTTCTAAGGCTAATTCGCACTCTCAAAATAACATTTTTTTTCAAATTTTTATCATTTTTGTCTTCATTTTCTATGAAGGCTATAAATTTTTCAGAATTAACATCATCACTTGCATTTATCGGCGATTCTACTAATTTGTGATAAAGTTCTTTGTCATTTTTTAAAAAACTTGGATTATTTTTTTGCTGCGACAACATCGTATAGATTGGTTTTCTTAATGATTTGCTGCGAAAATTGCTGTAATAAATAATTTTAGACTTTTCAATTTGAAATAAAACAGAACTAAATAACTCTAAATTTTCTTTTTTCTCGGTCAAGTTTAGGTTACCGTCAAAAATCTCAAATTCTTCTATCGCCCTTTCAATTATTAATGAATATGGGTTGTTGGCACCTTTTTTTGAAATCATATTGATTTGTAAATTTATAAAAGCTAGTTCATTTGTATGAATTGTGTCTTTAAATTTTTGGATTAAAACTTTTATACCGTCGTTGTCAGTTATATCTTTTTTACTTGATAAAACATTTATATTTCCAACATATGCATATTCAAAAACTAATATCTTTTTAACAAATTCTTCTAGCGTTTCTTTAGTTAATGCCTTGTTATTTGTTCATTTATTTAATAAATTATCAAGTTGTTGGTATAAGGAAAATAAATTATTCTCTGTATTTTGGGTATTGAATTCATCTTTAATTAAATATTGTTGATTTTGTAAAAATGCCCCTAGTTTGTTTTTATTTTCTTTTTCTCCACCAAAATATTTTTGTATCAGTTTGACATATGGAATTTGTTCTTGTTGGGATTCTTCATTTACCCTTGAGGCAATTAAATCAACCACATCAATTGGTTTTGATTGAACATTTATACTAATAAAAAGTTTTGCAAATTGCTCATCTTTAATTTCCGAAATTCTAATTAATGTTAATAAAATCTTTTTCAGAATAAAATTTGTAAAATCATTTATTCAGTCTACTGAGTTTTTATTAGTTTTAATTTCTCATAATTTTTCTAAAATTTTTTGTATATTTTTGGAAAAAATAGTGTTGTCCATTTTTTCATTATTTTTAAAAAAATTTAGCAAAGGGGTATATTGGCTATTGTTTTTAGAAAAGTTTTCTAATATTTTGCTTATTGTTTGATAAATGCTAGGCTGTTCTAAAAATATATTTTCGTCAGGATGGCTTGCCATCTTTAGTATACTGATCAAAATTAAGATAATAGAAACAGTTCTTTGCTGCCCATCAACAATTCAAAACCCTTCGCTTGCTTTTTTTTCTGCAAAAATAATCGTGTTTAAAAACAAAAAATCTTCTTTAGTATCAAACTCTTTGAAAATTAGGTCAAAAAAATTCGCTATTAGACCAGGATCTCAAGTATAATTTCTTTGAAAAAAAGGTAAATAGATTTTGTATTCATGAAATTTTTGTAAATATTCTTGTACTGTTATTGTTTCTGAAGACACATTTTTGCTTTTTTCTCTGACTAAATTAATATTATTATCATTTTTTTTGTAATCTTCTTTTATTTCAGCCTTCATTATTTCATTAATCCAGCTTTTATTTATAGAAGTTTTACTTTTTGTTGGTTCATCATCTTCGCCTACATCTTCATCTTCGTCTTCATGTTCGTCTTCATCTTTCACATCAATAGCTTCAAATTCATCTTTCATATCAAGAACTTCGCTATTATTTTTATTTAGTTTTTCATCTTTTATTACTAAATCTTCTGTGTTAATGAATTTAGACTCATTATTTTTTATTTTACTGTTAACTACTAAATTTTGGGAATTTTGAATTTCACCATTTTCTAAAATTTCTATTGTTTTTTGTAGATAATTTTCTATTTTACTTATGAGGTTGTTTCTTTCTTGATCATTTTTTATATCTTCCATTATTGGTTTTCAAAAGCTACCGAAACTTTCAATAGCACCTTTTATAACAGCATCATTTTTACCACTATTTTTTACTAAAATTTCTTTATATTTGCTATTAAGATACAAAACATCAAAAGATAAAAGTAAATTAAAACAAATTGAATTTAATTTTTTATCAATCGCTTTGCTCGCTTTTTTGAATGAAGATATAAATTTTTCAAATAAATCTAAAGCAATATTTTTAATATGATCATGCCTAAAAGTTGAATTTCCATCTCATTCATCACGATTCTGTTTATAAAAATTGGCTAAATCCTTGGTAATCTTAAGCCTAATAAGAGAATTATCTTTTTCATTCATAGATATAATTTGAAGACTTTCAAGTATGACAACACGTTGACGAAGTGTTGTCCAGGATATTTGTTTTTTTACTTGGATATCTTTAGTAGTAATTTTTTCGTGTGCAAATTTTGAACAAGCAACTATTTTATTATTATCTTCTACTTTATAATCTAAATACCTTTTGTTGATTATTGGACCTAAATCTTCTATAAAAGGTTTGATATATGCGAATATAGCAGTACCAATGCTTCATGGAATTAAGTTATTATTTTTTGCAATATTTCCATTTTGATTAGCTTTTTTCTTCGCCATAATTCTCCTTGTCAATCTTATAAATTAAATTTATTAGCGCTTCTAAAATTGTTACTATAATAGAATTTCCTGGCTTGGCGATATAATGATTCTTTTGTTAATATATTTTTTGAAATTAAAGGCTCTAACTTTTCAAAGTCACTATTTTCAAAACCCATTAATCTAAAAGCTTCACGATTTGAAATAAATCGATAGTTAAGTTTTTTTTCTAAATTATTTTCAAATTTAATAATCCCGGTATTTGGATTTCTATCTTGCTTGGTTGTCAAGGTTCTAATAATAAAATTTTTTGACTCATTAATTTTTTCAACCTTTTCAACCATCCTAATTCGTGACGGAGTAGCGTTAATTAAAAAGCCAGCATTTTCACTATTTTTTTCATCAAAGTTAAAAATTGATTGAAAAATTTGTTTCCTTTTATCCAAATCGGGCGAAATATCTTGGCCTAAATTTAAGATATATTTTTTAAATTCTAAGTCGCTGGCAAAAGGTGTTTTTATTTCTTTTAGAAAACTAACAGCAAAAACCCGATTTCTTTTTTGAATAGATCCAAAATTGAGGCCATTTAATGTTGCAGTAAAGGTTTTATAACCTTCGTTTTCCAAAGCCTCTTTTCACCTTTTATATTGATTAATAAATTTTTTTGATATTAAATTAGGCACATTTTCCATTAAAAGATACTTTGGCTTAACACTCAATCCCTTAATTAGTGAATAAACATTTCAAATAAGAGAACTTGTTGAATTTTTATCAAAAATACCGTTAGCCCGGCCCATATTAGCAATCGAAAGACCTTGGCAAGGGAAAGAATAAGTGACAAAATCAGGCGCTAAGCGATTAATTTCTTCAACATTTAAATTTGTAATTGAACCTAAATTATTACTTTTTATAATTGAAGCCACAAGAATTTTTTTAAAAGTTAAATCTTTTCTTGTTATTTGTGAAGGTCTTTTTGAATCTAGAGACAGTTCAAAATTTTTTAAAAAAAAATTTATTTTTTCTGGCGAACTAAGTTGATTTTTTTCTAAAATTTTTTCAACTTCAAATAAAACATTATGATGGATTTGAGCATATGTAATAATTGACCGGGCATCTCAATCAATGGTGGCAACAATTTCAAAAAATTTTTGCTTATCTTTTTGAAAATTAGCAATAGCTTTTGCTTGCGCCCCAATTCCAGAAAAGGTTTCTAACACCTTAATCCTAGACATTAGAAATCCTTTTTGTTTGGGTTTTATTAATACTAACTATATATATATATATATATAGTTCCAAAATTAACAATTTTTATCATATTAGTAAATTATACACAGTATATTGAACTTTTTTGGAAAAATAGCCTAATATCAAATATTTTTTTATTATGAACTAAAACTGGGAGTGTTTATAATTTTGAAACTACAGATTTAATTTCTTGATAAGTATCTAAATCAATAAGTCTAAAAAACGGGGTTAATTTGCCGTTTTTTAATTTTTTACCCCTATACAAGCCAACAATTTTGTTTTTGTAAAATAGAGGAGAACCTGACGAACCTTGTGTGTAGCTGATATCTTGAACAAAAACATTTTCTTTATTCAATTCAGCAACTTTGTCATTTACATAAAATAATGTTTTTAATGTTTTAGGTTTAAAATCTTCGTTTAAGACCACGAGAAAACCTAGGGCTTATTATACTAAAATATCAGTAAAATAAGGATTTTTTTAAGCATTTGATGCTTGTATAATTCTTTTATATTTATGGTATAATAAATTATACAATTTTATATAATGGAGGTAAATAGGGTTATTTAATTAATATTCATAAGCGTATATTAAAAAACGCTAAATATTCATTATTTGATTAATTTAAAAATGAACAGAAAATTTAATTATGATAATTCCATAAAATTTATATTAGTTTTTTTATTGTCAATTTTTAAAACAATAATTTTGGTTGTAGCTGTTATTTTAAATAGTATTAGCGGTGTTGATGGCGAGCAAACAATTGGATCAGATTCGACAACACCAATTGGAAAATTAAAAACTACAATAAGTGGTATATTTGGATTATTGTTTCTTGCCTCATTGGGTTTGCGTATCTTTTTTGCCTGAAATTTAAGGAATGATGAAGTATTTAAACAAACTGGGCTAGATGTCAAGCAATATTCGATTGGTTTTGCGCTTATTCCTTTAATTACTTCAATTTTATTAATTACTAAGTCACTTAGAGACAAAATTTCAATTGGCAATGATTGAACTACAAGGCAATTAATACTTAAATGAAAAATTATTAACTTTATTAAGGATTTGGTTGTTCTTCTTTGGTTTTCCTCAATTGTACTTGCTGTTGTTTCGTTAATTCTTCGCTCTGGCACAAATAATACAATGTTTGAAGAATTTAATGATGTTGTAATTATAACAATCTTTGTTGGGATTTTCTATTTTTTAATTCCATTTTATTTTTTGGCTTCCTATTCTCTTAAAATATACAGATTAATCAACAAAAGAGAAAAAACTTATTGGGAATCAGCTAGTTACATTTTTTTCATGCCATTTTTTTACTTCAATTCATGAAAAAATGTTTTGAGACTTTCTAAAAAATTAAAAATTGCAGAAAATAAACTAACAAGCCAAAACGAAGTAGAAATGCAAGTAATTAATAACAAAATTAGTCGACAATTTTGACAATTTACAATGCTAAAAAATATATTCTATTTAATTTTTCTTATAGTTTTTACAACGACAATGTGGCTAGTTATAACTAAAAATGAAATTCTTCGTAACACTGGTGTTAGTTTAATTTTCTATAATTTATTTAATATTTCGACTATGACCTACCTTATATACATTGGGCCTCGTTATTTAGCAGATTCTGTTAACATGCATTCCAAACGAGCTTCACTAATTTTATATATTTTAGACGTTTTTGTGCCTACAGTTTCAATTTATAACCTAATAAAATATAAGCAAAACAAGACTATTTTAGTTTAAATTTTAATATTTTTTTGTTTTAATTAATTATAACAAAATTCAGACAGGCTAGCTAAATCCTGTCTGAATCCCAAATTAAAAATATTTATAATATTAGCAAATTATACATAGTATATTTAACTTTTTTGGAAAAATAGCCTAATATCAAATATTTTTTTATGAACTAAAATTATTTGGATCAAATCTATTCAATAAAACTAAGAAATTAACAAATTAATATACTGATTTAGTAAATAATTAACATTTTTATTCTAATCTTTTAATTTTTGAAACTAGAGATTCAATTTCTTGATAAGTATCTAAATCAATAAGTCTAAAAAACGGGGTTAATTTGCCGTTTTTTAATTTTTTACCTCTATACAAGCCCACAATTTTGTTTTTGTAAAATAGAGGAGAACCTGACGAGCCTTGCGTGTAGCTGATATCTTGGACAAAAACATTTTCTTTATCCAATTCAGCTACTTTGTCATTTGCATAAAATAATGTTTTTAATGTTTTAGGTTTAAAATCTTCATTTAAGAGCGTGAGAAAACCCAAGCTGAATAGGCTATTTTTTGTGTTTGTAAAATCCTCGAGAACCTGAAAATCAATAGAATCCGAAATTTTTAACAATAAGGGTTCTTTTGCATCTAGTGAAAAAACTACGATATCTTTTTCTTTATTTTCATATTCAACTCTAATTTTTGATTTTAATTTAGTTTCTAAATTTTTTACACTAAATTGCTGTAAAAAAATATCAAAAATTGTTCTTGTATACTATTTTTTATTGAATTTAACGAATGAAAAGTACTGACAAAAGTCAAGTTATTATTAGTTTTTTTAACTAAAGTTGCAGTAAATCTAGTTAAATTTTTTTCATTTTCATTTATTATAAAATTAAAAACATTACTTTCTATTTTTGATAATTCAGATTTGCTGATTATAATGTCGTGCAAGAAACAGCCAAAAACAAAGGACTTATAATACTAAAATATCTAGTAAAAATAAGGATTTTTTTAAAGTATTTCATATTGTATAATCCTACATATTTATGGTATAATAAATTATACAAAATATTGGAGGGAAATTATGAAATACTCATTTATAAAATCAAGTAAATTTAAAATTTTTTCATCAGGATTAATGTTAACAACGTTGACCAGTCCATTGTTATTTACTTCAATCGCGCCAATACAACAAAAACAAATTGCTCCAGAAATCAAAATTCAAAGCAATGAATTTTCAAACACCGAGATTTTAAAAAATAATGTTATTGAATATGTTTTTGAAAATGATAAAAAAAACATTGATTCTATCAAATTTGAACTAAATAAACTCGTAAAATCAAATGAACTCGATGATCTTTCAGAAAATGATCTAAATAAATTTGCTGAAAATTTAATTTCTTTTACTAAAGATCATTTTAATGATAAAGAAGTTCTCGAAGAAGCCTGATATCATTGATTTCCAATGGTGTTTTGATATACCGCTTATACACTTACTATTGGTTCTAACGCTGGATTATCTTTGCTAGGCGAATTATTCAATAAACTGCCTACCATTATAGATATGGCTGAAATTGCTTGAAATACATTTTCCGGTAAGTATGACGCAGCAGCTATAAAAACTTTTCTTCTAATAACTAAATTACTATCCTCGATGTATATGAACGAAAAAGATATTATTAGTAAATTAATTACTGATACAGTTATTGATTCTATTGGTGATTTTATAATAAAGAAGGACCCAGCGGCAATGTTTGAAAATTATCTTAAAAATATGGCTATTATTATAGTTGATAATTATATTAACCCATCAATACAAAAAGGTATTAGACAACTTAGGGAAGGAATTAACTTTCAAAAAGTTAAAATTTGAGCAAAATACATTTATTATTACAAATTATATTGAGGGTAAATAGGGTAAATTAAGTAATATTCATAAGTGTATATTAAAAAAGGGTAAATTAAACCAGGAGAAAAAAACTAACACTAAGGTGTTGACTCTTTTGTTTGAGTTTAAGCTGAATACTGATTTTCAATTATAAAAAGTTAATGCTTAAACGAGTTAAACTACAGTAAAATAACTTTAGAAGATCTGAAAAACATAATTGCAAATTATATATTTTGATACAACAACTATAGAATTCAATCGATTTTAAATTGAAAAACACCACAGCAATATGCTATGATGTTAAAATAATATTAAACTGTTAATTTTTTTGTCCTGTTTTATTTAGTGTTAATTTTTTTTGTGCTAGTTTATTTTAAAATACTTTTTTACATATTCTGGTTTTATAAACTTAGAATTTAGAAAAATTATACTAACTAACTAAAAAATATCAAATTACCTAGCGGTAAATTAAAAAATAATTCAAATATGACCAATTTAATTAATCTAATAAAAGAAAAAAAATTAAATGATAAAAATTCTAGAAAATTTTGAATTTTGTTTGTTTTGTCAATAATTAAAACAATGTTTTTTCTTTCGCTAGTTGTTTTACATAGTAGTTCATATGAGCATACTCCTAGGTTTAGTTATAGACTTAGTCCTAGACTGAGTTCACATAGAGAAAGTAATATTGACCTAGACTCTTTAATTGGAAAAGTATTGATGACAATACTTTTAATAGTTATTTTTTTATTTTTCATTTCATTATTTTTTCGGATTTCTTTAGCTTGAAATTTAAGGGATGATGAAATTCTTAAACAATCTGGTATAAATCTTAAACAATTTTCAAACGCTTTTTTACTTTTCCCTTTAACTGTGTCGATTTTATTAATTAATAACTCGTTTAGTTCAAAAAATACAATTGCCAATCATTGAACCACCAGACAACTAATAACTAAATGGAAAATTATTAATCGTTTTATTTTATTGACTCTATTTTTTGTTGTATTGTTGGCTTTAATTTTTACATATGGGTTATCTTCTAGTGGCATTAGGACAATCGATAATAATTTTATTAGAGATTTTGCAGATGTTCTACGGCCAATATTTGTTTTTACATTTTGGTTTGCCTGAATTTTATTTTTTTCATTAGCTTCTTATTTGTTCAAAATATATAAATCAATTGATAAAACTGAAGAGGCGAATCAAACATCTACTATTTTAGCTTTTTTTGCGAGTTTTTTGGGACGCTACGGTCGGTTGTTTTACAAAAATTTAAGGTTTGATTGGAACATATCGCTTATAGAGAAAGAATTAAAAACAAAAGAAGAAATAATCACAGAAGAATCCAAAACCAAAAATAGTTTAGAATTTTACAAATTCTCAATTATCAAAAATATATTTCATTTTATTTTTATTATCCTTTTTATGATAGCAGCAATAGTTTTACTAGTTGTACCTACTGATCAACTTATTGGCCAAAAAGTGAGTATTGGCGTTTTGTTTGGTTTATTTAGTATTGCATTTTCGGTTTATTTTTTTTACATAGTTCCGCGTTATATTGCAAATTTTTCAAGTCTAACAAAAAATGGTTTTTATATAATTTTGTATATCTTAGACATTTTTGTGCCTATAGTTTCAATTTATAACCTAATAAAATATAAGCAAAACAAGAGTATTTTAGTTTAAATTTTAGTATTTTTTTTGTTTTAATTCATTAGAATAAAATTCAGACAGGCTTTAGTTAGCCTGTCTGAATTTCTAATATTCTGAGTTTCCTAGTTTGATGATGCAATCTTAAAAAGCGTCCTGGTTTAGTTTATTCACCCTTTTTATTTTAATTTTAAAAAAATTTTTTGTCCTATGTATTACAAAAATTAATCAAGAGAATCTTCAATAATTTCTTTTTCTGACTTTGAAATAAATGATCTAAGCATAATAAGATAAATTATACTAATTAAAGGAATAAAAATTGCAACAATAGAAAGTCCGAAAATTAGCTTAAACTTTGAAATAAAGTGAGGATTTTTTAGGTTCATTCGCATTGGTAGATCATTTAATTTAAAAGGGGAAATAATTAATAAAATTCAATAAACAAATGCTAATATACACCAAAAACCAAACATTACAAGTACAAACGTAGCTGCTTCTAAAATTGCTGAGAAAACTTTTTTAGCATCTTCTGGACCGGTGGTGCTCTGACCTGCACCAATAGCACCTCCAGCAAAAAGTGCAATAAGTGTTATAACACCTAAAGCAAATTTAACTATACGAATAATTAATAATATATTTGCTCATGATTTAGTTGATTTTAATAATTGAGCGGTATTATTTTGATAAGCCATCTATATCCTCCTGGAAAAATTGTATATTATATATGAAATTTATACTAAAAAATTATTTTTGCACTATAATCATACAAGAAATTATTCTAATTATGAAAAATAATGTACAAATAAATAATTATATATATTATATTATAAAATGAATTCGGCAACACTAATAAAAACAAATAAAAAAGGAGTGATTTTTGGTATTTCTGGTGGAGTTGACTCTGCACTTGTTTCATTTTTAGGAAAAAAGCTTTCCCTAATTCGCATTTAGGTCTTATTATGCCTATTCGTGATATGAGCGGCGAAAAACTAATATTGACCAATTAGTCAAAAAATTTGAAATTTACACTAAGGAAATTAACTTAAGTTCAACTTTACAAAACTTAAAAGACTTGTTTAGTCTTAAAAACCAACTGGGAAAAATCATAAAAAAAATACAACTGCTATTTAAACTCAACGCAAAAAGAAAACTCGTTTTAATTTGCATTGAGCCTAAAAAAACATATGAAGTTTTGAAAGAACAATAACCAAAAGCCCTAAATTTATATAGATTTCTAAACGGGTAAATTTAAGGCATTCCATCATATTTAATAATATAATGGATAATTTGCATTTTCTGATTTTATCATGCAAAAAACATAATTAATTCCCCCTTAATTCAATATCAAAATTTATTAATTTATTCTTAGTGAAAGTTATTATAACAGAAAATTTTTTTTAGACCAAGCATTTTTTTTTTTTTTTTGCAAAAGTTTATTTTAAAATAATAAAAATTAAGATTTTAACGTCAAAAAACCCGGATTTACGGGTATTTTTGAATATTTTTACTCACTAAAAAGTGAATTTCTCCATCAAGCCGGCAAACCCAGGAGACATTTTTGTGCTACAGTTTCAATTTGTAACCTAATAAAATATAGACAAAACAAGACTATTTTAGTTTAAATTTTAGTATTTTTTTGTTTTAATTCGTTGAATAAAATTCAGACAGGCTAACTAAGGCCTGTCTGAATTTCTAATATTAATTTAACTTCAGAGTTTTAAGAAACAAGTTTTTTATGTTGATTTTAAATTTACTTATTTTCTAAAAATTTTAAAACTTTTTCAAATAAATAATCAACATTAAAACCTTTTAATTCATAAACAATGTCTCCTGGTGCTGACTCGCCAAAGCCACTAGCAAAATGTCCGGAAAATTTTTGGACAGTAGCTAATTTAAATCACAAAGGATCATTTGAAGCCTCAAGGGCAAAAATAGGCAACTTTTCTAATTCTAATTTTTTAATCAGTAGTGGATTTTCAACTAAATTTTGTAAAATTGGAACTGAAATCAAATTAGCAAAAATTTGATTTTGCCCTAATTTATCAATTAGTTTTTTGGCTAGCTGAACCTCAGAGCCAGATGCGAGTATATTTATTTTAGCTGATTCAGTTTTTTGAATATAGTAGGCTGAGTCAATTTTTTCAAGATTTTTGTTGCAAGATTCTAAGGGTTGTCGTGTTGAGATAATTGCAGTTGGTTGTTTTTTTGAATTTAGCGCATAATTAAAGGCAAAAATTGTTTCAAATTCATCACAAGGCCGAATTACTAAAAAATTTGGAATTGATCTTAGCATTGCCAGTTGCTCAACCGGCTGGTGGGTTGGTCCATCGCCGCCAACTTGATATGAATCATGGGAAAAAATGTAAATTGGGCAAAGATTCATTAAACCAGCAAGACGCAATGCCGCTTTTGCATAGTCACTAAAAACTAAAAAAGTCGAACAAATTGTATAAAAATTAGCATAAAGGGAAATTCCGTTGTTAATTGCCACCATTGCAAACTCACGAATTCCGTAGTCAATTAGTTTTTGGCCGCTAAATTTAGTTTTAGTTGCAACCCCAAGATCAGCAGATCCACCTAAAACAAGTAAGTCAGTGTTGTCAATTTTTTGGATAATTTGTTCAACATAATCGCGAATTGCCTGGTTGGTTTTAGCAAAAGTCAGCCCTTCTAGACTAAAAAGTTCTTTGTTTTTAAGGAAGTTTTCAAATCCTTGCCCAAGAAGTGGGTACTTTTGCTTATAAATGGTAAAATTTTTTTCTCAGTCTAAGTATTTTTGATTTTTTGGCTCTAATAAATCAGCGCCTATTTCATAGGCTTTTTGCTCGTAATCAAAAGGTTCAAGCTTTTGTAGTCCCAAATTAGCCTTAAATTCATAGCTTTTTTTAGCACTGACTGAGCCATGATGTCCTTTGGTTGAATTGGCAAATTCTGTTCCAAAGGCAATAATAGTTGGAACTTGAATATAAACAGGTCTGTCAGATTTTCTTGCTTTTTCAAGGGCTAAATTGATATTTTCAACTTGATTATCTTTTAAAATAATTGCATCAAAGCCGATTGATTTAAAAAAATTAGCAAAATCAAGATTATTGACAAAACTAGCACTTGTATCAATTTGAATGTTATTAAAATCGTGGATAAGTATTAATTTTGACAGTTTATTTGTGCCAGCAAAAGCTAGGGCTTCTAAGGCAACACCTTCTTGAAAATCACCATCGCCACATAAGACATAAGTAAAATGGTCAATAATTTTTAAGTCAGGTTGGTTAAATTTTTGTCCCAGTCTTTTTTCGGCTAAGGCCATTCCGACAGCCATTGCGACTCCTTGGCCTAGCGGTCCAGTTGAGGCATCAATGTATTCTAATTTGTCAATCTCGGGGTGAGAGGGTGTTTTTGAGTCAAGTTGTTTATGATTTTTAATATCTTCAAGCGAAATTAAACCCATTAAATGATACAGAGAATAGAGCCCCATTGAACCATGGCCGGCTGATAAAACAAAGCGATCGCGATTAATTCACTTTGGATTTAGCGGACTAAAATTTAAATTTTGACCAATTAGGCTATAAAAAATCTCGCTCGCCCCAAGGGCCATACCAATATGACCGCCGCCAGCATTATTAATTCCGTCAAGGGCAATTGCGCGCATTGTTGCTAAAAAAAGCTTTAAATTAGGCAGTTTTTGCTCGTTTTCCATGGTATTTTTTGATAACTCCGTCGATAATAAAAATCAAATAAACTAAAATGCTAAAAGCTAAAATTACATATTTTCCAACTTTGGGAATAAAGCCAAGAATTCCGGGAATATAGCCAATAAAATAGTCTGTATCGCCTCAGTTAAGACTAATTAGCGATTGTTTTGTGGCTCCGCCAGCGGTAATTAAATCACCAAGTGAGTTTGTCTCAAGCGGTGTTCAATTTCCAAGCGCAAAAAATACCGGAATAAATGTAATAATCAGCCCGCCAACAAAAGGCCCGATAATAGCGCCCCAAATTCCACCTTTTACGTTGCCAAAAACTCCAGAAGTTGCCCCTAAAAAGAAATGTGGAACTAGTCCTGGAAGAATTATTGCCGGAATTAGTGCTGCATAGCCAAGTCCAAGTGTAATAAAAAGTCCAATTATTCCTGCTAAAAAAGAGGAAATAAAGCCAATAATAATTGCATTTGGTGCATAGGGAAAAACTACCGGACAGTCAACAGCGACTTTTGCATTTTTAATCAATTTGTCCGAAAAACCTTTAAACATTGGTACTAATTCGCCAACAAATAGTCTAACTCCGGCAAGAATAATTTCAACTCCGGCAGTAAAAGTAAAGGCCGAAATTATCATACTTACAACTCAGTTTTTTGAGGATAAAATTTCAATTACATTAGCATCAGCAACTGTGTCAAACCGGCCTAATTCATAAAGAATTCCAGCTGGTAAAAAGGCAAAAATGTAAAAAAGAAAAACAGTTAGCGAAATTGAAACTAAGGTGTTTCGAAAAAAATAAAGTGATTGGGGAAATTTAATTTCTTCTGTTGAGAGCAGTGTTTTTTTGGAAATTTTAGCAATTGACTCGCCAATTAGACCAGAAAGGGCATAACCAAATCCGCCGGTGTGGCCTAGGGCAATTTCGTTTGTTCCGGTAATTTGGCGCATATATCTTTGTTGAGCTGCAGGCGAAATTACCATATAAAGTGCTAAAATACTTGCTCCGGCAATTAGTGCCATTGCAAAATCTGCTGAACTATTTTGAAAATCAAAGCCAGAAGTGTACATAACAGCGGCCAGCATTAAAGAAGAATAATAAAGAACATGGCCGGAAAGATAGACATATTTTAGTCTTGAAAAAGTTGCAAGAATAATATTTAAAATCATCGCAATAACCATAATTAGCGATCCTAAAGTTGCAATACTTGGCAAACTCTGGGCTAGCGCGCCTGCAAAAGCATCATTATTTGGAATAACTCCGCTTAGATTATAAACTCTTTGAAAAAGTGGTTGGAATGAATTTAGCGAGCTAACTAAAACACCAGCACCGCCACCTAAAATAATAAAACCAACACTTACTTTAAAAGAACTAACAATAATTTGTGAGACTTTTTTGCGCATTGCAACAGCACCAATTAGCGTAAAAAGTCCAACTAGCAGAGCTGGTGTGCCGACAAAATCCTTTAAAAAACCTAAAAGTCAAAGACCGAAATTCATCAGTTATCCTTTCATATTAGTTTAGTTTTAAAGCTATTTTTAATTTAGATTCAAGTTCTTCTTTTGATAAAATGTTCGTTAAAATTACCATTTTTTCTCTGTCAAAATCAAGACTTGGGGCAACATCAGCGCCAATAACTACTAAATCAACCCCGCGGGAATTAAAACTGGAAATATTAGTATGTTCAACTGAATCATAATTGACATTTAATTTATCAAGCACAAATTTTACATTCATCTCTAATAATAAAGATGAACCTAGACCTGAACCACAAACGCATTTAATGTTCATTTTTTATACCTCGGTATTTATTAATAATTTGATAAAATTCTTTAATTGTTCTAGAAGCATAAATTTCTTTTTTGAAATCTGAATTACCAAAAAAGAGCCCAAATTCTTGAATTAATTCAATATGATCATCAGAATTTGGTGCAGACAAAGTGATAATAATTTTTGCTTTTTTATCTTTTTGGTTATTAAAGGTAATCATTTGATCTAAAACTAAAATTGAAGTTCCAACTTCTAGACAATAATCGCCAACAGGCGCATGCAAAAGTGCCACACCTTCTTCAAGTACATAATAGGCACCGTATTTTGCTGTTTGTTCCATGATTGCTTTTTCAAGATCAAAAGTTGCTTTTTTATTTTCAACTAAGATCCTTACGCCCTCATGAACTGCCTGCTTTCAGTTTTGAATTTTGCAAAATTTAGTCATTTTTTCATTAAAAAGTTCCATTATTTCCTCCTGTATTAATAAAAGCAAGTGTCATAAACAATATAAATGCAAGTAAAAGAACGCCAATAAAGGCAAAAAAGACGATTCAGCCTGCTTTTGTTGATGTTTTTGTTTGAATTTCTTTTGGTTTTGGCATTGACTTTATATAGAAAAATTTATTTGGATTGTTCTTTAAAATAATGGCTTCATTTTTGGACTTTTGAAGTAATTTTTCTAGTTCAATTTCACTTTTATTTTCAAGCTCGCTCATTTCAAAGTCATATAATTCAACAAGTTGTTTTTTTAATTCTTTTTTTCTCATTTATTTCCCCAAAGCATTAAATTTATTAATAAAATTCTGTAATAAAAACGGATAAAACAAAAAATACTTCTTCAAAAACGCCAGTTTTTTATATTTAAAATATGAATTAGCCATTTTAAATTCGTCCTTTTCCAATTTTGTCAATAAAATTTGCTTTGATTCTTTATAAGATTGTGAATAAACTTTTTGGTTTAGAAAAAAATCCAAAAATACCACAAAAACAGTTAAAATCAAAAAGCACAAACTAACAATTAAATAGCTTAAAAATGCAAATAAAAAACTCAAATGAAAACTTATAAGAAAACTGGAAAAAAGAAACATATCAATTTGCAATGATTTTTTGCTCTTTAAGAGATAAAAATTATAGAAATAAAGCAAATTAACTACGCCATAAATGTTATTTTCTAAATAAAAATTAGGAATTTTTATTATTTTTTGGCTGATTCAAATAGGTTTTAAGAAAAAATCTTTAATTAATAAAATTGTGAATTTTTGTTTATATTTATTAATAAAACTTTGTTTTATCGACTCAAGATCAAGTTTAATTGGAATTTTTAGCTTAGAATATTTAATTTTTAGATTGACTCTGTAGATAAAAAAGATAAAAAGTTGAACAAGGAAAAAAATAATTCAAGCAGCTAAAATGTATCAAAACAAATTTTTAAGCATTTTTCTCCTTGTTAAACTTGTTAATTGAGCTAAAATAATCAATTATTTTTTTGGGAACATAAATTTTTTGACTATTTTGTCTTAGTTTTTTTATAATCTCGCCTTGACTTCAAATTTCAAATCTAGTTTTGTTGTCAATTTGACTAAAATCAATCCGATCATCAACTAAAATAACAATTTTTGAATTAGAAAATTTCTTATCTAATAATTTAAAAAGTGACTCAAATTGGCTTTTGGAAAAGTAATTTTGCTTTAAAATCTTACCTTTTTTCAAAAAACTAATGTTTTCATCTATTATTATTTTATCAATCCCCACTTGATAATTGATGATATTTGAAACGAAAAAAAGGTTTGACTCATTGACAATAAGACCAGGCAAAACTGAATAATTTAGTTTTGAAAAACGATTTTTTAAGAGTAAATTTGTCATAACTTTAACATCTGCAGAGGCATTTATAATTTCAAGAGCATCAATTGTGAATTTTTCTACCGAAATTAGTTTTTGTTGTGATATTTTTTCTGGTGTTTTTTCAAATAATCTTTTGAAAATGAAAAAAATCAAAATAAGAAATAGCAACCCAACCGTTGAATATAAAACAATATTAATTAAGGGCATTTTTTTGATTTCCTCAAAGTCTAGAGAATTCAGAAAAATTTGGATATGAAAAAATTATGCTACCGCCAATTGCGACATCAACTTTTCATTTTTCAAACTCAATTCAATTTTCCTTGCGCAATCCTCCATCAGTGTAAATTTTATTTTTTTTATTTATCGAGCGAATTTCGGCAATTTTTGAAAAAAGTTGCTGATTTAAGGGCTCGCCAACTCCACCAATTTTATCTATTGTCATTAATAAAATAACATTTGAACAAGAAATTATTTCACTAAAGTCTTGAATTTTTTGATTGGCTTGAATCATTAAGCCAAAATTTATATTCGAGTAAAGCTGATTTAGCCTTTCAAAATCAGTTTTTGAAATTTGTTCAGCTGGTAAAAAAATTGTTTTAAAGCCTATTTGAACTAATTTTTCAACTTTTTCAAGTGAATTTTTACACATTAAATGCGCATCAAATTCAATATTAGGGAATAATTTTATTAAATAACTTGCAATTTGGTAGTTTAGACCAAAATTTGGAGCATAAATTTGATCAACAAAATCAATATGGCTGTATTTTAGGCCGTTATTTTGCAGTTTTGTTAAAATTTTAATCACTTTAAAAATGTTAAGTGCGCTAATGCTTTGTGAGTATTCCAACATTAAACCCCATTCACGATTTTTGTAGTTAATTAAATTTTACTTTTTTTTTTTTTTTTGTTAGCATTTTTAAAATTTTTTTCATTCTAACCAAAAAAAATTAAAAAATCATTTGTTTTCTACAAAAAACAGGAAATAATGTTTAAATTAGTATATTAATTTTTGGCACTTTCAAAAAAGGCGTGACAAAATGAAAGAAAACAAATTTACAGCCAAAAACTAAAGGCTTATAATGCAAAATAGCTGTAAAAATAAGGATTTTTTTGACTTTTCATATTTGTGTAATTCTTATATTTCTATGTTACAATTATGTATAATTATTTAATTTTTTTGGGGGAAAATTATGAAACAATTTCTTTTACTAAAGAAAATTAGTGCTAGTTTAGTTTTCCTATCATTATCACCAATATTTATTATCACAGCTTGTAAAAGCGAAGTGGATAAAAAACCTACTACTTCTAAGAATGATACTAAAAATGATGAAGCTAAAAATGAAGGTTTTAAAAATGATGCTTCTAAAAATGATGAAGCTAAGAATGATCCTAAAAATGAAGCCCCTAAGAATCATGATACTAAAAATGATGTAGATAATCAAGAACAAGTTTTTCCAAACCAAGAAAATAATTCAAATCAAGAAGGCACAGGACAAATTATTAATGTCTCTTCTGTTTTTGAGGATAAAACCTTTTTAGTAAACAAACAAGCTAAAATTGATAATGTTTCTTCAAAAATAAATGGATCAAAAATTGAATTTAAAAATATAAATTCTGCAAATTTATATCATTTGAACAATCAAGGCAAGTATGAAAAGCTTCTTTCAGTTGGTAATTTAGATTCTGATTTAAAAAACTATAAAATCAAATTAGATTCAGAAGATTTGCTAAAAAATGTGTGATTGAATGTAAAATCTGTTGAAGATGAAGGCAATTATTATAAATTTGCTGGTGAATTTAATGAAAATTTCATAAATATTTTAAATAATGGAACAGTTAGTTCTACTTTTGACATTTATTTACCTAAAACTAGAAATGAAGCAGGTTTAATCACGACTTTTGAACAATTAATTAGCGAAATTCGTGCAAAACCCTCTGGAAAATTTAAATTAGCAAATGATATTTCAGCAGAAAATACAGAAATAGGCTTCAATTCCAAATCCTATTTAGAAAATGTTTATTTTTCTGGAAGTTTAGAAAGTCTAGAAGGCAAAAATTTTACTATTTACGATTTAAAAAAGCCACTTTTTGACAATTTAAATAACGCCATAATACAAAATATTAATTTTAAAAATCTCAAAATTAAGTCATTAAATAATTCGCAAAGCGAAATTGGCGCCATAGCGAACATTTCATCGAGTTCAACAGTTAATAACGTTCATCTTTTTGGCGATGTTATAGGTCTAAAAATGGTAGGCGGAATTATCGGTGCAATGGACAATAATTCTGTTATTAAAAACTCAAGTTTTCATGGAAATGTTTATTCTTCCCAATCTGCCGGCGGACTTGGCGGAGTAGTAACAAGAGGAAGTTCGATTGAGAATTCTTATGCAAATATAAATGTCACATCTAAATTAATAAATTCTGATAAACTTGGCGGGATTGTTGGTGATCTAGGTCAAAATTCCTCATTAAAAAACATTGTAATTGAAGGAAATGTTTTAAATAATGGCCGTGATGAATTTCCTGAGTCTGGCGGTCTAATCGGTTTAGTTTCCACAAACGGAACTAAGGATAGCCCTGATACTGGAATAGTCGAAAATATTTATGCAAATATAAATTTTTTCAACGCAAAACCAATTTTTGGTAACTTTTATAAATCAAGTTTTTTTGACTATGAAAAAATGTTTAAAAATATAAACTTTGTTAATAATTCTGGTGTTGAAAATTTTCCTTGACTCAATATAATTGATGAAAATACTTTTAATGAAGCTGCAAAAAAATGGGAACATTTAAGTAATCAAAATATTAAGCTAAAAACTTTAAATTTTTCCTATTTAAAAGGATATCAGTCTGATTTTAGCATTGCTTATTCAAATTTTGCAAAGCTTTTGCCGTTTTATGATCGTTATACAATTATGAATTATGCTCATAAGGTTGGTAAAAATTCTAACCTTTACAGAAAAAATTTACTTGGATTTGAATTTTATGAAAATCAAAATTTAGTAAAAAATCTTGCCCGTGAAAAATCAAATGTCAACAAACTAATAATTTACTTTGGCGATGGCCAAAAAGAAGAATTCAAAATAGACAGTTTTAACCAAAGCCCTAGCGGAATCATTGACTTTTCTTTTGAAAATAACGGCGTTAAATTTATTGTTCACCCAAATATTTTAATATCTGATAAAAAAACTGAATTAGTTTCTGGATTGATAAGTCTTTTAAAAAATATTAATTTATCTGATAATTCAATTTTTGATACACAAAATAATTTTGTTGATAGCAGTCCGATAAAAGAACAACTTTTTATTGACCAACATGAGACTGAAGTTAAAAATGACTTGGAAAATATAATTAATTCAGTTTCAAATAATATTGATATTTTTGATTTAAATGACTCTAAATTTACTGAATTTTATAAAAAAGAATTAGAAAAAGAAAAAAATTCTATCTATATTGGTTTAAATTATTTGTATCGTTGATACTCAATTTGGGATTTTAAAGATAAATTATTGTACTCTCTAGGAATTTATGGAAAATCAAATGATAGCCTATCATTGTTAAAAGACATTGGAAAATTGGACTTTATTAATCTAAAAGCTGACAAAACTGCAAATGGTTATCGCGATGTTTTTACAAAATATTTAAAACCAAATTCAGTTGGTGATTTTATTGAATATAATTATAATTTATTTAAGCAAGAAGGCCAAACTATCGACAAATATTTTGATTCACTGACAAAAGCTTATATTATAAAAGTCGAAAGTAAATCCGATACATCAGTAAATAAGCCAATGATCGAAAGATTCAAACAAGAAGAACAAGCTAATAAACTTTTGCCACTTTTGACTGTAAAAGACCCAAATACTCTTTGATTTATTTTTACAACAAATAGCAATATTTCGGGATTATTTTCCAAATATTTTTCTTCAAGCGAATCATTAAAACCACAAATCAGAGAATTTGCTGAGGCGGCTCAAGGTTACTATGATGTTTTATACCGAATTTTAAATGAAAAATCAAAAAAAACTATGCAAAATCATATAGTTGATGTTTATGATACTTTTGGTCCAAAAAATGAACCTGGCGTTAAAGCTTATTCTTTGCCTGTTGGTCATTGATTATCATTAGGAAATAAGAATTATGCTGCTTTTGTTCCGAGTGGAAATAAAAAACTTATATATTTTGATGGCACAAAAATATTAACAAAATACGCAAAATCGATATTTTCACATGAAAGTACTCATGCTTTTGATAATGATATTTTGCTTGACGGATATGGAAAACGATTTGGTCATCGAGCTGAATCTTTTGCGCGAGGAATGTTTCAGGCACCTTACAGTGACGAAGGTGGAGATTTAGCCTTTAATTTTATTGAAAAATACGGAGGTGGTCAGCAACTAGTCCGTAATTCAAGTCCAGAAAGATTTAGTAATTTAGCTGATTTGGAAAAATACTATAAAAATTTGTTTGACATAATTTATCTTTTAGATTTAGCGCAAGCTGAGGCAATAATTGCCAAAAAGTCATCAAACACTAATGATTACAGAAAAATCCAACTCGGAAGTGGCGGTTTTACAAAAAATGATATTTTATCTAGAGTTCAAAGTTCTGAATTTAACTCGATAAATTCAATTGATGATTTAGTTGACAAAAATATTGTTGGTTCAAATGTTTCAGGAGACTCGGTTACATCATTTGGGCATAATAATTACTATACAGTAAATTTCTTTAACCCATATTTTGGAATACTTGAAAATACAGAAGGGGTCTCTGGTGGACTCAATTTTAGAAGGGTTGCATTTGAACTTCTTGCCGAAAAAGGTTATTATGGTGGAATGATTCCTTATATTTCTGCCAAATCAAATAAACAAACTAATGTGCCAGAAGGCATTGTTAAAGGTAGTGATACTCATGTTTTAAAAATGATTTTCGGTGATAAATACAAATCTTTTAGTGATTTTAAAAAAGATATGTATAAACAAAGAAAAGATAAACTCAATAAACTAAAGCCATTTAGTTTCAGCTATAATAGTAAAGATTACGAAATAAAATCTTTTGAAGACTTAAAAAAAGTTTTTATAGAAAATTTTGATCTAATAACCACAATAAGAGTTAGAATTCATGTTGCCATAAATAAGCAAACCGACGAGTATCGCAACTCAATATTTAATGACTAATTAGAAAATTAAAATATTTTTAATAAATTAGTGAATAAAAGCTTTTCCCGAGTTCTCGAGTTTGACGAGATAATCTTAAAAAAGTTACGGTTTTTAGGCACTTTTTCGACTTTTTTGGCAAAAGTTAATTACCTATTTTTTTACTGATTTATTAAGATATCAAAGTAAAAATCATACCTATTTCAAATATTTAGATCACTAGGAACGCCATCAAACTGCCAAACTCAGAAAAATAACTATTAAAGCAAAAACACTGAATTTTAAATCTAACACTCATGAATGCAAAATCTATTTATTAATCAAATAAAACAAACTAAAAAAGCTAAAATTTTGACTTAAAAAGCAAAATTATGAAATTTTTAAACTACTTTTTTAGTTTAAAACACTAACAAAAATCACAAAAAAATACAACTACTATTTAAACTCAATGTAAATAGAAAACTCATTTTATTTACATTGAGCCTAAAAAAAACATATGAAGTTTTGAAAGAGCCATAATTAAAAGCCTTAAATTTGTAGATTTCTAAACGGTTAAATTTAAGGCATTCCATTAAATTTAAAGCCATAATGGAAAAATGGCATTATCTAAGTTTATTGTGCCAAAAACATAATCAAGTCCTCCTTAATTCAATATCAAAAATTTATTCTTTTATTTTTAGCGTGGGTTTTATTATAACTCAAATTTTTTTTAAACCAAGCATTTTTTTTTTTTTTTTGCAAAAGGTTAATTTCAAAATTATAAAAATTAAGGTTTTAGCGGCAAAAAACCCGAATTTACGGGTATTTTTGCGTATTTATATTCCCTAAAAAGTGAATTTTTGCCATCAAACTGACAAACCCAGGATTAGTGAATAAAAGCTTTTATTTTGTTGTTTGCTTAACTTTTTAATAAAAATTCCAAAACTAGATCAAAAAACTAGTGAAAAAATCGCTCCGATTAAGTGTCCAAGTTCCATATTTTTCTCGTTTTACATTCTTATTTTAATTCTGCAACAAATTTTTTAAATTCTTCTACTTCACTTTTTAGTCATTCTTCTTCATCATCTTCATCTTGGATTAATTTTTCAGCTAGTAGTCTTGCATTTTGATAAGTTAATTCAACTCTAATTATCTTTTGATTTTGGGTTTGCTGTTGTTTTTCTTTTGGTTTAGATAAATCTTGTTTAAGTTGGTTCTCCAATTTATCATAATAAAAAACTTCAGTTAAGTCTTGTGCGTGTTGTATTGATTTACGAAATTGCTTAAATGATTCTATACTTATATCCAAATCATTTTTTTTAAATCAATCAAGCATAAATTTATAATCAGTGGCTAGTAATTCATAAGCTAAATCACGTTTTTTAAACATTGAAGCAAAAATAATTACAGCATCTACATTAATAGGCACTATTGGATTTAAACGTGCTTTATATTTCTGAATAATTTCTAATGAATTTAATCCTCTTTGTATAAATCTTTTTTCACTAATTCAATCAAATAAAAGATTATATATTTTTTCTTCGTTATATTCTCTTCAAGCTTTTCTAAAGGCGATTTCAAAATTTTCTACATAAACAATATCTTTATCTTTTTTTAATTTATCTTTTAGTTCTTCGAGTTTTTTAATTTTCTTGGTGTTATTGGTTTTTTTTATCGCGTTAGAATAGTCATGTTCTAAATTCCAATCACTAGCATACTGAACTTCAGACTTAGTTATTTTTGTTTTTGAATCATAAGAAACTTTGGAAATTACAATAAAAGGTTGTGTGTATAATTTTAGGCATTGATAAATCCTGTTAAACAATTCTTCTATTTGCTCAAATTCTAATTCCTTTAAGTCAAGTATTTTTGTCTCTGGGTAATTTTTAATTAATTCATTAAGTTGACTGTCGTGGATATAAAAAATTTGCGAACAGTCTAAATAAAAATCTTTTGTAAATAATGTGTTAGGTTTGTTTAATTTTGGAAACAAAATTTCGGCATTTATATATTTTGTTAGTCAACCGTTGTCTAAACGAGCATCACGAGTTTTAATATAATAGTAATAATTTTGTTCAGTGTCATGAAAAATAATTACTGGTTTTGAATCGATTCTTTGACCAAAACTATCAAACACTAGTGTCCTTTTTAATTTAAAAGGAATGAATTTTGCTAATTTACTATTTTTTATTCAATCTTTAATTCTCATGATTTATTCCTTTAATTCAAATTTATTCTTATTAAAGATATATTATACCAAAAAAATGCTAAATTTTCTAAAATTTTTCTTTTTTTATAAAATTCTTTAATATAAAATAAATTTTTATCTTCTAAGGAAAAAACATTAGTTAATGATTTAAGCCCGCATGGTCAAAAACTAGCAAAAAAATTACAACAATTAAGTGTATGGTTTTGTATTTGTGTTGCTTTCTACATTCTCATTTTGAATTTTAGCGTCTTATTTAAATTTTTCTTCTTGTTCGTAGATTAATTTTTCAGCTAGTAATCTTGCATCATGATAAATAAATTCATCCGTTTCGAATTTTGAAACACCTTTTTTTCTTCATTTTTCTTCATTTTTTAATCTTACTTCTTGCTCATCTTGGACTCATTTTTCAGCTAGTAATCTTGCATTTTGATAAGTAAGTTTAACTGTAAGTGTCTCTTGATTTTGTATTTTCTGTTGTTTTTCTTCTAGTTTGGATAATTGTCGTTTAAGTTCAAATTCGAGTTCTAGGAAATCAAAAACATGAGTTTGTGGCCATTCTTTTTTCATAACTTTGCAAAATTGCCCAAAAGATTCCATATTAATCTTTAATTCATTTTTTTCAAATCAGTCAATCATAAATTTAAAATCAGTTGCCTCTAATTTTTTAGACAAACTAAAATCTCATCTATCGTGTCATCTGTTATTAACTAAACAAGTATGAATTCTTTCGCCATTAATTGTTACTGGAACTAATGGACTTGATAACTTATTATATTCATGAATAATTTCAATTGAATTTAATCCTTTTTGAATAAATTGGTTTTCTTTTATTCATTTAAATAAAGGGTCATACACTTTTTCTTGTCAATATTCTCCTCAAACTTCATTTAAGCTGAGTTTAAGATTTTCCAATTCAACATCATCTTCATGCTCGTGCAATTTATCTTTTAATTTTTTAATTTTTCTAGTCTTAAATCAAATGGTTTTATAATCATTATTTAAATGCTCGTCACTAGCATATCAAACTTTTGGCTTAGTTTTTTTTCTTTTTGAATCATAAGAAACTTCGGAAATTACAATATAAGGTGATTTAGATGTCACAGTTTCATAAATCTTGCTAAAAATTTTTTCCACCTGATCAAATTCTAATTCTCTTGCGTCAGGCATTTCTATCTTTAGGCGGTTTTTGATTAATTCTTCTAGCTGTCTGTCGCAAATATAAAAAACTTGCGAACAATCTAAATAAAAGTCTTTTGTAAATAAAGTGTTAGGCTTGTTTGATTTTGGAATCAAAATTTCACCCTTAAAAGGGTCTTTTAACTTACCATCGTCTAAACGTGCATCACGCCACTTAGCATAATAGTAAGTATCATCTTCGCTATCGTAAAAAATAATTACTGGTCTTGCTTTTATTTCTTGGGCAAAACTATTAAAAACAAAACCTTTAAATGGGTTAAATTTTTTTAGTTTTAATCAATCCTTAATTGCCATGGTTTATTCCTTTAATTCAAATTTATTCTTATTAAAGAAATATTATACCAAAAAATGCTAAATTTTTTCTAAAAATTTTAAATTAATAGAAAAAATTCTGACAACTAGTTATTTGTCAGTAATTCTGATTGTGCCACTTTTGTTAATTTACACTTTTAGGTGGTTTTTTATTTTAAAAATAGAATTAGTTTTGACTCTGAGGTTTAAGCGGTTCTTGGGCTTCTTCAATTTCTTCGGTTTTTTGGTGAGTATTATCTTCAGTATTATTTGAACTAATGTTTTGAATGACTCTAGCTTTGAAACAGAAGATAAACTTGATTCATCAAAAATTGACTGTCAATTTCAGGCCCAGCCTTAAAATTAATGCTTAATTATTTATAATATAGACTAAAGCAGCAAAAAAGTACCATAAATGGTACTTACATTTAAGAATTACATTTTCCTTCCTTTAGTAGGTTTTTGAGTTTGTTATTCTTTATCTTTTTGATGTTCTTGTTGGACTAAAAGATTTCTATTTTTTAATTCTTCATCAATGATTGATGTATTTTCAATACAAAATCTTTCTTTAATAAATCAAGTAGCTATCACTTCCTTTGACCAATCATAACCTTCAAATCCTTGTTCAATATAATCTCTAAACTCATCATAAAAACAACTATTATCAATTCATTCAGCTAATTTTTGGTTTTCATAAGCTGATTTGAATTCTAAAAGTTTGTTATCTTCTGTATTATAGAAAAAATAGTTTTGTTGAATTTTAGTTAATTTGTCTGAATTTATGCGATATTCATCAACACTATTTAAACTCACTCTTCTTTGCTCCCAAGGAAGAGTGAGACTACCTCAGACATCAGCATCTGATACTTTATAGTCTTTAAATTCTTCGGTGTTAAAAATATCTTTTTTAACTAAATCGATAATTTGAGCAACATTAGTGCCTTTATCTAATAGTTCATTATCATATATATAATGATAAATTGGAGTATAAACTCTATCAACCATTAATTCTTCTTTTGTTATGTCTATTCCATCTTTAACTGGATTTAATTCTACTGATGTGTGTTCTTTGCGATGATAATTTACAACAAAAGCATTGGCTTTTCTCATTGTTTCAGAATCTCTATTTTTTGATAATTCTCTTCATCATACTTTTTCTTGGTTAAAACTAGCATTGCTTGCATATAGCAATTCTGGTTTAATAATAGGTTCTTGTCTATCATTATATCCTGAAATACTTACATTCATTAATGAAATGTGGTCATTTTTAAAGTTTTTCTCTACTTGATTAATAATTTGCATTGCATAATTAAAAGGGAGTTGGTCGATTTCTGGAAAGTTGCTTCTTCCATAAGCAACTTTAAAATCTTTTTCCCGCATTCTAAAAATTTGCCAGCAATCAAGTAGACTATCATTAAAAAATAAAGAATTAGATTTTGTCGCACTTGCAGGAATAAGAATTTCTGTTGGTAATTTATCCATTAGTATTCCATTTTTAGAAGCACTTCGTGCTTTGGCAAAATAATACATATCCGTGTTATCGCTATATCAAATAACAACGGGATGTCCTTTAATTGGCTGGCCATAAACATTGAAAAGTATGTTATGTTTTGGCATATAAGGTGTGAATTTTGCTCATTTACTATTTTTTATTCAATCTTTAATTGCCATGATTTATTCCTTTAATTCAAATTTATTCTTATTAAAGATATATTATAGCAAAAAATGGATAAATTTTTTTAAAATTTTAATTTAATAAAAAAAATTCCTGATAACTAGTTTGTTATCAGGAATTCTGATTGTACACTTTTGTTAATTTACACTTTTAGGTGGTTTTTATATTTTAAAAATAAAATTAGTTTAGCCCCTGAGGTTCGCTTTCCCCGTGGATTACTTCGGTTTGTTCGGGTATTTGTTGGGTATTATTTAGGGTACTACTTGGACTGGTTTTTTCAATTGATTCTGGTGTTGGAACAGAAGATAAACTTGAATGATCAACAAAATCATTGTCAATTCCATCCACGGGTTTGAACTTAATTCCATATTTATCTTGATAGTTTTTTAGTCAAATACCTCATTCTTTTACGCCAACCTTTCTAGCTCCTTCAACCCCTTTTTCTTGAAGATCTTCCGAATGTGACTTATAAATTTTGACATCTTCTTCGTCAGGTAGATCTTTAATTTCTGGCAAAAGCGGAGCTAGATAGGTGTTGAAATAATAGTCATCTTTGCGAATTTTGAGAAGTTTTGTTAGAGTTTTTATTTTCTTATTAGCTTCTCGTTTTAAATTAATTCTTCAAATTAATGGCGCAATTTTTTGGTTGTAATAGTCAATAAAATCACTAATTAGTGACTGATCATCTTGGTTATTTGAAATGTCGATATTAAATACCAAATCTTTCCGCAAGTTTAAATGACCTTTAGGGTCTAAAAATTGTTCAAGCGCACCTACAAAACCTTCAACTTCATGTGAACCTACAGCGCCATGAACTTGATATAATATTGAATCTAATTGATCATCAATTTCTTTATCCTTATCTGTTAATTCAAAAAGTAGTTTTTCAATATTGTGCATATCTCGTAAAATCCATCTTGCATTATTAACAGAATTTATAATTCGCTGAACGCGAAGCATAGATCAGCCAAGTTCATATCACAATTTTTCAGGACTGCTAGGTTTATAGCCTTTTTCAATGTAATAATCATCACGGAAATAACGGGCTATATCATGTTTTAATTCTTTATTAGATAATGGGGTTACGTCAACATCTGAAGGCAAAATTCTTTCATTAGCTAGTAAAAAATCAAAAACAATTACGTATTGTATTGACTTGTCCTTAGGAATTTGGGCATTATAACGATCAAGTTCAGGCTTAATTATTGGCAAAATTTTTTTTGCTTTTATTTCATCAGGTTTAACCGCTTTATCCTTATCAATCAAATCTTCGAATTTATCATAATCTAGATTTGCCTTCATTTGCTCAGCGACTTTTTTAAATTGACTGCGCAGCCCTTGCTTCCAAAATTCAACTTCGCCCCCCTCCCCAGTGGTATGAGAGTAATTAAAATTACGGATAAAATAACCACTAAGTCTTTTATCAAAATAATCAAGTCGTTTTAAATATTCTTCTTTATTATATTGGCGAGTACCAAAGCCTTTATTTTCTAAATATTTAGGAATTGATTGTAAAAAATATCAATAGGGTAATAATCCGTATTTTCCAGTACCGAATTTGCCAGAAACAAAACTTGCGTTCGGAATTTCTTCGGTATAATGTTTGGCAACATCAAAACGGTTTTTTGCTACTTTGGGGTTTTTCTTTTGACCATTAAATCCTAGAACCGAATTAGAAATTATTTCAGGATTTTGTTCTGAAATTGGAATTGTTTTTTCAGCATCAGCAATTGATTTTGAGATATCAGAAGCAATTGATTTTGAGATTTTTTCAAGTTCTTGAAGATGTTCTTGAAGAGGATCGGAGCAAGAAACTAACAAAGTAGGTAGTGCTAAAAAACTAGTAGTTAATAATAAAATTTTTTGTTTTTTTAATTTTTTATAGATTAAATGTAACATAAAATACTCCACAAATTAAACGGGCTATTATTAAAAAGTTAAATTTGCTTTGCCGTTGTTGTTTTAAAAAATAAATGCTTTTATTTTGTTTGTTTGCTTAACTTTTTTAATATAAATTTCTAAGTTAGTACACTAATTTAGACTTTTAATTGGGCTAAATCATTTTAGTTTTAATCAATCTTTAATTGCTATGATTCATTCCTTTGATTTAATTTATTTTTATTAAAGTTAAATTATAGCAAAAAATGGCTAAATTTTCCTAAAATTGTAAACTAGCGAAGTTTGTGATCACTGCCTAATATTTGTTATTAGAACACAAAAAACTTCTAAACGCCTTTAGAAGTTTTTTGTGATTAAATATATAAGCAAAACTCTGTTATAAAAAGGATATAAAATTAATTAGCGGTAAAAATATTACCATTAATTTAAATTTGTAATCATTTACTATCTTTTAGCTGGATTATCATATTTATCAGGATAGGTTCCATCATGAATTTGCTGCAAAACTTGGTCTCTTAATTTAGGTTGACCAGTGTCTTTAGAAAAACGATTGTTATCTTGATTATAATAAATCATTGTTAGCATATCGTTTAATTTAACATCGGAAGCTGAATAATAAGACGTAAAAATTTGCCATCAACTAGTTTTAGGTTTTGCTGGGTTGCCTATTACATCATTAATAAAAGAATTGTAATCCTTATTGCTTGTATTATTTTTGTTAGACTGTTGTCCGCTTTGTAATGAAGCACGGATTATTTCAGATGCATTTCAAGAGGAAATTAGACCGCCATAAAATATTGAACTTCTTAGTCAGTATTGCGAAATTCTCGATTCGTATGTATAAAAAAGAAGGATTAAAACTAATCTATAAAGGATTCTACCTTTTGATGAGTTTTTAAAATTTTTGATGGTAATTTTATTAGTTCCATTGTTCTCAGAGAACCAAATTCTATGGAATAATTTTGAAATTGCCTCAAGTTGAGGGTCTTTTTGATTTGATTTAAAAATTGATTCAAATGAAATTCCGGTGTATTTTATATGATTTAATTCTTTTAAAATTGGCGAAGCTTCATTTTCCTTTGTCTTATCTCAGTTTGGTGAGGCTAAAAATATTAAATCAAAAAAGTCAGCAATTGATTTAGTTGAAATTTTTTGATTAGTTGGGGTTTTTATTGTTAAATTTTTTTCATCAATTAGATTTTTTTGATCGACTGGACTTTGGCTAGTTGAGTCATTTCCGCCAATTTTTGGTTCAATTTTGACAACTAAATCAAGATTAATTAATTTTGCTAAATCTAATTTGCTAAAAATAGCACCAAAAAAGCTTGTGGCTTCTTGGTTTGGATTTAAAGTTTTGATCGATTGTACAATTTGATCTAAAATTCCTGAAAGTAACGGATTTTCTAGTCCTAGATTTACAAAATCATTGAGAAATTTAGTTATTATTTCTCTTGGTTTTTCTATTTTAACCTTAGTAAGATTTTGGTTATTATCTAAATTTAATTTTAAATATACAGCAATTATGTCGGCTGCTAAATCAGCAAATTCAGCATCTTTTATTAAAAAATTAACCACAGATCATAGATATGATTTTAAAAATGCAGAATTTGATTCATTTTGGGAATTTGTATGGGTATTATTGGCGTTTTTGTTGGGTTGATCACTTAAAAATTTAGTTAAAAGCCCGGAAAATGTTTTTACTTCTTTGAATAAAGCAGAATTTTTATTCATATAATCTAAAAGACGAAAAATTAAAATTTTATTAATTGAATCAGGTAAAAAATTTATGAGCACCCTTTTAAGTAATGGTTCGACTTTTTGCTTTTTGTCTGCTGGTAAACCACTAAATAGTGAAAAAGTGGACACATCGCCAATGCTTAACAAATTAATTTTGTCTTTGAAAAATGATGAATTAAAAATTTTAACGATGATATTTCAAAGTTCATCCCTTTCAGTTGCAGAAATTAGATTATAAACTGTTGCAATTTGTTTGATAAGGTCAATGATAAACCCTTCGTTTGCAATTTCGGATTCTAAAAGTGTTTGAACATTTGAAAAAGAAACCTCACCGCTTGTGAATTTGCTTAAAACTAATATAAATTTTGTTAATAAGGCATTTTCTTTAGAATAATTTGCCGGAATTTGAGGTGATTTTGTTTCTTGAGGGGTTTCTTGCGATGAAGAGTTTTGGTTTTGGTTTTGGTTTTGACCTTGCTCAGCATCACTAAAAGGTTGAGCATTGACTAATACTTGGGATAAATCCTGACTTACATTAACAGTGAAAGGTTCGTCTGGAAAAAGTCCTTTTGGATCAATTTCTTCTTTGTAAAAATTTTCAAGATTATTTTTTATTATTTCTTTTATTAGTTTAAAAAACGGCTGAAATTCAGCGTTTTCAAATTGAGTATCAAGCATTTTTCCAACTAGTGTTGAAAAATTATCGCTCAAAGTGTTGCTTTTTTCGTCTAATTCAACAATAAATTCACCAATAATTTTGTTAAAATATTGCTTTTCAAATAGTGATTTAATTAATGAAAGGTTATTCAGTGGTTGTTTAATTTGAGTTTTTGCAACTATTTTAAAATATGAATTAAACAGATTTTTTAATGCCGGTGATTTTAAAAATCAATCAAAAATTGGCATAACACTGTCGAGATATTCTTTTGGAATATTTGCTAAACCTGCCCGAATCTGTTCAGAAATAGGTTCGCTTCTAACAACTTCGGAAATCAAAGTTGCAATACTATCTTGGGAAATTTTAGCTTGGCCTTGGGTATTTGTTGCTTCTGCTGAATAATAATTATTAGCAATATCAACGCTAAAACTGTCAAATAAAGTCTCAAGAACCGGTTTTTTAGGAGTAGAATTACCTGAAATTGCATCAAATATAATTGAAATTAAGGCTTTTATTATTAGTGGCGAATGAGTTTTTGGCTGCTGATCAAAATCTAAAGTTGAGTCTTTTAATTTTGAAAAAATATCACGAACTAAATCCAAAGTTGTCTGAACTGAAGCTTCAGTTAAATTTAGTTTATATTCTTCCAAAATTATTTTTAAAAATTCAGAAATTGAATCTCAAGTTGAAGAATCTCCTAAGAAAAGAGTAAAAACTTGCTCAATTAGGGAAGTATTTTGCTTGATAAAATTTTTAACTAGTGAATCAAAATTTGGATGTGCTTCAAATTGTTTTTTGTCAAAAAAATAGTCAATAAGTTCTGAAAGTAATTGTTCAACTTGCTGTGATTCAAAAAAGGTTGTTAAAATATTTAAAAGTGAATTTTGAATTTTAGGCTTACCAAAAAAACTATTTTGGTCTAATTTGCCAAGAAGTTGATTTTGTAAAAAAGACTGGCCAAAAAGGTTTTTGAAAAATAAAACTAAGTCTTGATTTGAAATTTTACTTTGAAAATCAAGACTTGCAAGATTTTTTAAGAATTTATAAATTGTATCTTCAGTAAAGAAATTATTTAAAAAGTATGAAGAAAAATTTTGAAAGGTTAATTGTTGATCAGTTAAAGCAATTTTTTGCGAATGTTGCTCAATTTCTAGTGCATTTTGTTGTTTTTTAGCCTCTTCTAAAAGTAATTTTTCTGAGTTATGCCGGTCAGAATTTTCTTTATAAAAAGCTTCAAAATTTTCTAAGGCAGCCTTTACAAAGGCAAAAATTAAATTATCAGTTGGAGCTGATCTATCTTGTTTTCAAAAATGATATTTAACTCGAAAATCTTGAAAAATTAGTTCTATTATTGATGTAAAAGTCTTAATTGATTGTTCATTTAATCCTTGTGAGCTTAATGAACTTGAAATTAAACTAGTAAGATTAGTTAAAAATTGCTCTTTTTCTACATTTATAGCGATAAATTCGTAAATATTTTCCTCAAGTTTTGGCAAATTGTTGGCTAAAAACTGAAAACCAAAACGATTTAAGTTGTCAATTTGTTGGTATTTGTTTTTATTTACTAAAAAATCGTTAATCGCTTGATTTACAATGTCAGCAAGTGGCTTAAATGAATTTGAAGACAAAAAATCTTTAAGTGAGTCAAAAAAGAATGAAAAACTAGCAAAATTTGGGGTTGAAGTATCAATAAAATTACTTAGGTCAAATTTTGTTAAAATTGGGTAGAATTTATTAAGTAATTTTTTTAGTGAATCAATTTGGTTTTGGCTCAGGTCAAAACTTAGAAGTTCGTGAAATAAATCAAGTAAATTTTTTGAATCTTTAAAAAAAGTTGAGTAATTTGTATAAATTTGCTCTGAAAAAATTGAAGCAATATTTTCAGCGATATCAGTAGTTTTGATTTGTTTGATTGCGCTTAGGAAATTTTTTGCTGCTTGATCATTTAATTTAGCCCAAACATTAGTGCGAACAACAGCATCGGCAAGTGAAACTAAAAGACTAACAATCGAAGTCTGATCTTCCTCATTCAAATTAAACTCAAAATTATCGTTAATAATTGTTACTAATAACTGAACAGATTCATGATGTTTTAGTGTTTCAGAGATAAAATTTCGAATAAAAACAACATTATCATTGTCATTGTCAGGATTTTCTAAATAAGTACGAATTATTTCGTGAAAATTCTGTGAATTTTTATAGTCTTTTGACCGAAGATGGTAGTCAGTAATTATTTTAGAAAATAATTTTCTTATCGAATCAAAAGTAAAAACAATTTTTAAATCTTCTTTATTTTTAAGGTCGATTTTGATAATGTTATTTATTAGCAAATCTTGGACTATTGTCTGGCCAAAAATGGATGCAAAAATTAAATCTTTAATTTTTTCAGGATTTTTATCTGCAAATTCGGAAGTTACAACGGTATTTAAAACATCAATTATTTGTTTTTCGTCAAAATCAGCAAAAATATAGCTAACAAGGCCAGAAATTGTTGCTTTTTCTCAAGTTTTGTTATTAGTTACATCTTGGACATAAGACTGAAAGCGGTCAATAATTTTACTAAAAAAGCCACTTGAGAAAATTTTTTGCAAAATTTCGGTAAAAGAAGCGCCAGCTTGTTGGTTTTCTTGTCAAAAATCAGTTAAAATTTTTTCCACACTTGGATTATTTTGAACGGCTAATTGGATAAAACGGTTTAAAAACGCGCCAAAATTATTATTTAGTATCACATTTATAAAATTTTCTATCGGCGAGTTTTCAGCTTTTTTAACATTTTGAATGGTTAACTCTTCAATTTCAGAATTTTCTGAAATAAACTTTTCCGGTGAATTCTCGACTGTTAAGGCGTCAAAAATTTCTGTATTTGTACCTAAATTTAGAATTCGGCGGTAAGAGTTAATGTCTTTTTGGACATAATTTTCGTCCCATTGTAATTTAGTATTTGCTTCTTGTTTGAATTCTAGGTCTTGTTCAAAGGCTAATTTAAACAGCAAATCTTGAGCCATTTTTTTATAGCCCTTAGTTGATGGGTGAATATCTAAGTCGTTTGTAGCAAATTCAGACGTTTTATTTTGTCAAATTGATTCATTGTATAAATCAACATAGTTTACTTTTTGACTTTTTGCGGCTTTTTGGATTGTTGAATTCAAATGCCGTATTATTAAATCAGCATAATTTTCTGGAACGCCAATTTCGTTTGTGAGCATTTTTTCAAAAAATTTAATAATTTTTGAAGACAAAGAATTATAGCCAACTAAAACTATTTGTAAATCAGGGTTGATTTTTCGCAAACTTTGAATTAGCAGTTGTAAATTTCTGTAGATTTTTTGGCTTGCAATTTCAATATTTTGGGTAAATTCAAAATTTGCCTCAGCTTTTGTTGCAAGTTTTTGCATTGGCTTTGCGATTGTGCGAAAATCAATAGCTTCGATTAAATCATTTGCGCCTAATGAAAGAGTTAGCAAGTTAGAATCTTTAATTTTTTGATGAAGTTTTGGGTAGCTATTTGAATTAAAATCGCCAAAAACATCGCGAATTTGCTCGCCATATGGTGAGTCTAATTTTTGGTCTAAATAATAATTAAAATGAAAATGGGTCTTGTCAGAATTTTTATAGACTTCATTTTCGGGATTAAGCAAGTAAAGTCAATCACTAACTGTTGTTCAAGAAAGAGCCAAATTATCAAAGGATTTAAGTGCATTTGGTTTTATTTTTTGAATAAAACTAGCAAAAAAGGCTGGATATGAGAGTCCATTAATTTTGTTATTTGTGTCAATTTTTCCACGGAGATCGAGTGAATAATCCCAATTAAAACCTGCAGAAATTGAATCGCCAATTGATAAATAGTTAATTTGGTCTAAAAGTTTTTCAGTTTCCTGAGCTGAATGGGTTACTGGTATATCAAAGTGCTCGGTTTTATCGCGATTTTTTATACCAATCAAAGTAATTCCAGAGACGGCCAGAGATAAAGTACCGAAACTTAAAAAGATTTTGAATGCTTTAGAAAAATCAGGTTTGGAGATATTTTTTTTCATTATTTTACCCCGCTTCTTTTTGTTATTCCAGATTTTTTTTAATACAAATCGATTAGATTGGTCCAATTAGATAAGGAGCAAACTAGAAAAATAAAATAAAAATTAAATTATACAACATTTTTAAACAAAAAAACTTTTTTTAAAAATTTGATAATTTAAAATCCCTTTTTAAGGTTAATTGCAACTGTCACTTTAAAAAAATTTAAATTGAGCTTTTTAACTATATATTATAGTTTATTATTTATATATATGGCAGATTTGTCAGAGTTGATTTTTAATTTTAATTTATTTTTTTGTTGCTATTTTTATTTTTTAAACTATAATTTTAAGTTTTAAGGTAGGTAGCCTATGAAGAAAATTTTTAAACACATATTTGCAATGTTTTTAAAAACTAAAGTTATTTTTGTTGGGCTAATAACTTTAGTTTTCTTTACCGCCGTAATTTTTACTACTTTATTTACGACAAACCGGGCCTATGGGGACCGGTTAGATGAGTATAAAAATTTTTCTGGCCTTCATGATGCAACGATCAATACTGAGTTTAATTATTTTGGAAACGCCCAAAACGAAGGATATGATGAACTCAAACCAGAAGTCTATCAACCACTTGAGAACGAAAAAAGTAAAAAACAACTAATAATAAAAGATAATTTTATTAGTTTAGGTTCAATTTCGCCTCATTTAAGTAATGATGAATATGTTCTTTCGACCGAATTTAGTCGCGAATTTTACTTTAATGCAACATTAAATGATGACAACACATTTTCGTTATCAAAACAAGCATTTTTGCCGGTTTATATAACAAATGATGGTAAAAATTTTCAAAAAAAGGTAAAATCATATTCTGTTACAACTGCAGATACAATAACCTTAGACAGAACAAATTACAAAGCTAATGACATTCTTGTTTATTACAAACAAGGTGATAAAATTATTATCAATTTTGCTAATCCACTTGTCATTAACGGTATTACAAAACAAGCTACTTTTGATCCTATTTTAGGCTCAAGTTGACAAAGACAAGGAATTGGCTTTGAATTAAAAGGGCCGGATTTATATTCACTTTTAAAAATTAAGCAAAAAGTTGAAGGTGATTTTGAGATTGAAAATACTAGCTCGTCGTTTGTTACTTTTACTCAGAACGCTAATTCTATCAATGCGCGATTTAATACTAAAACTTTTAATTTAACAAAAGATATAAATTGAAGCTCTAATGAGTTTAAAATTTTAGATCCAGGTCAAAACTACCAATTATTGCCAAACTGAGTTCGTGATCTAAGATCTAGAATTGAGTATATTAATCACAAATACAAACTTAAAGAAATTGATGAAAATAGTCAAAATTTCACTGGGTTTATTAAAGAATATTTACTTTATTTAAAAAATAATGAACCAAAACAATTTCAAGAATTACAAAATATTAACTACTGAGAAAAACGGATAATAACTACTGAAGGTGATCATGAAACTATCGTTTCTGCTGATCTTTCAATTTCAGATTTAACCGTTGAATTTCAAAAAAAAGGTGAGCCTTCTTTTGTAAGTACAATTGCCCAAATTGAAAAATTAAATAATAACAATTTAGCGCTTGTTACAAATGAAGAATTAAATAACTTATCAAATTCAAATATTAAAAACGCAACCTTTTTAAAACTTTCCCAAAATGTTCAAGAATATGCAAATATTTACTTTTATAATTATTTGCAAAATTACTCACAAAAAGTTAACGGAAGAGATGTAAAAGTAGTTGATTCAATTGGAACAAGACAAACCTTTACAATTGACGTTCAACAAAAAGGTCAAGATTCAACAACAAACCAAGTAATTCATTTTATTAATTCCGGAATTAGCCCCGAGATTTTTAATAAAATCAGTTTTCAAAATCAAAATTTAGACCAACAGCAACAACTTGGACGGCTATTTAACGAAATTCAAGATTATAAATCAAATAGAGAAACTAAACTATTTCCTCAAGTTGGGAAAATTTTAGATAATTCAAATACAAAAATTCCGGCAATTTTTCAAGCTAAAGTAATTGCTGCTGCTCATGAAAGTTACGGAATTGATCCAAACCTAATTGATTTAAAAGTAACTTTTGGTAATGTTGAATTTCAAGATGATCAAAAATTGCTTTACCAAAACATTTTAAATACAAAAATTGTTTTACTTAAAAAAGTTCAAGACGAAAATCCAATTGCTACTACAAACACTTCGGCAAACCTTGATTTTCACGGAATAATTTTGTTGCCAAATTACCAATTTGGTTATGTTTTTAAAAATCTTGGTGAGATTAAATGAACTCTGCTACCTGAAAATATTATAAAAACTGACAATACAAATCCTGGAAGTCGTGAGCAGAGAACACAAGCTTTACTGGCAAATTTCTTGGAAAATAAAAACTTTGAAATTGATGCAAAAATTTCTGACAGTGGTTGATTTAAACGGGTAGATAATTATTCAAATACAGCAACAATTCCGTTAATTTACTATTACTTTTCAACTAATGTTCAAAATGAAATTGACACACAAAAATCAGCCCGCTCATTATTTTTACAAGCCGCAGATGCACTGAATAATTCTGTTTTAGTCGATAATGGCTTTTTCTTAAAACCTGATGTAGATGCGATTTTTAATGCACTTGCTCTTGCTGCTGATGAAATTAAATTAGTTGATATTCTTGCTTTTCGAATTAAAAACTATAATTTACTTTCTGAATTACTTGTAAAAGCCGGTCATATTTTAACTAAAAATAACCGCCCAACAATTATTAATGATGTTCTTGCTAATTTTGTTGACCAAATAATTCATAAAACTGAGCAATCAGCTACTACTAATTCAGAGCGAAGTCTTTATCTTGTTAGACAAATTTTTTCATTAAACTCAATTTTATCTGCTTTTGGTGTTGATATTTTTGATCAAATTCAACGACTTGGTGGTATTGAGGCACTCGCTAAGGCAATTAAAAATCCAATAAATCTATTAAATGGATTTCAAAAAGTCATTTATTCAATTGACTTTGAAAAACTCCTTGATAAATTAAACGCTTGATTTGAAGAAAATAACAAAAATAAATCAAACTTAATTAGTCTTTTTTCAGGTGTAGATTTTATTAAAGAATTTTTAGCCTCAATTGACCAACAAAGAATAAAAGCAGGTTTAATTGATATTGTTAATGAAATTGATTTTAATGCAATGTTTTCAACTGTTGTTGATGAAAAAACTAAAGGCTTTTTTGGATTTTTAACAAGACCAATTGTTGAAAGATTTGCAAAAAATAAACAAGCTGAAATTATTAAAATTCTTACAAAATTAAACGGCAAAGGTGAAAACAACCCTTATTCAAACATTAACGAAGGTCTAATTGAATTAATTACTAATTTTGACATCCCAACTTTTGTAAAAAATCTTGATTACTTAACAAAAAATGTTTTTTCCGATGGTTATGATAAATATTTAAATTTACCAGAAAATTTGAAAAAAGCACAAGCAGACAAAGAATTTTTTAAACGAACCGAACTACAAGTTAATGATTATTTAATTGCGCTTGTTGGAACTTTTCTTAAAGATGAAAAAACAAGACAAAGCACAATAAATTCATTAATTAAAATAATTAATGCATCTTCAAAAGGACAAGATTCAGGAAGTGGACAAATTGGTCTTCGTTATTTCCTTCCTGGAGTTGATGATCAAAAAATTGATATTTATGACTTACAATTTATTAGCTCTAACTGAAATTCAGTTGCAAATACTGATAATTTACAAAAAAGTAAGCAAATTGATGTCTTAGCAAGTTCTGTTTTGACAAAACTCAGCGAAAATCCTGAAATAAAAATTACAAATTTAACATTAAATGAGCGAATTTTTCTAAATAGATATTTAAGAATCGTGAATCTTGATAATGTTGAAGATATTAAAAATAGACTTCAAGAAATCAAAGACATTTTTGAAATCTTTAATTTTAAAAATTATACAAAAACCGGTAATATTATCACAAATATTAAACCGCCAAGTCTTGATGATACAAATATTTTTGCAAATTATGAATCTATTGGTGACATTCTTTACTTTTTAACAAATTCAATCAAAATTCCCGCTTCTCAAGTTGAAGATGGCAATGCTTCGGCTGCAACTCCACTAAAACTAAGACCAATTTATATTTCAGCCTCAGCAGATCTAATTGATAAATTACAAGACTCAATTACTAGTGATCCTAGTTCAATTATCGGTCTTGCAGTTCGTAATTATCGTTTTTGAATTCGTTTTGTTGCTGAAAACAACCTTCCAAATTTAGAACTCCAACAGGCATTTAATAAATTATATTCTTTTGCCAATTCTTCATCAACAAATGCAATTTTAAATGATACACAACTTTTTGGTGGAATTAAAAATCTCCAAAACCAAGAAGGACTTTTTGCCGGTCTGCCTGCTGCATCAAGATCAATTTTACAACCTTATCTTACAAGTCTACATTTAAACAACAACACTGAATTTAGAAACCTTTTGAATGACCCAGTTTTTGACAAACAATATACCGACCAACATGGTAATACAAAAACTATTAAAACTTGACTAATTGAAAATCAAACTGAATTAGTTGAAAATTTAGGATATTTAGCTTATTATTCACAAAATTATCCTTTTGAAGCCAACTTTAATAAATCTGTTAAATATATAATGGATAATTTTTTGCTAGAAAATAAATTTTCTGACTCACCTTTCAAAAAACGCTTTCTATCAACACTTGTTAGCCAATATGCCACTTTAAATCCTTTACTTGTTGGACTAAATTTAGAATCTCTTGGACTTGGACAATTTTTTTCAGCACAATTGCCACAAATTCCGTTATGATTTTCAACAAATCCTGATGCACAAATCGAAACTGAAGCAAACAATTTTAATCTTGCCTTTATTTTACAATCACGAATACCATCTATAAGACAAGTTCAAGGCGACCCTTCAACACAGCAATCACAACTAATTGATCTTTTATCATCACAAATAAAAAATAACGAAGAAATTCCTCCTTTTATTCATAGCAATTTGGCAAGCTCTGTTTCGCTTGATTATTACAAACTAAAAGACATATCTGCTTTAATTTTTGAAAAATCAAAAGATAATCCCGAATTTTTTGGTATTAATATTTACAAATTTTATGAAAAATTCTTCGAAAAAATTATTGTTACCCGTATTGCAAGCAACTCAATTAATATTGATGATAATCGCGCATATGTTATCAAAGTTAATAATTCCTATTTAGAAAAAAATCAAAAAGAAATCTACCAAGGACAAATTCCTGACAATGCCAGTGATATTGAAAAATTAATTGATCAATTAGATGATAAATACATTTTAAATGCCGCAGGTCTTAAATATATAATTGTTGGCTCTGATTTTAGTGTTGATTATTTATATCCGGTTATTGACGAAAAAAATATTCAACTCGATCCTTCAAATCAAGCTTTGGCCTATGTAAATAAATTCGGTTTTGATAAGGCTCGCTTTTCATATCGTTCAAATCCAGTAAAAAATTACTTATTGATTAAATTAAAACCCCAAGGTAATTTAGAACAATTCAAGCAAGATACTGACGACTTAATTGCCAAGAATTTTTCCCTAAATCGCCTCCAGCGAACATTTAGCGCTGATGAAATTGACTTTTTAAATCCCGAAAGGTCACTGAGAATTTCAGTTGGGACAAATATAATTTCTACTTTTTCATCAATAAATATTTATATAACCTTATTTTTATCACTTCTAGTACTTTTTGCTGTTGCCTTTATTATCAAACGTTACATTTCAACAAACAATAAAGTTCTTGGAATTCTTCGGGCTCAAGGATATACACTCTTTGAAATTGCTTCTTCATTTCTCTCAATTGGTTTAATGATTTCATTTATTGGTGGACTACTTGGTTATTTAGTTGGATTTTTTGTCAAAATTCCGCTTGTTGGCTTAATTTCACAGTTTTGAGAATTTGATGTAAATCTTTATAGTTTTGAGCCAATTTCATTTGTATTTTCCTTTGTAGTTCCATTTATTGCAATTAGTGCCTTAATTTATTTAGTAATTCTTTGAAATTTAAAACAAAAACCAAACCAATTATTATCAGGAATTAGTGAAATTAACACTTCAAAATTCGCCCAAGGCGTGGCAAGGCTATTTCGAAAAACCAAAATTGTCAACAAATTTTCAATTTCACTTGTTATTAATTCAACTTGAAAAATTATCTCACTAATAATTGCAATTATTATTGTCCAATTTGCACTAATTTTCTCACTGTCTTCACATAATATTTTCCAAAACACAATTACAAAAACTTACCTAAATCGTCATTATACATACAAATTAAATCTTTTTAGTCCATCGCGTGAAGGTGGACCGTTAGTTGTTTATAATCCAAAAAATCTTGAGAAAAACTTATATGTTCCAATTGGATCAGGTTCTGAGATTAACACTAATTCACCAAATTACTTCCGCCCAGGAAATCCTTCAGTTTTTGGTGATACTAACCAAAATGGCGAAATAAATACTAACTCAAAAAATCCGGTTGTTCTTTCACGATCAGGACTAAATATTAAAATTAGTGAATCAAATAACCTTTCAATTTTTGATATTGTTCTTTCAAACCTTCCTGAATCATTGCGAAATAATATTTTTTCAATTTCCAACAAAGTTGTTCTCCAAATGGAACAATCACAAAATATTGAAGAAAGAATCGCTAACAAACAACCATATTTTAAATATTTAGCCGACCCGGGGAATATTAATTTAGGTAGATTTTGGTACTTCAAGTTTGACCCTGTCAAGAATGATTACTTAGCTCATGAGGTATCAATTTTTGGCCAAGTCAAAAATCGTGATGAATACCGGAAATTTTTAGTCGAGTCATATTTGAATGCAAATGTTGAAAAAGACTTTACTGTTTCCTTTGCGGGAATTTCGCTAAGCCCTAATGCTGATAAAAACGCTCCGCAAAATCAAGTCTATACTTACATTGACACTTCCTATAATAACGGATCATCAATTGAAAATGGTCTTAAAATTTACGGTTATAATACCCAAAGCCAAAATAACCCAATAATTGAAATCAAAGATGAATCAAACCAAGATTTACTCAAAGTTATTAATGATTTCAAAATTGAAAATGATATCTATCCTTTGGTTGTCAACCACGTTTTTGCCAAAAAGCACAATTTAGGGATAGATTCACTAATTGAAATGCCAATTATTAACACTATTGATCGTTATTTAGCAAAAATTCGTGATATTCCACAAAAAACAGCTAAATTTAAAATAATTGGTATTTCTGATACTTATATAAATTCAGAATTAATTACCTCACAAGACGTGGCAAATAAACTTCTTGGTCTAGATATTTATGATTCAGTCCTAGAATTTTATAATTTAAAACCATTTAACGGATTAATTTTGGCTTCACCTGATATTGAGCAAATTACTAATTCCTTTACTTTGTACTCACCTTCTGGATACTGGGCAGGTAGTTCAGAGATTAATGTTGACTCGCTAAATAATGATGATACAATTGGTTATTTTGCTAACATTTTTGCTTTTAGTCAAGACGAACAAGGCCAAAAAGGTGCCTTACAACTTGCTGGTTACTCAAAAGACGAAATTTTAAAAATTATTAACCTCAAAAATCAGCAACAAAATGCAACCTGAGTCAACCAAAATTCAAACTTAGATTTTAGTTCACTCACTGATCCGACTTTTGTCAACCAAAACCTTTCTTCAATTAAACAGTCGCTAAAAAATTTCAACGAAATTTATGGTAATACAATTTACCAAATTGCCACCCAAGGTGTTGAGGCTAAAAATATTGAAACAAACTTTATTTCTAATTTCGCTAATCTCTTTGGAGCTGGAATTAATATTGTTGTCATTGTTTTCCTAGCCGTTTCATTAATTATTTTAATTATTATCGCTTCTTCAATCATTAATGAAAACCAAGAAAACATTGCGATTCTAGACGTTCTCGGATATTCAAATCGAACAAAATTACGACTTTTCTATAGCATTTATCTCCCAATTTTAATTTTAGCAACTCTAATAAGCGTTCCTTTTGCAATGCTCGGAATGGGAATATTTAGTTCGTATATTCTTGCTTCAAATTCAATTTTCCTTGCTTTGGCAATATCAGTTCCTGTCTTCTTTGGCGCGCTGTTAATAATTAGTGTAATTTTCTTTAGTGTGCTTGCAATTCTTTGACGTTTCTTAACAAACCGTAAATCTGTTTATGTAATTAAAGAAAAAACTTAATTCTCATTTATTTACTGATTTGTTTTAATTAAAACTTAATTCAAAAACAATCTAAAAACTTGGGGGTCTACCCAAGTTTTTTATTTACTCTTTTTTGATAGTTAATTTGTAATTTTTCCGCTTAAAATAACTATCAAGGAAAAAGCACTGAATTTTAAATCTAACACTCACGAAAGAAAAACCTACTTATTAATCAAATAAATCAAACTAAAAAAGGTATAATTTTACCTTAAAAGCAAAATTATAAAATTTCTAAACTGCTTTTTTAGTTTAAAACACTGACAAAAATCATAAAAAAATACTACTACTACTACTACTACTACTACTACTACTACTACTATTTAAACTCAATGTAAATAGAAAACTCGTTTTTACTTACATTGAGCCTAAAAAAATATGTGAAGTTTTGAAAGAGCCATAATTAAAAGCCTTAAATTTGTAGGTTTCTAAACGGTTAAATTTAAGGCATACCATTATATTTAAAAACATAATGGAAAAGTCGCATTTTCTGATTTTTTTATGACAAAAACATAACTAATCCCCCTTAATTCAATATCAAAATTTATTAATTCATTCTTAGTGTAGGTTATTATAACATAATTTTATTTTTGACCAAACATTTTTTTTTTTTTTTTTTCAAAAGGTTGATTTTTAAATAATAAAAATTAAGATTTTATCGCCAAAAAACACGGATTTACGGCTGTTTTTGCATATTTCTATTCAATAAAAATTGAGTTTTTGCCATCAAACTGTCAAACTCACGTGATTCTAAAAACAAGGCGATAAATTAGCTTTTTTTATTATTTTTAGTTTAGATTTACAAACTTAAAATCCTTAAAAACTAGCGATTTTGATTATTCAGTCTTTTAATTTTTGAATGAAAACATTGCCCGTTGATTTGCCTAACTTTTTCTAAAAAACCTCGCACCATCAGCTTTAATTTTCTCGATTAAATTATTAATTAAAGTTGTTTTTTCTTCAGATGTATAAAACATAATTTTTTATTTTATATTAGAAATTTCTTTTAAAAAGAGAAAGATTTTAGGAAAATTTAACTTCTTTTCCTTTATAATTTAATTTTATAAGAATAAATTTTTATCCAAAGGGGGAATTGAGATGACTGAAAAACTAGTAAAAAAAATTAGACCTACTAGTTTTAACGACTCTCTTATTTTTACTAGTCTTGAAGAAACGATAGAAGCGCATCCTGTTGTTATTTTTTATGACTCAAACACTGATTTATATTACTATGTTAAAGCTAGTTCGAAGCATAAAAAAAACGGTGAAATTAGAAAAAAATTAAAAAGTGAGATTGAGATACCCAAATCAAACAAACCAAAAACATTATTTAGAAAAGACTCATATCTTGACTGCTCCCTTTAAATTGATTTCTGACTATTATTTAAACTTGATTCTTAAATTTGTTATCATTTTAACAGTATTTACAAAATTGAGCATTTTACTTTAAGAATTTATGAAGATTTGATAGGTATTACTAGCATAAGTAAAAGTACATTTCAGAAATTAAAAACTAAGAAGAATATAAACATAGATATCTTGTTCAAAATGTGCAATGCATTGAATTGGATACTTCAAAAATTATGGAAAGTGTGGAGGATAAAATGATTAATAATAAATTGACATATATTTCTTTGTTTTCATCTGCTGGGGTAGGTTGTTATGGATTTAAAGTTGAAAATTTTGAATGTATTGCTACTAATGAACTAATTGAAAGAAGACTTAACATCCAAAAAATTAATAATAAATGTAGTTTTAATAGTGGGTATATTAGCGGAGATATCAGAGATAAAAATATACAAAATAAAATTTATGATGAAATAAAATTATGAAACAAAATGGGTAATGATAGAGTTGATGTTGTTGTAGCTACCCCGCCATGTCAAGGAATGAGTGTTGCCAACCATAAAAAGAAAGATGATGAAATTGAAAGAAATAGTTTAATTGTCGAAAGCGTAAAGATAGTAAAAAAGGTTTTGCCAAGATTTTTTGTCTTTGAAAATGTGGCAGCATTTTGGAAAACTGGATGCACATATAATTCTGAGGTAGTTTCAATTGGAAATATGATTACTTCAGAATTGTCTTCAGAATATGTTATAGAAAACAGAATATTAAATTTTAAAAATTATGGCTCAAATTCCTCTAGAACTAGGACATTGGTAATAGGCGTTCATAAGTCAGAAAGTGATTTTATATTGCCACTAGAATTATTCCCTAACTATAGAGAAGAGAAAACATTAAGAGAAGTTATTGGAAGTATGCCTGAATTATCATGGGGTGAATATGACAATACAGATTTTTATCATAGTTTTAGGGAATATCCTATTCATATGAGGGATTGGATTTCTAATCTCAAAGAGGGTGAAAGTGCATTTGATAATATAGATGATGTTAAAAAGCCTCACAAGATTATTAACGGAGAAATAGTAATCAATAAATTTAAGAATGGGGATAAATATAAAAGACAAGTTTTTGATAAAGTTGCTCCATGTTTTCATACAAGAAATGATCAAATGGCAAGTCAAAATACCATTCACCCTAATCAAGACAGAGTATTTTCAATACGAGAATTAATGAAGATGATGTCTATACCAGATAGTTTTAAGTGATCCGAGTTATCTTTAGATGATTTAAATTCTAAATCCTATAAAGAAAAGAAAGCCCTCTCAAAAAAGGAAGAAATGAACATTAGGCAGAGTATTGGAGAAGCTGTTCCCACTGAAGTATTTAGACAAATTGCTAATAATATAAAAAAGCATCTTAGTCAAAAAAAAATTAGAGGGGTTGATATTAATAAAATAATTGATGAGGAAAAACTTGCTGATATTAGTAATTTGAAAAAATACGTTTTGAATAACAAGGATAGTGTCTGTTTTGAAAGCTTAGCTCGAATTATAGAACTGTCGAATGCTAAAAGATATTCTCATTCTGCATTTTATACTCCAAAAAAAATATTAAATGAAATAGTTTCAGTATTACCTGACTTTGAAAAGGATGAGGTTCATATTTTAGAACCTTCTGTTGGAATCGGGAGCTTTATTCCCCTTATATTTAAAAAATATGATTATATAAAAAAAGTATCACTCACAGTAATAGATATTGACCCAGAAATGTTAGATATATTAAAAATCCTATTCGATAGTAAATCAATTCCTGAGAATTTTAATATTAATTTTATTAACGCAGACTATATGGACACAAAGTTTAATTTTAAATTTGACCTTATTATTGGGAATCCACCATTTACTAAATTAAGTTCAAAAGATATTTTGAAATACATTAAAAATAGTGACTTTAGTAAGAATTTAACTAATTTGGCAGGATTATTCTTGGAAAAATCATTGTTAGATTCTGACAATGTATCATTAATATTGCCAAAAAATTTATTAAGCAACGTTGAGTATATAGGAACTAGAAATATACTCAAAGAATACAATGTTGAATCTATATTAGATTTTGGAGAACTAGGATTTAAAGGTGTTTTAATCGAAACTATAAACTTAACAATAAATAATAAAAAAAATTCAAAAATATTGGTTAAATCACTAACCAAAAATGTTAAAATTATGCAACCTAAAAAATATATATTTTCTGATGATTTACCTTATTGGGTGATTTATAGAAATGATTTTTTTGATAAAGTTTCGAATAAATTGATATTTGACGTGTTTTCTGTATTTAGAGATAGACAAATCACATCTAAAATGCTTAATAACTCTTATAATGGTGATTCTATACGTGTTATAAAATCTAGAAATATTTCTGATGATGGAAGTCAAATAGTTAATATTGAGGATTATGATTCATATATGGATTTATGTAAAGCCAAAAAATTAAGTGTATATAAATTCATTAACAGCGATGTTGTTTATTTAGCGCCCAACCTGACTTACAAACCAAGACTATTAAGAAAAGAAAAAGGCTATATTACTAACGGTTCTGTTGCAATACTTCAAAAAAAATATGACTTTGAAATATCAGAAAAGCAAAGATTATATATTTCTAGTCTGGAATTTAGAGAATTTTATTCATTGGCAAGAAACTATCAAACTCGCTCATTGAATATTGACAATACAAGTGTGTATTGGTTTGGAATAAACAAGGAGGTCTAATAATGAGCATTTACTCTGATTTTTTAAATCAATTTGATTATGATCTAAGAAAAAGTAACAATGCTAGATGGATAGATCAAAAATGTACTTTTGATGTTGTGTGAATTATAGCGGATTGTATTATAGAATATGTGAAAAATGAAAATGAAGAATTTACAGTGTCAGATATATGGCATAGTGAATATTCTAGAAACAATGTTATTGAAATTTTTTCAAAACCTGATCCCGAATTAAAAGCAAGTAATGAGTATGATAAATATTTTGGTCAACCAATAAAATTATTGTCTTATAGCAAAATATTGTCAACAAGAAAGGAAAATAATAGATATTTTTATAAGATTAATAACCAAGAGCTATTGGAAAATATAGCTTTAAGGCAAACAAATGCATTAAATTTTCTTTATGAGTATATAGTAAAAGTTTTAAAGGATAGTGATTTATATAAAAGCTTTGAAAAATTCTTTGAAATTCAAACTAATGATTCATATAAAGATGTAAGGCAAGACTTTATTGATTTTACTATTGAAAATACTGCAATTAATAAAGAAACAGAATGTGGGAGGATATTCGCAAAAATAATAAATCCATTAGCATTTAAACTTAAGAAACTAGGCACTGAAAAAGGTAGAATGTCATCAAAAATTATTACTATGAATGACATGCTGTATAATAAAGCTAATTGGAGAGATGAGTTAAGTGGCAAGGATAAATCGGTAACAAGAGAAGAATACGAAGACACATTGGATCAAACTAAGTCTAAAGCTTATGCTAAATATACTGTAAATAAAGCTAAAAAAGTTTTAAGAGAATATAATGCTACATATTACAGTTCTAAATCTGAAATTGAGCAAGAAACAGAAACAGTTATTGCAACACAAGCTCATCATATTTTCCCACAATCAGATTATCCGCAAATTGCTGGCTATATAGAAAATTTAATAATGCTTACCCCTGATCAGCATTTTATTATGGCTCATCCAAATAATAATACTCAATATATCGATAAGGATTTTCAGTATATTTGTTTATTAAAAAAATCTAATAAGATAATGGATAATTTGGTTTCAGATTCATTACCTAAACTTTATGATTTTTATGATTATATGTATGTTTTGAATACAGGTCTTGATACTGAAGAGTTTAGTGAAGTTGAATATTTGGATTTTCCTACAATAATTAACAAAATAGACTATTTTTATAGCGACTACATTGATAATAATAAATATATTTCAATAATTAATGATAACAAATAAACTCGGACAAAAAGGCCAACACCTTAGTGTTAATTTTTTTTGTCCTGGTTTAATTTACGGGTGTTTTTTCAAATTTATATTCACTAAAAAGTGAATTTTTGGTTTAAAACTGGGAAACTCGGGAAAATCATACATAAAAACTAGTTACCTGAATTTTTAAACTAATATTTTACAAATTCTAGACAAGAAACAACTCAATATTTTTTAATTTCTATCAAAATTTGGCTAAACTTGATATTTAAAGTTTTAAAAACAGGTAAAGGTTTGAATCAGATTTTTATTATTTATAACCAAAAATAATTGTACATCACCTAAAACAAGCAAGTCAAAGCGCCTTTTATTATTTATCAAGGCAAAAAGACTGAATTTTAAATCTAACGCCCGCGAAAGAAAAAATCTACTTATTAATCAAATAAAACAAACTAAAAAAGCCATAATTTTAACTTAAAAAGCAAAATTATAAAATATCTAAACTAGCTTTTTTAGTTTAAAACACTAACAAAAATCATAAAAAAATACAACTACTATTTAAACTCAATGTAAATAGAAAACTCGTTTTTTACTTACATTGAGCCTAAAAAAATATATGAAGTTTTGAAAGAGCCATAATTAAAATCCTTAAATTTGGAGATTTCTAAACGGTCAAATTTAAGGCATTCCATTAAATTTAAAGCCATAATGGAAAAATGGCATTATCTGAGTTTATTGTGCCAAAAACATAACTAATTCCTCCTTAATTCAACATCAAAATTTATTCTTGTATTCTTAGCGTGAGTTTTATTATAACTCAAAATTTTTTTAAACCAAGCATTTTTTTTTTTTTTTTGCAAACGGGTAAATTTAAGGCTTTCTAGCGTACTTAAAAACACAGTGCAAAAATTGGTGCTACCTGAGTTTATTGTGCCAAAAAAACATAACTAATCCTCCTTAATTCTAATAAATTTATTCTTTTATTCTTAGCGTGAGTTTTATTATAACTTAAAATTTTTTTAAACCAAGCATTTTTTTTTTTTTTTTGCAAACGGTTAAAATTTAATTTGCTCGCCACAGATTTCTTAGTTCTAAGGTTAAAATTTATTTTTGTATTCTTAACGGGAGTTTTATTATAACTTAATTTTTTGGGAGCTAAAGCAAAAATCTAAAATATTTTTAAAATTAAAGAAAAACCCCTATTGAGACCAATAGGGGTTTTGTTTGATTTATTTAAAAATTAATTAGTTTTTTCGTTTATCCGGACGGTGAATATTAAATTCTTTAAAAATGTTAGCAAAAGCATTATTAGTAAATCCACGGCCGCGAGCTTTTTTAAGATCTAAAGGATCAGAGATAATATTACCAAAATAACGGTCATCAACTACATATTCAGTGTCAATAATTGGTAGTCATTTTAGTTTTTTATCTTCTTGTTTGAATATTCCAGTAAATCTAACATTTGTTGAGAAAAAATGATCAGGAATTACTGTTTCAAATTGAATTCAACCCTTGTCCTTGTAGTGGGGATTATTTGACCCAACTTTTAGCATATTAGCTTTAAGCATTGCTATTTGATTATTGTCGTTTTGGAAAACAAAACGTCAGTCATCGGTGGGCTTAACATCTTGATAGTAGTCCTGAGTAGGAATTGGTAAATTGGTTGTTAATGTAAAAGTACGTGTATCACGGTTAAATGCGGTTTTTTGTACTTTGAGTGGATAGCCACCATCATGAATTTGGGTTCAACCTTGGGGTAGAAGGTTGACTTTTTTGTAGGCTTCTTCATTATGTTTTGTGCGAATTTCGGCAACTTCTGAATTTTGGAAATTAGGCCACCAATTTACAAAATTCGGGGCAATCATTTTACGGTTTTTCTCTAACTCATCAGGATCAACAAATAATAAATCAGTTAAATTAGCAGTGATTATATTTGATTGTTCTTGAATGACTTCTCTTGGATACCAAAGGTTAAAATAAGCACTTCCCCAATCTGCGGCATTAGCACCTACTTTTTCTTTAATATTATCAGTGTATTTATCTTTAATATCTTCTTCTTTTTGATCAGGATCATTAAATAAATCGGTGATAAAATCAGAAGCATTATAAAAAGTAACTTTTGTTGGTTGATTGGAAATAATATTTAAATAGTCATCAGGTAAGGCAAAATTATCACCAATAATGGTTGACTGGTTTGGATGTTGGTTAGTTCAACCTTTACGAGTTGATTCTTCTTTTGTCTTATTAAGACGATAAGAATAAAGATCAACATCAGTTCCTGATTTAGAATATAATTTTTGGTATAAATAACCATCAGGATCAAAAACTTTAAAAGACAAACTAGTTAGACTCTGAACCTGAGGTATGGGAAACATGTCAACAAGTGGGTCAAAACGCGGTTGGACTTGGAGGTAGGGGATTTCTCACTTTTTACCTGATGCATCTAGGGTAATAGAACGTCATTTATAGACAAAAGCTGACGAATCGCCACTACTAGAAGTATCAAAATTTGTTGGATCTTGTAAATTTTTTTTAGTTTTAGAATCAAAAACCACCTCTGATGTACTTCATGGAGTTCCAACAGTTCGCTCAACAATGAATTTTGGTTTAATAAAAGTAATTGTTGAAGTTGTTTTTTCTTCTAATTTTGGGTCTTCTTCACTTTGGGTATTATGAACTTTACTTGATTCACGATCAAAATCCTCGTCAGAAAGTTCTGAGGCTATTTCAATTGGAGCGTTAATTAGTCTTTTAATATTTGAACTTTGTAAATCAAAGCTAATAGTGTTTCCGTTAACAAGTTGGATATTTTCAACCTTAACTTCTTGACTTGAATTTGTTAAAGCATTTAGTGATAATTTAATTGCCGAATGGTTTTGATTTTGGATATGACCAAGGGAAAAAATGTGAGACTTTTCAGTTGTGCCTCGATGAAATGCTTTAGCATTTGGGTCTATTAACTCTGAGACTCATTCTCGGACTTTATCTTTAAATTTTTCGATCGTTGCACTGGCTTCTGGCGGTTGTTGTTGTTGTTGTTGTTGTTGTTGTTGTTGGAAGAGTCCCTCTAAAGCTTTATTTAAAACTTCAGGTTTGGGATTCTGGATGAGGGCAGTAATATCTAATCCTGAAAGAATTTGGTTAAATAAAGCTGGAGTTAGGTCATCAATTCGGGGAGTAACATTAATCAACGCCGGGTGAACTATTAAAGGCACTGAAGACAACCACTGGCTTGTTGGTCGACCACTGGCATCAACTGGTATTGGGTTTTTAAATTCAAGAGTTATTGTTGTTGTATTTGCTAGTGGTTGGTCAGGATTATATTGTTTTGCTCAGGAAGTATTTGAAACTTCAGGAGATTTAGCTAATTCAGGGATATTAGTTTGTTGTTTGTGTACTATTAGACTTAAGCTGTTATCTGATTTAACTTTGGTTGTTTTATTTCCTTCAGTAATAGTTTTTACTAATGAAAGACTTACACTATAGACTTGTGGTGAGACTTCTTTGACTGAATCAATTTCAAAAGTAAGACTTGGATCAAGTTGACTAAAATAAGAACTAAATTCTTGACCTAAAAGAATTTCAAGCTTTTGTTTTAGTGTTTGTAAATCTTCGTTTTGGGTCTGACTTGTTGAGTCTGAAGTTTGATTATTTTGGCTATCGTCTTGGAATGGACTAGCAAAATAAGGACTCTCTTGGAGGCTGGCGAAAGTTGATACTTCAACTGCAACTGGTTTTAATTTATCTTTGAAAAATTCGTCTTGATTTGGGGCGGTACTTTGAACTTCTGGACGAGGCTCAACAGGAACTTTATCGTCAATTCAACGGAATTTTGAATCTCTTGGAGGAACTACTTCTGGTTGTGGTTTTTTCTTGTCATAAATTGAATTAGCAAGAATTTGTAAATGACCAAATTTTTCAGCATCAAGAATTAATGACTGACTTGAAAGTGGAGCATCTTCAACCATTTGGTTTAAATTATTTCTTTGTTTTACTTGTGCCTCAGATTGTCCTGATGTCCGAATAAAAATTGTTTGTGGTGTTGATGAAATAACATCATCAACAAAATTACCAGCATTGTCATCAAAGCCAACAACATATTTGATACTTAGACCAATTATGTTTGAATCTTGATTATTAGAAGTTTGGCTATCTTCTTGAATTTCAAATTTAATTGAAGGACGTGCTCCTGAGTCTTGATATTCATTTCAATTATTAGTTAAAGCAGCTTGGGTATAAAAGGCAAAAACTAAATCTCTTAGGGTAGCAATTTTACTAAACTGAGTGTCTTTAAATGGAACTTGAGATGAATTACCATCAAGAGTATTTCAAAAAGCTGGTTGTTTAGCGATTTTAATTGCTTCTTGATAATTATTAAGAATTTTGTATGTTAGTTTTTGATTATTGTCTTGGGCTTTTTCTTGGCCAATAATTTTATCCCAAATTGCAAAAGGTAATTGGGATAACTGGTCACCAACAAGTTTATTAGTAATTTCGTCTTTTCAGTCTGGAGTGGTTGTTGACTGGTCTGAAGCTGGTTGAGTTGAAGTTGACTGAGTTGAATCAGGATTTAAACTTGCAGGTAAAAATAAAGCCATTCCTTGATTTGGGCTTGTAATATCATTAGCAAAATAACCATTGAAATCAAGAAGTTTGAGACCAAATTTTGTTACATTAACGCCGTCAGCTTCTTGTTGGTTAACAAAAGCTTGGGTGTGTTGGTAATTATCAAATTGAGTACGAATTTTTACGTTAGCTAAATCTGCCAGAGTTGGATTTAGCGGTAAGTCTTGGTAGCCTTCAAACTCAAGACCCATTTGGGTACCTATATCAACAAGTTTTTTGACTGCATCTTTGGGATCTAATGATAAAAGATGACGAAAATAAGCAAATAAAGAAGCACGATTTTTAAATGCTGAAGTTGAAACTGAATAAATATCAGCATTTTTTAATGCCTGAGCTGAGTCAATTGTTACATTTAAATTAGCAATTTCTGTCTCACTAGGAACTTGAATGCTTTGGTTTGCTAAAGTTGAACCTAATTTAAAGTCAATATTATAACTATTTGTATCACTTAAGAGCTCAATTAGTTTTTTATAGTCTTTTTGGTTAATTAATTGTTGAATTTCGAATTTTGAAAGTAAATAAGACTCAGGTGCACCTTGACTGATGTCGTAAGGATTTTCTTTGGTTGCACCAAGGGTTTGGCCTGCTCACTGAGACTGAATTGGTGAAGTATCAGCAAGTTGTTGGGCTTGTTGAGTATTTTGAGCATTTTTTAATTCTTTGAGTTGCTGACTAAGTTCAGGATAAAGGCTAGCAAGGGCATCTTCGATGTCTTGATCACGGAAATTATCAAGTTTAAAACTTACAGTTTTTTCTAAAACAGTTTTGATGTTTTGACCTGTGTCGCCAAAAATTGAAGATTTAAGTTTAATTTTGATTGGCAGTTCAATAAATAATTTTTTTGAAACTGAGTTTTGACGAATTTTAGCATTTGAAACTAAAAAGTCATAATCAAGATGTTGGCGTAAATTATCAAAAAGTAAATCGTATTTACCAAAAGAAAAAGTTAGACCGCGATTTAGACTAGCATCAACTATATCTTTAATTGCTGCTGGCTTACTTACAAGCTCTTGAAGTTGTTTATAAAAATTAATTGCATCATAACGAAACAAAGAAAATTTACCAACTAAGCCAGACTGTCTTAATGAATCACGTTGGAAAAGACTAAGTGATGAAGGAAGTAAAGTCTCAGGTTCTTGTAATGCATCAGTCTGAGGTTTATCAGGATCAAGATAATAATCAGAAGCATCAAGTAAATTAACATCGAGTTGATCGCTTAGATCTTTGGTATTAGCAAATCAAGTAGACTTATCTTTGCCAACTAAGTCAATTGAAGTTAAAAATGACTCGTCTTTATTTTTATAATTAGCTAAACTTGCTTTTGCTTGACTAGTAAATTCAGTTTTTAAATATAAACGAACACTTGGGACTTCTTGGTTGAGACTTGTTGCTCACTCATTTGGGTTTTGTGGATTTTTAACAAAACTAAATTCAAAAGGCTCTTCTAAGTCACCTTTGGCAAAACCAAAACCTTGGGACTCAAGACGAATTTTTGCTTTAATTGCCTGAATATCAAAAAATTTGCTTAAATGAGACTCAAAATCCTCTAGTGACTCAAGTTGATTTAATGTCGCAGCAAAATCATCAGCGCGAGTTAAGCCAAGAGGTCTAACTGAGCTTGATGAAAAATGAGAAAGAGGACTAGGAACTAAATTAGCAAAGTTTGAGTCAACAATATCACTAAATTGAGCCAAAGCTGCTCGCGGAGCATCAACTACCGAAAGGTAAATTGATTTTGTTGCCGAGCGGGCAACATTTTTGTCTTCAAGAGTTTCTTCAAGGTGAAATGAAAGGAAAAAACGTTGTTGTTCGTCTTGGGCTTCAAATTTTTCAATGACAACTTTATATTTGTTTGGAATTGCTAAAACACTACGGCCATTGTTAGTTAAAAAATTGAATTTACTTGCAAAATCGCTAAATTCAGTGCTTTGAGGACTAAATACTTTACCACCTAAAAGTGCTTGTTTAACAGTTTTATAATCGCTTGTAAAGTGAGCAACACTTGGCTTAAAGCTTACTGAATCAATTAGTCCAAGCTGACTAACAACACCTTGGGTAGGATTAACTCCGCGATATTTAGTTTTAGCAGCAAGGCCAGCAACAGTTCCAAAGACGCTCGACATTAGTACAACTGCAGCGGCACTACCAATTAATATTTTTGCCTTATTCTTTTGCATAAAACCCTCCAGGTTTTTTCCTTTTTTCATTATTTTTGTTATTTTGAACAAAAAGAATTATACTAAATTTAAAATTTATTTTTACTTAATTTTAAATTTTTTTTAATTAGTTAAAAGTCAATCAATAAATGTTTATGATAGTTTTAAGTATTAATTTATTGTTGTTAATAATTACTCTTAGAAGATTTAATGTAGTGTTGAATTATTTTTTATGTTTAGATTTTAAATTAAGATAATTCTAAATTATTTTAGTTAATTGTTTTTTGGCTTATGAATGTTAAATTCTTTAAAGACATTACCAAAAGCATTGTTAGTAAGACCTCGTGCATTTGCATTTTTCAAGTCTAACGTATCAGTGGTGATGTTATTAAAATAACGATCATCAATGATAAATTCAGTATCAATAATTGGCAGTCATTTTAGTTTTTTATCTTCTTGTTTGAATATACCTGCAAATCTTACATTTGAAGAAAAGAAATGATCAGGAATAACTGTTTCAAATTGAAGTGCACCATTTTCTCTAAAATCAGGGTTATTAGAGTTTTTATTTACTAGTGTTGCCTTAAGCATTGCAATTTGACCATCATCATTTTGGAAAACAAAACGTCAGTCGTCAGTGTCTTTAACTACTTGTGAATAGTCTTGAGTTGGTACTGGTATATTTGTTGTCAAGGTAAAAGTACGGGTCTCACGATTAAATGAAGTTTTTCTTACCCGGAGATTATATCCACCATCTTGAATTTTTGTCCATCCAATTGGGTTTTGAAGAACTTTGCCTTTTGCTTCTGCATTTTCAGTTGTCTGAATAACCGCAGTTTCAGAATTACGGAAATTTGGTCATCATTGAACTAAATTTGGTGCAATCATTTTTTGGTTTTTTTCAAGTTCATCAGGATCAACAAATAATAAATCAGTTAAATTAGCTGTTATTATATTTGGTTGTTTTTCAATTATTTCTTTTGGATACCAAAGATTAAAATAAGATGTTCCTCAATCAACGGCATTTGATCCAACTTTTTCTTTAACGGCTCAAGAATATTTTTTAATGTCTTCATCTTTTGAATTAGGATCACTAAAAAGATCTCTTATAAAATCACTTGAATTATAAAAAGTAACTTTAGTTGGTTGATTTAAAATAATATTTAAATAATTATTAGGAAGTCTTAAATTACTACGTACATTAAGACTTTGGCTTGGATGAACGTTAGTTCATCCTTTTCTTTCATTAGTCTCAAGTGTTTTATTTAGACGATAAGAATACAAATCTAATTGTGATTTAGGGCTGGTTGAACTAGAATTAGTAGTAGAGACACTAACTTGTTGGGTATTTTTGGAGCTTGCATATTTAGAAATGAAATTACTTGGATCATATACTTGGAATGATAAAGCTTGGAGGTTGTCAGCTGGGTCACCGTCGAATAAACTAGTTAGAGGGTCATGATTGTGTTTCAATATCGCGTATGTTGCACCATTGGGGGCGGAGGTGGAATTGCCGCGGAACGTAATCTGATCTTTGTCCTTGGTGGACTCGGCGAGTTTCTGGACCTCTGAGATTTTACTATTTATTGCTTTTTTATACCATTCGGGGTCTCTATTTAAATCTTTAGATTTTAATTCTGGCTTCTTAATTGTTTGCCATGGTATTCCAACAGTTTTTTCTACTATAAACTTAGGTTTTATAAAGGCAAAGTTTGAATGTTGTTTATCGTTTAGAATTAATTGATTATAGACTTCATCGGCGGTAAGACTAGAAGCTATTTCAATCGGAGCATTGATTAGCCTTTTTATGTTGGTACTATCTAAATCAAAACTTAAAACCTTTTCACTAACACGTCGAAGATTTTCGACCTTAACTTGAGTTGAAGTATTAATTTGTTGATTTAAAGATAAATGTATTTTTGGTTGAAACGCAGATGGCGGGAGATCGGGTTCGTTAGTGGGTTTTGGTGTGTCGGTTAGTTTTTTTGCAGCTTCTTGGAGTTGTTTTTCCTTTTCATCTCTTTGTTTTAGTACTTCTTCTCTTTTAGTGCTATTAAACCTACCCGCTCATGTATCTTGGTTTGTTTTTTTTGCTAACTCTGCATTAGTACGCTCTCAGGGAATATCAAGTGCTCGTTCTACTTGAGTTAATAATACTGGGTGAATTGTCACCGGCACTGAAGATAATCACTGACTTGTTGGCCGACCATTGGCATCAACTGGTATTGGGTTTTTAAATTCAAGAGTTATTGTTGTTGAATTTGCCAAAGGCTGGTCAGGATTGTATTGTTTAGCCCAAGAAGTATTTGAAACTTGCGGAGATTTAGCTAATTCAGGAATATTAGTTTGTTGTTTGTGTACTAGTAGTGTTAGACTTTTATCTGATTTAACTTTGGTTGTTTTATTGCCATCATTAATAGTTTTTACTAATGAAAGACTAACACTATAGACTTGTGGTGAGACTTCTTTGACTGAATCGATTTCAAAAGTAAGACTTGGATCAAGTTGACTAAAATAAGAACTAAATTCTTGACCTAAAAGAATTTCCAATTTTTGTTTTAGTGTTTGTAAATCTTCGTTTTGTTCTTGACTTGTTGAATCTGAATTTTGATTATTTTGGCTATCGTCTTGGAATGGACTAGCAAAATAAGGACTCTCTTCAAGGCTAGCAAAAGTTGAGACCTCAACAGCAACTGGTTTTAATTTATCTTTAAAAAATTCATCTTGATTTGGGGCGGTACTTTGAACTTCTGGACGAGGCTCAACAGGAACTTTGTCATCAATTCAACGGAATTTTGAATCTCGTGGAGGAACTACTTCTGGTGCTGGTTTTTTCTTGTCATAAATTGAATTAGCAAGAATTTGTAAATGACCAAATTTTTCAGCATCAAGAATTAATGACTGACTTGAAAGTGGAGCATCTTCAACCATTTGGTTTAAATTATTTCTTTGTTTTACTTGTGCCTCAGATTGTCCTGATGTCCGAATAAAAATTGTTTGTGGTGTTGATGAAATAACATCATCAACAAAATTACCAGCATTGTCATCAAAGCCAACAACATATTTGATACTTAGACCAATTATGTTTGAATCTTGAGTGTTAGAAGTTTGGCTATCTTCTTGAATTTCAAATTTAATTGAAGGACGTGCTCCTGAGTCTTGATATTCATTTCAATTATTAGTTAAAGCAGCTTGGGTATAAAAGGCAAAAACTAAATCACTTAGGGTAGCAATTTTACTAAATTTATTATCTTTAAAAGGAACTTGAGATGAATTACCATCAAGAGTATTTCAAAAAGCTGGTTGTTTAGCGATTTTAATTGCTTCTTGATAATTATTAAGAATTTTAGATGTTAGTTTTTGGCTATCGTTTGCTGCTTTTTCTTGACCGATAATTTTATCTCAAATTGCAAAAGGTAATTGGGCTAACTGGTTTTTATCACCAAGTTTATTAGCAATTTCAGCTTTTCAATCAGGAGTTTGGGTTGAATTAGTACCTGCAGTTGACTGAACTGAATCACGGCTTAGACTTGCAGGTAAAAATAAAGCCATTCCTTGATTTGGGCTTGTAATATCATTAGCAAAATAACCGTTAAAATCAAGAAGTTTGAGACCAAATGTTGTTACGTTAAAGTCTGTTTCTTGTTGGTTAACAAAAGCTTGGGTGTGTTGGTAGTTATCAAATTGAGTATGAATTTTTACTTTTGCTAAATCAGCCAGAGTTGGATTTAGCGGTAAGTCTTGGTAGCCTTCAAATTCAAGGCCGATTTGGGTACCTATATCAACAAGTTTTTTAACTGCCTCTTTGGGATCTAATGATAAAAGATGACGAAAGTAAGCAAATAAAGAAGCACGATTTTTAAATGCCGAAGTTGAAACTGAATAAATATCAGCATTTTTTAATGCCTGAGCTGAGTCAATTGTTACATTTAAATTAGCAATTTCTGTCTCACTAGGAACTTGAATACTTTGGTTTGCTAAAGTTGAACCTAATTTAAAGTCAATATTATAACTATTTGTATCACTTAAAAGTTCAATTAGTTTTTTATAGTCTTTTTGGTTAATTAATTGTTGAATTTCGAATTTTGAAAGTAAATAAGACTCAGGTGCACCTTGACTGATGTCATAAGGATTTGCTTTGGTTGCCCCAAGGGTTTTGCCTTCTCACTGAGACTGAATTGGCGAAGTATCAGCTAGTTGTTGAGCGTTTTGGCTTTGAGCGCTTTTTAATGCTTTTAGTTGCTGACTAAGTTCAGGATAAAGGCTTGCTAAGGCATCTTCGATATCTTGATCACGGAAATTATCAAGTTTAAAACTTACAGTTTTTTCTAAAACAGTTTTGATGTCTTGACCGCTGTCGCCAAAAATTGAAGATTTTAGTTTGATTTTAATTGGCAGTTCAATAAATAATTTTTTTGAAACTGAGTTTTGACGAATTTTAGCATTTGAAACTAAAAAGTCATAATCAAGATGTTGGCGTAAATTATCAAAAAGTAAATCGTATTTACCAAAAGAAAATGTTAGACCGCGACTTAGACTAGCATCAACTATATCTTTAATTGCTGCTGGCTTACTTACAAGTTCTTGAAGTTGTTTATAAAAATTAATTGCATCATAACGAAACAATGAAAATTTACCAATTGAGCCAGACTGTCTTAATGAATCACGTTGAAAAAGACTAAGTGATGAAGGAAGTAAAGTCTCAGGTTCTTGCAGCGCATCAGTCTGAGGCTTATCAGGATCAAGATAATAATCAGAAGCATCAAGTAAATTAACATCGAGTTGATCGCTTAGATCTTTGGTATTAGCAAATCAAGTAGACTTATCTTTGGCAATTAAGTCAATTGAAGTTAAAAATGACTCGTCTTTATTTTTATAATTAGCCAGAGTTGCTTTTGCCTGACTAGTAAATTCAGTTTTTAAATATAAACGAACCGCTGGAACTTCTTGGTTGAGACTTGTTGCTCACTCATTTGGGTTTTGTGGATTTTTAACAAAACTAAACTCAAAAGGCTCTTCTAAGTCACCTTTGGCAAAACCAAAACCTTGGGACTCAAGACGAATTTTTGCTTTAATTGCCTGGATATCAAAAAATTTGCTTAAATGAGACTCAAAATCCTCTAATGACTCAAGTTGATTTAATGTTTTTGCAAAATCATCAGCACGAGTTAGTCCTAAAGGTCTAACTGAGCTTGATGAAAAATGAGAAAGAGGACTAGGAACTAAATTAGCAAAATTAGAGTCAACAATATCACTAAATTGAGCCAAAGCTGCTCGCGGAGCATCAACTACCGAAAGGTAAATTGATTTTGTTGCCGAGCGGGCAACATTTTTGTCTTCAAGAGTTTCTTCTAAATGAAAGGAAAGGAAAAAACGTTGTTGTTCGTCTTGGGCTTCAAATTTTTCAATAATTACTTTATATTTATTTGGAATTGCTAAAACACTACGACCATTATTAGTTAAAAAATTGAATTTGCTTGCAAAATCGCTAAACTCGCTACTTTGGGCATTAAATACTTTACCCCCCAAAAGTGCTTGTTTAACAGTTTTATAATCACTAGTAAAGTGAGCAACACTTGGTTTAAAGCTTACTGAATCAATTAGTCCAAGTTGACTAACAACACCTTGGGTAGGATTAACTCCGCGATATTTAGTTTTAGCAGCAAGGCCAGCAACAGTTCCAAAGACCGTCGACATTAGTACAATTGCAGCGGCACTACCGATCAATATTTTTGCCTTATTCTTTTGCATAAAAACCTCCGGGTTTTTTACTATATTATTCTTTTAATTTAGTTATTTTTTAAATAACTAAATACTTAATTTAAATTTATTAATATTAATTATTATTTAACATAATATTGTTTTTTTAATATTTTGTTAAGTCTTTGTTATTTAAAATATTGATCAATAAATGCTTTACGTACCTCAAGACGAGCTTTGTCATCTTTAAGTAGTCTCTCACCTTTAAAGACAGCAAGAGATTTGAATGTGATTCCATCACGTTCTTTAGCTGAAGAATCATCAAGACTATTAATTATTCGATCACCAATTTGGGAATAATCAATTCCACGTCCAAACAATACACCAATTGGGGTATCTGGATTAATATTGCGTTTAGCATCTTTATAAATTGATTTTAGTTGACTTGTTCAAACATATGGATCTTGGTTTGGTTCTCTTTGGGCAATCAAACTAAATGTAACTGAAGAATCATCAATACGAACTTCTAAAATTAAGGTTTTATCTAAAAATGACTCAAGTGCAACATTTCCGTTTGGTCTTGTGTGATTAAACCAAATACCATCTTCTTTGTAAATTTGTCCTTGTCCTTGGGCGAAGAGGTCAGTATTGTGAGGTTCAGGGAAATATTTTCTAAAAATTTCATTTACATCATTTACGTCAGTAGCTGTAATGGTTTTTGATGGATCTGTAGGAGTAATTTTTTGACCTTGTCCAACTTCAAAATCATCCATTCCATCTTTATAATCGTAAAGTTTAGATGAATCTTCTGTGCCTGTTGGATCAGCATCACGGAAAACAATTAATCCTTTTGTTTGCCAATCATGTTCAGTTGTTGGTACTTGACTTTTATCAATTGCTAATGAACGGGCTTTTTCAGTTCTTCAACCTAAATTTAGTGTTGTAAAAATTCCAGTTTCGCCTTTTATATCAAAAGTACGGAATAATTCAAGATGAGTCGCACCAAATGAACCTTCTCTTGCATCTGGAGCGGTTGATAATAATTTATATGATTGATTTAGGAGTGTTTCTGGTTTTGCTAAAACATCGCTAAGTTTAAAGGTGAAATATAAAACCCCTTTATCCATTGTTGATTTTTCAACTTGGCGTCCGAATGTTTTAATAATTCGTTTACCTTCACCGTCAAATTCATAAAGAAGCGGTTGTTTAATAGCTAAACCTTTTCCGTTAGTAGCTCTTTGGTTATAAAAGCCATTGTCTTGAAGTAAATTATCAAGTGCACTATTGTCAGTAAAATTATTTACTTTAAATTGGAATGCTGTACTATTTGCTGAGCTAATATTAGTTAAAATTGGCTTAGATGGAGTACCTTCATGAGCATGATATTCAAGTCCTGAACTTCCGTCAATGAAAACATCTGGTCCATAAGCAAGTGATTTTCTAAGAGCACCATTATTTTTATTAATACCAACAAAACCAAAGACTGATGAGGCAATTGCATCATTATCACTATCACGAACTTCAAAAACAAAATTATATGAACGATTTTTCTCGTCATATTGACTTGATATTGCTAATTTTTGACCTTGAGCTAATGTAAATGTTCCAAACTTATCAAGATAATTAATTAAATAATCACCAAAAGCAAATGTTTCTTCTTGAGCTGGAGGAGTTGCTGTATCTTGGAAAGGTGTTGCATTATTTGCTACCGAAGAAGTAGAAGTTGCTGCAGCACCTGAACTTGAGCTTGAACTAGAAGAACTTGAGCTAGAAGAAGAACTTGAGCTTGAGGTTGAAGATGAAGATGAATCTGTACTTGAACTAGAAGATGAACTTGAGCCAGAAGATGCACCTGAAGCGCCTGAATTTGGAGCTGGAGTAGCTGGAGTTGCCGGTGGATTTGCTGGAGCCGGCGGATTAGCCGGTGTTGCTGGAGCTGGGGTAGCTTCAACTTTAGGTTTTTGCAAACTTATTGGAACACTAATTGGATTTAGTGTTGATTTTAAATAAGCTTTGGCTTGATTTTTTTCACTATCTGAAAGACTAAATCATGAATCAAGTTTTGCAGTTTTGAAAATATTATCTAAATCTGATTGGAATAATAAATAAGGAAGTGAATTATTGAAATCTACTTTGTGATTATTACCAACTAATTTTTCGAGTTCTTGTTGAGTTTTAGAACCTTTAAAATCAATTGTGATTGGGAATGTTCAACCTGTAAATTTAAATGATTCTGGTGCTGTAGTTGTTGCAACAGCAACATTTACTGTTTGAGACTCGGTACTTTGAACTTTAGGTTTTTCAATACCCTCATAAATTTCTAAATATGGAACATTTTCAGGACTTACTTCTAATTTGAAATTAGAATCAGCTTGAAAATTAACATTAAGTTTTAAAGTTTTAGCTGTGCTTGACTCGTCCTGTTTTTGATCTATTGAAAAATCAAAATTATAATCACCAACTTTAAGATTACTATTAGTTTCAAATCAAAAATCTAATTTATCTGGGGTAACTACAACAGATTTACCTTCAGACTGCATAGTTGGTAATTGGTAATTATAAATTTCAAAATAAGGGGCGTAAAAGGCTTTATCTTTTTTAGCTATGTCTTCAGGAGTGTCTTGTTTAGGTTGTTCTGGAGTCTGAGTCTGAGTTTCTTGTTGAGGTTGTTGTTGCTGCGGCTGTTGTTGTTGAGGCTGTTGTTGCTGCGGTTGCTGTTGCTGAGGCTGTTGTTGCTGTTCTTGTCCTTGAACTTCGGTAGACGAAAGTGCAGCAACACTTGCCTGAACAGCGGTAGGTTGTTGGGTTTCTGTCGGAAGATCGATATTATATTCGTCTTTTAGATATTTTTTAATTGCGTCGGTTGTTTTTGAATCTTTTTTGCTAAGTTCTGTTAATTGTTTTTCAAATTCGCTTTGAGTTTCTCCACTGCCTTGTCCTGCAGACTCAGGTTGTGCTGGTGTAGCTGTACCTGACGGCTCACCCATGATTGCTTTTTTGATTTTATCATTATCTTTTTGATATGCATCAAAAACCTCAGCCACCTTTGAGCCTGCAGCTGAACTTTGTTTTTGATAATCAGAAATTAATTTAGCAAGACTTTGTCCTGGATTTTTTCTAAAATATTCCGCAACTTGTGGTTTTAGACTAATATATTTATTTTGATTTTTATTTATTTTTGCAAATATTTTATTTTGAACTGATTCAACTGAACTAAGACCAGTAATGTCTAGCCCAATTAATTTTTCTTTGTTGGATTGATCCAATAATTTTAGTCAAATTTTTGCAGTACCTTTTGTATCATCAATATCAATTTTAACTAGTGATTTTTCAGAAGTAACTGGTAATAAAGTATACTCATTTGGAATTAAACTCTGAAGTCCAGAAGCAGCAATTAATTCAAGTCCACCAAATGATTCTAAAGTTTGTTTAAATGCAAGTTCAAGATTAGAATTTGTTGGTTTTAGTTTAGAAACTAAAGGAACTTCAGGAGCTTTAGGTGCCTCAGGAGCAGGAGTGCTTACGCTTGGTTGATTTGAGCCATTTTGAGTTCCAGCTGCTGCCCCGGTTGAACCAGTATCACCATTTGATCCAGTTGCTCCATCTGTTGAACCACCGCCTGATGCTTGGCCTGTTCCTCCAGTTGATGCTCCACTTGATCCTTCAGTTGATGTTCCTGAACCAGCTGAACCACCTGTTCCTCCGCCACCGCTACCTTGCTGTTGAAACTGACTTGCTATTCCAGAAAGAGCACTAACTTGGGTCGCAGTTGCTACATTAGCTCCACTAAAAATTTCAGGAGAAATTTTACGAAGGTTAGTTAGTAATTGATCTTGAAATTTAAGGGCAAAAGCTGAAGGAAAAATTGAATCTGAAGCAAACTTTTTAGTTAATTGAGACTTATCAAGATTGTATTTTGAAGACTCGGCAATGAAATTTTCAAGAAAATCTTGATTAGCAATAGCACTAAATCCAGAAAGACTAGCACTAAAAGCACGACTTGCTACTTCTTTTTTTGTTTTTTTATCAAAAACAAAAACGGTTAAGTTCTTAATTGAATTTGACTCAACCTTTGTTTCTTCAGTTACTTGAATGTCAAAAAATAAATCAGAAAATTTATTATCAACTTTTGAAAAATCAACTGCTTGACTTAATTTAAAAGCATATAATGGATCTGTGTGTAATTTAAATGCCTGAGAAGCTGAAATTTTGCTTCATTCAGGTTTTAGACTAAAATTGCTGATGGCAGCGACCAAATCAGCATCGTTTATTGGCGGGTTTAATTTCGTTTCGGACTTGTCATTATCAAATAATTGTTGATAAGACGAGTTAAGTGCTGATCGTTGAAGACCAATACCAACTCCGGCTGTAATTCCGATGAAACTAAGTCCCGCTAAAACTATTAATACTTTGTTGCGAATTTCTTTTTTCATAATGTAAAAAATTATACCAAAAAAAATTAATTTTTTTTATTTTTGAAATACTTAATTATCCTTTTTTTTTTTTTTTTGCAGGTTGTTTGAATTTCGAAACATATTATAAATTATTTTTTTGACTTAATGAATGATTTTCTCCTATTTTTTTAAATTATAATTTTCATAAATAGTAAAATTATACCAAAAAGAAAATTATTTTTTCCTTTTTATTAAAAATATGCTAAAATTAAGGCATTTTCTGTGCTCATAGTAAGACCAAAGCCAAAACAAATAAGCCAAAAACTATCCTAATAAATAAAATAAAAATAAATTATATATTATTTTAAAAAAATGGTATAATTCTAAGCGGTTAATTAATGCAAGAAAAGAATGAGTTAATAAATTAAGGGGGCAAAGCGATCTAATGAAAAATGTTATCAATTTTTTTAAGACTTCTTCAGAACTACGGCTTGCATACCGTCTTTTAAAGCAGATTAACCAAAAACGCGGTTATTATGGTTCAATGACCGATCAGGATCTTTCAAATCAAACAAATGTTCTAAAAAAGCGCCTGGCTAATGGTGAAAAACTTAAAGATATTAGGGTTGATGCCTTTGCCGTGGCTCGTGAGGCAACAAAAAGAATCCTTGGAAAAACGCCATATGATGTCCAAATTCTTGGTGGACTAATTCTTGACATGGGTTCGGTTGCTGAGATGAAAACTGGAGAAGGTAAAACAATTGCCTCAATTGCGCCAGTTTATCTTAATGCACTTTCAGGTCAAGGAGTTATTGTCTCCACTGTAAATGAATATCTATCTGAACGGGACGCTGAAGATAATGGTAAGGTTTATAATTTTTTAGGTCTTTCTGTTGGAATTAACAAAGCTGAAATGGATCCTGAAACTAAAAGAATGATGTATGGCGCTGATATTACCTACTCAGTTCATTCAGAATTAGGATTTGACTATTTGCGGGACAACATGGTCTATAGTGCTGCTGAAAAAGTTCAAAGAGGGCTAAATTTTTGTCTTATTGATGAAATTGATTCAATTTTAATTGACGAGGCTAAAACCCCTTTGATTATTAGTGGTGGAAAATCCAACCTTCCGGCTCAATATTTATCTGCCAACCAATTTGTAAATACACTTGTAAATGAAGATTTTTATATTGACCAAGAAACAAAAGGTATTAAATTAAACGACAAAGGTATTGACAAAGCTAATGCTTTTTTTGGTTTGCGCAACCTTTATGAAATTGAAAACTCTGAACTTGTTCACCGAATTCAAAATGCCCTTCGTGCCAATAAGGTGATGAAAAAAGACGTTGAATATATTGTCCAAGACGGTAAAATCGAGCTTGTTGACCAATTTACCGGGCGAATTATGGCCGGAAGATCTTATTCTGAAGGTCTACAACAAGCCCTTCAGGCAAAAGAAGGAATCGAAATTGAACCTGAAACTAAAACCTTAGCAACAATTACTTACCAAAACTTTTTTCGTCTTTTTAAAAAACTCTCAGGAATGACCGGAACTGCAAAAACCGAAGAACAAGAGTTCATCGATGTTTATAATATGCGTGTAAATGTCATTCCAACAAACAAACCACTGGCGCGCCGCGATGAAAAAGATGAAATTTTTGCCACAATTGAACAAAAAAATAAAGCAATTATTGCCGAAGTCCAACGAGTTCATAAAACTGGCCAGCCAATCTTAATTGGAACCTCCCAAGTTGTTGACTCAGAGACTCTATCAGAAATGCTTAACCAAAAAGGTCTGTTTCACACAGTTTTAAATGCAAAACAAAACCAACTTGAGGCTGAAATTATCGCAAAAGCAGGCCGTAAAAATGCAATAACAATCGCAACTAATATGGCCGGCCGGGGAACAGATATTATTCTTGAACCTGGAGTTATTGATCTTGGCGGACTTTATATTTTAGGGACAGATAAGGCTGAATCAAGAAGAATTGACAACCAACTTCGTGGGCGGTCAGGTCGCCAAGGTGATATTGGTGTCTCAAGGTTTTTTATTTCCCTTCAAGACCAATTATTGCGCCGTTTTTCCAATTTTGAACAAATTTTTGATAGCTACGGCCAAACAGCAGGGGCAATCAAAGGAAAATATATTCACTCGGTTTTACTGGCAGCCCAGAAAAAAATTGAAGGCTTTAACTTTGATATGCGAAAAACCGTCTTGAGCTATGATGATGTTATACGCCAGCAACGTGATTTAATTTATACTCAACGTGATATTTTGCTCCAGATTGAAAATTTTGACCATTATATTAAAAAGATGATCATTAGAGCTGTTGAAGTTATTTTAGGATATGACTTTATTTTGCTACCAAACCAAGAAATTCACTATAAAAATTTAATCAATTTTCTTAATGACAACCTTTCAAGAATAACTCGCTATGATTTTGGCCAAAGCGGAATTGAAAAATACCCTTTTGAAGAGCTCAGCAACTTTTTAGTCCAAGAACTAAATAAAATTTATTTTGAAACTCTGCAGCCAACCTTAAAAGAAAATATTGGCCAAAACTATTTCCAATCCGAGCGGCACATAATTTTATCTGTGCTTGATAATCACTGGCAAAACCATATTGACACAATTGACAAACTTCGCTCTTCAGCAAATTTAGTCCAATACTCACAAAAAAATCCTTACCAAATTTTTACCGAACAAGCCACTTCAAAATTTAATATTTTAATTTCTGAATCTGCCTACCAGGCAATTGTTGCCTTATTTAATAACTCTAATGCTGAAAAAATTGAATATGTCCAGGCAATTCTTTCTGATGGAAGTGCAATTTCTTATCCAGCTAATACTCCCGAGCATATTGTTGCCCAACTGATTGCAACTAATGAAGACCGAATTGCTTATGCAAAACAAATTGAAAAAGAGTCTCAGCCTGAATTTATTTATGAACAACTCAAAAATAATAACATTCAAAGACTGGATGCTAGCGGTGGATTTGAACTCTGACAAATTGCAAATAATAAACTTGTTAATCTCAAAGAAGATATGCCCCTTGAGGAAAAACGCAATATTTTACTAAGAATGAATCAAGAACAACTTGAACTTTTGGCCCAAAAAGAACTCCAAATTGACTCTGAAATTTCTGACCAAGGACAAAATACTCAAAACCCTTTTGAGACAAATGAGCAAAACCAAAACAAACAAGCCAACCAAGATGACTTTTTACCTTCAAACTTCTTTTTTGATGTAAAAGACGACCCTGATGCGCTCATGAAAATGTTAGAACTGGACAGACAAAAAGAAATGGCCAGAGCTGAGCAAAGCAAGCAACAAAACTTGGAAAATCCAGAAAAACCCGACGAAGATCAGATTTCTAATTCTCAAAATTCAGGCGACTAAGGACCCCCCTAAAATTAAGGAAAAACTTTAGAATGCAAAGAAAATAAGAAAACTTGCTTGTTTTTACTTTTTTCCTTGTTTTTCATTAAAAAGCGCTAAAATTGGCAGAAAGGTTAAAATCAAAGGATGCTAAAAAACACTAATATTTTGCTTTTATTGGCGAAAATTAGCTATTTTGTGTCAGTGTTAGGTTTTATCTTTTCTATTGTAGAAAATTTTTTCTACTACTGGTTCTTTGAAAACTTCACCTTTGCAATTTTTATTGGTCTTATTGGTCTTGCTAGTTTTTTTGCTGTTTTGTTGATTTTTTTGCTGTTTTTGCCAAAAATTGCTCCACTTTATTGAAAAAATAGTTTATTTAATGATAAAAGATTTCAAAAAGATTTGTGCAATTTTTGACAGAAAAATAGTAAATTCTTTTTAATTGCAGTTTCTTTATGTTTTTCTTTTTTAATTATTTTCAATTTGGTTAATTTATTGTTGTACGGAATTATTTATTATAGTTTTTCTCTTGTTTTTGGTTCTTGCTTTTGTCTCTTTTGGATTAAATTCCGAATTTGTGCAAAATGTTATGCCGTTTAGAAATGATTTTCCTGAGTTTGCCAGTTTGATGGTAAAATCTTTAATTTTTATTATTTTAAATTTAACTTTTTGCAAAAAAAAAAAAAAAAATGCTTGGTTTAAAAAAATTTTAGGTTATAATTAGTCTCACTTAAGAATAAATTAATAAATTTTGATATTGAATTAGGGAGGAATTAGTTATGTTTGTTGGCTAAAAATCAGATATTGCGAATTTTCCATTATATTTTTAAATATGATGGAATGCCTTAAATTTGACCGTTTAGAAATCTACAAATTTATGGCTTTTAATTATGGCTCTTTCAAAACTTCATATATTTTTTTAGGCTCAATTTAAATAAAAACGAGTTTTCTATTTACATTGAGTTTAAATAGTAGTTGAATTTTTCTTTCATGAGTGTTAGATTTAAAATTTAGTGTTTTTTCTTGATAGTTATTTTTTCCTTAGTTTGCCAAAAAAGTTAAAAAAGTCCCTAAAACCAGACACTTTTTTAAGATTATCTTATCAAACTGGGAAACTCGGGATTGTTGTGCGGGATTGTTTTTATAGTTTTTCGCTTATTTTTGGTTCCTGCTTTTCTCTCTTTCGGATTAAATTTCGAATTTGCGCAAAATGTTATGCTGTTTAGAAATCATTTTTAACATTTGCAAAAATTTAATGGCTAAAAAATTTTTTTATATTATAATATGCCTAAAAGGAGAAACATGACACCACATATTGAAGCTAAAAAACACCAGATTGCGCCAGTTGTATTAATGCCCGGAGATCCACTTCGCGCAGAATTTATTGCTAAAAATTTCTTAACAGACGCCAAACTTGTTTCAAAAGTCCGTAATAACTTAATTTTTACCGGCAAATATAAAGACAAAGAAGTAACTATCGCTGCCTCAGGAATGGGTTCTGGTTCTATTGGTATTTATGCCTATGAACTGTTTAAATTTTATGATGTTGAGAAAATAATTCGGATTGGCTCAGCTGGTTCTTATGATAAAGATCTTGAAATTTTTGACCTTGTTATTGCAAAATCAGCTTGGTCAGATTCTTGTTCATTTCCGGCACTTTTAGGTCAGGGTCAATCTCATTTAAGTTATCCAGATTTGGAACTTGTAGCTAATTTATTTCATAGTGCTGAAAAATTAGGTTTGAGTCCGACTTATACAAATATTCACTCAACTGATGTTTTTTACTCTAACCGTGATTTATCGAAAACAATCCAACTTTCAAGAGCACAAGCAGTAGAAATGGAGTCTTTTGCACTTTTTACAGTAGCAAATCATTTGCAAAAAAAAGCAGCTTCGATTCTTACAATTTCTGATAGCTTGATTACCAAAACTTCACTTGATCCTTTAGCAAGACAAGAAAAATTTGAAGAAATGATTGAAATTGCCCTTGGAGCTATTTAAATATGAATTTATTTGAAATTATTGAAAAAAAAGTCAAAAAAGAACATTTAAGCGAAGAAGAAATTCATTTCATGATTAATGGATTTCTAACTGGCCTAATTGCCGACTACCAATTTTCTTCTTTTTTAATGGCAATTTTAATTAATGGCCTTGATGATGATGAGCTTTATTTCTTTACTCGTGAAATTATTGCATCAGGTAAAACAATAAATCTCAGAAAAATTAACGGAGTTAAAATTGACAAGCACTCAACAGGCGGTGTTGGTGATAAAATATCACTAATAATAGGACCAATTTTTGCTGCCCTTGGCTACAAAGTGGCCAAAATGTCTGGAAGAGGTCTTGGATTTACTGGTGGCACAATCGACAAACTTGAGTCAATTCCAGGATTTCAAACTCAACTGACAGAAGCTAGTTTTTTGGATCAAGTTCAAAAAATCGGAATAGCAATTACTGCACAGTCAAATGCAATTGTTCCTGCTGATAAAAAAATTTACGCACTTCGTGATGTTAGTGGAACAGTTTCGTCAATTCCGTTAATTGCAAGTTCGATAATGTCAAAAAAAATTGCTACTGACACAGATGTTATTTTAATTGATGTAAAATGTGGTAGTGGCGCTTTTATGACTGATCTTGGTCAGGCAAAAAAATTAGCAAGTAAAATCAAAATGCTCGGGAAAAGATTTGGGAAAAAAACAATTGTTAAAATTACCAATATGGACGCCCCGCTTGGAAGAATGATTGGAAATAAAAACGAAATTATTGAATCATTAGCGATTCTTCAAGGCCAACAGTCCCAACTTGCTGACTTTGCAAAAGAATTAGTAGCCCAAACACTTTCTGAAATTGAAAAGCTAAAAATAGAAAAAGCCCGTGAAAAAGTTACTAAAATTATTGAATCTGAACTTCCAAATGAAATTTTCTTAAAAATGGTTGCAGCCCAAGGTGGAAATCCAGCGACAATTCAGTCTTCAAACTTTTGAATTCCAGCATATAAGGAACAAATTTTTGCCCCTCAAAGTGGATATATAAAATGGGAAAATGCAATAAATTTTGGAAAAATTGTTGCATTTTTAGGCGGAGGTCGTACTAAATTAAACCAAAAAATCGACTATGAAGCCGGAATTTGTCTAGAAGTTGAATCTGGAACATATGTTCAAGACGATCAGTTAATTTTTAGCCTTTATTCCTCTAATCCGATTGATTTGAGCAAAATTCAGGATTTAATTGCAAAAACTTTCTCAATAAAACCTGAGCCAGAAGTTGAAAATATGTTTTTAAATTAGGCTAATTTAAAAACATATTTTTTATTTTAAAAGGAGATTTATGAATTTCAATAAATTAATCGATCACACAATTTTAAAAGCCCAAACAACTTCTCAAGATATCAAAAACCTAATTGCTGAAGCAAAAAAATATAATTTTGGCGCTATTTGCATCGCACCTACTTGAGTTAAATTAGCAAAACAAGAACTAAAAGACACTGATATTAAAATTGTCACTGTAATTGGATTCCCGCTTGGAAATCAAGTTAGCGCTGTGAAACAAAAAGAAGCCAATCTTGCCATAATGCACGGGGCAGATGAAATTGATATGGTAATGAATATCGGCAAATTTAAGGAAAAAGAATTTGACTTTGTTATCAATGAAATTAACCAAATAAAAAAAGAAATTGGAACAAAAATTCTTAAAGTTATAGTTGAAACTGCACTTTTATCAGCAAATGAAATTGCCGAAGCTACCAAAATTGTAAGCAAATCAAATGCAGATTTTATTAAAACATCAACAGGATTTTCTTACCGCGGGGCAACTATTCAAGACATTGAAATAATGAGTGCTAATAAAAGTAAAAACTTACAAATAAAAGCAGCAGGCGGGATTTCCACAATTGAAGATATTAAAACATATTATAAATTAGGTGCTACTCGTTTTGGGACTTCTAAATCTGTAAGTATTATTGAAAATTTGGACGATAAAAAATCTGAATATTAGTCTTAGAATTTTTAAAATTATGTTATAATTTTAAAAATTCTAATTTCAAAGTTAATTTTAATTTAAAGGAAGAATTATGCAAGTAAATGTTAGTCATCCTATAATTGCTAGTGAAATTGCTAAAATAAGACAAAATGTTTCTTTAGTCGATTTCCGGGCTGCAATTGAGAAAATTTCCTATTTACTTGCCTTTCCCGTTTTAGCCAAACTTAATTCAACATATTTTAATGGCACATCTGTTCTTCAAGAGCCTTTTTCAGGAACAAAAATTAGTGACTCTGTTGTTTTTGTACCAATTTTACGTGCTGGATTTGCAATGTTAGATCCTTTTTTGAATTTAGTTCCTGATGCAAAAGTTGCACCCGTGGGAATGAAACGGAATTTAGATCTTTCAAATACAACTTACTATCTGAACTTACCTAAGGCTAGTCCAAATTCAGTTGCAATTATTTTAGATCCTATTTTAGCAACGGGCAATTCGATAATTAGCACGATTGACTACCTTATTGAAAAAGGGTTTGACAAAATAATTATTGCCACAATTTTAACTGTTCAAGAAGGTCTTGATAAAATTGCCAAAAAATATCCGCAAGTTAGTATTTTTTTTAGCCAAAAAGATGAAAAACTTAATGAAAAAGGTTACATTATTCCTGGAATTGGTGATGCCGGTGATCGTTTCTTTGGGGATTAAAGTTGAAAACTTCAATTTCGTGAAATTCTAACTATAATTTCAAAATAGCAATTACTGGAATTTTATTTAGTCTTTCGTTACTTTTTTTTATTTTTTCACACAATTATTTTTCCTGGCCGTTTTTTCAAAGTCTTGGGCTAAAATTTGACTTATCTACCCTTTTTTTAGTACCAATATTCTTATTGGGCAATTTTTATTTAGGTTTTTGATGCCTTTTGGTTAGGTTTGCAATAGGTCCTTGACTTATTTTTAACCATTTTGGCGGGATTGACATTATCTATTTTGGTCATTTTGTACTATTTTTAGCTTCAGTAATATACATTTTTTCATTTTTAGGTTTTCGTTATCTTTTTATCAAAATTTTTAAAAATTTCGCCAAAATAAAAAGGTTTATTATTTTATCACTAATTGTCTCAACGCTTACAACCAGTTTAATGATGACTTTTTTAAACGGAGTTTTAATTCTTCCAGTTTATTTAAAACTTTTTAAAGCAATAAGTTCAGTATCTCTTGACTTAGTTTATAAGGGGTGGGATGATATTCAAAAAAAGTTTTTAGGAACCGAAAATTTTTCGTATTGGTCTTTTATTTTTAGTGTTTTTATTCCTTTTAATCTTGCAAATTTTGCTTTCCAGTCAATTTTAGCCTTTCCTATTTACATGATTATTGAACATTTTCACAAAAATAAGACGCTAAACTAAGCAATTTATAAACCACAACTTGTTTATAATAAATATTTATTTGTAATTTTGCTAATTTTTTTGAGTTGTTAAAATTTTTTTAGTTTTTGTGATATAATTATCTAGAAAAATTCAAATAAACAATCAAAGGACATTTGAGGAGTTTTTATTATTATGCCAGTTCATTCATACCGATTTTTAGTTGCATCAGATGATATTTATTTTCCAAACACTGCTCAACAAACTATTAGTTTTAGTGACCCTGAATCAATTAAGATTCTCAGGGAAATTTACCATTCAACTTCACGGACAACTTTAACAAACAAGGAATTGTTGATTGTTTACCGTAAAGAAAATGAAGAAGTAGATTTATTTGAAGAAGAAATTATTGATGAACAACTTAACAAAAAAGGCGCTGAGCAAAACAAATCAGGAACTACTGATGCTTCTAAAGCTAAAGCTTCAGAAAACGAAAAGCTAACTGTAGATCCCAAAATTGAAAACGACTTTTTACCAAGAATTGTTGACATTGATGAACTTTCTAAATATGCTTCTCTGATTAGAGTTCAAAGTTATCGCGCAAAAACTAGACCTGATAAAAGCGATTGGCAAACCGTAATTTTGGATTTTACTGTTCTTGAAAAAGTCCAAGTTGTAGATTTAATAACTGACCCAAATAATGTAAAAGCTGACCAAATAAGTATTAAATCAACTCGCGAAATTATAAAAAATCGGGAAATTCATGTAAGTTTAATTAATGATTTACTTGAATTCGGGCGAAAAACAAAGAACTTTAAGATGCCAGGTGAACTTCTTTTGGTTGTTGATAAATTTCAAAATAGTAACACCGAAGTTGAAAAAAATGAATTCATCAAAGGTGTAACAAATACATTATCTTCATCAGTTAGTCTTAGTTATCAACAAAAATACCATTTATTTGCGCTAAATTCTTATGCTTCTAAAATTAAAAAACTATACGAGCATGTTCATGCCTTTAATGAACAAATTCGTCTAGAAGATGAAATTAATGTTATTCTTAAATCTAACCTTGACAAACAACAAACAGAATTTATCCTAAAAGAAAAAATTAAGGCAATCCGTAAAAAATTAGGCGAAGATTCGCGCTATGAAGATGAAATTGAAGAGCTTTTACACTCAGAAATTGGAAAATTAATTTTCCCGAAAGAAGTTGCAAAAACAATAAAACGTGAAGCTAACCGTTTAAAATCAATGATGGCCACTTCACCTGAATCTAATATTACCAAAAATTACCTTGATTTACTAGTTGCGCTACCTTGAAGACGTGTAAGAAAAGACATTTTAGATATTCAAAATGTTCGCCAAAAACTTGAAGAAGCCCATTATGGACTTGAAGAAATTAAAAAGCGAATAATTGAATATCTTGCTGCTCTAATTCACCGGCGTTCACAGTCAAATCAAGAGCCAACTCTTGAGAAAATCGATGGTGATTATTGTGATTCAAATCTATTTCTTAGCTCTAAAGTGCATAAAGGAAGAACTAACTCAATTCCAATTTTAACTCTTGTTGGTCCTCCAGGAACCGGAAAAACTTCAATTGCAATGGCAATTGCTGAATCAATTGGCAAAGAATTTGTTAAAATTTCACTTGGAGGTGTTCGGGACGAGGCTGAAATAAGAGGACACCGTCGGACATATGTTGGTGCGCTTCCTGGAAAAATTATTCAAGCTCTAAAAAAAGCTGGCGTTTCAAACCCGTTGATTTTACTTGATGAAATTGACAAAATGGGTTCAGATTTCAAAGGTGATCCAGCTGCTGCAATGCTTGAGGTTCTAGATCCAGAACAAAACCGTTTTTTCCAAGATCATTATTTAGAACTTGAATATGACTTATCTCAAATTCTCTTTGTTGCCACAGCTAATGAAATTCACGATATTCCTGAGCCTTTACTTGACCGGGTGGAAATAATTGAGCTGTCATCTTACACTTTTCTTGAAAAACTGCAAATTGCAAAATCACATTTAATTCCTGCAGTTCTAAAAGAAAATGCACTTGACCCAAAATATTTCCCAATTGATGATCAGACTATCGACTACCTAATTCGCTACTATACTCGTGAAGCTGGTGTCCGGGGACTAAAACGGGTTTTTGACAAAATTGCAAGAAAAATTATTGTCAGACTGCTTGAAAACACACTTCCTGAGAACTTTAAAATTGATGTTGAATTTGCCCGCGAACTTTTAGGAATTGAAAAATTTGACCCCGATCCTGTTGATGCAAGTCCGCAAATTGGAACTGTAAATGGACTAGGATACTCGCCACTTGGCGGTTCAACTCTCCAAATTGAAGTTAGCACAATTCCTGGGCGAGGTGATATTAAACTAACTGGTTCACTCAAAGATGTAATGCAAGAATCAGCCCGAATCGCCCTTTCGTATGTTCAGTCTAAAGCAAAAGATTTTGGAATTGACTTTGATTTTGAAAACACTTTGATTCACATTCACGTCCCTGAAGGTGCTGTTCCAAAAGATGGGCCTTCAGCAGGAATAACCTTTACAACCGCAATAATTTCAGCCCTTAGCCAAAAACCCGTTTCACACGATATTGCAATGACTGGTGAAATCACTCTGCGTGGAAAAGTGCTTGGAATTGGCGGCCTAAAGGAAAAATCACTTGGCGCCTACAAAAGCGGAATTAAAACAATTTTTATTCCCCAGTCAAACGAAAAAAATCTTGTTGACTTACCTGATGAGGTTAAAAACTCAATCAAATTTATTCCGGTTGAGACTTACCAACAAATTTATGACTTTATTTTCAAATAATTGGACTTTTGTTATATAATTATCTTGTAGCTGAGCTTATTATTTGTTAAAAAAGGTATAAAATGAAAAACATAAAAAATTCTCAAAATAATTTTCGATTTTTTTGGTATAATTAACCTTGAAAATTAAATTGAGAATTTTTGAAAATTTCTAGCACTTAAAACTAACTAAATAGGATAGGAAATAGTTGCAAGGCTATTCAATGGTGGTTTTTAGTTTGTTTTAAAACAAGTAAAAGAAAGGAAAAATATGGCAGTTGTTAAAACTGGTGCAAAAAAAGATTTTGACCGTTCAAAAGAGCATATCAATATTGGGACAATTGGTCATGTTGACCACGGAAAAACCACTCTAACAGCGGCAATTTCAACTGTATTATCAAAAAAAGGTCTAGCTGAAGCAAAGGATTATGCTTCTATTGACGCAGCCCCTGAAGAAAAAGCGCGTGGAATTACAATAAATACAGCCCACATCGAATATAGCACAGATAAGCGTCACTATGCCCATGTTGATTGCCCTGGTCACGCCGATTATATTAAAAATATGATCACAGGAGCAGCGCAAATGGATGGTGCCATTCTTGTTGTTGCCGCAACAGATGGTCCAATGCCCCAAACTCGTGAGCACATTCTTCTTTCAAAACAAGTTGGTGTGCCAAAAATGGTTGTTTTCCTAAACAAAATCGACTTACTTGAAGGTGAAGAAGAAATGGTTGACCTTGTTGAGGTTGAAATTCGTGAACTTCTTTCTTCATACGACTTTGACGGAGACAACACCCCAATAATCCGTGGTTCAGCTCGTGGTGCTCTTGAAGGAAAACCTGAATGAGAAGCTAAAGTTCTTGAACTAATGGATGCAGTTGATTCATATATTGACTCCCCAGTTCGTGAAATGGATAAACCATTCTTAATGGCGGTTGAGGACGTCTTTACCATTACAGGTCGTGGAACTGTTGCTACTGGTAAAGTTGAAAGAGGACAAGTTAAACTAAATGAAGAGGTTGAAATTGTCGGTTACCGTCCAGAACCGAAAAAAACAGTTGTAACCGGAATTGAAATGTTTAACAAAAACCTTCAATCTGCAATGGCCGGAGATAATGCTGGTGTTCTTCTTCGTGGTGTTGACCGTAAAGATATCGAGCGTGGGCAAGTTATTGCAAAACCAAAAACAATTATTCCCCACACTAAATTTAAAGCAGCAATTTATGCGCTCAAAAAAGAAGAAGGTGGAAGACATACTCCATTTTTCAAAAATTATAAACCTCAATTTTATTTCCGTACAACCGATGTTACTGGTGGAATTGAATTTGAAGCTGGCCGTGAAATGGTAATTCCTGGTGATAATGTTGACCTTACTGTTGAACTTATCGCCCCTATCGCTGTTGAGCAAGGAACAAAATTCTCAATTCGCGAAGGTGGAAGAACTGTTGGAGCCGGAACAGTAACTGAAATTATTAAATAAAAATCTTTTATCTTAATACAAACTTTAGGGCGCGGCCCTAAAGTTTGTTTTTTTTTTTTTATTTTGCAGACAAAATTAATCAGCATTGAGACTAAAGTTTACAAAAATGAGTGTTAAGTGTCAAATAAAGATTAAGTTTTTTAGGCGGACTAAATTATTTATTTAAATTTTCCTGAGTTTTCTAGCTTAATGGTAAAAATTCACTTTTTATTGAATATAATATGAAAAAATACCCGTAAATCCGGGTTTTTTGACCTAAAATCTTAATCTTTATTATTTTGAAATTAACCTGTTGCAAAAATAAAAAAAAAAAAAAAATGTTTGGTCTAAAATAAAATTGTGTTATAATTAACTTCACTAAGAATAAATTAATAAATTTTGATATTGAATTAAGGAGGAATTAGTTATGTTTTTGGCACAATAAACTCAGATAATGCATTTTTTCCATTATGGCTTTAAATATAATGGAATGCCTTAAATTTAACCGTTTAGAAATCTACAAATTTATGTCTTTTTTTTATTGTTCTTTCAAAACTTCATATATTTTTTTAGGCTCAATGTAAATAAAAATGAGTTTTCTTTTTGCATTGAGTTTAAATAGTAGTTGTATTTTTTATGATTTTTGTTGTTTTATCCTTGAATTGATTTTTGCCAGTGTTTTTAAGCTAAAAAAGTAGTTTAAATATTTCATATATTGCTTTTTAAGTCAAAATTTTAGCTTTTTTAGTTTGGTTTATTTGATTAATAAGTAGATTTTGCATTCATGAGTTTTATATTTAAAATTTAGTGTTTTTGCTTTGATAGTGTTTTTTCTGAGTTTGGCAAAAAAGTTAAAAAATTGCCCAAAACCTAAACCAGGACACTTTTTAAGATTATCTCATCAAACTGGAAAACTCGGGAATAAAAACGAGCTGGGCGAATTTTTTAAACTAATTTATCTAAATAATTTGGACTTTAGTTTTTTTAGTGTATAATTTTTAATTTTAAAAAGTTTTCAAAGGTGGCTAATATGATTTTTTGTTGCTAAAAATATAAATTTACAGCTAAAGTCAGACTTAGTTGGTAAAATTTATTATAAGCATTATTAAAATCAAACATTTTTAATAAATAAGAAAATTTGGAGGCAAGTATGAAACTATATTTTTCCCGTCGTCGAAAAGTTGTAATTATTGCAATGTCAACAGCATTGTTATCTTTAAGTTTGTTTTCAATTAATCAATCATTAGTTAATTTTGATTTTTTGTCCAATGAAGTTAGTTATTCAACTCAAGCGCCTTCAATAATTTCAAAAAATCAGCCAAATGATACTGCATTTAATTCGCCAGTAGCAAATACTGTTTTTGTCCCACCAAAAATAGAAACACCTAAAGAAAAAATTGAAAATCCGATTAAACCACAAATAGTAACACCAAAAATAGAAAAAATAGAGCCCTTACCTGAAAAAATAACACCTAAACCTGTAAAAAGAATTCAAGCTATTGAATCGACTATCCCTATTCGAACAACACCTGCGCGTCAAAGTCCGACTAGAACTATATCTTCTCGGCCAACAATTTCAACTTCAAGAACAGTAAGTCAACCACAAGTTCAAAATAGAAATAACTCACCTGCTGTTAATTTTGGTGATTCAGCTTATCAACGCGCGCTTGGTTTGTGAAGACAACAGCAAGACCGAAAAATTGCTGAAGTTAGACGCGAAAGAGATAAATACCAAGCCGAAGTCGCTGAAGCAGACCGTGTTATTTCAATTATTGACGAGCACTATAAAAAATATGCGCCAGTTGGAGAAGATGGTAAGCCAAAAGTTACTCTTGAATCCTATCTTGAGGGGTATAAATACTCTCGCTGAGTTGCAAATAATTATCTTGAGCGCGAACAAAATTACTTAAAAGTAATTGAACAACGCAGACAACTTGAGCAACCTTTTACAGAACAAGAATTACAATTGATAAAAGATGGTTATACTCCTGATCCTACAACCGATGGATGAGAACCAAAAGTCAATGTTGTCGTAAATGGAATTAGAGCAGATAATAAAAGAAGATTAAATGCTGTTGATTCAAAATGAACAAGATATGATGCAACTCAAATTGGTTCGCTAAAATATGAAGGATGAAATGACACTAATGTAAGTTCAGAAATTAGTGATCTTACCAATGGTAAGGGAATTTCTAACGGTAGCATTTCACTTATAAAATACACTCGTGCTCCTGGAAATACCGCTGGTAGTCTTTCAGAATTTAAAACTTTAGTTCTAAATGCCGATGATGATGTTGCTTTTAAAGCTTTTGCCGAGATTATGAAAAATGCGGCTAATAAAGATAATTCAATCAAGGCAATTGTTCTTAAAAATGTCGGGGCAAAACATAAAACCCAAAATATAAAAGAAATTTTAGAGCTATTGCCACCACAAATGCAAAAAGTTTCCCTCTTTTTAGATGACCACCAAGCAGTTAATGGTCTTCGTGGACTTGAAAAATTCACCAAACTAAGCGAACTAGAACTCTATACAAATTCACGCACCAACGAAAGCAATTGGGCAATTAATCCTAATGCCTTAAAAAATGTGGACTTTATTTCTTTCGATTATATAAATAAAGGTGATATTAAGTTAGTCCAACCTGGAGAAAAAATTCCTGGATCAATTATTTTTGATACTCTCCGTTGAGACCAAGGGGATGATGTTGCCAAAGTTAATGAGGGACTTGAAATTGCTTTTAGTTCAAAAATTAATCAGCGTGTTTTCCAAGGAACTTTTGGTGGTCGAGGAGGATATCCATTACATCTTGATTTTTCTTCATCTAAAAAAATTAAGACACTAAAAGACATTGACTTTGCTAAAACAGAGAAACTTTTTAACGAAAAACTCCAAAGTTGAGAAGTTGAAGCTGAATCACAAAAAAATCCTGGGCATGTTAATTTACTTTTCCAATATTTATATTTTGGCGGCTCAAAAGTAAATGATTCTAGCTCAACAAGCTCAAATTATGTATATAAAGTTCAAGCAAGCGACTTTGAAAATTCCCAATTTACTACAAGACTTGTTAATGGTCCTATCCAACAACCGGGAATTTATATAAAAGATGAAAATGGAAAAACCCTTTCAAATATTCCGCTTTATATAACAGGTAATTCATTTTCTGGTGATGCTTTTAGTCAATTGTCCAAATTTGTTGATGTTGCAAGGAAAAGTGCCACTTTTAACAAAATTTATGTCGAAGACGCATCACTTCAAAGTCAACTTTCAGGTTTAGGATTGCCTGTTGAAACAAAAACAATTACAACAGTAGACTAAGCTAATAAAAAGTAAAAAAAATAATTATTTTTTACTTTTTATGCCAAAAATATCTTTTTTACTTAATTTTATTGAAAAAAGCACAATTAAAAATTTTAATAAAAGGGTAAAATGGATTCAATTAATCATTGAGTTGATAAAATTCAAGAAAATCTGCTAAGATACCAAAAGGTTGTTGAACAATATCGAACAATAGCAATTTGGTGCAATAAAATTGAAAAAGTTTTTGCAATTAAGCCAAATTTACTTGATTTTCCACACGGAATTGGCCTTAAAAAAATACCATTTTTAAAAGACTGACCAACAAGAAAAATAATAAGTCTTATTAACAACGGAAAATTAATAGAAAAATTCACTAATTTTCAAAAATGAAATATTCATACAAATCGGAGCTTATTTAATCAAATCAAAGCTAAATTATTAGTTTGGGACTATTATTTATCATTTCTTGAAGGAAATTATTGTGAAACTTGAATTATTGAAGAAGTTTCATACACTAAAAATTTATATTTTTTTCGCGGGCTACTTTGAAAAAACGAAAATTACACAATGATAGTTGGTCTTAATAAATTTCAGGGAAATAAAAAATATGCCACTGACTTTTGCTCGTTTTTTACCGCGCTTTTAACATCAAAAGAATTTAGTGATATTGCAAAAAAAATTGATAAAATTTCCAAAATTGACCGAATTTGGTACAATTATCAAAACAAGGAAATAAATCAATTTTCCAAACTTTAGGTTAAATATTCATCTTTTTTTATAACATTATTCTAAATTATTTTATAATTATATTATACTAATTTATATTGGAGGGTGTATGGTTTGAGAAAATCCATTTGGAAAAAATAAAGTTCCATCAGTGGCTGAGTTGTGAAAAAATGAAAAAAAGCAATACCGAATTTGAATTTTTTCTTATCCGGTGTTACTCCTTTTACTAAGTGTTTTTTTAAGTGTACAACTCTTTTTAGACTTAGATATTAAAAATATTGGTCGAGCTTTTTCGATTTTATCAATTTTATTTACTGCTGCAAATTTATTTTTTTATGTATATTCTATCTTTACATCATATAAAGCAAAAGATTTTGCACCTATTGGCGATCGTTCCTTTTTTTTCTCGTTCGTTTCATTTTCAAGTGCAGCTCTTTCAATTATAAATTCAACAGTAGTAATAATTGGAAATTTAAGTCTTAATAATCAAAATTTTGCCGTAATTTTGGCTATTCAAATAATTCTTATTGCGTTAATTTTTGTTTTAATCCCATTTTTCTACACAAAAGTGCTTAGAATTAAGTCAATATTCAAACTTTCTCGAACATTAGTCATTATTGAAAAACGTATTGATGAAATGAAAAAAGATCCAAAAGCATTTTCTGAATTTATGAATATTTTTGACTTAGGTCACCAAAATCCAATGAATTCACAACAAGCAAATAACCCTGAAAACACACAAACTCAAGAAGCTCAAAACAAACCTCAAACAAAAGAAGAAAAAATAAAAATTGCACTTGAAAAATTAGATTTAGCACAATTACACGAAATTGCCCAAAAATTAGAAATTTCTGGTTTTGAACAGTTAAAAAAACAAGAATTAATTAAGCTTTTAACTCAAATACTTGCACAACAAGATTCCGGAAAATAGTTTGATATTTTAAGGTGAACTACTTTCTAGAAAAACAAATGAAAAATTTCTTTGTTTTAAATTAAAATCTGCTATAATTATATTTGATGGTTTTTAGGCAATGGCACCATAGCCAAATGGTAAGGCATAGGTCTGCAACACCTTGATGTACCGGTTCGAGTCCGGTTGGTGCCTCCAAAATGTAATGCGCCCGTAGCTCAATTGGACAGAGTGTTTGGTTACGGCCCAAGAGGTTGAGGGTTCGACTCCTTCCGGGCGCGCCATATATAATATAATTAGACCAATGAAAATTAACTAAAATAATTTAGTTAATTTTTTTATTTTTTTAGTTTTTCATGTTATAATTTCAAACTAGTTTTAAATTTAGTAAAACATCCTTGGTTATTTTTATAACCCACAAGCCCATAAGGAGAATTAATATGCCAAAATATGAAATAATGACAATTTTAGACCCAAAAGCAGAAGCAACAATATTAGAAAATTTGCTCTCTACTACTTTTAGTCAAAATTCGTCATACAAACTTGTTAAGCTTGAAAATTCAAGTCTTGCTTACCCTATTAAAAAATCAAAAACAGCACAATATTTTTTAATTAATCTTGATTCGCCAGCTAATTTAATTGAAGAATTTGTTCGCCGTGCGAATATTACCAAATCAATTTGACGATACTTGATAATTAATCTTGACTCTGAAAAAGGTTTTAACCAAAAACCAAAAAATGCCGATCGCCATAAAAGAACAAATGCAAGACGTGATCATTCAGATAGACCTAATTTCAAATCAGCGCCACGAACTCGTCAAGACCAAAACTCACCTAACCAAACAGAAAAAACTGATAAACCTTTTCAACGTCGAAATTTTAGACCTAATGCCCAAGGTGCAGGAAAACAAGGTTTAGCCCAACAGTCATCAGATAAGACTAACTTATCCCAACGCGGAAAAACTTCAAATTCATCTTCTTCAGCAAACCAGCCAGAAACTAGTGCTGATAGTGCTAAAAAAATACAGGAATCCCAATAGTCTTTATCTATTTTAGTCAATAAATAAAAATAGATAAAAACTATAAAAAAATTATGAATCGAATTATTTTAATTGGACGCGTTTCTTCTAAACCTGTATTTATGACAACAAAGTCAAATGTTAATTTTATTCGATTTAATTTAGCAATTGATAGACGAAAATATAATCAAAATTCGCCTACAATTACTGATTTTATTCCCGTAGTTGCTTGACGACAAAATGCAACATTGCTAGACAAACTAATTACCGTAGGAAGTTTGATAGCAATCGAAGGTTCTTTACAAGCTAATCGTGTTATGTCAAATACAACAAATTATCTTACTAATTATGAAGTAAATGTTGACTACTTTCGTTTATTAGAAACTAAAGAACAATTAGAAATGCGTCGTCAAAAATTAGCTCAAAAAGTTAGTGAACCAACTTTTGAACCAATATTTGATGATTTTCAACTTCCCCAAAATAATAAAAGATCGTTTCACGAGGATAATATTTTTCAGACAGAACCGCCAATGAATTTTGATGAAACTAATATTGAAATTAGCGATGATGATAGAGATCCATTTGCTGAATGAGAAATTGATGATCTTGATCCTAACAAATTAAATTAAAAAGGAATGAAAAATGAACAAAAAATACGCTAAAAAATTCAAAAAAAAAGTGTGCCAATTTTGTGAAGCTAAACTTTCTTACATTGACTATAAATCAATTGAAGTGCTTCAACGTTATATTAACTCTTTTGGAAAAATTCAACCTTCAAGAATTACAGGAAATTGTGCAAAACACCAACGTAAATTATCACTAGCAATTAAAAGAGCACGTTTTGTCGCTTTACTTCCGTTTGTTGGTGATAGAATCCGGGGAAGTTACGATAAAACTCGAGTTTAGTCATAAAAATATAATATGAATCTAAAAGCAGGTCTTATTGGACTTCCTAATGTCGGAAAATCATCGCTTTTTTCAGCATTAACAAAAATGAATGTTGAAATTGCTAATTATCCCTTTGCAACAATAGACTCAAACATTGCAACTGTTGAAATACGTGATCCAAGACTAATGAATTTAGCCGATATTGTTAAACCAAATAAAATTGTATTTTCGACTTACTCTTTTGTCGATATTGCTGGTTTAATAAAAGGAGCTTCATTAGGCGAGGGATTAGGTAATAAATTTCTCGAAAATATTCGCAATGTTGATTGTCTAGTTCATGTTGTGCGTTGTTTTGATGATTCAAAAATAATTCACGTTAATAACCAAGTAAATCCTATTTTTGACATCCAAACAATAAATTTAGAGCTCATTCTTGCCGATTTAAGTTCAATTGAGTCCATTATTTTGCGACTTAGTAAAAAAATCAACAATACAAACGACAAACAAGCAAAAGTTGAATTTGAACTTGCTAAAAAAGCAAAAGATCATTTACAAAAAGATAAATCTTTACGCGATTTGGCTTTAGACAATGATGAGCGCCAAATAATCAAAAATTGACAACTTTTAAGTATAAAGCCAATTTTATATGTTGCTAACATTGACCAAAAATCTGTTAGTGATCCCTTGAAAAATTCATATTTTTCTGAGCTTAAAACATATCTTGAAAAGGAAAATGCAATTTTAATCCCAATTTGTGTTGCCTTAGAACACGAAATTTCCCAACTTGATCAAGATGAAAAACAACTCTTTTTACAAGAATTTGGACTAGAGAAGTCATCTCTTGATTTTCTTGTTCTTAATAGTTTTAAACTTCTTGGGCTAGCAACTTTTTTTACTGTTGGAAAAAAAGAAGTTCGCTCATGAATATTTAGGAAAAACACAAGTGCAGTTGATTGCAGTGGGATTATTCACTCTGATTTTGTCAAAAAATTCATAAGAGTTGAAATTATCGCATATGAGGATTTTATTGAGTTCAAAAGCGAAAAAGCACTTAAAGAAAAAGGTAAAATTCGTCTTGAGGGAAAAGAATACTTGATAAAAGACGCAGAAATATGCCATTTCCGAATAAGTAATTAGTTCAAATAAAATTTTTAAAAAACCAAAAAATTATACATCAAAAAATTTATTTATAAATATTGATTGGTATAATTTTTTGGTTTTTTAAATTATCACTTATTTCTAAAATAACAGCATTAAATTGGCAATCATTGTCAGAAGTTTGAAATTTTGTACTTTTATTATAGCGAATTCTATTATAAACATCAAGGAATTTTACACCAATTGCATCATTTGCAGGACCTGTCATTCCAACATCAGTTATAAAAAGTGTCCCAAGCGATAATTCTCTAGCATCAGAAGTCTGAACGTGGGTGTGAGTTCCTAAAAGCGCATTAATTTTACCATTGAGATAAATTCCAAGTACATTTTTTTCACTTGTTGTCTCAGCATGAAAATCAACTATATGAAAATCAGCATCGTCTTCGGCAATAACTTTGTCAATTGCATCAAAAAAATTATCAGCAAATTGGTGATTTCAAGGTTTGACTAACTTATTAAATGCTACACCTAAAAGTGAAGTTATTCTGAATGTTTTACCATTTTTTAAAATTTTAGTAGTACCTTTGCCACTATATTCTTTGTCAATGTTCAGTGGTCTAACAATATCTGGATTATCAATAATTAGAGCAATTTCAGGATTAGATCAAACATGATTGCCAATAGTAAAAATATCAACACCAAGCTCTTTTAAATATAAATAATCCCTTTTATTTAGTCCTTTTCTGCCAGTAATATTTTCAGCCTGAACTATTATTAAGTCAAAATTATAGTTTTTTCTCAAAATATTAAGTTGATTTTTAAACATTTCTATACCAGGCGCGCCAAAAATATCACCAACAAATAAGACAGTAGCAGATTTCATTCAATTCCTTTAAATTTTTCAAATATTTTATTTGAAAAAAAATTAAAAAAGATGCTTTTATTTTAGCATCATTGGTCAAAAAGATATGGTGCCAACAACAGGAATCGAACCTGCGACCCCATCCTTACCATGGATGTGCTCTACCGACTGAGCTATGATGGCGCTTATTGCTTTAAAATTATAGCACTTTTTTTAATATTTTTAATCAAAAAAATTATTAAAAAGTCAAGCAAATTTAAAGACAAAAACAAAAAAATACTTTCGAATGCAAGCAAATATTAAGTTTTGAAAGAGCAAAATTATTAATTCTTATTTGTCTTAGTATTATACCACAAAAATTTTAAAAACCAAGTTTTTTTTGTATTTATAAAAAACTTGATGTATAATTTATTTTGTAAAATAACGAAAAAAAAATTGACTCACAAATTGTGAGCACTCCCAAAAAAATATTTTTATACACTATCTGTTTTAAATTGTTAATTGTTCTTTTAAAAATTAATACTACAAAATAGGAAAATTAAAAATGATAGGCTTATTTGAAAACATTGTCATAAAAGCAGATCAAAATAAAACTATTTTAAATCAACAACAATTAGATTTTTTTATTAAAGCATCAAAAGCAGAATTATTTAAAAAAACTAATACAACTCAGGATTTTTTATATCATAGAGTTCTAAAAAACATTTTCGATCAACCATTGTTATTTTTACAATTTACTAATCATTATCTAATAATAACTCTTGAAAATTATGAAACTAATGAAATTGCAAATGCTAGTTTTGATAAGGAATTATTTGATAAAAATAATGTCGTTTATATACCCGGATTTTCATTACATTATCAAGTTGATGGCGACTATTTTGGGTTAGTTTCTAAACAGAAATTAGATGAAAAAATAGTTGAACTTATTAAGAATCAAAAACATATATATTTAAGTGTAACTAGACTAAATACAGAAAAAAACAAGGCTAAAAAAGAAGAATATTTTAATTATAAATTTCGTGCAAAACGTGGATCTGCAGATCCTGGCGATATAGCAGATAATGCTGTACAGGTTAAAAATCTTTATTCTTTTAATATCGGTCTTGACAATTCCTGATGATTTAAGGCAAAAGATTCATATTCAAAACTTGGCTATATTGAACATCAAAGGGGTCCTGGGAAAGGCGGGCTTTGTGAATATATTGCTATGTCTTTAATGTTAGAATATGCCGAAACATTCATTGCATCTGGAATATTTACTGATGCAGAAATTGATAGATATTTTGATATAAAAAATAATTATTCTCATAACTTAAGTGATGGTGTTGCAGAACATAAATATTATAAATATAAAAAATCTAAAGATAAAACTACTACATATAATTCACTTCCATATCAATTGTTTGAACTCAATGGGTGATACCAAGATGTTAAATATGCTTCTTATTTCACTAGCACATTAGAAAAATTTCTAAAAGGAAAAGAAATAAAAAACCACATAACAACTGATTATTCTGCCAATTGAATGCATTCGAGCAACCCTGAAACTTTTTTACTTAAAAATAGAATGCCAGTTATGGTATCTTTTGCTAATATTGGTGGTGGCCACAACATTGTTTTATATGGGTATGATCCAGATACAGAAAAATATCTTGTAAATTTTGGATGGTCAGGTTATTCTAATTTACTTATTTCTAAATGAGATATTTGAAGTTTTTGATCAATGGGTTATTGATGAGGATTTAAAATAGATGATGATTATATAAAAAACCATCCACCTAAACAAAAATTATTAAGTGCAAATGGTGAGATTTATTCATATCCAGAAATTTTTGAAGAAGGACAAGCAATTGATAAAAATGGTAATCTAATTAGAAATTACGACTTTTATTAATGCAGCTAAATTAAGGTGTTTTTAAATGAAAGAAACAAAAGAAAAAAAATTCACAAGTCCATTAATTTTTTCAAAATATTTAAAAACTAATCTTCGAAAGAATTGATTTTTATTATTTTTCTTTATAATTTTTTCAATTTTTTCAATTTTACTTTTTTTATTTTTATGAGAAGCTGATAAAAATTTTGATTTACCCATTTATAATTCGCAAAATCAACGAATAACTATTGTCAAAAAAAATGGCGAAGAGTTTGGAAATAACGAAATTTCAGAAATAAAAAACTTAAAATCTGTTAAATATATTTCAAATGGTGAATCAGAATTAGAATTTGGCGATTTTAGTAATAAAGACTCATTTAGTTCTGACTTATCAACTAAAATTTTGCCAGTTGAAATCAATGATTTTTTTAAAAATGATATGAAAAACTATACTAATTTTCAAGGTAAATTTTTAGAAAATAATGATGAAATAATAGTTTCACAAGATTATGCTAATTTAAAAGAAGTTAAAATTGGCGATTATATTGATTATAAATATTGAATAAAATATCCTTCAACTAATGAAAATGTATTAATTTATACTAAAAAATTTAAAATTGTAGGAACAGTAGGATTTGCTAATAGTTATCGAGATGATTTTATTTTAATATCCGATAAAGGCTATAAAAATTTAGCTGAAAATATTTTTGATAAGTCAAAAATATTTCTCAATCAAATCCAAGGTCAAAATGGGTTTTTTAAATCTTTATTTAAAAATTTAGTATATTATAATGTAAAAACTTCAAATACAGAAAATGCTGTTGGTTCTAAAGTTTTTTCTACATTTTCTGATTTATTTTCTGATTTATATTTTAATGAAAATTTTAATCTTGATAAAAAAGATAAAAAGCTTAAAACAGGTCGTTTTACTGAAAATAAAAACGAAATTCTTGTTAGTCAAGGTCTAATTAATCATTTAAGTAAAAATTCCAATTTAAATTTAAATGTAGGTGATGAAATAACTTTTAAAATAAAAGATATTAATTTTTTATTTTTCAAAGATCATCGTTTTACTTTTAAAATTAGTGGAATCTTTGAATCTGATCAAGCAAATAAAATAGAATTTAACCAAAATGTAGTCCAACTTTTTGCTGATTCAATAAATGAAAACAAACCTTTAAGACTAAGTGTTTTTTATGATCAAAGCGAGCAAAATTTATTGTCAAATCTCAAAGAAAAAGGATTTGAATTAGCACCAAGAATTGGTTATCCAATTAATAGAGGCGTTGCTGATATTTGACTAATAATTGCATCAATTACAGTAATTGTAATCTTACTTTTAACTACTGTTATTGTTTTTGTTTTTGCTTTAAGAAATTTCAAAATAAACAATGGAACTATTCAAAGTTCTCATGTTGATACAAGCAAAAAAATATTCCTTAAAAAAGAAAATTTATATTGAATTTTTATATCATTATTTATTCTTATTGTTAGCTTTTCATTGTTTTTTATTTCAATTAAATTGCCATTTTTTAGCGATTTTCTTGCCGGTAGATCAGCAAATTACATAGTTGGTCGCATTAGTTTAGATCTTATTTGAATCTCATTATTATATATTGTATTTTCTACTATTATTTTTAAAGTCGCTACTCATTTTTTAAAAATAAGAAAAGAAAAAAAATATAAACCAATTGAAAATAAATTAGTAAATTAATTTACTTGAAAAATTTCAGCTTTTTATTTAACTAGCTAGTAGCTAAATAAAATTTGTGATTTTGTCTCAATAATTAACATCGGACATATTAAACAAAGTTAGCGTTTTTATGCTAACTTTGTTTAATTTCCAGTCATTTTTTAACTTTTTGGCACCTTTTTCAAAATATAAATGGATTAAGTGATATAATTTTTATATTTTGTAATTAATAAAAACATTAACTTAGTGAGAATAAAATGAATAAAAATGAAGCAGTTGAACAACTTATAAAATTTATTCAAATAAAACAAGCTGGACTAAAAAGAAACCAAAAAATTGCTTATTATGGTGCTAATGCTGTTAAATGAATAACTTTTTTCGCAAATATTATAGTAATTTCCTTGGCAATTTGGGTAATTATAACTGAAATTAATCGTTATCAGTTAATTGAATCTAAAAATAAATCAGTTATTAATGACCTTGGACTAACTATTGTTTTGGCTAGTTTTATTTGTCTTACTTTTTTTATTAATTTATTTCTTGCTGTTTTTCGTGAAGTTATGAAGTATAAGGAATATAAAAAAGCGCAAAGAGAACTAAGTTATTTGTATTTTCAAATTCAAAATGATCCTAATTATACTCTTGAAAAATTTGAACAGGACTATCAATCGATCTCTGATTTTTATTTTCAAAAAAAAGATGTTTCAAAAATAAAAATTCTTAAAAAAATAGTTTTTGGAGGTAAAAAATGGTTATAAAAAATGTTCGACTTGATTCAGATTCTTATGAATTTGCCAAATTTTTATACAGAAAAACGCTTGTAAAAGCAAGGTTTTTTCAATTTTTATTTTGAACAGTTTCCATTTTTAGTATTTTTTTTGGATTTTTTTCGACCTTAATGGGTATTTTTAAATTAGCTTCGCCAAAATTAAATGAATTTGAACCTTTTGCAAATTTTTTTATTTCAACTGACGAAAATGGTGCAAAAGTTGACCAATGACCAATTTTTGTCTTATGAATTAACCTGTCAATTTCAATTATTAACGGTCTTTTTGCACTTTTTCTAGTAAAACCACGTTGAATTCGTAACCAAGAAATTAATGACTTTTTAAAAATTGAAATAATTTTATTTGAAACCAAAACAGGAAAATATGCAAAATCTGAAAATGCACAAATTGAACTTTTTAATTCAATTTGCAAATTTTTAGGAATTCTTAAAGCCCTTGAAAATAAACAAAAAGAGCAAAAAACTAACATTAATAAAAAGGAACAAACTAATGAATAAAGAAAAATTACTTTCAAAAATTGAACTTGATGTTATAAAATTAACGGCAAAAGCACGTGTTTCTAAGGGTATTTTTTTGTTTTGCAGCATTGCCTTAATTTTAATGTCAGCTTTTAATGGTATTTTATCTGCGTACGCAATTACTAAAAATCCTAATCCAACCGCGGTTAAGTTATTTGTTGCAATTGCTTTTATTAATGCGATTATTAGTTTTGTTAGCTCACTTTCTTCTTTTTTTGTTTTTGAAAATGTTTATAAAAAGTCAACAGAAAAAATTAATTTTTATGAAGAAAAGAAAAATGAGCTTTTATCTCAAGATGCAAACATTGATGAGATTGCAAAACAATTAGGGAATATAAAAATTGAAAATTAGTTTGTAATATTTTTAAAAAATGTTAAAATGTATCTATAATTTAACTTAAATTTTATTTTAACAATTTTTTTTATAACACTGATACCGTTGTTATAACCCTAAAAAAAACATTCATTTAAAGGAAAAAATGCCAACAATTTCTCAATTAGCAAAAGGTTGCCGAGTTAAGAAAACTTGAAAGTCAAAAGTTCCTGCATTGAATATGTTATATAATTCATTGCACAAAAAAGAACTAAAAATTAGCTCGCCCTTTAAACGTGGAGTTTGCACAAGAGTTGCAACTATGACTCCTAAAAAACCTAACTCAGCATTACGTAAATTTGCAAGGGTAAAACTTTCAAATGGAATTGAAGTTAATGCCTATATTCCCGGTGAAGGCCACAATTTACAAGAACACTCAATTGTTTTAATTCGTGGTGGAAAAGTTAAAGACTTACCTGGTATTCGTTATCACATTGTACGTGGAACTCAAGATACAACTGGTGTTGCAAAAAGAGCCCAAGGTCGTTCCAAATACGGAGCAAAAAAACCTAAGACTTCAAAGTAAAAATCTAAAAAAGCTATAAAATACGATATTTTTTAAAAGGAGACACACATGTCACGAAAAAAACAAGCCCCAGTGCGCGACGTGCTTGCTGATCCAGTTTTTAACTCAAAACTGATTACAAAAGCAATAAATTGCGTTATGTTAGAGGGAAAAAAAACTACTGCCCAAAACATTCTTTATTCATCATTTAAATTAGTTGAAGAAAAAACTCAAAAAGATGCTCTTGAAGTTTTTCAACAAGCTGTAAAAAATGTAACTCCACTAACCGAAGTTCGTTCACGTCGAATCGGGGGAACAAACTATCAAGTTCCAATGGAAGTTCGTCTAAAACGTCAACAAACTCTTGCCTTGCGTTGATTAATTCTTTTTGCCAGAAAACGTAACGAAAAAACAATGGTTGTTCGTCTTGCAAATGAAATAATTGATGCTTATAATAAAACAGGCGGGGCCTTCAAGAAAAAAGAAGATACTCACAAAATGGCCGAAGCAAACCGCGCTTTTGCACACTTTAAATGGTAGGAATTTAGAAATATGTCACGAAAATTTGAACTAAAAGATTACCGTAATATCGGAATTATGGCCCATATTGATGCCGGAAAAACAACAACAACCGAAAGAATTTTATTCCACACTGGTAAAATTCACAAAATTGGTGAAACTCATGATGGAGTTAGCCAAATGGACTGAATGGAACAAGAAAAAGAGCGCGGAATTACAATAACTTCTGCGGCAACAACCGCTTTTTGAAAAGGTAAAAGAATTAACATAATTGACACCCCAGGACACGTTGATTTTACCGTTGAGGTTGAACGTTCACTTCGGGTTCTTGATGGAGCAGTTGCTGTTCTTGATGCCCAATCAGGTGTTGAGCCCCAAACTGAAACTGTTTGAAGACAAGCAACAAATTATGGTGTTCCCCGCGTTGTTTATGTTAATAAAATGGATAAAGCTGGAGCTAATTTTGAGGCTTCAATTGAATCTGTGCGCACTAAATTAAACGGTAATGCCGTGGCAATTCAACTTAATATTGGTGCTGAGTCTGATTTTAGCGGAATTATTGACCTTGTTGAAATGAAAGCTTATAACTACGATGGTCAAAAAGAAGAAGTTGAATACGAAATTCCAATTCCTAGTGAATTACAAGACAAAGCAGCAATAATGCGACTTGCTCTTGCTGAAGCTGTTGCTGACTATGATGAAAATTTATTTAATGATCTTCTTGAAGAAAAAGAAATTTCAGTTGAACAACTAAAAGCAGCAATTCGTAAAGCAACAATTAGTGGTGATTTTTTCCCGGTTGTTTGTGGTTCATCTTTTAAAAACAAAGGTGTAAAGAAAATGATCGATGCTGTCATTGATTATTTACCTTCACCACTTGATGTTCCGCCAGTTAAAGCTTTTCGTGATGATCAAGAAATTACAATTCAAGCTGATGATAATGAGGAATTTTCTGCCTTAGCTTTCAAAATTATGAACGACCCTTTTGTTGGATCACTAACTTTCTTCCGTGTTTATTCGGGAAGCCTGACAAAAGGAACTTACATAATTAACTCAACTAAAGGAAAAAAAGAACGTGTTGGCCGTATTTTAGCAATGCATGCTAATTCTCGTGAAGAAATTAACGAAGTTCGTACTGGTGATATTGGTGCTTTTGTTGGACTCAAAGACACAACAACAGGTGATACACTAATTTCTGAAAAGTCCAAAAGTTTTGTACTTGAAAAAATGAGTTTTCCTGAACCTGTTATTTCCCAGTCACTTGAACCTTTTTCAAAAGCTGAAGTTGAAAAACTAGCTAATGCCCTCCAAAAACTCGCAAACGAAGATCCAACTTTTAAAACTTGAACCGACACCGAAACTGGACAGACAATTATTGCCGGAATGGGAGAATTGCACCTTGATATTATTGTTGATCGACTAAAACGTGAATTTAACGTACAAGCGCGTGTTGGAAAACCACAAGTTTCTTACCGTGAAACAATTACAAAATCCGCTGAAGTCGAAGGAAAATACATCAAACAATCCGGTGGACGTGGACAATATGGTCATGTTTGAATTAAATTTGAACCTAATCCAGAAGAAGGCTTTGATTTTATTGACAAAATTGTCGGTGGAAAAATTCCAAAAGAGTATATAAAATCAATTCAAAAAGGTCTTGAAGAAAAAATGCAAGTCGGAATTTTGGCCGGATATCCTTTAATTAATGTAAGAGCAACCTTATTTGACGGTTCTTTCCACGAGGTCGACTCTTCAGAAATGGCCTTTAAAATTGCAGCTTCAAAAGCCCTTTCACGTGCTCGTGATGCCGTTGGAACTGTTTTACTTGAGCCAATTATGGATGTTTCTGTTTTTGCCCCTGCTGAATATGCCGGAGACGTTATGGGTGATTTATCACGTCGTCGTGGACTTGTTCGTGAACAAGAAACTAGATCTGATGGAGCAAATGTTATTCGTGGACATGTTCCTTTAGCAGAAATGTTTGGATATTCAACCCAATTACGTTCAATGACATCAGGACGAGGAACTTACCAAATGCAATTTGATCATTATGAAGTTGTTCCAAAAAATATTTCTGATGTAATTGTTAAACAACGGGCAATCAAATCTGACGACTAAAAGTTATTTCCGAGTTTCCCAGTTTGATGAAATAATCTTAAAAAGTGTCCAGTTTTGGGCACTTTTTAACTTTTTTGACAAAAGTTAATTACCTATTTTTTTACTGATTTATTAAGAAATCAAAGTAAAAATCATAACTATTTCAAATATTTGGATCACCAGGAATGCTATCAAACTGGCAAACTCAGGAAAAATAACTATCAACACACAAAACACTGAATTTTAAACCTAACACTCATGAAAGAAAAATCTACTTATTAATCAAATAAGGCAAACTAAAAAAGCTAAAATTTTAACTTGAAAAGCAAAATTATGAAATTTTTAAACTACTTTTTTAGTTTAAAACACTGGCAAAAATCATAAAAAAATGCAACTACTATTTAAACTCAATGCAAATAGAAAACTCGTTTTTACTTACATTGAGCCTAAAAAAATATATGAAGTTTTGAAAGAACAATAATCAAAAGCCATAAATTTGTAGATTTCTAAACGGTCAAATTTAAGGCACACCATCATGACTAAAAACACAATGGAAAATTCGCATTTTCTTATTTTTTTATAGCAAAAACATAACTAATTCCCCCTTAATTCAATATCAAAATTTATTAATTCATTCTTAGTGAGGGTTATTATAACATAATTTTTTTTCTAGACCAAACATTTTTTTTTTTTTTTTTGCAAAAGGTTAATTTTAAAATAATAAAGATTAAGATTTTGACGTCAAAAAACACAGATTTACGGGTATTTTTACGTATTTATATTCACTAAAAAGTGAATTTTTGGGATCAAACTGGGAAGTTCAGGAAAAATTATTAAAAAACTTGTAATAAAAAACTACCAATCGGTAGTTTTCTTATTGATTTTAAAATTTAATTGAATAAAAAATTTTTAAATTAAACTTTAATAAAAGGAGCAACATTTAAAAAATTAAATAAACTTGTACTTGATCCTAGATCCATTACCGCTTGGGAAACAGCAGCGGTAGTACCAGTTCCTTGTGTAGCTCTTATATTTTTTAATGCTTTTGAAAGTTCTTCAACAGATTGTAGCGCTTTTTGTAATTTTTCTGGCATATCTTTTAATGCATCAACTTGTGTTTTAAGCGAATCTAGATCTAAATTCGCAAGCTTATCAAAACCTTCTTGAAATTTTTTAATTTGCGCAGAGTCCAATTTGGAAAAAGTTTTTTGAAATTCTTCAAATGACGCCTTGATTTTATCAATTTCGAAACTTTCAATTTGCTTTTTAAATAAAAAATATAAAGTAGCAATTATTATTGCAAATAAGAGAATATTCCCGATAATAACAGCCAAGACTGTCGATATAAATCTTCCGATTTTACTCACTTACGCCTCCATAAATTTGTAAATTAAATTTTAATTTTTGTTCTTTTTTTATGATTCACCACCCTTATTTTCATTTACTTCTTTATTTGGTTCTTCATTAGTTTCATTTTGTTTCTCTGTTGTTTCAGCTTTTTCTTCAGTTTTTTCTTCGACTTTTTCTTCAGTTTTTTCGCTATTATATTCAATTAACTTGTCAACAACTTTTTTGTTTGTTATGTTAATTTGAATTTCGCTGTGAGGAATTGTTTCGTTTAATTCTTCGACAGATTTACCGGTAAATCTTGACAACATGGCAATTTGTTCGTCATAATCTTGCTGGGTTGGAACTAATCCTTCTAGTTTTGCAATTTCAGCAAAAATAAAGGAATTTTTAAGCAATTTTCTTGCTTCAGCCTCAAGTTGATTATAAATATCTTGTTCAGTGAATTTTGTAATTCGGCAATATTCCTCAAGAGTAAAGCCTTGTTGTTTTAAAGTTGAATTAAAAGTTTCATTTAAACGATTAACTTCAGCATTAACTAATTTAGTTGCAAGTGGAATTTCAACTTGCTCAACAATTTCTACAAGTGCATTTTTTTGAAACTCAATTCGTGCTTTTTCAATATTTTCACGTTTTGTAAGGTCTTCTAGATAAACCTCAAGTTGGCTAATTGTTTCAACATTTGGAATTTTTAATGAAGCAACAAAATCATTAGTCAATTTAGCAGGTTGACTTTCTTTGATTCTGTTGATTTTTACATGAAATCTTGCCTTTTTACTTGCATAAGCTGGTACATGGTAATCTTCAGGGAAAACCACATGAATATCGGCTTCTTTTTCAATTTCTAACCCAACTAATTGTTCTTCAAAACCAGAAATAAAGCTATTTGAACCAATTCGAAGTTCAAAGTCTTGCGCTTCTCCACCTTCAAAAGGTTCATCATCAATAAAGCCTTTAAAATCAAAATTAATAATATCTCCCATTTTTACAGGACGGTTTACATTAACAAATTTTCCTTTTGATTCTAAAAGTTTTTGCTTTTGAATTTCAATATCTTCTTTTGTCACTTGTTTTACAACATATTTTGTCTTAAGATTTTGATAATCAGGAAGCTTAATTTCAGGATAAACAGGATAAAGAAACTCGATTTCTAAGGTATTTTTGTCCATTTGAACAATATTAAAGACTGGTGATTCAATAACATTGTCACTATCAATTACATTAGAAAAAGCTTGTTTTTCAAGTTCAGGTAAGTACATTCTAAGCGCTAATTCAAAAACTGACTGTGGATTTAAATATGGGCGCGCTTTTTCTAATGGCACTTTCCCTTTTCTAAAACCGCGTAATGAAACTTTTGCAGCTTGTCTTTTTTCAGCTTTTTCGTAAAATTCAACTCATTTTTGCGGATCAGCTACTAACTTAATTTTAAGTTCGGCACTATTAGGTAAAAATTCACGTGTTATCATTAATAATAATCCTTAAATTGTTATATAAAAGTAAAATAAAACTAATTATAATTTAAATTATGATAAATTTGTTTAAAATTTAAAAAAAATAATAAAAAATTTAGCTTTTTCTCTTAGTTTTTTAAGTAGATGTATTTATTTAAAAACTAAGGCTAATAACTTATTATTATCTAGGTTTTTATTTTTACTTAAATTATAATTTATTATTGTAAAATTTAGAAAATTTTTATGCTGTTTTTTGAAATTTCTTTTATTTTTTCAATGGCAAAATCTAAACTTGCTTGTATAATTTCAGATCTACTTCCGGTAAAATTCAGCTCTCAGACTTCATCATTAATCGCAATAAATACTTGACCAAGCTTGCCATCTTGAACTGTAGGGCCGGCATTTCCGGTTAAGGCAATTGCATATTTTGTTTGAAAAAAATCAAGACCGTATTTGGCCATTTTTAGGGCGGTTTTGGCATTAGTTACACCATTTTTTGTATCAATACCAATTTTTTCCTTAATTTCGTTTTGGTAACAAACAAGTCCGCCGGCAAAAAATTTACTTGCACCCGGCTTTTTTACAATTTCAGCAGCAAGGGCGCCTCCCGTTAAAGATTCAACCGTAGCAATGCTAAATGGTTTATTGGCCATTAATCAGTCCTTTTTATCAAATTTTTTACTATTTGAACAAAAATTACATTTAAATTCAATTTTTTTATATTTTTCAATTAAAAAATCAACATCTTCTTGACTTAAAAGTTTCAAATTTGCCTCAAAATTTGCCTTTTTACAATTACAAATATAATCTCATTTTTGGAAATCAACCTGATTAAAATTTGAAAAAAAGGTCATGAAATCCGTCATTTTTTCATTTTCTAGTCAAACTTCTACCTCTTGTAGTTCTTCTTGAGAATGATTAGGCAAAAGCTGAATAATTAAGGATTGGGCTTTTGTTATTTTTGTTTTTTCATCAAGTTCGATTAAATTTTTTACTACTGAATTAATTTGTTGAGATTGGTGAAAATAAAACGCTAAATCTGTTATAAAATCACCTTTTTGAAGTTTGATCTGACCTGAATAATTAGTTTTTTTTGTAAATTGGTTAATTTTTAAAAAACCAGAAGTTCCAATATATGAACTTACAAGTTGGTTTGTGTTGTAATTTTTGAAAACATTAGCCGGAATTTCAAAATTATTTGCTGAAAAACTAGCACGAATTTGGCCTTGCTTATTTGTTTCAAGAACTAAAGATTCAACAGTTTCAGAATTAATTTTAACAGAAAATCCAGCTGTTTTTTCCTTAATCAAAGTTGGAAGTGGACCAAAAACATTAATAAAACTTGCTAAAATAAGCGAACTAATATTCTTTAACTTGTGAATATTAATCGCTTTATTAACAATTTCAGTCATTTCTGAGACAACTATTAGAATATTTTTGTGCAAATAAATTTTAGAATATGATGACATGACTATATTTTTTTATTTTGTTTAGATATTGAATTTGTTCATTTTTCTCAAAGTTGTTTTCACTCTTGCTCATTTTCACAACTTAAATACTCAAGAATTTGAGCATCAACTATAGGATCAAAAATTGGTGAAACGCCTAACTTTGTATAAAAATTATACCATTTTTTAATTTTTTCTATATCATCCATAACCTGAGATTTATTAACATCAAAAGTATAAGATTTTATATGTCTTTTTTTTATAGGAAATTCTTTGGGATTTTCATAGTCATCTTGCTCTAAAAATGTTGCTACAATTGAATATTTTTCGGCATTTTTTAAAAATGCATATAATTGGGCTTGTTTTATGTATTTTTGCGGTAAATTTTCCCCTTTTTTACCCCATCTTTCAAAATTTTTCAGGCCGGTTGTTTTAATTTCGATTATTATATTAGTTTTTTTGATAAAACCATCAGGAATTCCGCCAATAATTGGATCATTACTAAAATAATCATAATTATATTTTTCGGGAGGAAAAGTTTCAATTTCTAGATCTAATTTTTCAGAAATGGCTTTAATGACAAGAGGTTCAATTGCAACTCCGGCATCAATATATTTAGTGTCTAAAATTGGCATATCCAATTTTGAAATTTTGACAAAAGCTCGAAAAGGCGAACTAAAACTATCAAGTCCAAGTACTTCTCCAATTAAAGTTCCACCAATTTTTTTAAAACCGGTGTTAAAACCAAACTTTTTGTTAAGTAATTTTTCATGAAAAGCAGGATCAAGAATTAAAACCCGTTTTTCATGGTCAATAAAATATTCTTTTTTATTATAAAATTTACGATTTGTATACATATTTGTCCTAAAGTCAAGGTTGTAAACTAATAAGTGAAAGTGAAATTCCGATAATAATTAACAGAAAAACATTTACCTTCCGCAAATACAAAATAAAAACTGTTATAGATCAAAAAATTGCAAATAAAATAAAAACTCAAAGTCTTCAACCACTTATAAAATCACTTACTTCTTTTGTGACAAAATATCCATTATTAGAATTAAAAGCATAATTTACAAGCACTAAATTGATAAAAAGTTGAAAAGCAAGCGCTAAAATAATTCCAATAATTGCTGGTCGAAAAATTTGTGCTTTTTTTATAAAATTTGAACCATTTTTTTGCGAAACTCTATTTAAAGCCTTTAATCAAATTACAACTAAAAAAATTGCCGGTAGTATAAATGCCATTAAAAAAATAAATGAAAGAAATCAACCTAAAACTCCAAAATCTGCAATTAAAAATCCAGTAACTGCGGCCAATTTAATTGAGAAAACACCTGGTGTTGAATTTGCGACAGTGAAAATTTGATTAATTTTCTCTTGATCAATTTCAAGCCCCAGCTCTCCAAGTTGCAATCAAAACCAATTAAAAACAGGCATAAAAACTTGCCCGCCACCAAAGACAATTAAACTAATAACCGCTATCCCCAAAATTGTTAAACTAATTAGTAAAATCACGGTTTTTCTTTCATTTTTTAAACAAAAATAAAATTGAATATATAAATATAATTACTAAAATCGGGACAATCGCTAAATTATACGGGCTTGGAACAAACAAAGAATATGCAAAACTTAATAATAAAACGATGTAATAAACTAATTTATTCATTGAATTCTTGTCTTTTTTTCAATAAATATAACAAAATCCAAGTAAAATTCCGATAATTGTTGAAAAAATTGCTAAATTAAAAGTGACTAAATATCTTGAAGGTAAATTTTTTACTAAAATAAATAAAGTAAAAAATAATAAAATATGCGGGAAAATTCCCAAAACTGTTGCTATAACACCCCAAAAAGCGCCTAATTTTTTAATACAAACTAATGCCATCATTTGAAGTGATGAAGGTCCAGGGAGTAAATTGGTCAAAATTAAACCTTGATCAAAATCACTTTTTGAAATTCATCCTTTTTTGACAACTGCCTGACTAAAAATAATAGGCATTAAAGAATTTCCTCCGCCAAAAGAAATTAAAGAAATTTTTACCACAAACCATAAAAGTGTTAAAAAATCTCTCATTTTCATATTTTTAATATTTTTTGTATTCATACTTAATAAAATAATATATTATTTTTTAAAAATGTGGTATAATTAAATCGGCCTAGAGGTGTAGTTCAATGGTAGAACAACGGGCTTCAACCCCGTATGTTGCGGGTTCGACTCCTGTCACCTCTGCCATTTTTTTTATTTTTTAATTTAAGAAATAAAAAAAATGGCAATAAATTCTAAATTTTTGGCAAAAGTTAATTACCTATTTTAAAACGCTGGCAAAAATCAATTTATGGATAAAACAACAAAAATCATAAAAAACAACTACTATTTAAACTCAATGTAAAAAGAAAACTCGTTTTTATTTACATTGAGCCTAAAAAAACATGTGAAGTTTTGAAAGAACAATAATAATTAAAAGCCATAAATTTGTAGATTTCTAAACGGTTAAATTTAAGGCACTCCATCATATTTAAAAATATAATGGAAAATTCGCACTATCAGAGCGCATTAGACAAAAAACATAATCAATCCCCCTTAATTCTAATATCCAAATTTATTAATTTATTCTTAAGTGAGGTTTATTATAACATATTTTTTTCTTAGACCAAGCATTTTTTTTTTTTTTTTTGCAAAAGGGTAATTTCAAAATAATAAAAATTAAGATTTTAGCCTCAAAAAACACGGATTTCCCGGTATTTTTGCATGTGTACATTCACTAAAAAGTGAATTTTGCCATCAAACTAGGAAACTCGGAAAAAAATGACAAGAAATTCTAAACTTTTGCTAAAAGATTTAGAATTTTTTAAAAGAAATAAGAAAAGCAATTAATCAAGATAATTTTTACCTTTTTGAACCTCAAAGCAAGACAGTCCACTAAAATCAAGTTGGCGATAAATTTCGTATGCCATAATAACAACAGAATTTGCTAAATTAAGTGATCTAGCATGAGGCGACATTGGAATTCGCAAGCATTTTTCCTTATTTGATTTTAGAATTTCAATTGGAATTCCGGTTGATTCCCTGCCAAAAATGAGGAAAATCTCGTTATTATTATTTAATTCGCTTTTAAAATCGATTTGCGAATAAACTTTTTGGCCATAACGGGTTATAAAATAAAGATTTTTTGCGCTATATTTTTTTGCAAAATTTTGTCAATCACTGTGAATTTCATGTTGAATTTCTGACAAAAGAATTCCAGCTGCCGGCCTTTTTAAGTGTTTTGGATCTAGGTCAAATGCGATAGGCTTTATTATATGCAGTTTCATATTTAAAACAAAACAAGAACGGATAATATTGCCTGTATTTGGACCTATTTCGGGCTGAAATAGCACAATGTTAATCATTTATAAACTCCAAAGTGGTAAGATATGTTGAAATTTTTGAGTTTTCCGGTCCGTTATTTTTGAGAAAAAGGTCATATTCAATCTTAATAAATTCTGGAGTTATTTCTAATTTTGTTAAAAGAGTATTGACAATAAATTCTACTTCATTATTAATAAATAGATTTTCAACATAATTATCTAATTCAAAAAATAAAGTGTTTTCGCCAGAAAATACTGTTAAATTTTTGTCAAAAATTTCCAATCTTATCATCGTGTTATTTTCAGGATTTTGCGTTTCATAAACATCAGTTTCAGTGTTATTAATTATTTGCTTTGAAATGTAAATTGTGTTGATAAATTCCACCATTTTTTTGTTTTGGGCGTCAATAATAGTTCTAAGAGAAAATCTTACTTTCATTTTTTAAGCCTTTTTTGAATTATTTGCGGACCTAAAAGTCAAATTGCTCTTGCTAATTCAGGACCTGATTCAGCTCATGTTGTTGCCAGTCGTAAAGGTAACAATAAATTTTTACCTTTTATTTTTAAGGTTTGGCCAATTTCCTTGATTAAATTTTCAATTTTTGAAAATTGCCAATCATCATAGTCAATTTTTTGTGAAAAAAGTTGAATTGGTTGCTGATTTGATTGCTCTAGTAAATCGATTATTTTTTGGCTAATTGAGTTTTGGGGTTTTGTGAAAAAATCGAGATTTTCAAAAAAGTCGCTGTATTTTACAGCGCTTTTTTGAAATGTTTGAACAAAAAACCGGTTTCATTCAGAGTCTGTTCCAAGATTTAAATGCGGTAAAATTTGGTCTATCTCCATTTTTGAAATGTAAGATTTTGAAAACCAGTTTAATTTTTCAGTATCAAAATATGAAGGTGCTTTTGAAAGTCTTTTAAAATCAAATGCTTTAATTAATTCATCGTGCTCAAAAAATTCGCGAGAATCAGCGCTAGTTCAACCTAAAAGTGCTAAAAAATTAAAAACAGCATGGCTATGATAACCTTGATTTTTATAGTCCTCAATAAATTGGAAAAGTGATGAGTCTCTTTTTGACAGTTTTTTACCATTTTTATCAGTAATTATTGTAAGGTGACCAAATTCTGGTTGTTCAAATGAAAAGGCTTCATAAAGCGCAATTTGTTTTGGAGTATTTGAAATATGCTCTTCTCCACGGAAAATATGAGTGATTTTCATATCATAATCATCAACAACAACAGCAAAATTGTATGTCGGAAATCCGTCAGATTTTATAATAACTCAATCACTAATGGCCGAACCTTCAAAGCAAATTTTCCCGCGAACTAAATCATTTCAGCAATAATTTTTGTTTTTGTCAACAGCAAACCTAATAACAAACTCGTTATTTTCTAGACGTTTTTGCTTTTCTTGCTCAGAAATTTTTAGTCAGTTTCTGTCATAGCGAAAACTAAAAATACCTTGTTTTTCTTGCTCTTTTTTTTGCAGTTCAAGTTCGTGCCCGTTGTCAAAAGCATAATATGCAAAACCTTTTTGAACCAATTCTTGGGCTAATTTTTGATAGCGCGCGATTTTTTCTGACTGACGGTATGGACCATATTCTGAAATTGTGCCAGGTTTTTCGTCTGGAAAAATTCCAAGTCATTCTAAATTTTCAATTTGGGAACGCTCACCATCTTGGATATTTCTTTGGGTATCAGTGTCTTCGATTCGTAAAATAAAATCACCGCCGTGATGTTTTGCAAAAAGATAATTAATAAGCGCAGTCCGAGCTCCACCAATATGCAAAAATCCAGTCGGCGAAGGGGCATAGCGTGTTCTAATTTTCATTTTTTCCTTTCAATTTTTAGAGTACAAAACTCAAATTATCCTATAAATTTATAGGATAATTTGAGTTTTTTTGCCAATAAGCAAATCTTGGTTTTTGGTTTATATCATTTTCAATTTTGAATTCAGGAAAATTTTTTTTGAAAAAATTGACACTATCTTTGTCAATTTCAAAAAAAATTCAACCTTTGTCATTAAGAAAATTATCGATTTGTTCCATTATTTTTTGATAAAATGAAAAAGACTCAGGTTCAGAAAATAATGCAGCTTCAGGTTCAAAATTCATAACTGACTCATCAAGTTTTTGCCTTTTGAGGTAAGGAGGATTTGAGACAATAATATCAAATTTTTGGCCAATAATATTGCTAAAAAGGTCAGATTTTACAACTTTTACATCTAAATTGTTGTATTTTGCATTTAATTTTGTTTGCAAAATCGCCTCATCACTAATATCGGCCAGAGTAATTTTTGCGCCACTAAATTTGGCAAGAGCAAGACCAATAAACCCTGAACCACAACATAAATCAAGAACAAAACTATCTTTTTTGATTACTTTTTTGACTTTTTGCAGTAATTCTTGCGTTTCATAACGGGGAATAAAAACTTTTTGATCCAAAAAAATTCGAACATTTTCCATTTCAATAAATCCAATGATTTTTTGGACTGGATAGTTCATTTCTAACTTTAAAAGTTCAAGTTTGGAAACTTCTAAGGGTAAATTATAGCGTTGTTTTTCCTTTAAAAGTTCCAATTTTCTCCTATTTATCTCCATAACTTTGCAAGATTAACTCAGCTCTTTCTTGAGATAATAAGGCTTCAATTATTGGATTTAGACTTCCTTGGATTACCGGTTTTAAAGAACAAGAAAATCCTATTCGATGGTCGGTGAGCCTGTCTTGAGGGTAGTTATAAGTTCTAATTTTTTCAGAACGTGCCCCTGATCCGGCAAGTTTACGAAAATTAGCTTGTGTTTCAAGTCTTTTTTGAACTTCCAAGTTATAAATTTTTGACCTCAGAATTCCCATGGCTATTTCTTTGTTACCAATTTGGGATCTTTCATCTTGAGAAGTTACAACAATTCCGGTGGGAATATGGGTAATTCTAACTGCCGAATCGGTCGTATTTACAGACTGACCCCCAGCTCCTGAGGATCGATAAGTATCAATTTTAAGATCTGAAGGATTAATTTCGACTTCAATTTTGTTGTCAATTTTTGGCATCACGGTAACTGTGGCAGTTGAGGTGTGAATTCTGCCCATTGTTTCGGTTTCAGGAACCCGTTGAACACGGTGGACACCTGATTCAAATTTAAGTTTTGAGTATATATTTTGACCAGAAATTTGGAAAAAAATCTGTGAAAAACCGCCAGCAAGTGCAAGTGATGAGCTAAGAATTTTAACTTTTGCCCTTTGGGAATCAGCTCATTTTTGGTACATTCGAAAAAGATCGCCAACAAAAATGTTAGCCTCGTCACCCCCAGCAGCGCCGCGGATTTCAACAATTACGTCTTTATCATCATTTTCATCTTTTGGAAGCATTAAAATTAAGAGTTTTTCTTCGAGTGCTTCAATATTTTTATTAGCACTTGCAATTTCTGATTTTGCTAAATGTTGTAATTCTGGGTCTTTTTCTTGACTAAGAAGTGTTTTTGCTTCTTCAAGTGTTTGCTGATTTTTTAAAAGTAAATCAAATGTCAAAGAAATTTCTTCAATTGAAGAAATTTCTTTTGCTATTTCTAAATATTTTTTTTGATTATTAATTATCTCATCAGTTAACAAAAGTTGACTTAAATCTTGATATTTTTTATGAATTTTTTCTAAAGAGTCTAAAAATTTTTTTTTCATTGTTACTTCAACCTACGTTTTTATTTTTAAAATTTTAAATTTTTTTATAAATTTTAAAAATAAAAGTTAAACATCGGCGGTTGTTTGGGAATTTTGCCCGTTAGAAAATTTAAGCCAACGCGCTGAATGAGCAAGTCTTTCAATTTGAGTTGGATCTTCAAGGGAAAAAACTTTTTCTGAAGTTTTATCCAAATCAGTTTGAACATCTTTTGTTTGGGCAAGTCATTTGGCTAAAACTGTTGGATTGTTGTCAATTTTTACACCAATTGGGTCAAATTGGCCAATTCCTTTAACAAGTGGATTTCTTCCTGGCACGGTTTGCGGGAAATATCCACCCCAAAAAATACCGATAACTTGGTTATATTCATTTACAACGAGCGAACCAGACATTCCACGTCCACCTTGAAGTCCAGGAAGTGAAATTGAAGTTGCCCCTTGGAAAGATTTAAGCGAATTATCTTGTTTGAACTGATTACCTTTTTGTAGCTCATTAGTTGTAACAAATGAATTTTTATTGTCAGTAATTCAAGTATATCCGCCTAAAAAACCACCTAAATAAGCATGCAGTGGTAAAGCTCCTTCAATTTTTGAGGTCTTTAGTTGAGTTCCTTTTGTAAAAGTAGGAAGAAATTTATTTGTTACTAAAACATCAAGTGGAGCTTCGTTGTAATTTCGAACGGCATCAGGAACATTTTTTATGTATGAATCTCTGCCAAAAAAGTTACGATCTAAAAAAGGAATTCCGAAATTAAATGGATTGTTTTTATGTTCGTCTTCGGGAAAAGTCACTTCAATTATTGCAATATCACGAAATTTTCCTCTATCGGGCATATCTAGACCAATAGGATTAATTTTTAAATTATTTCAGAATTTTTTTGACTCAGAGTTTATATACTGAAATCCTTCAGGTGGTAAAAAATCTCTGTTTCCTTCAGTTTTTGAAATTCGATCAAAACGACGGAATAAATTAGTATCATCAAAACTAATTTCATCTAATTTTGTCAAATTTCCATCAAGTAAATAAGAAAATGAATAAATTTGGTCTGGTTTGTTAATTAAATCTGAAATAACATGCAAATTTGTAGCTAGATAATAAGTGTTAGTTGGTAAAAATTTTCCTTGATTATCAGGGTCGGGTTTTAATTTTCGATCAAAAACTCAAGCTGTTCCTGAGGTAATTCGGGTTGTATTTGAATTAGTTCTTGGGTCAAAAGCATTTGAACGCAATTGAATTACCATCGATCTTGAACGCAATGAGTCATTAATTATGTTTTTTTCAAGAACTTTTGCTCCAAAATCTTCAACAATGTTTTTGCTTTCTCTAGTGTTGCTAAATTTTACGTTAATTTTGTAATAGTCTTCAACTGAATTACCAAAGTAAAATGAAACTCCTGACTCAGAAATTTTAAAATCAGTGAATGAAGCAAAGTCATAATTTAATTTTTCAAAATTAGTTAATTCTGCAGTATTTTTAAAAAGTGTCGCTTCTGATAGTGTTTTTTTAACTGCTTGACCAAAAAGCGGTCATAAAAGTGCATCACTTGAGGAATTTAAACTTTGAGAAATATTTTTCAATTTTTCTGAAACATTTGTTGTAGTAGGCAATTTATACCACGAATCAATAAAGTCAAAATTTATTTGATCTGTAAATTCGGTTGAGGCAAATATCTTATCATATGAGTTAAATCCTTCGACTTTAATAATTTGACCAGGACTTGTTGGACCTGAAGTTAAATCGTTTTCTTTTGAATTTAAAATTAGGTAAAACTCACCATTTTGATCATTTGAAAGTGATGGAACTTTTTTGATGTCATACTTTTTGTAATCTAAACTACCAAAATCGATATATTTAGATAATGTCTCACCTGAATTTTCGTTGGAATTTATTAAAAAAGATGGCAAAAAGTTAGAATACTCTTCTTTAAGTTTGAAACTTTTAATTTCAGTTAATTTTTTTAGACCTTGGGCTGAATTAAGTTTAAGTTTTACAATTTTTGAAACATAATTATGGAATGAATCATGATAAATTGACAAGACAACATCGACATTTCCGGTTTGGGAATCATATGTGTCTTTTAAAATTGTTGCTTTTAAATAATAGAAATTTTTAACCTTTAAACGGTAAGGGTTTTTGGCAATATTTTGAATACTTGGAACTGATTGTGGTTGATCTGGAACATCAAATTCATCGGAATTTCTAAGCGTGTTTACATCCATTTTTTCAAAATTTGACGGTAAATTTATATATTCCCAAATATCTGAGTCAGATTTTAGTGAGTCAATGTTAAAATTGCTTTGATTTTTTAATTCTAAGGTTTCTATTTTTTCAAAAGCGGTATTAATTCTTTCCTTGTAAGCATAAATTCCGGTTTGTTCTGTTTCAAAACCGTTAATAACTAACTCTTTTGATTGAACCAAAGTTTGTGTGTCTTTATTATAAGAGTCAACCTTAACTTTAATTGAACCGTAATAATCATTAGCAGAATTTGCAATTGGAGTAATTTTTAAGTTAAATTTTGCATTTAAGTCAAGATTATCAACGCCTGGGATAAAAGTTCAAATAATTGATGAGTTTAAAATTGAATCTCTACTATTTGGCAGGCGACGAGATAAACTATTTGAATCATTATCTAAATCTAAGGCTGAATACTGTTTTAAGAAATCAGATGCCTTAAGTTTGTTGCCTAAGACCATTTTCCCTGTAATTATTGAATCTAAAGGTTTGCTTTGATCAAGTTCTTGATCCCAAGGGTTTGATTGGCCAATTTCGAGTGTTCGCTGGACAAGTCTACCGACCGCTCCAAGGGGTGTGCAAGAAGCAATAAAAAATGTAGTTGAAATTCCAACTATTGGGAGAATTTTTGTTAGTATTTTTTTCAAAGATTTGTTTTGTTTTTTTGCCATGATTGATATAATTATATTATAATTATACTTAAAATAATAAATTTTAAAAACTTTTTAAGGCTCATTGGTGGAATGGTAGACACGGCAGACTCAAAACCTGCTGCAGCAATGCGTATCGGTTCGAGTCCGATATGAGCCACCAAATATAATATACCCTTATTGTTTTTTATAATTAAAAAATTAAAGAAAAGCGCTCCAATTTGGAGTGCTTTTCTTTAATTTGAAGTGTGTGACTTTGAAAACTAAAGATTTTTCATGGCGTCTTTGTAAATAATATCGACAATTTGAACTGATTTTGCGAATTCCTGGTTTTTGGTTTGAAGCAAAAATTCACTTTTTATTGAATATAAATATGCAAAAATGACAGTAAACACGGATTTTTTGACCTAAAATCTTAATTTTTATAGTTTTGAAATTAGCCCTTTGTAAAAAAAAAAAAAAAATGCTTGGTCTAAGAAAAAATTATGTTATAATAACCTCACTTAAGAATAATTAATAAATTTGATATTGAATTAAGGGGGAATTTGTTATGTTTTTGTCATAAAAAAATCAAACAGTGCGAATTTTCCATTATATTTTTAAATATAATGGAATGCCTTAAATTTAACCGTTTAGACATCTATAAATTTAAGGCTTTTTTATTGTTCTTTCAAAACTTCATATGTTTTTTTAGGCTCGCTGCAAATAAAAACGAGTTTTCTATTTGCGTTGAGTTTAAATAGTAGTTGTTTTTTTATGATTTTTGTCAGTCTTTTAAACTAAAAAAGTAGTTTAAAAATTTCATAATTTTGCTTTTTAAGCTAAAATTTTAGCTTTTTTAGTTTGCCTTATTTTATTAATAAGTAGATTTTTTCTTTCGTGAGTGTTAGATTTAAAATTCAGTGTTTTTACTTTGATAGTTATTTTTCTTGAGTTTGCCAAAAAAGTTAAAAAAGCACCTAAAACCAGAGACTTTTTTAAGATTATCTCATCAAGCTGGATAACTCGGGAAAAGTTTAAAGAAAAGCACTCCAATTTGGAGCACTTTTCTTTAAACTTTAAGTGTGTGACTTTGAAAACTAAAGATTTTTCATAGCGTCTTTGTAAATAGTATCGACAATTTCGACTGATTTTGCGAATTTTTCTTTTTCTTTGTCATTGAGGGTAATTTCAATGATTTTTTCAATACCATTTGCACCAAGGACAGCTGGAACTCCAATATTAACGCCATCGAACCCGTACTGACCACGTAAATTCGCGCCGACAATAAGAATATTTTTTGAGTCTTGGATAATGTTGCTTACAATTCGGGCTAATGCAGCACCAATTCCGTAAAATGTTGCTCTTTTTCTGTTAATTATTTCATAAGCACGACGTGAAACTGGATATTCGAGCTCTTTTTCGTAATTGGAACTATCAATTCCGGTTAGTTCTGAAAAATGGCAGAAACATTCACCTGCAATTTTAATATTAGAATAGGCAACAAAAGATGAATCGCCATGCTCACCCATTACGTAAGCCTGAACTGAATTTGGGGCAATTTTTGCTCTTTTTGCAATTTCAAATTGAAGTCTTGCAGTGTCAAGTATTGTTCCTGTTCCGATAACTTTTTGGTCAGAAAATCCTGAAGCATCACGATAAGCGCGAGTAATAACATCAACAGGGTTTGAGGCAATAACGGTAATTCCACTAAAGCCACTTTCTTTAACTTTAAAAGCAATATCACGGATAATTCGAATATTATCTGCAACTAATTCAAGTCGAGTTTCACCTGGTTTTTGAGGTCTTCCTGCTGTAATTAAAATAAAATCTGCATCTTTTAAGTCGCTATATTCATAACGGCGAACTGAAAAAGGACGCAAAAGTGAAGCAGAAGCATCCTCAAAATCAAATGCATTTCCTTCTGCAAAATCAGGGTTTATATCGATAATTCCGTATTCAGATGCAAGACCTTGATTCATTGCTGCATAAAGAAATGAATTTCCAACGTTTCCTGCGCCGATTAGAACGATTTTGATTGGCTTCATATTGTATCTCCTAGTTTTTTACTATAATGGTTATAACAAAAATATTAAATATCCTTGTTATGTCTAAAATTTTAATACATTTTTAAATAAAAAACAAGCAAAAATATACTTTTGCTTGTTTTTTTTAAATTTATTTAAAAAAATGAAATTTTTTTTATAATTTAATAGGTTTAATTTCCGCCGAGTTTGCTAGTTTGATGGTAAAAATTCACTTTTTAGGAATATAAATACGTAAAAAGCCCGAGGACGCGAATTTACTAATAATGCTTTTGGAGATCTCTTCAAAGAATTCAACATACACAAAAAAGTGCCTTAAATAAACTTTGATTAAACAAATAAATTACCCCTTTGAGTTTCAACCAAAAGCGATTTTTATTATTTTAAAATTAACCCTTTGCAAAAAAAAAAAAAAATGTTTGGCTTAAAAAAATTTTAAGCTATAATTAGACACACTAAGAATAAATTAATAAATTTTGATATTGAATTAAGGAGGAATTAGTTATGTTTTTTGCACAGTAAACTCAGATAATGCCATTTTTTCCATTGTGGCTTTAAATTTAATGGAATGCCTTAAGTTTAACCGTTTAGAAATCTAGAAATTTAAGGCTTTTAATTATTGTTCTTTCAAAACTTCATATGTTTTTTTAGGCTCAATGCAAATAAAAACGAGTTTTCTATTTACATTGAGTTTAAATAGTAGTTGTATTTTTTATGATTTTTGGCAGTGTTTTAAACTAAAAAAGTAGTTTAAATATTTCATATTTTGCTTTTTAAGTCAAAATTTTAGCTTTCTTAGTTTGCTTTATTTTATTAATAAGTAGATTTTTCATTCATGAGTGTTAGATTTAAAATTCAGTGTTTTCGCCTTTACTTTGATATTTTAATACATTTTTAAATAAAAAAACAAGCAAGAATAAACTTTTGCTTGTTTTTTAAAAATTTATTTAAAAAAATTAAATTTTTTTTACAATTGAATGCGTTTAATGTCTGAAAGTTTACGGATTCTTAACAATTTTTTATAGCTTGGATGAGGCTCTTTTAATAAAGCAAGACCGATTGCCGAAGCTAATGAAAAAATTATAATTAAAATATAAGCGCCTAAGGCATACCCATCAACATTTCCAGTATTAACTGTTTTTAAATCCACCCCTGGAGGCGTATTAATTAATGAAGTTATTATTGTTGCTAATGTAAAGGCTGTATAACCAAGTCCTCAAATAAGTCCAAATTGGAATCCTACTCTTTTAGGATTTGCGCCTGGATATTCATGAGGTAAATTAAGCATTACTCCCTGAATTCCCCAGAGACAGATTCCCATTAAGAAACCTAAAATTAAAAATAATCAAGTTCAACCATCTTTGTAAGTTTCTGCACTTAGAGGGTCTTTTCCTACTTTTGTAACAAAAACAACGGTAGCAAGAACATAAAAAAGAACGCCGAAAGAAATAACTGTTGATATATATTTACGTCTTTGAAGTTGATATTTTGAAAGTAGTCCAATTGTAAATGGACCAACAAACATTCCTGATAAGAAAACAATTAAGAAAACTGAGATTTTTTGGCTAAAAGTATTGGCACTATCACCAATTAAACGAGCAAAAATTGGCTTAGAAAATGTAAAGGGGAAGACAACCGCAATAAGCCATGAACCATAAACAATTGCTCAATATCAAGTATCTTTTTGTTTAAAAAAGCTTGATAAAGTTAGTTTTTCTTGTTTAGCTTGATTTGCTAAAGCAGAAGGATATAGGTCAAATTTTGTTCCTAAAATTATGTAGCCAATTAAAGGAATAAGTGTTAAAAGTCCAATTACTAAGAAAATTGTTTGTCAATGGGAACGAACAGAACTTTGAATTTCGCCACTCATTATAAAAGGAATAAGTGTTATTATTGTTCCAATTGGGTAAAAAAACGGTGAAAACTGTGAAATTACTGCTTTTTGACGTGAATTTAGATAGTTTGAAACAACTGGTTGAATTAAAACAATTTGCATTGTTCCACCAATTGCAAAAATAGTTCTTAAAATTATAAACCCTGCATAGGTTGGTGAATAAGGCGCCGCTATTCCAAAAAGCATGAAAACAAGCGACAATACAACAGTATATTTATGCGAAATTTTTACAATAAATCAACCAACTAGAATTGATCCAATTCCACGACCGATTGTAATTCCTCAGTTAACCGCTTGATTAACTACAGTTCCAGGCGCGGCACTAGCATCTGGGAAAAAATGTCCTAAATATCCACTTTCACCAGCTTTTCCGTTAAGTCCAGCTGATGCAAATCCTCAATTTATGACAAAAATCATATAAGCAAAAACAATTAATGCTCATAGAATTAACCCGGCACTAAAAGTTAATTTTTTTTCTTTTATGTTTTTTTGAGCAAATTTTAAAATAAAATTATCATTCATACAATTTAGTTCCTAAATTTTAAAAATGTATTAAGAGTTAATAACTCTTCTTAAAATTATATAGCAAAAATTTAAAAAAATATCAAACTGGAACTTTTTTGTCTAAAATTTAAAAAAATTTCAGTTTTTAGTTAAACATTAAAAATAAACAGCCAAAATTTTTTAATAATCTTAATTATGACTATTAAAAAATTTTGGCTGAATTTAAGAAGTGGTAGTAAAAATGTTTCAACTCAAAAACAAAAATAAATTAAAAATAGTGAAAATTTAATTAATTTTTGTTGCATCAAAACGGTCTGTTGTTTGTAGGATTTTAGTTGCTGAATACCAAAAACCTACGTTTGCTTTTGCAATTTCTTCCAAGATTGCGTTTTTTTCTATTATATAAATAATTGTCTCAACTCTTCATTGTTTTTGGCCAGTATATCCAGAAACACCTTCTCAAATGTTATATGAGTGCCAATATTTTATTGATTTAAGATGTTCAACAATTTTTTCGGGGTGATTAGTATAAATTTGTAAAAGAATTTTTCCGTATTTTGGATAAATTCGGCTAACAATTGACGAACTTACAATTAAATAAAGAAAAACAGATGCTAATTTTTGACCCAAAAGTTGTCCATCAACCTGTGAAGGTTCAAGAAAATAAAGAATAATAATTGAAAAAAGTCCAAAAAATATCGAAATACTAAACATTATTTTGCCAATAGGTTTGCGATATTTTAGCGCAATATAATAAGTTATATAATCAGTTCCTCCACAAGAACCACCGAATTTTCATGCCATTCCGATAGCTCAACCAGACAAAATGGAACCAATAATTGTATAATAGAAAATAGTCCAAGAACCTTCTTGGTTTGGAATTAAAATATTGTTAATTAAAAATGTTCTTATTGGGGTATCTAAAGAAAAAACTTGGTTTCAAACAATTTGAAAAAAAAGTCAAATAAAAGTAAGATAACTAAAACTTTTGTTCGGAACTTTAACAAGAATAAAAATTATTAAAGGAATATTAATAACAAAATAAATTATTGCAAAACTTCAGCCAATACTTACCTCATATTGAGAGTTAATTATTATTATAGTAAGTGCTGGAATTGCCGATACACCTGTTGGGACAGTTCTTGCAACTCCTAAGAAAAAAATAACACCTAAAGTAAAAAATAATGCTGAAATAGCCATCATTATGATTGAAAGGGTTCGCTTTTTTCAGAAATTTTTCAGGTTTATTTTGCTTTGATTGTGATAAAAAATTTCACGTTCTGCACGTAAAACAAGTTGATTTTTTAAGCATTTAGCTAAATTATGGTTTTTCTGATTAGAACAAGAACAATGAACATTGCTTGATTTATTAAATTGCCGAGAAGACATAGTGTTTTTTTTACCTTTTCAAATATAAAAAAGACCACTAAACACAATACTTCTCGATATGGCTGCTATATTTCTATCCTGACCAGGTTACAAGGTTATTATTTTAGTGGCAATAACATTATATCACTTTTTATTTTTTTTGAAATAAAAAGTTAAAAAAATTTTTTTATTTTATAATTAATTTTAAATAAGCAAAAAATTTGTTTTAAATACACATTTAAATACACAAAAAAATCATGAAGGAGATCAGAAAATGTCTAATTCAGTTTGACCATACCCTTTTATTATTAATCAAAGCCCGTACAATAAAATTAATATTGTTTTTTGCCACGGATTTAACTCAAGCCATAATGTTTTTAGTAGTGTAATTGAGTCTATTGGCAAAAAAATAGGTGTAAATTTTTATGCCTACACACTCCCAGGAAATAATTTAACTCCCGCAAAAGACGAACAACTTTATGTAGATTATTATGCAGATTTGACAGTTGAATTTATTAAAAAATTAAACCTTAAAAATGTTGTTTTAGTTGGCCACTCAATGGGAGGCGGATATGGTGCTTTAGTTTATAAAAGAATTCCTGAATTAATTTCAAAAATGGTTTTCATTGGTCCAATGAATAAAGCTAATTTGCCATTAAAAGATTTATTTTACGAAAAATTCTTCCCAAAAACACCTGAAGAAATGCTAGAATTTTTGCCAATTTATGAATATGATAAAGAAAAATATAAAAATCCTAAATATATAGAATGAGCAAAAACCACCTTTAATTACGAATATTTTAATAATTACTATATTGTGACCCTTAGCAAAAATTTACTAAAAAATAATATGATGGATCAAATTGAGGGCGGAATTAAATCAATAAAATGTCCAACACTTCTTGTTTTAGGTGAAAAAGATGGAATTGTTTTGCAGCAAGAAACTAAGTCGTATTTTGAAAGTCTAATACCACACGTTCAAACCGAAATCATACCAAAAACTGGACATTTAATTTATACAGAAAATCCTGAATATTTTAATAGAATTTTTATTGATTTTCTAAAAAAATAGTTAATTTTTGGTTTTTCAGTTTAAGTTCTTAAATAAAAAAAGGTGATTTTCACCTTTTTTTATTTAACATTTTTTAAATTATTGCAAACTATTTTCCACTAAAAGTTGTAATTTTGCATTTAATTTTTTAGCGGCTTTAGAAGTTTTAAGTCTACGTGCTTCTCGTCTTTTTTGCATTTGAAGTTTTCTAATTTTACGCATTTTATACCTTTTCTAAATTAATTTTGATTGATCTTATTAATTTTTTGAGCTAATTCATTTGTTCGTTCAACTGCGGCCGAAACTACTTCGGTTATATCGTGGGCTTGAATTTTTCCATCTAAATAACCAATTGCAAGTCCTGATTTACCTTGATCAATTAACTCAATTGCTTTCATTGCCATCTTAGTTGCTAATATTCGGTCAAATGCAGAAGGTCTTCCGCCCCTTTGAATATGTCCAACTTCAAAAGCTCTTGTTGTTATATTAGTCATTTTTTCAATTTGAGCAGCAAATTCTTTTAAATTTGGTAAAACATACTCTAAAACTGTAATAATAACGCTTGGCTTACCTTTTTTAAATTGCTCAAGAACAATTTCTGATGCTTCTTGTGCACTTAGGCGATTTGTGTTGGTAATAACAATTTCACTTCCGGTTGCAATTGCTGAATACAAAGCTAAATCTGGGCAATGACGCCCCATCACTTCAACAACAAAACAACGTCGATGGGAATTAGCAGTATCTCTTAATTTATCAACACTTTCTACAATTGTATTTAAAGCTGAATCAAATCCAATTGTATAATCAGTAAATTGAATATCATTATCAATTGTTCCTGGTAGAGCAATTACTTTAATTCCTTGCAAATGAAGTTTATAACCACCTTTGTAAGTTCCATCTCCACCAATAACAATTAAAGAAGAAATACCCATATCTGTTAAGATTTTTGCAGCTTTTTTTTGAATTTCTTCCTCTTTAAATTCCGGAAAACGGGTAGAACCAATTGCTGTGCCACCAAAACTAGAGATACCGTTATACGGAAATTCAGAGGCTAATATAATATTTTTATTTAAAATTCCAAGGTAGCCTTCTAAAATTAAATATGGTTCAAATCCTGAATTAAGTGCAGCCTTAACAAGAGCACTTATAGCAGAATTCATTCCTGGTGAGTCGCCACCAGAAGTTAAAATTGCTATTTTTTTTGACATTTTAAGCCTTTTTAATGAAAAATTATAAAAAAATGGACAAATAAATTTGAAATGGTACGCCCTAGAGGATTTGAACCTCTGACCCAATGATTAAAAGTCATTTGCTCTACCTGCTGAGCTAAGGGCGCTTTTGGTGCTCGAAACTGGACTCGAACCAGCACGGGATTACTCCCAAGGGATTTTAAGTCCCTTGTGTCTACCATTCCACCACTCGAGCACTAATGGTTTGTTCAGTTAAAAGCATATAACATTATATCATAAAAAAAAGAAAAAAGTTTTTTTTTAATATTTTTTTAATTTGCTTAACCAACAACCTAATTAAAATTAGTTATATTCAGATTTTTTCCCAAAAAAAGTAAAAAAACCCATTTTTTCACTGTTTTAAAAAAATATAGACAAAAACAGTGAATATAAATTATAATGCATAAACTCAAAAAAAATATTAAAATTTTGCTTTTTTTCAAATTAACTTGGATTTTACCTGTTTTTTTATTTGTAAGTTGTTTTAAAATTAATATAAACTCGATCCATTCACAAAACAAGGGCAAAATAAAAAGTAACACAGACAAATCAAAGCCTTTTGTTTTTGAAACAATTATGAAAGGATTGCCAAAAAATCAAGGAAAACCAAGCACAAAATTTAGCGGGATTTTAGATCAAAGCAAAATTGAACAGCTAAAAATTGGGCAAATTGATGAAAAAGAGTATTTTGGTCTTGAAGAAATTCTAGTTCAATTTTTTAATACATTTTATAGTAATATGGATTTTAGCCAAAAAAAGGTTCTTTTTCTTAGTTTGAAAGAAAAAATTAAAAATATTGACCTAACTTTAAATCTTGGTGCAAATGATGATGACCAATATTTTGATGAAAATTTAGGACTTATTAATATAACAGACTTAAATATTAATAATTTAGATGATCAAAAATTTTATGAAGAACAAATAAAGATATATAAATCAAAAAGTTTGGATGAATTTTTAAAAAATAAGGAAAAACATCTTTTTATCGAAGAAAAACTAATAGCTGAAAAAAGACAGTGAAACCCGGTAGTCAAATTAATTTTTCACATAAATATTGCTAGATTTTACTTGCATTTTCTTAAATTAAGCCAAGAGCTTACAAGAAATATTATTATTTCAATCATTGATTTTGCTATAAAATCAGATGACTCAAAAAAGGAAGAAAATAAAATAAGTCAGCAAATTAATGAACTTTTTGAACAAAAAGAAAACTTAAAAATCAAATCTGAAAAGGAGCAAGGAAAAAATAAGCTTCCAAAAAGTAATTTTTCCATCGTTAGTCAAAAAATTGACCAAGAAATTCAAGCGCTTAAAGAAAAACTAAAAACTGTTAAAGAAAATAATTTTTTAACTTTGAAATCATTAGTCAACGAAATTAATCGATTTTTGAAAGAGTTTTTTGACCCTAAAATTCACTATTCGATGAATTCTGAATATGTTTTTCTAAATGAAACCACACTTTATATAAATAACCAGTTAGCTTATGCAAAATTTTTCCAATTCTTTACAGAAAATTTAAAAGATAAATATGACGAGTTTGGGATAGATTCACCTTTTTTAATTATGGGAGAAGACAAGACAAATTTAGTTAAAAAATATTTTTTGCCATTGATTAAATAGTAAAAAAACCTTTAAATTTATAGAACTTTTTGAAAAATATGGTACAATATGATCCAACTTCAAGAAGGGAAAAATATGGCAACAAGAGTACTGGAAAAGAATAAGTCTCAGAAAATCACCTTTTTTGGTGCTCTTTTAATCGTGCTTGGCGCAAGTATTGGCGCAGGAATCTTTTTCAAGTCCAAGGCCGTTATTGAAAATTCAGGTTATAATCTTTGACTTGCTATTGGAAGTTGAGTTTTTGCTTGTTTTGCAATTGTTGCGATGGCAATTGCATTAATTGAAATTTCATCTGCGACAAAAAAATCAAATTTATCTGTGATTATTTGAAATAAACTATTTAATTCTGAGAGTTTTTTTCAAATTTCAAAAAATTTCATAATTTATTTATATTTGCCCTTTACTTATTTTGTTCTCCCTGTTTATTTTATGCAAATTTTGCAGGATGCAATTGCAGCTTTTGGTCTTGAATCATCTAGTGATTGAAATATAAAATTTGACTGAGTCATCGTTTTAGTTGTTTCAATTGTTATTGTTATTTACTTTTTTATAATTAGTCTAAATACAAAAATTGCTGAATTTCATAATAAAATTATTTTAATTGCAAAATTTATCCCTATTTTTGTGACAGTTATTGTAGGTTTTATTTTATATTTTCAAGGTGGTTCAAATAAACTTCTTTCTCAACCTGAATTTGCAAGTATTGAAAAAATAAAAACTCAAGGAGTGTCAATTTCCTCAAGTTTACCAGGCGTTGGTGTTTTAATTTCAATGGCTGGAATATTTTTTGCATATGAAGGATTTTTTACTGCTGCTGGTCTGCAATCAGAAATGAAAGAGCCTAAAAAAACGCCAATTGCTATTCTTTTAGGAATTGGAATCACAACAATAATATATCTTTTTATTGCAATTGCAACTTCAATTGTTGGCGATGGTTCAATTTCGTCATTTATTAATATTGCAAAAAATGAATTAAAATGGCCACCACTTACAATTAAATTAATTTTGGGTACAACTTTTTTACTAATTGGAATTAGTCTTCTTGGAATTATTAATGTTTTTACATTGTGAGGACCGCGTGCACTTGAAGAATTAGTTTCTAAAAACGAGTTTTTTTTGCTCAAAAAGTGAAAAAAACATCTAAATTTAAATAAACCTGTTGTTTCAACTTATTTTTTAATTATTTTTTCAGTTTTGTGTCTAATTATTTTTACACTTATTGGTGTTTTTGGCTTTGATGATCAAGAATACGGGACTTATGGTCAAAAATTAAATAATTTATATTCATTTGCTGATATTACTGGAAATTGATCGGCCTTAATTAGTTTTTTACTGATTGCTGCTGCTATTTATGGTTGTATTAAAAATCGAAAAACAAACAAAATTGCTGTCGAAAAACAAAAATACTTCCTGTTTTTTGGTTATATTTCCGTAATTTGCATTTCATTAATATTATTATTTGCAGTTGTCGTACCAATTATCGATCTTTTTACAATTTTGATTTATCAACCTGAGATTGAAAATTTTAACTTAATTCTAAAAACTAGAATTACAAAAGTTATTGTTCTTATTTTCTTTATAATTGTCCCTGTTTTTCCGGTATTTTGAACTTATTTAACAAAAAAAATAAAAAAAACTGTTAAAAAAAGCAAATTATAAATATAATATAAGAAAGTTATGAAAATTAACTTAGAAAATTTTATTCGCACAGTTGAAAACTTCCCAAAAAAAGGGATTAGTTTTAAAGACATTTCGCCATTACTTGCCAATGGTAAAGCTTTAAATTATGCAATTGTTGAAATGGCATCGCTTGCTAAAGATGTAGATATAATTGTTGGACCAGATGCTCGAGGTTTTTTATTCGGAACACCAACAGCCGCTTTTCTTTCAAAACCATTTATAATGGTTAGAAAAGCCGGAAAATTGCCAGGTGATGTCGAAGAATTTGCCTATGATTTAGAATATGGATCTGCAATTTTAGAAGTTCAAACCGGAATGATCAAACCAGGCCAAAAAGTGGCTATTATTGATGATGTGCTCGCAACTGGAGGAACCGTGAATGCCATCACAAAAATGATTGAAAATGCCGGAGCTATTGTTTCAAAAATTATTTTTTTAATTGAGCTTGAACAATTAGAAGGTCGAAAAAAATTACAAAATTATGAGGTTACTTCACTCATTAAAATAAAGTAATTTTTTGACTCAAAAATTAAGTAACAAAATTTTTAAATTTTGTTATAATTTTATTGTAAGCTCAAATTAAAAAATTTTTTTTGTTTTTTTTGAGTTTATAATTTAAAATATTAAAAAATTATAAAAAAAGGAGATTCATGGAAAAATTTCGTTATGTCAAACCTGATCTAATTATGGACAAAGACCATGAAATGATTAGGTTTCTCGATATTGATGGAAATCTCTTAACTTCGACTGTTTTTGGCCAAATTGATGAGTCAAAAGATATTAGATTATCTGCTGATCAAATCAAAAAAGCCTATGAGTTTATGGTTTTATCACGTCAACAAGATGTTTATATGACCCAACTTCAACGTCAAGGTCGAATGTTAACTTTTGCCCCTAACTTTGGTGAAGAAGCTCTTCAAGTTGCTTCAGGAATGGCACTTACAAAAGATGACTGATTCGTACCTGCTTTCCGTTCAAATGCAACAATGTTATATCTTGGTGTACCAATGATAAACCAAATGCAATACTGAAACGGAAGTGAAAAAGGAAATGTAATTCCTAAAGATGTTAATGTTTTACCAATTAACATTCCAATCGGAACTCAATTTTCACATGCTGCCGGAATCGCTTATGCTGCTAAATTAACCGGTAAAAAAATTGTTTCAATGAGTTTTATTGGTAATGGTGGAACTGCTGAAGGTGAATTTTACGAAGCTCTAAATATTGCAAGTATTTGAAAATGACCTGTTGTATTTTGCGTAAATAATAACCAATGAGCAATTTCAACACCTAATAAATACGAAAATGCCGCTTCAACAATTGCTGCAAAAGCAAAAGCTGCAGGAATGCCAGGGCTTCGTGTTGACGGAAATGACCTTTTAGCTTCCTACGAAGTAATTCAAGAAGCAGTTGATTATGCTCGTGCCGGAAATGGTCCTGTTCTTGTTGAATTTGTTACTTGACGTCAAGGTGTTCACACTTCTTCTGATAACCCAAGAATTTATCGAACTGAAGAAGAAGAAAAAGAACACGAAAAATGAGAGCCAATGCACCGTATCGAAAAATACATGTTTGATCGTGGCATTTTAACTGAAGAAGAAAAACAAAAAATTTGAGATGATTCTTTAAATGTTGTTAAAGAAACTTATGAAAAATCTCTAATTGGTTTAGACTCAACAATCGATGAAATTTTCGATTACACCTACGAGACTTTACCTCCAGAACTTGAAGAACAAAAACAAGAAGCAATCGAATTTTTTAAAGGAGCTAAATAATGGCAAATTCAGATAAAATCGCTCTAAATAATATCGGTGCAGTTACAAATGCTATTGATTTAATGATGGAAAAAGATCCTCGCGTTGTTCTTTGAGGAGAAGATGCTGGATTTGAAGGTGGAGTTTTCCGTGCAACTGAAGGATTACAGAAAAAATACGGAATTGAACGTGTTTGAGATGCCCCAATAGCAGAAGCATCTATTTGTGGTGTTGCGGTTGGAGCAGCCATTGCCGGGCTACGTCCAATTGCAGAAATGCAATTCCAAGGTTTCTCATTCCCTGCCTTTCAACAGCTTTTTGCTCACGGAGCGCGTTATCGTAACCGTTCCCGTGGTCGGTTTACTGTGCCAATGGTTTTAAGAATGCCAATGGCAGGTGGAGTTCGTGCTCTAGAACACCACTCAGAAGCAATTGAAGCAATGTTTGCCCACATTCCTGGAGTAAAAGTTGTTATGCCTTCAACTCCATATGACACAAAAGGTCTTTTAATTGCCGCAATTAATGACCCAGATCCGGTTATTTTCCTTGAGCCAAAAAAAATATACCGTGCATTTAAACAAGAAGTTCCTGCTGGAATTTACGAAGTTCCAATTGGAAAAGCTAATGTAATTAAAGAAGGAAGTGACTTAACACTCGTAACTTACGGTGCTCAAGTTCACGAATCAATCGCCGCTATTCAAGCTCTTAGTTCAACTCCTGGACTTGAAGATGTTGATGTTGAATTAATCGACCTAAGAACAATTAAGCCAGTTGATACTGAAACTATTATCGAATCAGTTAAGAAAACTGGACGTATTTTAATTGTTCACGAAGCTGTTAAATCTTTTTCAGTTTCAGCAGAAATTATAACCCGTGTTAACGAAAAAGCATTTGAATATTTAGAAGCAGCTCCTGCTCGTCTTACTGGATATGATATTACTGTTCCGTTAGCAAAAGGTGAAAATTTCCACACAATTACAAAAGAAAAAATAATCGATAAAATTCGTCAAATTATGAATTCTTAATAATTTGCATGTTTAAAAATTTCCTAATTATTAAGTGTAAAACCCTTATTAACAAAACCCTTAAAATCATAAAGTCCTTTGATTTTAAGGGTTTTTTATTATAACAGAAAAAAATCCCGAGTTTCCCAGTTTGGTGTGATAATGTTAAAAAAGTGTCCTGGTTTAGTTTTAGCAGCTTTTTTAACTTTTTTGGCAAACCTAAGAAACATAACTATCAAGGAAAAAACTCTGAATTTTAAATCAACACTCATGAAAGAAAAATCTACTTATTAATCAGATAAGGTAAACTAAAAAAGCAAAATTATAAAATATTTAAACTGCTTTTTTAGTTTAAAACACTGGCAAAAATCATAAGAAAATACAACTACTATTTAAACTCAATGCAAATAGAAAACTCATTTTTATTTACGCTGAGCCTAAAAAAATATATGAAGTTTTGAAAGAACAATAATTAAAAGCTGTAAATTTAAAGATTTCTAAACGGGTAAATTTAAGGCATTCCATTATATTTAAAAACATAATGGAAAATTCGTATTTTGTGATTTTTTTATGACAAAAAACATAATTAATTCCCCCTTAATTCTGATTTCTAATTTTATTAATTATTCTTAGTGAGACTATTATAACATAATTTTATTTTTGACAAAGCATTTTTTTTTTTTTTTTGCAAAAGGTTAATTTCAAAACTATAAAAATTAAGATTTTAGGTCAAAAAACCTTGATTTACCGGGATTTTTGCATATTTACTTTCGCTAAAAAGTGGATTTTGCCATTAAACTGGCAAACTCAGAGAAAAATTGTAAATATAAAAAACTAGACCGGTTAGAGTCTAGTTTTTTTTTTTTTTTTTGGTCTATTAAAGAAATGGGGCGGATGACGGGGATCGAACCCGCGTATGTCGGAACCACAACCCGATGCGTTAGCCACTTCGCCACATCCACCAAATTAATTAAATATTATAACATATTTTTAATTAATTTTTTTATTTTTTTTTGCTAATTTTAATTGCAAAAAAAATAAGCTTTTTATGATTCCTCTTCACGAGAAAGTGTTTTAAATCCATTTTCAGTTACAAGAACAACATCCTCAATTCGAGCACCGCCCAGTCCGGGGATATATATTCCAGGTTCAACAGTTATAACCATTCCTGGCTCTAAAATTGTATCACTATTGGCACTAACAACAGGCAATTCGTGAATATCAATTCCAACTCCGTGACCAGTTGAATGAACAAAATATTGTCCATAACCTTTTTGGGCGATATAATCACGGCAAGCTTTGTCAATTTCTGATGCCTTAACACCAGGAGCAACTTTTTTACGCCCTAATTCTGCAGCTTTTTTGACAATTTCAAGAATTTCCTGTTTTTTTGAATCAAGTTTTCCAAGATATGAAGTTCTAGTAATATCAGCGCAATAACCATTATAAAGAGCACCAAAATCAATTTTTAGAAGATCATTGTCAAGAATTTTTGCAGAACTAGCTCTTCAATGAGGCATTGCTGAATTTGGACCGGTTGCAATTATTGAATCAAAAGATTCTTTTTCAGCCCCAAGTAATTTCATTTGATAATTTAGTTCAATATCAACTGATTTTTCAGTTAATCCTGGTTGAATTTTTGGCAAAATTTTGCTATAAGCTTCAAGTGAAATATTAACTGCTTTTTGGATGTTTTGAATTTCTTCGTCAGTTTTAATAATTCGAAAAAGTTGAGCTGATAAATTGATAATCTCCGAACTAGGGAATCACTGTTTGATTTTATTAAGTTGTTCAATTGTTAAATATTCAGCTTCAACTCCAATTCGGTGATATTTTTTTTGCGCTAAAAAATCTTCAATATTTTGCTTTGTAATTAGTAAAACTTGACAATTTTTAGCATTTTTTTGGGCTGCTTCAATATAACGGCCATCAACAAACAAATAAGAATCGCTCTTTTGAATAAATAAAAGACCATCAGTAGCTGAAACTTTTGTCAACCAAAGGCGAGTTTGATAAGAAAATGAAATTATAACATCTAAATTGTTTTCTTCAAAAGCTTTATTTAAATACTTAGGATTCATATTATTTTTTCTCACGGTGTAAAGTGTGTTTGTTGCATTTATGGCAATGTTTTTTTACTTCAATTTTTTCAGGCTTTGTTTTTTTATTTTTTTTAGTGATATAATTTTCCATTTTGCAATCAATGCATCTTAATGTTAGTCCTTCTCTTGGCATTTTGGCTCCTTTTAAAAAATATAAATCTTAGTAAATATATAATTATAACATAATTTTGTATTTGTTAATAACAAATTGCAAAATTATTGCAGTTCATCTTTTAAAATTTCTTTTGCTTTGGAAAGTTCAACAGAAAAAATTGAACTAACCCCGCGTTTTTGCATTGTAATTCCTAAAAGTTGATCCACGCGAGACATTGTTCCATGACGATGAGTGATAATTAAAAATTGTGTTTTTTGTTTTAATTGTTTTAAAAATTCAACATAACGAATTACGTTAGCCTCATCAAGCGCAGCCTCAACTTCGTCAAGAATGCAAAGTGGAATTGGCCGGGCTTTTATAATTGAAAATAATAGTGAAATTGCGATTATTGCTTTTTCACCACCTGAAAAAAGACGGATATTTTTGATAGTTTTCCCTGGTGGTTGAGCGCTTATTTCAATTCCAGAATTCAAAATATCATTTTTGTCACTAAAGTAAATTTTAGCGCTTCCGCCACCAAACATATTTTGAAAAACTAAGTTAAATTCAGAATTTACAAGGTCAACAATTTCTTGAGTTTTTGCAATTATAATTTTGTCAAGGTCAGAAATTACTTCTAAAATTTTTGATCTAGCCACTTCAAGTTCATGTTGGCTAGTTTTTAATTTTTCAAGCCGATTTGATGTGGTTTGAAAATCTTCAATTGCATCAAGATTTATATTACCTAGCGCTTTGATTTCCGAATTTAAACTATTAACAAGGTCATGTGCATCTTGAGTTTCAATTTCTAATTGGTGTGTTTCAAGCGCCGATTCAAAGGTGAGATTATATTTTTGCGACAAAGTGGTTTTTAGATTAGTTAAAAGAAACTCATATTTTTCTTTACTTGTTTGATTTTGATTCAGTTCGGCATTAATATTTCGCTGACTTTGGTTGAGTTGCTGAACTAAAATTGTTAATTTAGAAATTTGGGAATCATATTCTTGTTTTTCACGGTTTAAAATTTTTAGTTCAGATTCAAGGGTTGCAATTGAATTTTCAAGTTCAATTTTTTGTTTTAAGGTTTCATTGATTTTTGAATCAATTTCATCACTTTGAGATACAGCTTCAATTCCTTCATTTTCAATTCTAATTTTGTCAAGTTCAGCTTTTGCAGCATTATATTTATTTTCTAATTCATCAAGAGAAATTTCGGTTTGCTGCAAAAAGTAAGATTCTTTATTGATGGTTTGTTCAAGATTATTTAATTCTACCTTAAATTCTTGAATTTTTTTCTCAAAAAAATTCACTTTATTTTTAAGATCATTAATTCTTAATTCCAAAGAATGAACTGAATCATTTTTTTGCTTAAAACCACCTGAAATTATACCACTTGTGCGGACAATATCGCCATCTAAAGTGACGACAACAAATTTATGATCAACAAATTTCGAAATTTTATTAACGTTGTCGATTTTATCATTAACAATAACACCGCCAAGCAAAAAATCAGCTAAAACTTGGTATTTTTTGTCATAATTTACCAAATTAGAACCAATTCCAATATAACTCTCTTGAGTCTCAAGGTGATTTAAATACAAATCGGGGATAAATCGCGGTTTTAATGTTGAAAGTGGGATAAATGTTGCACTTCCGGCGTGATTTTTTTTCAAAAAATTGATGGCTTCAACGGCATTTTCTGGCTTTTCAACAACAATTTGTTTCAAACTTGAGCCAAGAGCTGTTTCAATTGCATCTGTATATTTTTGTGGAATTTTAATTAAATCAGAAACAAGACCACAATAGCCTGAAAAAAGATGACTATTTTCAACAATTACTTTTGTGCCTTTGGGCAAAAAAGACCTAGATTCAAGTGTTTTTTGCAATTCAAAAATTTGTGTTTGACTTATAATTTTTTCTGAATTTAAACTGTTTAATTTTGAGTCAATTTCTGATTTTTTGGCGCTTAAATCAGCAATTCTTTGGGCAACTTCAGATTTTGTTTGTTTGTTTTGACTAATTAGGTTCGAAAAATTGTCTTTTTCAACTAGAATTTGATCATGCCTTTGCTTTAAAGCAGCCATTTTTTGTTCAAAATTAACATTAATTTGCTGGGACAATATCATTTCCTGAAGTTGTGTAATTTTAGCATAAGCTAAGTTTACATTGTTAATTTCGTTTTTAAGATTGTTTATTTTATTGATTTTTTCAGTAATTTCTAGATCAGTTTGCGTTCTTTTTTGGACATTGTCATTTATTATTCTTTCATTAGATTCAATTTCACTGACAAATTTAGGCTCTTCAAATTTAAGGCGTGATAATTGCTCTTCAATTTTTTCTAATTCAGTTTGAAACTTTTTGATATCACTAACAATTAATCCAACTTCAACTGATTCTAATTGTTTTGATTTTTCTAAATATATTTTGGCATTTTTTGCTTGTTTTTCAAGTTGTTTTGCTTGAGTTTCAAGCTCTTTTACACGAATTTCAATTTTTTCAATACCCATAAGGGTCTGATCAAGTTTTACAATAGCTTCTTGTTTGTCATTTTTGTACTTGGAAGTTCCGGCAACTTCTTCAATTACAAGTTTTCTTTGCTCAGGAGTTGACTCCGCGATTTCAGAAATTGTACCTTGAGAAATAATTGCAAGAGATGACTTTGAAATTCCAGCCTCAATTGCTAAATTACGGATATCTTTATAGCGAACTGGTTGGTCATTATAAAAATATTCATTAGTTCCCTGACCTCTCTTAATAAGTCGTGAAATTGTAAAAATTTGGGCAGAATCTTCGCGACTTTCATTACTAAATGTTAATTTTACCATCGCTTTTTCAACAGGAGCGACTGTTTTTGAACCAGCAAAAATAACATCGTCCATATTGTATCCACGTAGTTGTTTTGCTGATTTTTCACCTAAAACCCATTTAATTGCATCATTTATGTTTGATTTCCCTGAACCATTTGGCCCAATTATTCCAACAATAGAACCGTCAAATTTGATGCTAACGGGTTCTGCAAAGGATTTAAAACCTTCAATTTCAATTTTAATTAACTTCATAATTTGGTATTTCTTGATAGATTAAATTTTTAAAATAAGTAAATTATATTAAACTTATCCTAAAAAACTCTAAAAAAAAGCATTTTTTTTGCATTTGTGAATCATAAAATGTTCATTGGTTTTTTAATTTTTAAATTTTTGCTTGTTAAAAAATAATTAAACTTAGAAACTTTGAAAATAAAACAGCATAAATACTAATTCAAGAATAAAACTCTAATTTTTTTGCCGAGTTTCCAGTTTGATGAGACAATCTTAAAAAGTGTCTGGTTTTAGGCGCTTTTCTAAATTTTTTGACAAACTCAGCAAAAATAACTATCAAGGCAAAAACACTGAATTTTAAATCCAACATTCATGAAAGAAAAATCTACTTATTAATCAAACTAAAAAAGCTAAAATTTTAACTTAAAAAGCAAAATTATTAAATTTCTAAACTACTTTTTTAGTTTAAAACACTGACAAAAACAATAAAAAAATTCAACTACTATTTAAACTCAATGTAAAAAGAAAACTCATTTTTATTTACATTGAGCCTAAAAAAATATATGAAGTTTTGAAAGAACAATAAAAAAGTCTTAAATTTATAGATTTCTAAACGGTTAAATTTAAGGCATTCCATTAATATTTAAAGCCATAATGGAAAAAATGGCATTATCTGAGTTTATTGTGCGAAAAACATAACTTATTCCTCCCTAATTCAATATCAAATTTATTAATTTATTCTTAAGTTATGCTTATTATAACATAATTTTATTTTAGACCAAGCATTTTTTTTTTTTTTTCAAAAGGTTAATTTTAAAATAATAAAAATTAAGATTTTAGCCGCAAAAAACACGGATTTACCCGTATTTTTTCCTATTTTTATTGACTAAAAAGTGAATTTCTGCCATCAAACTAGCAAACTCAGGAGTTTTTATATTATTTTCAAAAGCTAAAGAATAATTTTTAATCTAAAAAGCATAAAAAAACCTATGAATTCATAGGTTAAAATTAAAATAATTTTGTAAACATGTAAGTTTGACAAATGCAAAAATAAAAATTTTAAATAGCTTTTTCGAGAAACTTCTGATGTCTTTTTTTGAAAATAATTGTGTTAAGAATAAGGAAAATTGATGAAAACAACATTAATGACATTGAAAAAACTGGATTTATAAAACCTAAAAACGCTAAAGGAATGAAAAGCGAATTAAATAAAATTGCTCACAAGAAATTTAATTTAACTAATTTATTAGTTTTTTTGATAATTTCAAGTGATTTATAAACCATAACAAGATCTGTTTCAAATAAGGAAATATCAGCAATTGAGTTACTAAGGTTAGAACCACTTTCAAAAGCGATTGAAAGATCGGCAGATTTTAAAGCTAAAATATCGTTTAGTCCATCACCTACAAAAATAATCGGGGTATCTTTTTTTAGTTTTTCTACTAATTCAAACTTGTCATTAGGTTTCAAATTTGCATAAAATTGCTTTATTCCCAATATTTTTGCTACATTTTCAACATTTTTTGGATTATCACCTGAAGCAATAATGCAATTTATCCCGTGAGATTGAAATTTTTTAACAACTTTTTTTGCACTTTCTTTAACTTGATCAATTATTAAAAAAACACCAATAACTCTATCATTTTTAGCAAAAACTGTGTAATTACCTAGCTTGTCAAATTTAAAATTATTATCAATCAAAAAATTATTATTTTTTGCAAACTCGTGAGAAATAAGGCTATATTTATTTGAGTCTGAATCAATAAGTCCCAAACCTTGTCCAGGAGTTTCGCTAACCTTAAAATTGTCAAATTTTTCTTGATGTTCTGGCAAAAAATTATGAATTGAAAGTGAAATTGGGTGTTTAGAATTTTGAGCCATTTCCTTAATTAAAGGTCAAAAACTTGAATCGCCTTGAAATTCAACAACTTTTGGTTTTCCTTCAGTTAGAGTTCCGGTTTTGTCAAAAATTATTGTTTTTGTGGTAATAATTTTTTCATAAATCTCTGAATTTGCAAATAAAATTCGATTTTTTGAGGCCAAAATCGAAGAAGAATAAATAGCCATTGGCGCGGCTATTCCAAAAGCACAAGGACACGAAATTACCAAAACAGCAACTCCTATATGAGCACCAACATAAAATGGATGAGAATTTCTTGGAGGCGTAAATCCAGTATAAATTTGCTCAAAATCTCCAAGTGAATAACCGATTATGACTCAGATTACAAAAGTTAAAATTGACAAAATTAAAACAGTTGGGGTAAAAAGTGAAACTATTTTAGTTGAAACTCTTTCAATTTTGGAAGGAGTTTCAAAAATTGACTCTAATCTGTTAATTGTTTGCATTAAAAATGAATCTTGCGCTTTTTTTGTGCAAGTTAGGTAAATCGGCTCGCCAATATTGATACTTCCAGACAAAATTTCTTGATTTTTAACAAATTCAATAGGCAAAGATTCACCGTTAATTGACGAGTAATCGATAGTTGCAAAATCAGAATTTAGGGTTGAATCAGTTGGAATTACTTCACCTTTTGGAACAAAAACAATATTACCAGGGGTAATTTTATTAGTTAAAATTTGTTCTTTTTTGCCATCAACTATTATATGTGAATAGCGATTTTTTAATTTTAGTATTCCTTGAAAGTCTGAACTTGATTTTTTTTGTAGTTTTTCCTCAAGATATTTTCCAGCATTAAAAAATAAGAACAGAATAATTGAAACTTCAAAAAATTCCATACTAATTTTGTCACCAGTACTTATTTTATACAAAAATGAAATTGCAGAATAAATAAATGAAACATGGCTTGCAATCGCTATTAGCAATTCCATTGTAAAAATTTTTCTTAAAAGGTTTTTGTATGCTAAAAAGTATTTTTTTTCTAGAAAGATAACTAAAAATGCAAAGAAAAACAAAATTGACGCTAAAATTAGATGAATTTTGTGATCGTGACTAAAATTTAAAACTTTATAATTATTTAAAGTATCGAAAATAAACGAAAAAAAGGCAAAAATAAAAATTAATAACTCAATAAATATTTTTATTTTTGCCTTTTGTTTAGAGTCAACGAAAAATTTTCTATTATTCGTCGATTTTTTCACTTGCATAACCAACAGAAGTTAATTTTTCACTAATAAATTCGTCAGGATATTTTTCTTCATCAGCAATAATTTTCAAAACTTTTGCACTGATATTTGCACTCCATTGAAAATCTTCCAAATTTTCAAATAGTTTTTCAAAAACCACCTTGCAGCTTGCACATTTAATATCAATGCTAAAATATCTTGTAGTTTTCATTTTAGTTCCTTTACTTAAAATTATCAATTAGAACACAATTTTACAATAAAAAATAATTATAAGTATATTAAATTTTTATATTTTTTTAAATGCTATAAAAATTTTTTTATCAAGATTATTGACAAATTCTGCAACCTGATAATCGCAATTTTTGCAATTTTTGAGCTCTTCAAAAATTTTTGGTCCTTTAATAAATGCAAATATTGTATTTTTGGCCTTGATTTTATTAACAATTTTATCGAGTTTTTCTAAATTTGCAACTGCTCGTGCTGTCACAAGATCAAAATTATCGTTTTCAATTTCTTGGACAGATTTACAAACTAAATTAAATTTAATTCCCAGAGTTTCAGATACTTTTTTTAAAAATTGGCACCTTTTTTGCATAGACTCGCAAATGGTCAACTCTATTTTTGGATCAAAAATTAAATACGGAATCGAAGGAAAGCCTACGCCAGCTCCAATATCTAAAATTTTTACTTTTTCTGAAATGTTTTCTTTTTTCAAAAAATTTATTATAAAATTCATTGTAACAATGGACTCAAGGATGCCTTCTTTCCAAAGAATATCCCCTGAAAAACCGGTTAAATTAAATTTTTGATTATAAAATTCGATTAATTTTACGTATTGCTCAAGTTTTTCAAATACATCTAAATCAACAAGTAACTTTACTTTTTCTTTATACATAAAAACATTGAAAATATTTTAATTTTTGTTTGCTGAAATTAATTTTTCCTTAATTTCCTCATAAATACTTGTAATTGATTTTGAATGGATGCATGCTAGTATACTTTTTGACAAAAATTCAGCTAAAGATGTAACTAGTAATTTATCAAATTTTTCTACAAGTTGTCTATTATCGATTGAATCAGTAATTATTACCTTGTCAATATTTTCATTTTCTTGAAATTTGTCAAATCCGTGGCTAAAAACACCGTGTGTTGCTGCTAAAATTACTGATTTTGCACCTTTTTGTTTAACAACATTTGCAGCATTTATTATAGTTCCACCTGTATCGATAATGTCGTCAATTATAATGCAATCTTTATTTTCAACGTTTCCAATTAATCCTAGAACCTCAGTTTGATTTGTCCCGGTTCTTCGCTTGTCAATAACGGCAACATTTGTTTGTTTTCCTAAAATTTCTGCTAAAATTCTAGCTCTAACAGCACCACCATGATCCGGGGTTACAACAACATAATCCTTGTTTTTGCCAACAAGTTCATTTGCAAGAATATATTGGCCATGAAGTTCATCGACTGAAATATCAAAAAATCCTTGAATACTTGGATTGTGAATATCAACCAAAATTAGTTTAGTTACACCTGCTTTTTCAAGTAAATTAGCTACTAATTTTGCAGTAATTGGTTGTCTTCCGGATGATTTTCGATCCTGTCTAGCATAACCATAATATGAAAGAACCACAACAATTTCTTGAGCGTAAGCTCGCTTTAAAGAGTCAATGAAAATTAAAAGTTCCATTATATTTTCATTAACTGGTCTTGATGTATTTGCAATAACAAAAACCGTTGAATTTCTAACAGTTTCATTAGATTTTAGCAAAACTTCGCCATCAGCATAGACTGTTCGATCAATCCCTGAGAGCGGAATTCCTGTTTGAATTGAAATTTTTCTTGCTAAATCTAGTGAATTTTCCATTCCAAAAAGAATTACACTTTTCTTTATATCTATGTTCATTTTTCGCCTTGTTTATTTTTTTATTTAGAATATAATTATATAATAAAATATAATTAATTTTAATAATATTTCGAAAAGTTATAATGTATTTAAAAATCGAGCAATTTTCTCCGCGGCATTTAAATTTACTTCTAAATTCGATTAAAAAATTTAATTTAGAAGTAAATTTAAAAACTAAAAATGGTAAAACTAATGTTGCCAATTTGGATTATTTCCAAAATTTTGAAAATAATCATGAATTTACTGTTGTTGACTTTGACAAAAATTTAGACTTTAGTTTAGCACATTTTATTATTTCTAAAAAAGAACAAACTTTCTATTTAAGTTTGATTTTTTTTAGTCAACTTTTGGATTCTAACTGAATTAACATTATTGGCGAATTTATACTTGATTTTATTAAAAAACACTATAAATTACGTGATTTTTATCTTAAAATTGACCAAAAAAGTATAGTTTTTAAAAATTTTTTTGCACCTTGGCTTCAAGAAGAAAATTCTTCATTTTTAACATTCCAAATTAAGGAAATTGAAAAATATAACTTTACTGATGTTCACTGCCATCCTTTTTTGGAATATTTTCAAAACCCAAAACAAGAAATTACCAAATGATTTGATGATAATATTGGTCTACTTTTTGTTGTTGGAACTTCTTGAGAGGATCTTGAAGAGATTAAACCAATTAGTTCATATTCTGATAAAATATATAAAATTATTGGAATACATCCAAATTTAATAAAAACAACAGATAATTATAATAACCTTTCAAAATACATTGACAAAAATGTGGTAGCAATTGGCGAAGTTGGTCTTGATTTTTATTATGAAAATAACCCTGGCCAACAAGAACAAATAAATGCACTTTTGGCCCAAATTGAAATCGCAAAAAGCAATAATATCGCTGTAATGTTGCATATTCGCGACAAACTTGGCGAATTTAATGCAATTAATCAAATACTTTTAATAATTGACAAATTTCCTGAAATTAACTTTATTTTTCATAATTTTTCAACAAATTATGAAAAATTCACAGAAATAGTTAACAAAAAAAACTGTTATTTTTCCTTTTCAGGAGTAATAACATTCAAAAAGAGTGTTGAACTAAGAAAAATAGTATCTCAAACTCCGATTTCAAGAATTTTGTGTGAAACTGATGCGCCATATTTAAGTCCCGAACCTAATCGTCAAGTTTGGCCCAATACATCTCCGCAAATTGAAAATACCTATCAAACAATAGCTAATTTGAAAAATTTAACAAAAAGGCAGCTTTCTAAAATAGTTTATGAAAATGCGCTAAAAATTTTTAAGGTAAAAAATGCTGAAAATATCGCCTAAAAAACATCTAGGTCAAAATTTTTTAAAAGATGAAAAAATTGCCCAAAAAATTGTAAGTAGTATTGACCTAGCAGATAAAAATATTGTTGAAATAGGACCTGGAACCGGTTTTTTGACTAAATTTTTAGTCCAAAAAGCTAAATTTTTGACTTGTTATGAAATTGACAAAAATTTAATTCCACTGCTTGAAAATAAATTTAAAAACAAGAATATAAAAATAATTAATGAGGATTTTTTACTTTCAGATCTGAATTTTTCAGAAAAACAAACAGTTATTGGAAATCTTCCTTATTATATAACATCAAAAATTCTATTTAAAATATTTGATAATTTTGAAAAATTTGATGAAATCTTAATAATGGTTCAAAATGAGGTTGCCGATAGAATTATTGCAAAACCAGGCTCACCATCTTACTCAAAATTATCACTAGCCTGCCAATATGTTGCTGAAGTAAAAAAGTTTTTCGTTGTACCTCCAAGTTCTTTTTTTCCGGTTCCAAAGGTAAATTCTGCTATTGTTCATTTTTCAATAAGAAAAAATTTAAACCCTGAAAAAGTTGCACAATTTTTTAAATTTACAAAATTGTGCTTTCAATTCAAGCGAAAAACATTATATAATAATCTCAAAAATTCTTTATCACAAGAGGAAATTGAAAAAATTTTTAATTTTTTCAATTTTGACCCAAAAATACGACCACAAGAAATAAATTTTGAAACTTACGCTAGACTTTCAAATTTTTATTTTGATAATATTAAAAATAAATAATTTTTATTTTTTTGTTTTGAATTTCAAAAAATAGTGTATAATTTTAAAAATCTCCCTCCCTTAGTCGTTACATTATTTTTATAAAAATCTTTTTAAAAATTATAGAAAGGTAGTCATGAGACAAACTACGTTTATAAAACCAAATGAAGTTGAAAGAAAATGGTTTGTTATTGATGCAGAGTCACAAATTTTAGGGCGTTTAGCCGCGTTTGTCGCTAGCCGTTTACGCGGAAAACACTCTCCGCTTTTTACTCCTAACGTTGATATGGGAGATAAAATAATCATAATTAACGCTGAAAAAATTTTATTAACAGCAAAAAAAGAAGACCAAAAACTATATTATAGACACTCTGGTTATCCTGGTGGTTTAAAAGTTAGAACTGCTAGAGAACTTCGTGCAAAAAAACCAATTGCTTTAATTGAAAAAGCGGTTTATGGTATGCTACCTCACACAAAACTAGGGGACAAACAAAGAAAAAATCTTTATGTTTATGCCGGAATTGAACACCCACACCAAGGTCAAAACCCTAAAAAATTAGAGGTCAAATATTAGAATGAATCAAGAATTAACTTATTATGGAACAGGAAGAAGAAAATCTTCAGTTGCCCGTGTTATTTTAAAACGCGGAAATGGTCATTTTAAAATTAATAACCGAATAGCAAAAGAGTACCTAAAATCTGATATTTTAATTAAAGACGCTCTACAACCACTAGCTATTACAAATACAATTTCTGAATTTGATATTCGTGTTAATGCTCATGGTGGTGGAATTTCTGGGCAAGCCGGTGCGATTAGATTAGGAATTGCAAAAGCTTTATTAGAGATTTCAGCTGATTATCGTCCAAGTCTTAAAATGTCTGGAATGTTGACACGTGATGCTAGAGCTAAAGAACGTAAAAAATTTGGATTGAGAAAAGCAAGAAGAGCACGTCAATTTTCAAAACGGTAATTTTTTCTTCCTTTTTAAAAAAATATGATATAATTATATTGCTATAGTTATATCACCTTCGGGAGCGTAGCTCAGACGGTTAGAGCACACGACTGATAATCGTGAGGTCGATGGTTCGATCCCATTCGTTCCCACCATATCTAATTGACTTTAAAAAACCTTTTTTCCCAAAGGTTTTTTTTATTTTTAAGAAGTAAATTTTAAATTCGAACTCAAGTTTTTAGATCAATATCATAAATTTTTGAGGGGCGACCTGAACCATGACCAAAATCGTAAAATTTTGTGATTTGCCAAAATAATTGGCGAGCTTCTTGAAAATTAAGAGGTTTTTGGCCGGAAATATTGGCGCTAGTAACAAAAGCAGGGCCATTTTTTATAAATAAGTCTTGGCACTTTGTTAGCCCAGGAATTCTAAATGATTTTTTTTCAATTATAAAAGTAACTGCGCCAGGTCAATATTTTTTGCTTTTTTGTTTAAGAATTTTGTAATTACTTGGGCTAATTAATGGCTGTATTTGCGATATTTTTCCTACCAAAGTTACAATTTTTTTGCTAACATCTCGGTTTTTTATTTTGTAAATTGCTTCTAGATCCAAATCATGATAAAACGAACCAAGTCCAACAACAGTATCTGTAGAACAAATAAATAGTTTAGAATTTTTATAAATTTGTTCCTTAAAAACGACATAATTTTGCGCAAATCAATCGCTAAATTCATTATCATCTTCAATAAAAATGACAAGATTATTGATCTGATATTTTCAAAATAAAATGTGGAAATTATTCAACAATTTTAGAGCAAATATTTTATTTTTAGACAAATTAAGCCCATTAAATAAATTGTTTTTTGAAATTAAATTTTGACTTGCAAGTCAAAATAAAAAGTTATTAAAATAAGAAATTTTTAAATTAAAGCAAAAATTGAATCTGATAGTTTTAGACTCCAAATCTGAAAAAAATGCTGTAAAAACAGGTGTTTTTACTTTTGTTAGCATTTTTTTTTGACTATCATAAAAACATAGCGATGAGAGTGATTTATTATAAAATAATTCCAATTTCATTTTAACACTTTATTTTTAAAATTGATCCGCTTTTTGTTTAATTTCGGCAATTAGATCCCGAATTTGAATAGCTTCCTCAAAACGGTTAGCATTAGAGGCGTTTCTCATTTCTTTTTCTAAAATTTGTATCTGTTTTTCGATTTCTTTTTTATTCATTTTTTTCTCATGAAGAACTTTGCTTAATTTTAGAGCATTTGGATTTATACTTTCAGGAATTGGTTTTTTTATTGTTTTTGGAATTATTTTATTTTCCTGATTGTGTTGTATTTGAATTTTTCGTTTAGCTAAATTGTCATTAATAACTTCTTGAATTATTTTTGTAATTCCATCAGTAAAAAGGACTACTTTTCCTGATTGATTTCGAGCAGCACGGCCAATTATTTGAATTAATGACGTTTTTGATCTTAAAAAAGAAGCAAGACCTGCATCTAATACAAGAATCAATGAAACTTCCGGAATATCAACACCTTCACGAAGCAAATTTATCCCAACAATTGCATCAAAAATTCCTTTTCGTAATTTAATAATAATTTCATCACGTTCAAAGGTTGTCATTTCTGAGTGCAAATAATAAACATTGTGTAATTTTTTTTCTTGCAAGTATTTACTAATTTCCTCAGCGTTACGTTTTGTTGTTGTTAAAATTAAAGTTCGTTCCTTTTTTTCTTTTTGCAAATCTAAATATTTAGAAATTTTTGCCATTTGATTATCAGTATTTTCAATTATAATTTCAGGATCAAGCAATCCAGTTGGCCGTATAATTTGACTAACAACTTCACCATCAGTTTTTTCAAGTTCATATTGAGCTGGTGTGGCTGAAACAAAAATTTTAGGCTGCCTAAATTGTTCAAATTCATGTAATTTTAAAGGCCGATTATCAAGCGCTGAAGGAAGACGGTAACCATAGTCAACTAATGTTTGCTTGCGACTTCGATCACCTTTGAACATTCCATCAATTTGTTTGATCATCTCGTGAGACTCGTCAATAAAAATTAGGGCATCTTGCGGCAAATAGTCAAGTAAAGAAAATGGTTGCTCATCTTGTTGACGGCCGTCAATATGACGGGCATAATTTTCAATTCCAGAACAAATTCCAAATTCACTTAAAGAGTCAATATCGTTATTAACTCGGTCTTTTAGCCTTTGTTTTTCGACAAGTTTATTATTTTGCTCAAAAAAAAGTAAGCGCTCTTCAAGCTCAATTTTAATAGATTCAATTGCTTTATCAATTATAGTTTTTTTAACACTATATGCAGTGGCAGGATAAATTGTATAGACTGAATAGGTTTTTATTAGCTTTTTTGAGACTGGCTGAATTGTACTAATTTTTTCGATTGTATTGCCAAAAAATTCAACTCTGATGTTAAAAGTTTCATCTCAAGCTGGCGAAATTTCAATTACATCACCTTTTAGTGAAAAAAGTCCCGGTTTTTGCTCAACTAAGTTATTAAGATACTTAATTCTAGTTAATTTTAGGGCTAATTCTTTTGGTTTTATTTCTTGACCGACACTTATAAGCAAAAAATTATCATGATATTCATTTGGGTTTAGAGTCCCATAAATTGCTGAAACCGAAGCAACAACAATAGTATCATTTCGCTCGATTAACGAATTAAGAGCAGACATTCTCATTGCTTCAAGATCAGCATTTGTTTTACTTGTTTTTTCAATATAAACATCTTTTGAAGGAAGGTATGACTCAGGGCGATAAAAATCAAAGTATGATACATAAAATTCAACCCGGTTTTCCGGAAAAAATTCCTTAAATTCAGTATATAATTGAGCAGCGAGCGTTTTATTGTGTGACAAAACTAATACTGGTTTGTTAAAGTGCGCAATTACATTCGCCATTGTAAAAGTTTTTCCAGAACCAGTTACACCCATCAAAATTTGCGATTCTTTACCAGTTTCAATATTTTGAATTATGCTTTTTATTGCTTTGGGTTGATCGCCACTAGGTTTATAATTTGCCTTAAGGTGGAATTTATTAAATTTTTTTTGACTTATCATTTGAAATCAGACCGTTTTTTTTGCAGAATAAAAGAAATTTTAGCACAAATTTCATTTATTCAATTATATTTATTTTTGCGGACCTTTGGGTGATTAATTTTTTTATGTTTTAGACAAAAAATGAAAAAAATTAAATTTTAAATACTATTAAAAGCAATAATTTTAGCAATTTGTGGTATAATTTTTTTATTTAGGAATGAGAGAAAAGGGAAATTATGAAAAATTTTAAAAGAAAACTAAAATTTTTGACGCTACAGACAGGTTTATTTTCTTCCGTGCCTGTTATTTTTGTTGCATGCTCAAATGCCGAAATTCCAGAAATTTCAATTCAGAATATACAATCAAAATCTGTCGAACTTTTGTTAAATAATATTTCACTAGCTCCACAAGAAAATTTATCTAAAACATTCAAAGTTGAATTGAGAAAAGAAAACACTGATAATTATGAACAGGTTAAATTTTCAGCTTTTCGCGCACTTCACGAAAATAAGCCCAAAGTTTTACTAAAAATTAACAATTTAGACTCAAAAACCAAATATGTTGTTAGAATTACTCGCATTAACGGCCAAGAAGAAGAGCAATTATTTGTTCGCGGAAATGTTTTTCAAACTAATCCAAATCCAACAATAATTCCTAGTTCATTCCAAAAACTTGATTCAACTGACCCTTCGAGCCAATATAGTTTTAAGGTTTCACTTTCTGATACAACTTTGACATCACAGCAAATTGATGTTCAATATAGAAAGGCAAGCGCACTTCGATCTAATCCTGAAACACAAAGTTTTACACATAACTTAAGATCTGATCAGTCTTTATATGTAAACCTCAAAAATCTTGAACGAGACACAACTTACATAATTTCGGGACTTTATGATCAAAAGGGTAACATGTTAAGTTTTGATGAGAATTTATTTCCATTAACTTTTAGAACTGATGGTGATATTGTTGGTGTCAAAGTTTCTAATAGTAAATTCGCAGGACAAATTCATAGTGACCTTCAAAATATTGATGTTGATTTTAAAGTTAAATTTAGCCCTGGAGTAGTTAAAATTAACACTGTAAATAATTATACTCTTGTTTTTAAACGTGAAAATACAGGGGTTCAAACCGGTTTTGATCAAATTAACAATAAAGATATTGAATATTTAGCAAATTATGTCAGACCTGTTGAAAATGAAGATAATACTTTTATTTTTAGAGTAAAATTGCCTTGAAGATCACAAAATAATTTTTATAAAATTGTTGGCGGTTATAATAAGCTTTTTACTGATAGTCATATTTTTGATCAAAATCTTGTTGATTCACCAAATATTTTAAAAGTTAACCCGGCGATTTTAGAGCAAAAATTTCAAATAGATACTTAATTATTAAGGTTTTGTATTTAAATGGAAAAAATTAATTTTTCTCATTACCTAAAATTGCATACTCAACAAAAATATTTTATTTGAAACAATCCAGATGCACAAAATTCAGATGAAATTGACTTAGATGATGATGATTTCGATCAAAAACTTTGAGATTTTGACTCTTTTCATGAAAATCAAATAAAATTTCCCGAATTGCATGAGAATATTTTTAAAAGTTTCAACAAAACATTTTACTTTTATATAAAAGAAAGGTTTGCTGACAAAAAAATTTGTCTTGTTTCTAAAATTTTAATTGATGAAAAAATTGAGCAAACCGTTGATTTTTATAAAAATCAAAAATGTGATATAATCTTTAACCCTGCATTTGAATATAAAAACGCAACGGCTAAGCCGTCAGTTTTTTTTGTTTTTAACAAAAAATTAAGTATTTTAAAACTTTCTACTTCAACTAAAGTCAAAGACTATTTAAGAGCAAATTGGGATTTTTGAATATCTAATTATATGCTTCGAGAAATCAGTGGTGATTTAAATCCGATTGATGAAGTATCTTGTTTTTTAATTAACACAGTTGAACATCCAAAAAAAAATAAAATTGAATTTCATGAAACATTCTGAATTTCAAGGTATAAATCAGCAAAAACTATATCCAAAGCTGATTCTGAAAGTGGGAATATTTTTCTTGCAAAAAAAATTGCAAAGCAAAATGGTCTTAGTTTAGATGAGTTTTGAGATAATACATTTTTAGAGAACAATAAAATAATAAAAAACTTATTCAGAAATCAAATTGAAAAAATTTCTAAGGTTAAAGATAAAAAAGTTGTTCACATGATCCCTGTTAATATTGCTATTGATGAGATTCTTGATGCTAAAAATGTAACAAAATTTACTAAACCTAGTGAAATTGATAACAGTGCCTTTGAAAAAAGTCCTAACTTTGCTTTCCTGGTTGAACAGTTTTATCCTCAACTAACTGGTATTAGCGGAACACTTTTAAATTCTAGAAGAATTTTATCACTTGTTAATGATGAAACTAAACTCATTTCTTTTGAAAAAAATTCATATTGGTATAATTTTTTCAAAAAAAGTAATTCAATAATTATTAATGAAATTGAAAATTTAGAAACCTTCATTAATAAAATGAATGGGAAAAAAATTGTTTGGTATGATTTTGAAGCTCTTTCTTTACCTTTTCCAGCTATGGATTATGCCCAACCTTTTCAACAAATTGTTACCCAAGTTTCAATTGTTGTCACTGATAATGGAGAAATTTTACCTCAAGATTTTGACGAAACTAATGTCGTTTTTGATCCTAAAACTTATAGTTGGGATAATTTTTGCAAAATTATTGATAAAATTTATCTCGAAAGTGCTGATTTTTACGTTGTTTTTAACAAATCATATGAACTTACAAGACTTAAAGAAATGGTTAACATAATTTTTATGCATTACCAAAGTAATAATCCATATCATGAGGCAATTGAAAAAATTCAAAGATATCAAAAAAAAGTTGATGAAATAATTGCCAAAACTATTGATTTAAAGGACCCATTCTCAAAATATTGAGTTGTAATTTCTGATCTTAAAGGTTTTTACTCAATTAAAAAAATTGAAAATTTTATTAATGAATATAATTATAATTTAGATCACTTAATAACACCTTATAAAAAATTAGCTGTAAAAAATGGTCTTGAAGCAATGATTAAAGCCGTTGATCGTTATTTCAATTACATTGGAGACATGGAGTGAATAGAAACTAGAAAAAATTTACAAATTTACTGCCAAAATGATGTTATAGCGATGATAATGGTTTGGGATTTTTTAAAATTTATTTATGAAAATAGGGATAAAATGGCACATATTGAAACAAAAACACCTAAAAAGGTTGCGCTTTTTTAACTTTTTTGACAAAAGTTAATTACAATTTTTATTAGTGATTTATTAAGATATCAAAGTAAGAATCATACCTATTTCAAATATTCGGGTGACTAGGAACCCATCGAACTGCCAAACTCAAGAAAAATAACTATCAAAGTAAAAACACTAAATTTTAAATCTAAGACTCATGGATGCAAAATCTACTTATTAATCAAATAAAGCAAACTAAAAAAGCTAAAATTTTAGCTTAAAAAGCAAAATTATGAAATTTTTAAACTACTTTTTTAGTTTAAAAGACTGACAAAAATCATAAAAAAACAACTACTATTTAAACTCAATGCAAATAGAAAACTCGTTTTTATTTGCAGCGAGCCTAAAAAAACATATGAAGTTTTGAAAGAACAACAACCAAAAGCCATAAATTTGTAGATTTCTAAACGGTCAAATTTAAGGCATTCCATCATATTTAAAAATATAATGGATAATTCGCACTATCTAATTTTAGTATGACAAAAAACATAACTACCCCCCCTAATTCAATATCAAAATTTATTAATTATTCTTAAGTGAGGTTTATTATAACATAATTTTTTCTTGCACCAAACATTTTTTTTTTTTTTTTTACAAAAGCTCAATTTCAAAATAATAAAAATTAAGGTTTGACCGTCAAAAAACCCGGATTTACGGGTATTATTGCATATTTGTATCCACTAAAAAGTGAATTTTTACCATCAAACTGCCAAACTCAGGAAAATAGGGATAAAATAGTACATATTGAAACAAAAACACCTAAAAAGGTTACGCTTTTTTAGGTGTTTTTTTCGTCTTTAGTAGTTAAATCAGTTAAATATTGCTTACCTTTTGAAGTTATTCGGCGACCTCTAGGAGTTTTTTCAATTAATTCTTTTTCAATTAATGGCGGCTCGATTATATTAATAATTGTTTGCCGATGTTCCTTTAAAACATTAGCAAGCACATCGAGTGCGACAGATTTTCCTTTAAAAATTTTGAATAAGGTGTTCAAATATTCAATGTTTATTTGAGAAAGGCCTTGGTTATAAATGCCAATGCTGTCAAAAGTTTTGTTAACAATTTCGCGGTCAATTTTCTTTTTATTCAAAACAAGTGCAAAATCACGAATTCTTTTTAATAAATTATTAGCAATTCGAGGTGTGTTATTTGAAAAACTAGCAATGTATTTAATAATTTCTTTGTTGACTTGCAGTTTCAAAATTGCTGCAGAATTTGAAATAATTTGAACCATTTCATCAGTTGTATAGTTGACAATTTTGGCAATATAGCCAAATCGATTTTGCAAAGGTGTTGAAATTTGCGCTAGTTTTGTTGATGCGGCAATCAGTGTAAAATGCGGCAATTTCATTCTCATAATTTTTTGCTCGCCATCAACCCCAATTTGTAAATCGATAACAAACTCCTCCATCGCTGAATATAAAAGCTCTTCAATATTTTTATTAATTCCGTGAATTTCGTCAATAAAAAGAATTGTGTCTTGAGAAATATTTGCTAAAATAGCAAGAACGTCGGCCTTTTTTTCGAGTAATGGGCCTTGCACGTACTTAATTTTGGATTCAAGAACGTTGGCTACAATATTTGCTAGTGTCGTTTTGCCGGTTCCAGGAGGTCCATAAAATAAAATATGGTCTAAAGCTTGTTTGCGCTTTTGAGAAGATGAAATTAAAATTTTCAGTGTTTCAACCAATTTTTGTTGGCCAATAAAATTATCAAAATTTGTTGGCCTAACTTCTAAATTCTCTGGCATTTGAAATAATCTTGATAGCTTGTTCTATTAAGTTTTCGAAATTTTCATTAGGCTCAACTTTTGTGAGTGCATAATTAATTTGATTAGGTTTAAAACCAAGCATTTTTAAAGTTTCTTCAAGTTCGGATGATGTCTTTTCTTCGACTGAATTATTTTGGAGAATTTCATCATTCAAATCATCGGTTTTATCAACTTCTTTAGAATCAGTTTCAAGAATATTTTCCTGATTTTGTTTTTTGTCATTCTCAAGAAATTTTTTGTATTTTCCGTGAAATTCAAAAACAATTTGCTTAGCATTTTTTTCGGAAAGATAAGGAATTTTTGAAAGACCTTTCCAATCATTTGCGGCTATTAAATTAATTGCGTTTTGCAAACCGCTGTTAAGGATAGAAATAGCAGTTTTTGGACCAACTCCTTGAATTGAAATTAAATCTTCAAATAAAATTCTTTCACGGAAGCTTGCAAATCCGTAAGTTATTTTTGAATAATCATTTTCATATTCGTAAAGATAAATTTTTCTATTTTCATCGGTATTAAAACGGTCAATCCGCGGAACATACAGTAAATATCCACTCCCTTGATTTTCAATAATTAAATAATTTTTATTTTTTGAGACAATTTTTCCATATTGATAAATTTGCATTTTTGCTCCCTTATAGTAATTTGTTGCAACCTAAATTAATTTTTTAACTATTTTTGGCCAAAAAAAGGAAAAAATTAGGAAAAAGAAGCAAATTTTATTATTTTTACCAATAATAGAGAGGAAAATTCTTATTACCAAAGTTAAATTTTGTTATATCTTGCTTTTTAAAAACAACTTTTACTTTTTCACGACGGGCATATTCGCCAAGTGATGAAACAACTATATCATTTCCATCACTAAAATCGGTAAAATCATTAAGGTTCTTAATAAATAAAAAAGGTGGCTTATTAATTGCAAGATAATAAAAAAGCTTAGAATCAACTATTTTTTGATAGCAAATATTAGGAATATGACTAATATTTGTTTCTGGTATATTAATTTCTGTTTCAATTAAAAATGTTAATTTTTGAAAATCAATTGGATAATTACGCATTTTTTGCGCGATTATATAATTAATTTTGTAAATATTTTGCGAATGATCATATGAAGGATTTTGGGTTAAAAATTTTAATAATTCATCGATTTTTTGGTTCCTGTGAAAGTCTAAATCAAAGACGCTATAAACAGGGTTTTTATTATCAAATTGATAAATATGCGCAAGAAAATGATTTTGTATATTAAATATTTGCTGAACTTGTGTTTTGGTGTCAATAATCGACTTAAACTGCGGACTACTTGAATTTACTTCGAGAAATAAGGCTTTTTTCGCTGTTATTTGGTTAAAAAATTTTTTTATTTCTATTTTTCAGTCATAATTTATTTGAGTATCTAAATTTATAATTACTCAAGACAAAAAATTACCTAAATTATGGGCTTTTGCAAAATTTTTGTATGAATTTCTAATTTTTTCCAGCATTTTAGGTGATTTTGCACATATTTGCATAATCAAAATATTCTCAAAGTAAAAAATGGAAAAATTAGAAATTTTAACAAAAAAAGGGAGAATTTTGTTGTAAGAAATATAAAAATTTTTAGCAAAATCGTCCGTTATTTCAAAAGGAAAACTAAAGCTTACCAGAAAACTTGGGGTTGCAAAATCAAGAATTAGTTTGTCAACTAGTCGATTTTTAAAGGTTTTTTGGTATTTAGCGATATCAAAAATTGATTTTTGTATTTGGGCTAAAACAAAACCGTTTTTTGATTTATCTTGGAAAAAAACTTTAAAATTATTGTTAAAAAGAAATCTTTTTTGAAATTTAATTGTGATTGAACCTTTTTTTCAATTATCAATTCGTGAAAGGAATAATTTTTGATATGGTTCTTCAAGGAGCGAAATAAAATCAGATTGACTCACCCAAAGTCCTGTTAGTAAATTGTTGTTTTCAACAATATATTTCAAACTAGGAAGTGAAAAAACATCGCTAACACGGATTCTTTTTAAATCAGAATCATAAGTGAAAGGAATTAAAGGGAGAATTTTGGTTTTTTTATTATTGGCAAAAAGTAACACTATAATCAAAAAGCAAACAAAAAAAATACTAATTAGCAAAATTAGCGCAACTATTAAATAAGTTTGAATTTGTGGAGACATTTTTACGAAATTTTTTCAATGGACTTATGAGTTTTAACAAGTGTTTTTATCCCTTTATCACCAGGAATATCGAAAAATTTGACCAAAATTGAGTCAGCTCGCACTTCCAAAATGATTCCTTTACCAAATTTCAGATGAGCGATATGATTTCCAGGGGCAAATTCAACATTTTCTGAATCAGTTTTTTGGTAATTAAGCTTTCCAGTTGCATCAAGTTTACGAAACTGATAAAATTGTTCAGCCTTAATTTTCATCTCTTTAATAAATGGTGAAATTGAATTTTGACTAGATTTTCAACGACGACCATGATCATTATAAAAAGTACCACGAAATCCGTTTGTTATATATAAAACTTTTTTTGCCCTTGTTACTGCAACAAATGCTAGCCTTCTTTCTTCTTCGTATTCACTCTCAAGATTTTGGTCAAGAACTTTTTGTGAAGGGAAAACTCCTTGATTCATACCAACTAAAAAAACATACTCAAATTCAAGCCCTTTTGAAGAATGAACTGTTAATAAATTAATTCGATTTGGGGTTTCGGTTTGTTCAAAATGAGAAATAACTGCAAAATCAAGGTAATCGGCTAATTTTTTGTTAGGATTTTGGATTTGCCAATTATCAAGTGATTCATAGTATTTTTCCAAAAGTTCTTTTGTGTCAGATTCTTGTTTAGGATCTTTTATTGAACTAAAGTAGTTAATTTTTTTCAAAAAAGAGTCAAGAACTTGCGAAAAAAGTTTAAAAACTGTCGGATTTTTTTCTTCAATTTCAGACTTGAATCGTCTTGCGGCGGTTATTCTTTCAAAAAGATTTTTAATTTTGGCTTGATTTTCAATAGTTAACGGAATTTTACCATGTTCTTCTTTTAAATTGATTTTTCCTGAATAGTATTTAAATAAAAAATCGTACAAATTAAGTTCAAATTTAGCTGCTAAATCATTTAATTTACTAATTGTGATAGCACCAATTTTTTTGGCCGGCACATTAATAATTTGTTCAAAAGCATAAGGGTCAGAATTTTCAATGACTTTTAAAAAATAAATAGCTTCACGAACTTCTTTTTTTGCAGCAAGAGGAGAATTTCCGTGTTTTATATAAGGGATATTATGGGCATCAAGTTTGTCAATTATTTGTCGAAAATAGAAATTTGAGCGTGCTAAAATTGCAATGTCTCGATAATTTACTTTGTTTTTTGTAATTAAATTTTGGACTGTCTCATAAATTCAGTCAACTTCAGCGCCTCTTTCATTACCAAGATCTTCAAAATGAATATCAATCTTTTCAGTTGAGTGAGCTACTAAATTCTTTTTTATTCGGTTTTTATTATTTGAAATTAAATGGTTAGCTGCATCAAGAATATTTTGTGTTGAGCGGTAATTTTTGTCAAGAATTACTGTTTGTAAATCAGGATAGTCATTTTCTAAATTAAGAATAAGTGATGGATCAGCGCCTCTTCAAGAATAAATAGTCTGATCAGGATCACCAACAACAAATAATTTTGTATTGTTCTTAATAAAAAACTTTAAAATAGAATACTGAATTAGCGAGGTGTCTTGAAATTCATCAACAAGCACAAAGTCAAATTTTTTCTGTCAACGCTGGGCAATTTGTGGATTTTTTTCAAATGCTATTTTAGTATAAAGCAATAAATCGTCAAAATCAATTATGTTATTTTCCCTTGTTTTTTCAATATAATTTTTATAAACATTGGCCTTAATTAATTCAACTTCATTATTTGCTAGCTTGAGTGCTTGGCTTGGGGATTGCTCTAAATTTTTGGCTCTTGAAATAAACTCAATCGCTTGAAATGCAGTAATTTTTTTATCGTCTTTGTCCTCGGATGTTTTAAGGTTTGCACCTAAAAGTTTTTCTATAATTTTACGCTGATCTTGCTCATCAATTATATTAAAACGGTAATCATCTATTTGAATTTCATCAATTTCAACAATATTTTTTGCTTCAGTTCGCAAAATCAAATTGCAAAGCGAGTGAAAAGTTAAAATTTGTATATCTTTTGCCTTTTCATGAACAAGTTTTTCTACACGAGTTCGCATTTCTTCGGCGGCTTTATTTGTAAAAGTTAGCGCCAAAATACGATTGGGATATGCCAGTGATTCATTAATAATATAGGCAATTTTTTTTGTTAGAACAGTTGTTTTTCCTGTTCCAGCACCTGCAACAATTCTCAGATGCGAGCTATTACTAATAACAGCGATTTTTTGTTTGTCATTTAGCTGTGAAAGAATATTTTGTGATGACATAATTAATTAACCTCCCAATGAATTGGACTAAAATTTGCATGAATTGATCTTAAATAATCCGCTTTTATAGGCGTTTGTTTCAAGCAAATAGTTGTTTTAGAAAAAGAATCAATAATTGTTAATTTTTTTGAACCTAAAATTGAGAGGTTATTTACAATTAAGAAGAAAAAGTTAATTTTTGAAAATAAAGCGGGAAAACTTAAGCTAACTTGTTGAAAAAAAGTTAAATTTTGGCTTGAATTTTGAAAAGTTTGAAAAAAGTTAAGATCAATTCCGAAACTCAAATCTAAAATAATTGAGGAAAATAAAAGCGAAAATATTCAATTAAGACTTAAAAATGCTTCCCTTTTTAGTAAAATTCAGAATTTTTTTAAAAAATTAAGGTTTTCTTCGAAAAAAACAACTTTAGTTTTTGTTAAAAAAAGTCCAATTGTTTGCTTTAAAAAAATAATTAAAAAAATGCGGTAAAAAATTACAAATAAAAAAACACTTAGAATTCAAAGATAAAATTTTATTTTTGACCATTCAGTTAATATCAAAAATAGGTAGAAAAATATTAAAAAAGTAAGAAAAAGAAATACAAAATCAATTAATCCTGCAAATAAACGTCTTCAAAAACTTGCTTTTACAAAATCAATTTTCAATTTTATCCTCTTACATTAAAATATTTTTATTCGTTCTTGGGAAAGGTATTACATCACGAATGTTATCAATTCCAGTAACAAACATTAGCAATCTTTCAAAACCAAGTCCAAAACCACTTGAGCCGGGGTTACCAAATTTACGCAAATCAAGGTATCATTGGAAATCTTCAACTTTCATGTTCAAGTCGGTAATTCTCTCGTGTAGTTTTTCATAACGAACTTCACGTTGAGACCCACCGATTAACTCACCAATTCCTGGAACTAAAAGATCAAAGGCTGCGACAGTTTTGCCATCATCGTTCTGGTGCATGTAAAATGCTTTTAGAGATTTTGGATAATTAATTACAACAACAGGGGCGCGAAAAATTTGTTCAGATAAAAACCGTTCATGCTCAGTTTTTAAATCGGCACCAAAAAACAGGTTCTTTTCCTCAAATTGATCTTTGTGGTCAGAAAGTAATTTAATTGCTTGTTCGTAAGTTACTTGTGCTACTTGAGAATCACAGAATTGAATTAAACGTCGGCGCAGGTTTTTATCACCCACTTTTTCTAGAAATGCAAATTCATCTTTGTTGCGAATTATTACAGATTTTATTACTTTTTGAAGTAATTTTGTCGCTAATTCAATAATTTGTTCAAGATCAAAAAACGCTACTTCAGGTTCAATCATCCAAAATTCGGCAGCATGTTTTCTAGTATTTGATCGCTCAGCGCGAAACGTAGGGGCAAAAGTGTAGACTTTTTTAAAACCAAGAGCATAAGCTTCAGCATGAAGTTGACCTGTAACACCTAAAGTTGTTTTTTTGTTAAAAAAATCTTTTTGCTCATCGTCAACAATAAAAGTTTCACCAGCACCTTCACCATCGTTTGAGGTTAAAATTGGTGCTGAAAAATTAACAAATCCTTGACGACGAAAAAATTTATGAATTTCATAAAAAAGTGAAGATCTTAGTCTCATTATCGCACGAAAAAGTCGAGTTCGGTGACGAAAATGTGGAATTTGTCTAAGAACTTCTAAGGAAATTTCTTGATTTTGAATCGGAAAATTATTGTTATAATTACGACCTTTGGCCTCTAAATCCTCAACTAAAACCTCACCATTTTGTTGGCGTTCAGGAGTGCTTGAAAAAACACCACTAATCTCAATAGCTTCACCAATTGCTAAATTTTCTACTTTTGTAAAGTCAATATTATCACTCTTAAGGACACATTGTAAATTTTTAAATGACGAACCATCATTTAGTTCGACGAACATTATTTTTAGATTACCGCGAATATTTGTAATTCAACCTTGAACTGTAATTTTCTTCTGATCATACAACTCAGGATGTATAAAAATTTCATTAATTGATACCGACATTTTATTTACCCCATTTTTCAAATATTAAATATTATACCAGAAAATACTGGTATTTTATTTATTTTTTTTAACTTCTATAAAAATTAGACTAAAATCCCGAGTTTCCAGTTTGATAGATAATCTTAAAAAACTGTCCTAGTTTATTATTTTAGACGCTTTTTTAACTTTTCTAGCAAACTCAGGAAAAATAACTATCAAGGCAAAAACACTAAATTTTAAACTAACACTTGCGAAAGAAAAATCTACTTATTAATCAAATAAAGCAAACTAAAAAAAGCTAAAATTTTAACTTAAAAAGCAAAATTATAAAATATTTAAACTACCTTTTTTAGTTAAAACGCTAACAAAAATCATAAAAAAATACAACTACTATTTAAACTCAATGTAAAAAGAAAACTCATTTTTATTCACATTGAGCCTAAAAAAATATATGAAGTTTTGAAAGAACAATAACCAAAAGCCATAAGTTTGTAGATTTCTAAACGGTCAAATTTATGGCATTCCATCATATTTAAAAATATAATGGATAATTCGCACTATCTGATTTTTTTATGGCAAAAACATAACAAATTCCCCTTTAATTCAATATCAAATTTATTAATTATTCTTAAGTGATGTTTATTATAACATAATTTTTTCTTAGACCAAGCATTTTTTTTTTTTTTTTTTACAAAGGGCTAATTTCAAAACTATAAAAATTAAGATTTTAAGTCAAAAAACCCGTATTTAGCGGTATTTTTGCTTATTTATATTCACTAAAAAGTGAATTTTCCTGAGTTTCCCAGTTTCATAAGGTAATTTTAAAAAAGTATCCGGTTTTAGGGGCTTTTTTAAATTTTTTGTTAAAAGTTAATTACAATTTTTTTTACCTATTTATTAAGATATTAAAGTAAAAATCGTACCTATTTCAAATATTCGGATCACTAGGGACACCATCTCGATTTTTAAATGTTATTTGCTGATCTAAAGTGTTAAATTCAACCCTTTGCCTTAATTTTTGCAACATCGTTACTAAACCAACTTCAGTTAATTGATTGTTTTCAAATAACTTGTTATCACTAATATGTTTGTTGATTTTAAATATTATAGTTTTTAAAATAACTAGTGAGATAAAACACAAAAGTGTATGAGCTAGAATGTGCTCGTCAATTCTTAAAAATACGGGCCGAATATTCAACAAACCTTTTAGACTTCTAAAATTAGCTTCAATATTCCACTGTTTTTGGTATTTTTCAACTATATCTAAGACATTCGAATTCAGTATATTTGTTTCATAAACATAGTAGCCATCAAATTGTTTGTCTTTGTCAATTTTACTTTGATCTAATTCAAATTTCATGTTTGAAATTTCCTTAAAATATTTAGGTTTTTTACCAAACAATTTGTTTACCTCGATAAAACCGTCTTTATTTTGTTTTTTAATAAAACTTTCGATTTGCTCTTCACGAGCTTTTCTGTCTTTTATCGCTCTTTTTGTACTGTAAGTAATAATTCTTCTTCTAATATTTTCAGTGTATCTTTTATTTTTATATGATGAATAAAATTCTTCTTTTTTATACTTAAAATCCGCACTTACATTAACATAATCGCTTGGATCTAGTAAATAATTTTTAAATTTTTGAGTCCCTACCTTTGCACGATAAGAAATAATGAAATTATAGTTTCTTGATTCAAGAAATCGAATATTTGCGGCTGTTGACATGCCGCGATCAGCGATTATTGTCATATTTTTGATATTATATTTGGATTCAACATCTAAAATAAAAGGGATTAATGTACTAGAATCGCCGGTATTTCCTTTAAAAACTTTAATATGAAAAGGAATACCATTTTTATCACACGCTAAGCCAATGACAATTTGGTCTTCTTTGAATTTAGCATCTTTAGAATAACCAGGAATTCTTAATCCATTTCTTTCAAATGTCTCAAAATAGACTGTTGATGAGTCAAAATAAAATTCACTGTCCCTTTTTCCAAGTTCACTTGTTACCATTTTGTTGACACTATTTAAAAGTTGATTTTGTGACTCAAAGACAAGATCTAGGAGTCTATAAAAACTATTTTTGGAAGTATTTATTTGATTTGAGTAGTCATCTTTTTTATCAAAAGCATTAATAATGCTACCAGGATCAGTGATCCGTTTTGAAATTAAGTAGTTAAAAATTTCTTTCATATTTTTATGTCTACTTTTAGGAAGTGATTCAAAAATATTGTGCTTTTCAATAAGTTTTTCAATTAATTCCCCGCCAACAAAAACCGAACCTTCGATTATGTTGGAATTTTTAATAGAATCAAGCAAAGCAATCTTGACTTTATTCATGTCATCTAAATTTGAAAACAATTTCAACTTTTCTTTGATAATTTGAATAGCATTTGGATTAATTTTTTCCAAATTTTGCACATTTCCTAAACTAAATCACCGTTTTGGAGCTTTACCGTAACCTTGTGTTCAGCCAACATATTTATATAGTTTATCTTTCGAGTTTCCTCAAACATTAAATAAAACCAAATTTTGTTTTTTCATAATTTATAATTATACCATAAAAATTAATTTAAAAATGTAATTAAACGGAATTAATAAAAAATAAGGTTTTACGATAAAAAAATACTGATTTACCGTTATTTTTTCATATTTGTATTCACTAAAAAGTGAATTTTTGCCTTCAAACTGGGAAACTCAGGATATTCACTAAAAAGTGAATTTTTGTCATCAAACTGTCAGACTCAGGTATCTACCCCATTTTTTTAATAATAAATAAAATACCAGAAATTACTGGTATTTTATTTATTTTTCAAGTTATTTGAAAATTAAATTAGATTAAAAATTGCAAAATTTATTCCTTACCATCTTCAGGAGTTACAAAATTGACCTTAATATTCTCAACATCAAAAGCAAACTGGAAGGAATTTCCTGATCCTGCCCTAATTCGGTTGATGGTTCAAAAAGTGTCTACTTCCATAATTGGAATAATTGGTGAAAATTCACGAATTATTTTCTCAAAAACCAAGACAAATTCAAAAACTCTATTCTGAGTTCAGCCTTCACGTCTTTCCTGAGGAGTAAAAATTGCATTAAAGAATGAGTCAATTCTGTTGTTATATTCATCTAATGACTCAGAGAATTCTGGAACTAAAATTGGCTTATTATTATAATCGGTAGCAGGAATTTTTTGATCTACATCAAGGTAGACTTGTTTAAAAATAGGCTTTCCTTGGGCGTCAACTTTCAATTTTCGGGTAATTAGTTCTTCAAATTTCTTTAAAAAAATGTCAGAAATTTCGAGTCTTTTAGCAATTTCAGCCCTTTGCTCAGGTGAAATTTCATTTCACATTTTTCAATAAGTCATTGAAGAAGCTGGATTTGACTCAAGTCCAGAAAATTTATTATCACTTGGCGAAATTTCATCAGTGTTGAAAAACGCTTTTATATATGAATGAGGTTGAGAACCACCGATGTTGAAAAAGTCAATGTTTTTCATTGTTAAATCAAAGTCACCAGTTGAAAGTCTTTGTTGGTAAATTCCATCAGGAAGTCTAACAGGGTCAATTTCGATAAAATTATTCGTATTTCGGGCTAAAATGTCCTGCAGACCGATAGCAACTTTTTCTTCGGCATCATCTTTATAAATGAAACTTAGTTTAACTTTTCTAACAGTAGGATTATTTTTTTTGAATCTTTCAAGGAAAAAATTTGCAGCTTGCGGACTATAAGAAGTGTCAACTCGCGGAACAGATTCAAATCAAACCCCTTTTGCTAAATGTGAGCCATAATTTTGGGCTAAAACTGGAAATTCAACTTGTCTACCACTTGAGTCTAAAAGTTCTGAACGGTAGTTTCTGTTTTCCAAAAAGGTCTCTAAGGGATATCCCCGAGCTGTTAAAATACTGTCAAAATTAGTTCAAGTTGTCTGTGGAAAAGAGTGGTCAAGACCGTATAAATTGAGTAAATCAATCCGGTTTATACCATAAAAAATAACTTTTCGAAGATCTGAATCTTGAAGATATGATTTTCCTTTTTTGACATTGTCCAAATTAACTTGAATTCCGATTGTCCCATATCCGGTTTGTTTTTCCATGTATTTTCTTGTTTTTTCTTCTGATCAGAATTTGGACTGAAATGTTGAAGGAATTTTAGTTTTTGCAATATAGCCATCAAGGAAAAGTGAAGATAAAAGTTCAGGTTGTTCGGCAAAAAAGACTTTAATTTTGTTAGGAACAGTTTTATCTGATGAATAATAACTTTGTTTTTTTGTTAGAATCATTGAACCTTGTGAACCTAAATTAAGTTCAGAAATATCAAAAGGTCCGTTAGTTAAAAATTTCGATAAATCGGTACCAAAATTATTAATTCCACCAGCATGAATCTCAACAAATTCACGGTTTATCGGGAAAAATATATCAGGATAAACGATCTGTCTGTACAAGTTAATGAATTTTTTTGCTGCTGAGTCTTCAAATTGAATTCTAAGTCCATATTCGTCCCCAGGCAAAAAATCATATCTTGGAGTTAAATTAGGACCGTCAAAAATTTGTGAAGGGTCTAAAAATGGGTTTTTTGTTAATTTAATTACAGATCTTTGCCCATTTTCGACAACATTAATTTCAGTTGAATTAGCACTAAAATCGGGATTTAAAGACAAGTTAGCTTGAACTAACTCAACAGCTTCTTTATTGGTCATTTGTTCAAAAATTTGACCTGTGTACATTCCAAATTTTCGCGCTTCTTCTCTGAATTGAGCAACATATTCTTCATCACCTTCGTTTTGTGATTCAAAAACTTTTTGGTCAAAATCAAGACTAACTTTACCGGTTTTTTCGTCTTTTATGTATCTTTTTTGACCAAAGGGATTTAGATAAGGATTTCCAAATTTTGAGACATAATCCTGTTGTAGTGAGATCATTCTCTGGGCATTTTTAATGTTTGTTGAAAGAACTTTAACTAAATTAGGTGAAGCGACATTAATATTTAGTACATATAAAATATAGTCAATAAAATTTTGGGCAATAACAGGTTGATTATTTGACCATCTTGAAGCACCTTTATTTAGAAAAATTGAGGTTGAAACGATTGATTGAGAAGCGTTTTGAATTCCAATAAAAGATTTTGAGCCACCACTTGAAGGAGCTATTGATCCAAGTGCCAAAGAAAAATCGCTAATTGGATAAGAAGAACCATCAGCACTAATGCTTGTAGGATTTTGAAGAATTTGATCTGCAGATGCGCTTTGAAGATTTGTGCTATAAAGTTCAAAGGTAATTGCAGGCAAATTTAGTTTTGCCCCATATGAATTTGAAGCAGATGGACCTGGTTTTACAAAAGATTCAACTAAAGAATTGAGAATTTGGTGTGAAGAATTATTCTTTACATAATTTAGAGTATTAATTGTTGTTGTTGAAACTCCAAAGTCAAATTCCTGCCGATTTCTTTCAAGAGCAGAAGCACATGAAAGCAAGAAAAAAGTGGGTATTGCAAAAAAAGTGTTTAAAATCAGTAACTTTTTAAATTTATTCATATTAGCTCCTATTTAAATTGAGGTCTGATTACAAGGAATGTTTGATTTGATTTTTGTTCAATATATGTTGGTGCTAAATTGAAGTTTTTACCATTTTCAGCAAGATATTTTGAATTTCCTAATGTAAATAAGTCTTTAATTTCTTGCCTATTTTCATCTGAAAAGTAAATTCTGAATCTTTTTAGACCGTCAATTCCTGGTCTAAGAAGTGCATTTTTGAACTCACCGATAATTGACCAAGATGAAATTCATGAGCTATATCCTTCGTCTTTTAGCGTCCATTTTGTTGATAAATCAGCTTGTTTTTTTAGATAAAAAATGTTATTTGTAGAATCACTCACTAATTTGATGTAGAATTTTTGGGCTGTTTGTTCATCTTCAAGAGTTAAATATTTAGCTTTTTGGGCATCTTCATTTTTTAGAAAACCTCAAAAGGCAACTTTATCTTGTTTAGAATCACGCCAAATTCCTGAAAGCGATCTTTGGCCAACACCTTGAGTTTTGAGAGAATAATACCAAAAGGCTTCTGGTCTGTTTGTTACTTTTTCACCTTTTAGGTTAGTTATTCGAATAGTTTGATCCTCAACAGGTTCCAAATTGTCATCATACAATTCTCAATTTAGCACTTTTCTTTGGAAGCGATCTTTAAAAAATCCATTATTTGTAGAAATATTTTGATTTATATAGCCATTTCTTCAACGAAGATTTCCAACAACCGGTTGAATATTTGCTCTACTAAATGTTTGTGAATCGCCAAGTTCACCTTTGTAAGCTGAAAGTACTCGAGATAATTCAATTGAAGTTTGAGCAAAAATATCATCTTTTTGGCTTTTAATTTTGGCATTAACTTCCTGAATTCTTCCTTGATTTTCGATGTTTTTTAAGGTTTTATCAATGAATTTTTTAGGTAGTTCTTCACTTTGGATTTTTTCAATTTCGGCCTTTTCTTGCTGACTAAACTCAAGAACTTGATCATAAAGTTGTTTTTCTTGTGCTTTTTGGAAAGTTTTTGTTAGGTTTTGGTATAAAGTATTTAAATTTTCAGAATTTTTTGAAGTTACATAATTAGTCAAAAAATAGTTAGTAAATGGACTAATTAAAGTTTGAGAGTATGCCTGGGCGATGTCAAAAGCGGGAATGAAATTTTTAATCCATTTTCTCGTATAAATTGCGTCAACAAAATACTCATTTCCAGTATTAGATTCAGAGATATTTTTATAACCTGGCATAATATTATCAAGCGTTTCGTCACTTGGAGAATAATGAATTTGAACATAGTCTCTTGTTAAAGATTCGGGAAAATTATAGACATAATTACTGAAAAAATCGTCAGGTTTTGTCTCAAATCTAGCTGAATTTTTTGACCGAAGTCATGACAGTTCAAGATCTGTATTCATTCGTTGGAATCGTTGGAATAAGCCATCAATTGTGTAGTCAACAACGGTTTTTGTCCCTACTAAATATTGCAATTTAAACAAATCAAGGTTGGTAGCTTCAATATTTTTTTGTTCCAAAAAGCCTTTGATTCATCTAAATACTTCTGAGTTTTCAGAGTTATTTAAATCTGAGTCAACGAAAGATTCTTCATCTAAAACCAAAGAATTTGTTTCATCAAAACCTGCAAAATCAACCCCTCTAATTTCAATCCTATCAAAATTTGTTAGTTTCCCAAATTTTGTTGACGGTAAAGTTGCTCGTGTTTTTCGGGCAAAATTTTTAAATCCCATAAAACCAACAGATGATAAAAATAGGTGATCAATATTTTTGTTATCTATTTTTGTATTTTTGATTAACAAGTTTAGAGTTGATTGCTCAAAGGCTTCCATTAAATTGTTCGCAAATTTTTGCAAATTTTGTTGTAATTCTTCACGAGAAATATTAAAAATTGAAATTAATTGTTCAATTTTTGAGTCAAATTTTTCACCTTTAGTTCATTTAGGCGCTGGATTTCCAGTTTGATTTTCTTTAAATTTGAAATTTTTAGACAAATTATCAAAACTATATTTATAAAGGTCAAACTTGGAATTAACATAGTCAAAATCTCAATTTCTAACAAATTCACCGTTAATTTTTGAAATTTTAAGAGCAAATGGATCAATTGAAATAAATTCTATAAAATCTGAAGTTGATGAAAATTCTGTTTGTTTATTTTCGTTTTGATATCCAAAATAATTATTTTCATAATCAAAACCAAAAACAGTTTTATCTCATGCATCGAGGTAAATTTTGGATTTATCAATTGTTGTACCTGAAACATTAAATTTAAAATCTTCAGCAATTCCAAAAAGTGGCTTTTGAGCAGTCACTTGTGAAAATTTTAAAAGATTTCCAAGAGGTGAAGTCCAACGTTCTGATAATTGTTTTGTATGGTCAAATTCGCTTTGATCAAGAACATTATCAATTTTAGTTTGAGTTTGAACACCGGTATAAAAGTCATATTTTGGATTTTGATAGTATTGATTTCCATTTACTGAAATGATTTTCCCAAAATATGAACTAGCAAAAATCGGACCATTAGTTAAAATACTAAGATTATTTTGCTGTGTTTGTGGTAAATCATTAAAATTTTCTAATGTTACAAATAACTGACTAGGAGAAATACTTTGCCCGCTTTGGTCGGTGAATTTTATAATTTTATCTAAATTTTTATATAGTTCAGAATTAAGTCTTAAAGTAAAGAGTCTAGTTAAAATTCCTGCTCCTGCTGCCGAACCAGAACTTGTACCGTTTTTTGAAAATGCCTCAACTAAAGTTTGGAAATAAATAGTGTATAGCCTTTCAAGAAGTGAGACTATTTGGGGTATTTTTGAAAAAAGTGAGTCTTTAAAACTCGAAATGTTGCTTAAATTTGCATGTAAATCTGAATCTTTTTTGCTAGAAACGTTAAGCATTGAGTTAAGAATCGGTTGAAGTTGGTTTTGTAAATTAAGTGTTGTTCTGAATTGTTCAAAAGCTTGGGAAATTTCATTATTAGAGGAATCAGGTTGAACTCCCTTGAATAATTTGAAAAAATCAAGGAATTTAAAGCCGGCATTTCTTTCTTTATCTAATAATTCCCTTGCTAAATTCGCCACACTATCGGGAATGTTAGGCAAAAGTTGAATTTCTACCAAAAATTTTGACAAGTCAAAAACTGAATCTGGAATTTCAACACTGGCTTTTAAATTTTGAGGGTTTTCACCGATAATTGTGCCAAAAAATGCTTGATTTTCAACGGGGTTGTGCAAAATTGAATCAAGTGTTTTTTCAAAAGCTGGACTTGAAGGTGAAAATCTAGTAAATGATTGAGCACTTGAATCTCACCCATTATCGCGAAAGTTTTTAACTATGTTAGCCTCAAAATTATTCTGAATTTCACGGATTTTTGCCTGTAATTCACCGAGACTTTCAGGATTTTTGAAAGTTAAAGGATCAATTACTGGCTTACCATTTTCGTAAAATAAGTGAACTTTTAAATTTTTAAAAGTTCTTCGGTCAGAACTTGGCTCAAAATCAGCGACATGAATTTTACCTTGTGCGTCAAATTGGATTTTATTTCCAGCTCCATCAGTTAATGAATTAGCAAAAATGCCTTGAATATCGTTAGAATTTATAAATCCTTTTTGGTTTTTAGCCTCTTGATTTGATTCATCTTCAGTAAATTCTTGCGAAGTTGAATTTCTATTTCGGAAGAATTTAGAAGCACCTGAAATTCCAGGATTTATTGTCCCTGAATCTGGATCAATTGAGTTTAGAAGAAAAAGATCATATAATTTTAGTTTTCGAATATCTGCAGCAGTTTTAAGCCCATCAATAGTTTGTAGGAATCTACGAGATTTTTTAGAAATTAACTTATCAAGATCTTGATTTTCTTTGGCGCCAAAAATTTCAGATTCATCCTCAAAGTTATTTTCGCTGTCAAAGCTAAAATTTGGATAAATTCCTTTATCTTCAGGGTTCAAACTTGGAGTTGCTTTTCGCAAACTTAGACCAGAAGATCTTGCATTAAGATATTGTTGAAGAACTTCAAAATTATAAAAAGACTGCAAACTTATTCCGGTATTTGTCGAAAGAGCATTTAAAACAACATTTAAATCTGGATCAGAATTGTCTTGGGCATAATTTAGAGTTTGATGGTGTCCGTATTCATGAGCGCCAACATATTTTAAATAGTTAATTCCGGTTGTTTTAAAAAATGGTGAAGATGCTTTTAAAAGCGCGATATAAGGAATTCTTGATGAATGCGAATAACCAATAAATTCGCCTGTTTTTGTGGTATATTTTTTTAGTCCTGTGTTTGGGTCAACTTCAGAATCAACATAAGTACCAACAAGATTTTCGCCATTTGTTGATTTATGTTTTAAAACTTTATCAATTAGTCCATCAAAAATTTCACCATAAAGTTGATAAACTTTTACTGTTTGTCCGTCTTTTAGAGTTTCTATTTCCTGAATAACCTTTGGAATTGCCCGGTTTTTTCAGTCAACAGCAATTTTAAAACTATCAAATTCTTCAAGACTTTGAGCATAATTTGGGCTTGATGGGTCTAGATTAAATTTGATTGTTTTTGTTGAACCTTCAGGGTCTTTTGGATCTGTTAGTTCAACTTCTAATTCATGATTTGATAATTTTTTGACTGACTTAATTTGGTATGATGATCACAAACTAGCATCAAATTCAGCCAAAAATTCGTTTTGCGCCTCAATTGAAGGACTTTCAGTACCAGATCCAAGTGGAAAGAATAGCCTATTTTCAGGGCTTTTTTGATAAATACCAATTGTTTTCCCAACTGGGTGATTTATATTATATAGGTCATAAAATCCGTTTTTAACAATTTCATTAACTTTTTCGGAAATTTTTGTAGCTAACTCAGCAGCAATAAGTGTTGAAATATCAGGATTTACATTTTGGGTTAGTATAAAATCAGTTGTTCTTTTACCATTAGCAGGAGTTTTTTGGTCTTCAGAGGTTGGATCAGGCTCAAGACCTTCAAGGTCTAAAGAAAGAACTCCGCGCGGTACATTATTGTCATCATTTTTCAAATCAGACCTAATTGTATTTAAAATATCACGTATTTTATAAGTTTTTTTAAAATCTTCGGGAAATTTGAAGCTATAATTTTTAAGTAACTGAATTTCCTTTTCATGCGCAAACATGAGAATTGCGAGTTCAAATTTTTTCTGTACATCCTCAATTGTTTGGCCTGCATTATTAAAAACCAAAAAATTCTCTGGCTCTTTAATTTTTTCTAATTTAGCTAAAATTTCTTGATCTTCAGGAAATGAATTTTTTAAAATTTTAACTAAATCATAAAGATAAATTGTCTCATTTTTAACAAGATCAGTGGCTGGAATTCCAGCAATAACTTTGGATTTGTCATAATTTGCTAAAACTTGTTGTTGTGGAATTTTTTCAAAATATTCATCAAGTGATTCTTTTGAAATTGCATCATGAAAAATTTTGTAAGTTAAATTGTCAAGTCCGTTACCTTTTCCAGCTAATTCTGAATAAATTGGAAATGAACCAAAAAATGAATCAGGATAAAATTCTATTTTTGCTTCTTCTTTTCGAACAGCTGAATGTTGACCTAATAATAAGTTATTTCCTGACCGTGTTACCCCTTTTTTGAGCGCAAAATGTTGTAATGTCAAAGCATCAGGACCTCAGGAAACATTTTTATTGAATCATTTAGCATATTCAAAAAACTCTGAAGGTGAAATAGCATCCCAATATTCATTAACAAATTTCATAACCCCTAATTGTAGTTCAAAAATTGGAGTTTGACGGTTATATGTTTGGGCAAATCAGTCTGCAAATTCTGATTCTGAAAAAATTCTTTTTTCAGATTTAATATTTGAATTTAAAAAAATACCGTATTTGCCGTCTTTATTGTCTTCTAAAGGTGCAAAAGTTGCAATTTTTTCACCTTGGGCATTCAAAAAATTAGCATAAACTAACTCATCTTGTTTAATTTCATTAATATTGTCTGAGGCAACATCAAGATTGTAAACTCCAAGTTCGTTATTATTTGCATAAAGTTTAATTCCACCGATAATTCCGCCGGCCGTTGTCGCAAGTCCGCCGCCAGCAAGCAGATAACTGATTAAAATACTAGTTTTTTTCATAATTATAGTCTCCTAATTTCCAACGTTTTACTTCAGAAAAAGTGGCTAAAATATAATGGTTATTTCCTAAATCAATCCACTCAGGTTGGTTTGATTCTGAATATTTATGCATTTTTGGATCATAAATAAATCCTGCAAGTGATTCACCTTTTGATTCAATTGTCGGGATTGATTCAATCAATGATTTTGTATAAGGGTGTAAAAATTTTTGGGTTATTTCTTTTGTTGGGCCAATTTCTAAAATTCGACCTCGATAAACAACAGCAATTCGGTCTGAAATGTATTCAACCATTCGAAGATCATGAGAAATGAAAAATATTGTTAAGTTGTATTTTTCCTTTAAATCTTTAAAAATGTTGATTATTTGGGCTTGAATTGAAACATCAAGTGCCGAAATTGGCTCATCAGCAACAAGAATTTTAGGTCTAAGTAATAAAGCACGGCAAATTCCAATTCTTTGTTGTTGTCCTCCTGAAAATTCTAATGGAAATCTTGACAAAACTGAACTGTCAAGTCCAATTGAGGCGAGCATGTCTGTAACGTATTTATAGGTTACATCTTTTGTCGGTTTTTCCAAAAAGTTCTTTAAAAATAGAGACTTTTTTTGGATAAAGTCAACAATATTTGGGTGAATTGAGCTAATTTTTTTAAGGTAATTTATTAAATTAGCAAATAAATCTGACACTGAAATTTGGGTTGTGTTTTTGTAAAATTGATCGCTAATTTGATTGATTAAATTTTGGGGAATTTTTTGGCTTTTAAGAATTTTTACTAGATTTTCAAAGGTATTTTGGTAATAATGTTGTGAAAATAACTGTTTTATTGAACCTTTTTTTCGCTGTTCGAGGTTGACTATTCCTTCGGTAACTACATCATAAATATTTTTATAAGGATTAAGTGAAGAAAGTGGATCTTGGAAAATCATTTGCACATTTGAAACTAGTTCATCAAGAATTTTAGCGCGGATTTTACGAGTATTTTTTGGTAATTCTAAATTGTTAATAGTGATTTTCCCAAAACTTCGAGGAACCAAACCTGCTAGCGCAGAACCGGTTGTTGACTTTCCTGAACCAGACTCACCAACAAAAGAAAGAACTTCACCTTCATAAATATTGAAACTTATGTCATGAATAACTTTGTTTTTTCGGTTACCAGTTCCATAGGTAATATCGACATTTTCAAAGCTAACAATTGGTTTTTCGCCGCTAGATTCAAGCATTTTTTTAACACCAGGAGTTAATTGACGCCAAGTTTGGCGGACAATCTTACCAAAAAAATATGTGTTTTTTTCAAGATAAAATTTAGAATTATTGCTCATTATTTTGCCTCATTTTTTGAAATTGGAGTCATTTTTGGTAAATAATTTTTGGTGGCATAACTTTTGGTGCTTTTGGATCAAGAAGCGCTGATTTTATACGGTGAGTTGGACTTATTCTATAAAATTTTGGTTCAACAAAAAAATCTTGTTCTAAAGCATAATCATTTCTAACCGCAAATGCATCACCGACAATTGAATTTAATGAAGATGGAACTACCCCACGAATTGACTGTAAACGATCACCTTTATTTATGTCAGGCATTGAAGTTATTAGCCCTCAAGTATAAGGATGTCTTGGATTTAAAAGAATTTCGTCTCTTGTTCCTTCTTCAACAACTTGACCAGCATACATAATTGTGATGTAATTTGCAAGTGAAGCAACCACTCCTAAGTCATGGGTTATAAAAATGATCGTAATTTTTAGTCTTTTTTGCAAATCACGGATAATATCAAGAACCAAAGCCTGAACTGTTGTATCAAGTGCTGTGGTCGGCTCGTCCATAACAATAATTTTGGGCTCAAGTGAAAGAATTGCTGAAATGACAATTCGTTGAATCATCCCACCTGAAAGTTCATGAGGATATAATTTCATAACCATTTCAGGATTAACAATTTTTGTCATTTTTAAGTATAAAAGTGCTTTTTCATAGGCTTCTTTTTTATTTTTGACAATTTTATTTAACAGCATTCCTTCCATTATTTGTTTACCAATTTTTTTGGTTGGATTCAAAGTTGACATTGGATTTTGGAAAACAGCAGAAATTATTTTGCCCCGATAATTTGAAAGTTCTCAAGCACGAAAGTCAAAATTGTGAACTGGATTGTTAAATAATCTTATTTCTCCTGATTCAACAACAGCATTTTCACCAACAAGCCCATAAAGACAAGAAGTAATTACCGATTTTCCTGAACCAGACTCGCCAATTATTGCATGAATTTTTCCTTCATAAAAATCAATTGAAGCATTACGAATTACAATATTTCGGATTGAAGGATTAGCTGGATTTACAAAGGATAAATTTAAATTTTTAATTTGCGCAACAATTTTGTACTTTTTATCGCCAATTTGTTTGTAGAGAACATTTTTAGAAAAAGCTTCAAAATCAAAATGCGAACGGTTAAAACTTGTGTGTCAATATTGTTGAATTCTGTTTAAAATAGCTTGGATTTTATAGGATTTTTTTGATTTATAATGTTTTTTTATGTTAACTTCATAAGCCAAAAATTCTTCTTTAAGTTCAAGGAATTTTTCTTGATATTGTTTTTTATCCAATTTTTTTTGTTCTAAAAGTTCTAAATCTTTTTTAAACTTTTCTAAATTTTTTGCTAATTTATAACACAATGCTGGATTCTCGGCATTTTTGCAATCAGAAAATTTGGCCAAAAAATAAGAAATCATTTATCTTTGCCTCCTTAGAGCGTCTTGAACTGAATTTCCGATCATTTGAATTGACGAAGTTAACAAAATTAAAAAGAATGAAGGAATTAAAACATAGCGAGGATACAAGGTTACAATTGGAATTCCTGAATTAATTGCATTTCCTAAAGTTGGAACATTCGGTAATGAAAGACCAATAAAAGCAAGACCAGTTTCACCAAGAATAGTACCTGGAATTACAAAAACAATATTTGTAATTAAAAGCGGAATAATTACTGGCACAAAATTAAGGAGAATTTTGTAAGAAGGAGTCCCTAAAACACGTGAGGCAATTACTCATGTAAAGTTTCTAGCTCTTTTTATTTGGGCACGAACTTGATTTGCAAGACCGATTCAGCCAGTAAGTGAAAATGATAAAACTAAAACTCAAAAGCTCGGGCGTAAAACTAATGTCATCAAAATAATTACTAAAATTGTCGGTATATTTGAAATTATTTTAATAATAAAGGTAAAAATTTTGTCAAAAAGGTCAAAATTACCCATTAGTGTTCCAAAAAGAGTTCCAAGTGCAACATCAAAAAGCGCAACAATAAAACTTAAAATTAATGAAAATTGCAATCCGTGTCATAAAAATGCCCAAACATCACGACCTTGAGAATCAGTACCTAAAATAAATCCTTGTGTAAAATAGTTTAAATTTTTCATATTAGGTCGAAGTTCAGTTGGCGATCCGGTTGTAAAAGGAATAATAATCGCTAAAATTAGCATGAAAATAATAGTAACAATTCCAAAAACACCTGAAAAGGAACGGGAAAATCTGAGAAAAACCTCATAAAAATTATTACGCGGCTTGCCAAAATAATTACGATCAAAACTTTTTGACTGAGCAACCATTAATTTTCACATTTGGTATGAAAAGGGTTGCAAAAATGGATTAGGTTTTAAGTTTTGGTCAATATATTTTTCAATTGACGGAAATTGATTCATTATTTTGCCCTCCTTCTAATTCGCGGATCAAGCAATTCGTAACTAATATCACGTAATGTATAAGAAATTATTGTCAAAAGTGAGTAAATAATTACTAAGAAAAGAATAATATTGTTATCTTTTGACTGAATTGCATCAATCATGATTCCCCCAGATCCTGTAATTAAAAAGATTTTTTCAACAAAAATTGATCCAATGAAAGAACCTAAAACAACTAAAGGGAAAAAGGTTGCAATTGGGAAAAGTGATGCCTTAAGTGCGTGAGTTCAAACAAAACGATTTCTTGTTAAATTTTTTAAATATGCAAATTTTGCATGCATAGAATTTAACTCATTATTAAGTTCAAATCGAATGTATCGCACATAACTAATTACAGATCCAATTGAAAGGGCGATTGCAGGTAGAACAAAAGTTGAAAAATCCTGTATATCAAAAATATAAGGAATTCCGGCTTTTTGACCAAAAATTAAAAGAAAAATTGCAAAAACTAGCGAAGGAATTGAAGAAAAAATCGCTATTCAGACTGTCGCTAAATTGTCAAGAAACTTTCCTGGATTTTTTCCAACAGCAATCCCAAGTGGAACTCCAACTAAAAGTGTCAAAATAACTGAAACAATACCTATTGAAAAGGATGTAAAAAACCTTTGCCAAATAAAATCACTAATTTCTACACGGGGTCTAAGACTATATGAAATTCCAAAATCAAAATTGATAAAATTTCAAAGGTAGTTGAAATATCTTTGCGCTTGGGGCAAATCAAGTCCATAAAGTTGTTTTTCCGCTGTTTTTTGAGCCTCATTTAGACCATCAAGAAAACCTGGCTCACCTGGAATTGAGTCAATCAAAAGAAAAACTAGGGTTGCAACAATTCAAGCCACTATTATAAATTCGAAAAAAATTTTTACAATTTTTTTCGAAAAACGGAAAAAAAACGAGTCAAAACCCATATACTTTAATAGTGGATTTTTCTTTTTCTTTGTTGGCGGAATAGTATAAATATAATTATAATCAATATTTTTTGTGCTTATGCCTTGGATTGAAGGACTTGCACCTATTTTTAACAGATCTCTGCGATGTTCACCATCATTTTTTAGCGTCATTTTTTTCCTCATTATTTAGTTTTAAATATTTTTTAAATAAAAAAACGGGTTTTTGGCCCGTTTTCAAATTAAATTTAATATAATTTTTAAAATTTTACAAAATTAAATTTGAAATGGGCGAGTTTTTAATATTTTTAAAAATATTTTTATTTTTGTATGAATTAATGGATTTATAAAAAACATTGAAAAAAGAATATGCAAAAAAACTGATTTTTTTAGAAAAAATCACTGATCTAAACTGTCACATATTAAAGATATTTAAAGTGAATTGCATATTAATTTCCTTATTACATAAAATACAACTAACATTTTAACACAAAAAGTAAAAAATTAATCAAAATATTTTTTTTTTTTTTTTTTTACAAAAATGATTGTCTTATGTAAAAAACCTAATTTTCGTATTTGCAAAAGCTTTTTGATTAGTTAAATTCATAATCAAATTTAAAATTATCACTTTCAAAATCAGCAACACTGCCTTGATATGGAATAGCAAAACTTTGAATAACAACTCGAAAAATAGGGTCTACGTGTGAAATTTGAAGCGGACTTTCGGGTATTTTTGGATTTGAATCAGAAAAATTAAAACTATAATCAGCAACAGATTCAGGTTGGTCAATATTATTAATTAGCTGTAAATCATACTCAGAATTTAAATTATCTTTTGAATTAAGTCTAATTCTGAATGGATTTTCTAAACTTTGATTGTGTCAGTGAAGCCTTAAAATAGGGGTTGGATTTGTGTTTGGGGCGCTTAATTGTCATTTTTTATCAGATTTTGTGCAAGTTTTTTCATTAGTTTGAAGATTTGAACTGCTAAGAGGGGATGAAAAAATAAATTTATAGGCATTAATTAAAAGATAATTCTTATTGTCTTTTTGAATAATATTTGGTTTTAATAACTTAGTTTCAATATAGCGCCAATTTTGGGGAAAAATTTTTGAAATTATTTTATGTTTTTCAAAATTATCTTGATCAGAATCATTTAATAGGTTGGTATTTTCGTCATTTATTTTTTTACCCGAATAAACTGCGGATGTTTTTTGAAAAATATTTTGCAAAAAATTTGGATTAGTTTCCTCAGATGAGTCAAAGTTGTCCTGAAAAGCTAAAATTCGATTTTTATTGTCAAAAACAAAACTTTTTACAACATTAGAAGAGTAAATTTTGCTTTTTTCCTCGGGCAAAAGATTAATTAAGCTAGGTTTATTTAAAAATCATTTCAACCTAATAGCATTTACTTCCGAAACATAAAGATCAAATGAACGTGGCTTACGTTTTTGGAATTCATCCTTGTTTTCTGGAATTGGAATAATCACTGATGGAATAGAAGGAACATCTGTTTCTGTTTTTGGTTGAGAACAGGAAATCAAAAAGATTGGCAAAATTGCTAACCCACTGAAAAATTTATAAATATGTTTTTTTATTGCCACCAAAACCTCGCTTTTTAATCATTTTTTAGCTTTTTCAATCTTTTTTGAAAATTAGAGGTCTAATATTAAATTTTAGAAGTTATTTTTATCAGGTTTTTACTTTAATTTAATAGAAATTGTAATATAATTTTTAGATATTTTATTAAATTATAATTTAAAGAGACTCAAAATGATTGAAATTAAGGATTTATCAAAAATTTTTGCTGATAAAGTTTTATTTCAAAATGTAAATTTAAAATTTACAGAAGGAAATACTTATGGAATTATCGGCGCAAATGGAGCCGGAAAATCAACTTTTTTAAAAATTTTAGCTGGCTTTATCGAACCTTCATCAGGATCAATTCAAACATCACAAAATCAAAGAATTTCGGTTTTATCACAAAATCACTATGAATTTGACGATTTTATTGTTACTGATGTTGTAATAATGGGAAACCAAAAATTATACGAAATTCAACAAGAAAAAGATCAAATTTATGCAAACCCGGATGCAACTGAGGCTGATTATAACCGCGCTGGAGAACTTGAAGAACAATTTGGACTTTTAGGTGGTTGAAGTGCTGAAAATGATGCTCAAATTTTACTTTCTGCACTTGAAATTCCTAAGGAATTTTGATACTCAAAAATGTCAGAATTAAAATCTTCCTATAAAGTCAAAGTACTTTTAGCAAAAGCCCTTTTTGGAAATCCTGATATTTTGATAATGGATGAGCCAACTAACCACTTAGATTTTAAAGCTATTAAATGACTTGAAGAATTTTTGATTAATTATAAAAATATTGTTCTGGTTGTTAGCCATGATAGCGATTTTTTGGATCAAGTTTGCACTCATACTGTTGATATTGATTATGGTGAAGTTAAAATTTTTACTGGAAACTATAGCTTTTGAAAACAATCTTCTGAGTTATTAAAAGAACTTCAAAAAAATGCTAATGCAAAAAAAGAAGAGCAAATTGCAAAATTAGAGGCATTTATAGCAAAATTCTCTGCAAATGCTTCTAAATCTGCCCAGGCAACTTCACGAAAAAAGTCCCTTGAGAAAATTCAGCTCGAGGAAATTAAACCTTCATCACGAAAATACCCTTACATTCGTTTTAATGTTTTTCCAAGACCTGGAAAACAAATATTAAATGTTGAAAATTTGAGTTATAAAAATCCTGAAACTGGCGAGTTTTTATTTAAAAATGTGTCTTTTACACTTTTACCAGGTCAAAAAATGGTAGTTTTTGTTGATGATGATTTGATAAAAACTAAATTACTTGACATTATTGCCGGAAAAGAAGCCCCAACTTCAGGAACAATTACTTGAGGCTCGACAATAAAATTTGATTATTTGCCAGCAAACACAGATGATTTTTTTAATTCAGATTTAGATTTAATTTCCTGAATTTCACAGTGGCCAATTTTTAACACACAAGATGAAAATAAAGACAATTCAACCCATAGAATGCGTGCTTTTTTAGGAAGGATGTTTTTTAGTGGTGATCAAGTTTTTAAAAAAGTCAATGTTACATCTGGTGGTGAAAAAGTTCGACTAATGTTTTCAAAAATGATGTTAAGTGAATCAAATTTTTTAATTTTTGACCAGCCACTTAATCATCTTGATTCTGAATCAATTGATTCTTTTATTGAAGGTTTAAAACTTTATGATTCAGGTGCAATTTTTACAACTTATAATCTTGCCTTAATAAGGGAAGTTGCAAATGCGATTTTGGATATTAAGCAAGATTCAGCTGTGTTTTTTCAAGGCACACTGGCTGAATATGAGAAAAAAATAGGAATTTAGTGTATAAAAGTATTTTTTTTAGCTTTTAAGTTTAATTTAGGAATATATTAAATGGTTTTTGATACTATTTGTGCGATTGCTTCAGGAGCAATAAATCAAGCAATTTCGATCATTAGAATTTCAGGACCAAACGCCTTTAAGATCATGGAAAAAATTTTTACCGGGAAAATTGGTAATTCCATGGAAATAACTTTTGGCTGGATTCATGATAATCAAACTAAAATTGATCAAGTTTTAGTTTTATGATTTGCTGGAAATAAAAATTTTGTTGGTGAAGAAACTGTAGAAATAAATGCGCACGGCGGAGTTTTAAATACAAATTTAATTCTTGAAACTATTTTAAAAACTAAACTCGCTAGACTTGCAAATCCTGGAGAGTTCAGTTTGCGTGCTTTTTTAAATGGGAAAATTGACTTAGTTAAAGCACAAGCAATTAATGATTTAATTCATGCTCAAGTTAAATCACAACACAATGTTGCTCTCAAACAGTTTTCTGGTGCAAGTTCAAATTTTATTAAAAAATTAATCCAACAAATCGAGGAAATTATCGGGACTATTGAGGTAAATATTGATTATCCCGAATATGATGATGTAGAAATTCTAACAAATCAGATTCTTATTCCTAAAATTGATGAATTAATAAAAAATTTTGATGAATTAATAAAAATAGCCGATAATTCAAGACTAATTTATGAAGGAATAAGGACATCTTTAATTGGCGAACCCAATAGCGGCAAGTCTTCGCTTCTAAATGTTTTAATTAACGAAAATAAGGCGATAATAAGTGAAATTCCTGGAACAACTCGCGATATTGTCGAAGGTAATTTTGTGATTGACAACTTGCTTTTTAAAGTTTTTGATACTGCCGGAATTAGAAAAACTAAACAAAAAATTGAGCAAATTGGAATTAATAAAACTTTTGAAAACATGGAAAAATCTGATTTGATTTTACATGTTATTGATGCAAGTCAAAAAAAATCTAAACATCTTGATTTAAGTGAAAAAATTAGCGAAAATCAAGTATATTTACAAGTCTATAACAAATCTGACCTAATTGAAAATAAGGGAGAATTTACTGATAAAATATTAATTAGTGCTAAAAACAAACAAATTGATAGCTTAATTGAAAAAATTAAAACTATTTTTGCCTTTTTGGGAAAAGAAAATCAATTTGTCGCTAATTCATTCCAAATTTCACAAATAGAACTGGCAAAAACAGCAATTTTCGAAGCTAAAAATAGTCTAGAATCTGGTTTCGGACCTGAAATTGCCATTGTAGATTTACGTAACGCTTGAAGAGAATTGCAAACTATTTTTGGCAGAACAGACGATGAAAACTTGCTTGATTCAATTTTTTCACGGTTTTGTCTAGGAAAATAATAAAAATTTCCCACTTTAGCATGATCATATGACAGCATTTTATCTTTAATAATGAATAAATGTACGCTAAATTCGATCACACGAGCAAATTTTTTTGCTAATTTAAAGCGTTAAAACCATTCTTTTATAAATATTTTGTGTAAAAATTAAAGTTTCTGTATCAAAATCAGACTTTTATATCGTGATATTTTAAGAAATTTTTGATACTAATTTATTATTATTCTAATTTATTTTTGCTTTTATAAGTTATAATTTTTAAAAGAAACAACCAAATTTATACTAGCAAGATTTTAAAAAATGCTATAAAAACAAAGGTTATTTTAAAAAAGAGAGGCAAAATGGATAAATTCATTCTTTTTGATATTGGTGGTACAAATATTAAAATGGGAATTATTGATAGTAACAATTTTTTTCACAAAACAAAAATTTTTAAAACCAATATCAGTTCAGTTCTAGAGGATTTAGAGGAAATTATCAACTCAATTTTAGAAAAGTCAGATTTTTCGAAAGACATAAAAGGAATCGCTATTGCTACAATGGGCGGAGTTGATGTTGAAAAAAAGAAAATTATTTTTGTAAATCATAAAACATTACCATATTTTGGCAGTGATTTTTCTATTTTAGAAAAAAAATTTAATTTGCCTGTTGTTGTCGAAAATGACGCAAATGCCGCTGCAATTTCAGAAAAATTTTATCACAAAAACCTAAAAAATTACGCAACAGTTACTTTAGGGACTGGTGTTGGAATTGGAATTGTCAAGGATGAATTAATTCGAGGTGAAAATTTTCTTGCTGGTGAATTTGGTTATCTAATTTATGATGGTCAACGGCTTGATGATTGACTTTCTTTTAGTTTGCTTGACAAAGAAATTAGTAAACTTTATAATATTAGAATTTCTGAATATGAAAAGTTTGATAATTTATACAAAAGTAACGTTAATTTTCAAAAAATGATTGATGACTATTTCCAAAAAGTTGTTGACTTTACCTATCAACTTGCAATTTTTCAAAATTTAGAAAAAATCTTTATTGGAGGCGGTTTTTCCTATATAAATAAGAAATACTTTGCAAAAATTCAGCAAAAATTCCTAAAAATGTTAGAACAAACTCCTTATAAATGCGAGCTTTTGATCGCAGAATCCAAAAATAATGCCGGTATGCTCGGTGCTTTTTACCTTTTAAGGCAAGAATTTAATCTTTAATAGATAAATTAACAAAAATTAACAAAAATAAAGAAAAATCCCGTTTTGAAAAAAATACGGGTTTTTTTATATATAATTATTTTATATACAAAAAATAGGAAAATCAATATAAAAGATTTTCTTATAAAAAGGAGACTAATATGGAAAAATATCATGGATTTTTCCCCGCTTTAATAAGTCCTTTTAATGAAAAAGGCGAACTTATGACTAAAAATCTTGAAGATATTCTTGATTTTTTAATTGATGTCCAAAAAGTTGACGGTCTTTATGTCACTGGATCAACAGGCGAATTTTTGTTAATGTCTGTTGAAGAGCGACAAAAAATTTATGAAATTGTAGCTAAAAAAGCAAAAAATAAGGTAACTTTAATTGCACAGATTGGAAGTTTAAATCTTGAAGAAGCAATTCAACTAGGAAAAAAAGCTAAAGAACTTGGTTTTGATGCAATCAGCGCAATCACACCTTTTTATTATAATTTTTCTTTTGATGAAATCAAAAACTACTACGAAGAAATTGCAAAAAACGTTGATTTACCGATGTTTATTTATTACTTGCCCCAACTTGCAGGCTCAAAAATTAACATTGAACAATTTGGTAGCATTTTAAATCTTAAAAATGTTATTGGCTGCAAATTTGGGTCAAACGACATCTTTTTGTTCGAAAGGCTAATCAAAACTTATCCAGAAAAAATTTGAATGTATGCTTTTGATGAAGCTTTTGGACTTGCTTACCTTTTAGGAGCTCGTGGATTTATCGGTTCAACTTATAATACAAACGCAATTAAAGCAAGAAAAATTCTTGATTTGGCAAAAAAAGGTGATTTACTAGCCTTTAAAAATGAAATTCATGTTTATAATGACTATATTCAATCACTTTTGGAAGTTGGACTAATGCAAACAATCAAAGCAATTATGCAACTTTATGGTGTTGATGCTGGTTATAATCGCCTTCCTTTTAAAAAAATTGACAGCAAAACACTGAATCAAAAGGCGCTTGAAATTAAGGAAAAATTTTTAGACTAGCTTCAACTTTTTTAAATTTTTAATTATAAAAAGTTGAGAAAGGGGGAAAATATGGAAGAAACTAAATCAAGTTTTTCAACAACTGATTGAATTATTTTAGCAATTTATATGCTTTCAATGCTATTGCTTGGATTATTTTTTTGGTACCAAGAAAAAAATAATAAGGAAAAAAGCACTGATTCTTATTTAGTAGCCAAGTCAATTAAAGTTCCATCAATTGTTATTGCTCTTTCAATTTGGGCTACCGGGCTTTCTTCACTTACATTTTTAGGTCTCCCCGGACTTGCTTTCAAAACAGGGTGAATGTGATCTGTCGGCCAAGTAGCAATAATTTTGATTAGCCCAGTTTTAATTAAATGAATTATCCCTTTTTATCGACAAATTACTGCAAATACAGCTTATGCTTATCTTGAAAGTCGTTATAATTATTTAATTCGGGCTTTAAGTGGCGGTTTGTTTGCTATTTTTCACATTTTTCGGATTGCAATTGTTTTATATATTCCTGCACTGACTTTGTCACTTTTTGTTGATTTAGACATTTATTTGATCATCGGAATTATGGCAATAGTCGTAATTTTAAACACTTTTTTAGGTGGTTTTAAAGGTGTTTTGTGAACTGATGCAATCCAAGGTCTCGTTTTACTTTTAGGAATTATTTGCATCCTCATTTTTGGTTTAGTTCAAACTGATTGAAGTAAAGACGGTATTTATCAGTCAGTTTTTAATGCAGATCAATGAAAAATAAGTGCCGCTAGTGGTGGTATGTTCCTTCTTTTTCTAGGAAAATATGTTGAAACTATTTTCTCTTATACAGCATCTCAAGATATTGTCCAAAGATATAAAACCTCAAAATTCATTTCAGGAACTAATAAAACTATCTATATTAACGCAATTTTAACTTTTATTACTATTTTTGTGTTTTATGGCGTTGGTTCTATGTTATATAGTTACTTTAAGTCCCAAGGATTTGATGTTGATGCCAAAAACGCAATTGACCAAATTGTTGGTCGCGAAGGCGCGGCAAATAATCAACTTCTTTCATTTTTCATCATAAAAGTCTTACCAACGGGACTTTCTGGTTTGATTATTGCCGCAGTTTTTGCCGCAAGTCAATCAACAATTTCATCTTCAATGAACTCGCTAGTTAATGTTATTGTTAGCGATTTTATTCAACCAATTCGTAAATTCAGGAAAAAAGCACCTATAAAAGACCGAATAATGTTGATTATTTCAAAAATTTTAATTACATTTTTCGGAATTCAAGGAATGTTAGTCGCTTTTCTTTTGACATATTCAGGACAAACTAATTTATTTGACCTTTTCCTTGCAATAGTTGGACTTTTTGGTGTGCCAATTGGTGCTGTTTATATGTTAGGAATTCTAACTCGAAGAACAAATTCTTTTGGCGCTGTTCTTGGAATTAGTGTTGCTTTTATTACTGCTTTATTTTTATGAATCTTTACAAACAAAAGACTTGTTCCCGAAAATTTAGTAATTCAATTTGCTAGCGAATATGTAGCGCTAATTTCCTTTTTCCTTACAATTATTTTTGGTTATTTTGGATCTCTAGTTTATACTTTCTTTAGTAAAAAAGAGAAAAACTTAACAAATTTAACAATTTGAACAAAAACACCTGAATTTGATCAGCTAATTGCCTTAGAAAAGCAAATTGCAAAAAATGATTCTAAGTTGCAAAAAGTTGCAAAAAAAGTTGCAAAAACTGTTCCAAATTTAATGCCAAAATGGTATCAAATTCTAATTTTTGGACATCCTAACTATAGAGAAAATGAGACAATCCAATCAAATCAAGAATTTTCTCAAATTCAAAAAGTTCAAGATAAAAAATTAGATGAATATGAAAAAATAAAAGAAAAATTAGCAAAAATCACTAATTAAAAGGTAAAAAAATGCGTCTTTTAAAAAATAGTTTTATTGTCTCATGTCAAGCGCTCGAAGATGAGCCGCTTTTTGGGGCAAAAATAATGCAAAAAATGATGAAAGCTGCGCTTTTAGGTGGGGCTGATGGTATTAGAACTTCACAAATTGACAATGTCAAAGATTTTTTTGAGTTAAACCAAAAAGTACCGTTAATTTCCTTAATTAAAAAAACATACACAAATTCAAGCGTTTTTATTACTCCAACTTTGAGTGAACTCAAAGAATTAATGCAATTTGACAACCAAATAATAGCAATTGATGCAACTTTGCGCGATAGACCGGCAGAAAATCTTGATGAAATTGTTGATTTTTTTCATAAAAATCGAAAAAAGAACCAATATTTACTTGCAGATTGTGCTGACTATGAAGATGTTGAAAATGCAATTAGATTAAAATTTGACTATGTTGCCCCAACTTTACGCGGTTATACAGAAGCAACAAAAAACCACAATAATATTGAAAATAATTACGAGTTTTTACGCTGAATGGTTCAAAAAGTGCGCAATACCGGTATAGAAGTTGTTGCTGAAGGTGGCTTTAATGAGCCTCAAAATGTAATTGATGCTTTTAAAATAGGCGCACATTCAGTCGTTGTTGGTTCGATGATAACTCGACCTTATGTTATCACTAAATTTTTTGTTGATAAAATTCGCAAAGAAATTAACTAAGAATTTAAACTCTATTTAAAAAAAAGCTTCTTGTTAATTAATTCAAGAAGCTTTTTTTTAATTTCATAAATTTTAGGCAGAAAATAATTTGTCTTGATTTTCTAAAAGAATATCGATAGTTCTTGCGATTGTGTCAGATTTACAACTGCCAATTTTTCTCGAGGCTACCTCAATTAAATCAGGAGTTGCATCTTGCATAGCAAAACCGTATCGGGCTAGTTTTATCATTTGAAAATCATTTGAACTATCGCCAAAAGCAACTAAATGGTCAGTTGTTAGATCATTTTTAACTAATAAATCTGAAATTGCACTTGCTTTATCAACGTTCAATGGGTTTATATCAAGAAAAATTCTGTTAGTTATTGTTACTTTATAATGATTTTCCAGTTTTTTAGACCATTTTTTATACAAATCTTTTATTAATTTTTCATCATTTCGAAAAGCAATTTGAGTTATGGGATCAGTTTCAATAATTTCTAAAATTTCAAAATTATTTACTTTAGTGTAATAATTCAAATCCATTATATGTTGATTTTTTAGCCAGTCATAACTTTTTTGCGAAGAATATTCAAAAAGACGATGTGGGGTAGAAAATGCACAAATTGAATTAGATTCTTGACAATCTTGAAATAAATCAAAGACAACTTGCTTTTTTAGTGTCCCGTTATTTATTGTTTTTTTAGTTGCAAGATCATAAACTAATGTTCCATTATTCGAAACTAGGTAGTGAAAATATGGATATTGTTTTGCTAAATCTATGCAGGCTGAAAGTCCTCTTCCAGTTGCAACAACCAAAATATGCCCTAATTCATAGAGTTTTTTTAGCATTTTAACATTTTCAGGGTGAATTGTATTGTCATAACGCAAAAGTGTGCCATCAAGATCAAAAGCAAAAAATAGTTTCATTTTAGTCCTTTTTAGATTTTAGTTGCGGGAATAAAATTACAGAGCGAATAGACACATTGTTTGTCAAAAGCATTACAAGACGATCAATTCCAATTCCACACCCAGCCGCAGGAGGCATTCCATGTTCAAGGGCTTGAACAAATTCATAGTCAATTTCACTAGCTTCATTATTTCCTTGTTCTTTTTCAGCCATTTGAGCACGAAAACGGCTTAGTTGGTCAATAGGGTCATTTAATTCGTCAAACATATTTGCAAATTCCTTTGTAGCAATAAACAGCTCGGCTCTGAGTGTGAAATTTGGATTTTTTGGATCAGATTTTGCCAGAGGCGAAATTTCAATAGGATGACCGGTTATAAAAGTTGGATTTATTAGTGTAGGTTCAACAAATTTTTCAAAAAATTCGTTAATTAAGTGTCCTTTTGTAAAAAAGGGCTCGATTTTTATAGCATTTTTTTTAGCTAATTCAACAAGTTCAGAAAAATTTGCACTTTTTAGATCAAAGCCCATTTTTTCAGAGGTAATTTGAACCATATCATATCGGGCAAATTTTTGTGAAAAATCAATTTTATTTTCACCATATGAGTGATCTGATTGATTTAATCCAAGTTCTTCAAACAAAAAACGAATTAAATTCTCAGTTTGATCCATTATCCTGTTTAAATCTGAATAGGCCTGGTAAAATTCAATTGAGGTAAATTCGGGATTATGAGTTGTATCAAAACCTTCATTACGAAAAATTTTGCCAATTTCATAAACAGCATCAATTCCGCCAACTAACAATTTTTTTAACGGCAATTCAGTTGCAATTCGTAAGTAAAAATTTTGACTTAATGAATTATAAAATGTTACAAACGGCTTAGCCGAAGCGCCACCTAAAACTGGTTGCAAAACAGGAGTGTCAACTTCTAAAAATCCTTGTAAGTCAAAAAACTTACGAATTAAGGAGATAATTTTGCTTCTAACAATAAAAGTTTGCCTTGATTTTTCATTTACTAATAAATCCAAATATCGCTTACGATATTTATCATCAGCATTTTCAATTCCATAATATTGATCAGGCAATGGGTGGAGTGATTTTGCTAAAATTGAAAAAGTTTCTGCTTTAAGACTTATTTGATTTGTTTTAGTTTTAAATAAATATCCAGAAATTTCAACTATGTCACCAAGGTCTAAATTTGAAAAAATAAACTGATTTTGTGTTTGAAAATCCTTATTTGCATACACTTGAAATTCTAATGATTGACTATAAATAATGAAAAACGGGGAGCGTTGGCGAATAAGACGACCTGCAAAAGCGACTTTAATTTGGTTTTCAACAAAAAAATCATGGTTTTTTTCTTGATATTGTTTAATTATTTCTTCCAAATTATCATGCAAGAAAATTGATTTTGGATAATTAAATCCTTTGGATTGTAAATTTTTAAGTTTTTCAAGGCGAAATTGTTGTTGGTCGTTTAATTTTGACATAGTCTTATTCCTTAAAACGTCAATTTAATTCTGAAACTATTTTCAGTATTTCTAAATTTTAAATAAAAATGAAGAAAATTTTAATTAGTCTTGATTTGGGGTAGAGTCTGAATTTTCTTCTTGATTTTGTTCAGGGTTTTGTTCAGGGTTTTGTTCAGGGGTTTTTTCTGATTTCTGTTCAAGATTTTCTTCTGATTTCTGTTCAGAATTTTGCTCTGAATTTTGTTGAAGATTTTCTGAATTTTCTTCAGGATCTGGGTCTACTGATAAAAGTTCATTCAAAATATCAGAAGGTTTTACAGCACTAGTTTGAACTGGGTCTGATTTTGGAAGCGGCTCAAGAGTTTCGGCTAGTTGTTGAATTTCTTCATAAACAATTGTCTCTTTTTCTAATAAAGTATCCTTGATTAATTCAAGTAAATCTAAATTATTTTTAATTGTCTCAGAAGCTTGTTTATAAGCATTAGAAATAATTTGGCGAATTTCAATGTCAATTTCATGCCCAACTTTTGAAGAAAATGATGTGTTTTTTATATAATCTCTTCCTAAAAATGGCGATGATTGATCTTGCTCATACTGAATTGGTCCAAGTGATGACATTCCAAGTTCGGTAACCATTTTACGGGCAATTTTTGTAGCTTTTTCAATATCATTACCAGCACCAGTAGAAATTTCTTGTTCGCCATATTTTATTTCTTCAGCTGCTCGACCACCCATAAATGCCGCAATTGTTGCTAAAAGTTCTGATTTTGTACTGTTATATTTTTCTTCTTCAGGAAGCATTAAATTATAACCACCGGTATTTCCGCGAGGAACAATTGTAATTTTTTGGACTTTTACTCCGGATCTTAATTTTAAACCAACAACGGCATGACCAGCTTCGTGATAAGCAACCATTATTCTTTCTTTTTCAGTTATTACGCGATTTTTCTTGGCAGGTCCACCAATTACTCGATCAATTGCCTCGTCAATTTGCTCACTTGTAATGACTTGAGTTTTTTCACGAACTGATAAAAGTGTTGCTTCATTTATAACATTTTCTAATTGGGCTCCTGAAAATCCAGGAGTTCTTTTGGCAATATTTGCAAGTGTGATATTTTTAGAAATTCTTTTGCCTTTTGCATGCAATCTTAAAATTTCTTCACGTTCTCTAACGTCAGGAAGTCCAACAATTATTGAACGGTCAAAACGACCTGGACGTAAGAGGGCTGGATCAAGAACATCGGTTCTATTTGTTGCTGCTATTACTAAAAGTCCGGTATTTTCAACCATACCGTCCATTTCAACTAGAAGTTGATTTAGTGTTTGTTCTCTTTCGTCATTACCCCCGCCAATTCCAGAACCACGGGAGCGTCCAATTGCATCAAGCTCATCAATAAAAATTATCGCCGGAGAGTCATTTCGTGCATCTCTAAATAATTCACGCACTCTTTTTGCTCCAACTCCAACATATAATTCCACAAAATTAGATGCAGAAATGAAGAAAAAAGGTACATTTGCCTCACCTGCGGTTGCTTTTGCAAGTAATGTTTTTCCTGTTCCCGGAGGACCTCCTAGCAAAATTCCACGTGGAATTTTTGCACCAGCGCTAGAATAACGCCCAGGATTTTTTAAGTAGTCGATAAATTCAGAAATTTCCTCTTTGGCCTCGACATTTCCTGCAACATCAGTGTATTTTTTATCAGATTTAATACGGATTGCTTGATTTTTCCCTGGATTGAAAAATCCTGAACCTCCTTGAGAATTTTTGTTCACACGGAAAAATAAAAAAGCAAATAATAAAACTGGTAAAAGTGCTGGGAGAAATGAGAGAATATATTGTAAAACTGTTGTAGATGGTCTATCGGCTGAAGAAAAAGAAGGCAAATAGATATTATTATCGGGTACTGTTGCGCCAATTGAATTATAAAGACTATTAAGAAGACTCTTTGTTGCATCTGTAAGATTTGTATAATTTGACGCAGCTGTTTTAACTGAAAGTGAAACTAATTCTGAATATGTTGTAATATTCGAATTTTGAAGTTGATTTTTAATCACGGGGCTAAGTTCAGCAGCACCAGATTGGAATTTTGTAATAACAGCAGGATTTGCTATTACCGAATAAGCAATTGCGTTTCCTCCTTCAGATTCAACTACACGAATTCGATAAGCATTAATATCAAAAATAATTGAGTAAAAGAAATTATTATCGGTTGTGCTTTGGGCATTTTTAATTAGCTGTTCTTCGAAATGAGATAAGCTTTTAACAGTAAGCCTGGGTTGCAAATAATAATACATAAGATAAGCAATTCCTGCTAAAGCCAAAATTAAAAGAACAATTCAACCGGCCGATGCTTTCCTTTTTTGTTTTACTTGCATGATTTTCCTTTCTAGTTCAACAAATCTTACTAAATTTTACTAGATTTTGCATATATTTTTAGTTTTTTTTTAATTATATAGTTATTTTTTTTTATTAAAAACGATCCATTGGGTGTTTTAGAACTAATAAAGTCAATTATTGAATTGATTTTTCCCTTTGATAATTTAATATTGTCAAAATTTTGGTGCAAATATAAAAAGATAATTTCTGGTTTTTTTCGAACTTTTTGGAAAAAATAAGCATGGTATTCTGTTTTTTTTCACTTTTCAAGAGTTTTATAATTTTTTTTTAGTTCTATTAATTTAAAAAAATTTGCAATGAAATGAACAGAAAAAGTAAAAAACAAAGAAAAAGTGCTTAATTTTTGTAATTTAAAGCGAATCGCGTTCCTTCTATATTTGTCTGTGAAATTTGAATCATCATCAAGATAAGGGATTTTTCTTTTTTTACAACTATTAAGAATTCTTTTTTTTGTGTAAAAATACAAAAGTGGTCTTGAGATTTGCATTCCAAAAAGGAAATTTTGTTTGCGAATTCCCCAAAATGTTACTAGCTTTTTTTGTTCTTTTTGCAAAAAAATTGTTTCAACAAAATCATTTCAGTGATGAGCTACAAGTAACTTAGTACATTTAAAATGTGTATAAACTCGGTAAAAAAACTCGTAACGAACCTTTCTTAAATTTGCCTGCAAATTTCCCGAAACAGAAAAACTATCAAAGGATAAAATTTTAAGCATTAAATTATATTTTTGGCAAAATTTTGCAACTAATAAAGTTTCAAAAATAGCCTGTGGCCTCAAATTATAATTGACATGAACAACAATTATATCTTTATTTTTATATTTGTCAAGCAAAAACATTGAATCAGAGCCGCCAGAAACTGCAATTAAAAATTTTTCTTTAGGCTTTGTTTTTGTTAGCATTAAATTTTTGAACCGTAGTCATAAAACTATTTGATAAATAAAAAATAAGAATGTCAGCAGCTTGGTCAATAACTTGTTTAACTTTAATTTTGGCTTGATTTTCAAAAGGACTAAGCACGTATTCTTTAGAATTTTCGGCACGGGAAATACCAATTTTAAGTCTTTTTATATCTTTAGTACCACATTTTTCAATAATATTTTCCATACCTCTCTGCCCGCCTGCGCTTCCTGTTGCTCTAATTAGTGCCTGGCCAATTTCAAAATTCATATCATCATAAACAATTATCACATCCAAAATATTAATTTTGTAAAATTGAACTAATTCAAAGACAAAATCACCTGATTTATTCATATATGTTGTTGGTTTTGCAAGAATAAAATCACTTGTTTTACAAAAAACGCCATTTTCAGTTTTTTGATCAAAGGTCAATCCGAGTTTTTCAGCTAACAAATCAAGAACTCAAAATCCAACATTATGTTTTGTTTGAGCATATTTTTCACCTGGATTACCAAGTCCAACAATTAGTTTCATCTTAATTTACCTTTGATTTTATAGCTTTTTTTGTTTTATTTTTTACTTCAGGAACTCTAATTGCTTCTTTATCACTAAGTTCCTCAATTATATCATCATATTCGGTTTCAGGCGAGAAATTATTAAAAAAAGTAAAAGGATCAATTGGCTTGCCTTCAAATATGAACTTATTTGTATCAAAAAATTCATTAATTTGCATCTCTAGAATTTCAATTGTTTGGTCGTCAAATTCAACAAAAGTTTTTGTAGTTTCTCAAGTATTTCTATCAATTTCAAAGGCAAGAATATTTTTTTTCTCATCAAAAACAACAGAAAAAATTCTTAAATCTTCAAATTCAGTATAGAAAAGTGAATAAAGTTTTTCGTAACCCGGATTTGTTGAATTTGAAATTTCTTTTGCGATTATTACTCGCTGTGGATCTGAAAGGTTTATTGGTTCTTGAGTTAAAGTTTTTTTATTTTTCATATGCATTTTGTGTTTGTAAAAATCTTTCAAGTATAATTTGAGCTGCTAATTTGTCAATAATTTTTTGCCTTTTTTTAAAGGACAAACCTGAGTCAATTAAAATTGAGTTGGCCTCCTTGGAAGAAAGTCGCTCATCTTGAAAAAAAAGTTGTATTTGATAGTGTTTTTTTATTAATTGGGCGAATTCTTCGACCATAATTGTTCTTGGAGAAATTTTACCTGATAAAGTTAAAGGATAACCTAAAACAAGAGTAGAAATAGAATATTGATCCAATCAAAAACCAATTCGCGCGATAACTCTTGCAAAATCATACCTATTAAAATTATATTGCTCAAGGGGTAGTGAAATTTTCCAATCTGAATCAGAAATTGCAAAGCCGCAAGACTTAACCCCTAAATCAAGTGCTAAAACTCTGGGTCTAATGCTCATAAAAGCTTAATTATATCGTCTTTTATAGGTTTTTTCTTGATTTTTGCCTGAGCTATTTTAGAATTTCCACCTCCTGCACCATCGTAAATTTCTAGAATTTTTTCAAGAATGATATTTGATTCTAAGTTAAAAGATGCAACTGTAATTAAATGATTTTCATCTTCGAGATTTGTAGCTAAAATAAATGTTGATTTTGGGTTTTTTTGCCTAAAAGTAGCTGCTGATTGTTTTAAGTTTTTGGAATTAAATTCTAAATCAATGTAAAACTTATTTTGGTTAATGTCAACAAAATTTTCTGAATTTAATTCTAATGACTGAGAGATGTCTTGATTTTTTAAGATTTTTTTATATTGTTCTTTAAGGTCTTCTTCAATTTTTGTCAAGTGCTCAAATTCTGAATCTAAATCAGTAAAACTTGGAAAATCAAAGGTAAAATCTTGACTAATTTTTGCAATTTTATTAACTAATGAAGTAATTTGAAACTTCAAAAGTTCAATATTTTGTTCTAAAAACTCAACATTTTTGGCAAAAGAACTAACAGCACGAATTCGGTAAATTCCTGAACCCTTAGTTTGGCATGATAAAATTGTGAATTTTTCTAATAATTTAGTGTTTTGAATATGAGTTCCACCGCATAAATCTGTTGTAATTCCAGGAAAAACCACAAGCCGAAGCGCATTAGGATCCATGTATTCTGATTCTTCTAATGTCATAATTGCATTTAGTTTTTGGGCTTTTTCTAGGTTTGTTACCAAATATTCACGCTGAACTTGTTGACTTATATATGAATTTACACGGTTTTCAACAGATTTTATTTCTTCTTTTGAAGGTTTTTGAGCACAAGGAAAGTCAAAAGTCAATCTTTCTTCGTTATTATCAGAACCAAGTTGTTTAATTTGAGGACCAAATTCTGCCCGAAGTGAAGCAAATAAAAGGTGAGTTGCCGAATGGTTTCGCTCTAATTTTAAGCGATTGTCTGAATTTAGTTCTAAAATTACCGGTAAATTTTTTGATAGTTCACCTTCAAAAACATGGACATTGTTTAAAAATTTATCCTTAAAAACATCAATAATTTCAATTTTTTTGCCATTTTGAATTATATATCCTTGATCATGTTTTTGACCACCTGCTGTTGCATAAAATGGAGTTTTTTCAAAAATTGCATATGAAATTTCACCTTCGTTACTTTGGTCAATTTCACTAAATTGATTTGCTAAAAAAGCAATTTTTGTTTCTGTTTTGTGAAATTCATAACCTATAAATTCTGAAATTTGTGATGTAACTTGATTTAAAGAATCAATAACCTTTCCCATGCCTTTTTTAATATTTGCCCGGGAAATTTGAGCGTGTTTTTCGCGATATTCTTCTAATGATTTAAGGTCAAAACTAATATTTTTTTCTTGAAGGATTTCCTGAGTTAGTTCAGGAGGAAAACCGTAAGTAACAAAAAGTTTAAAAACAATTTCTGGAGAAATTTGACCTTCAGTTTTTTTTATCTCATTTTCTAACAGTTCATGACCAATTTCAAGAGTTTTTATAAAATTTTTCTCTTCATGATAAATCACAGACTCAATTTTTTCGATGTCAAAATTAGAGTTTAGTGTTTTAGCCACAATTGGAACTAATTTGTGTAAAAACTCTTCTGAAATTCCTAATTTTTTCCCGTTTCAATAGGCTCTTCTGATTAAACGCCTAATTATATAGCCTCGGTGTAAATTTGATGGCATAACTCCATCATTTACTGCGGCACTTATTGCGCGAATGTGGTCAGCAATTAGTCTAAAACTTTTATTAATTTGTGCTTGTTTTGCATCTTTTTTAAAATAATTTTCAATATCGTATTTAAAATCAGTGTACTTTTGAATTTCTGCAATAATTGGCAAAAAAAGATCTGTGTCATAATTAGTTGGACCATTTTGCAAAATTGAGACGATTCTTTCAAAACCTGCACCAGTATCAATATTTTTTGACATTAATGGTGAATAATTTTGCGCACCGTCGTTATTAAATTCTGAAAAAACAATGTTTCAAATTTCAATAAAACGGTCATTTTCGATGTCATTTCTTATTAATTCATCACCACGAGCATCAAATTTTTCACCACGGTCAAAATAAATTTCGGTACATGGACCACAAGGACCTTGACCTAAGTCTCAAAAATTAGTTTTTTTTCCACCAGGAATGAGCCTATTTTCAGGAAAACCTAAACTTTTCCATTTATTTAAAGTCTCAAGATCACTATCATAATATGTTATATAAAGTTTTTCAGGGTCTAATTCTAATCATTTAGTCAAAAATTCAAAGGCAAAATCAATCGCTTCAAGTTTAAAATAGTCACCAATTGAAAAATTTCCTAACATTTCAAACAAAGTATGATGTCTTGAAGTTTGACCAACATTTTCAATATCATTAGTTCTTAGTGCTTTTTGCGAATTAACAAGTCGTTTTGAAGGTGGAATTTTTTTACCAATAAAATAATCTTTTAATGCCGCAACTCCTGAATTAATTCAAAGAAGCGAATCATCATTTTGGGGAACAAGGGGTTTAGATTCTATAAGAAGATGATTTTTTAGTTGAAAAAAATCAAATCAAAGTTGACGAACTTCATTAGCTGATAATTTTTTCATTTGTTATATCCTTATAATAATAATTTTACTTAATTTTTAGGATTTGTAAAATTTTATAATAAAATTTTATCTATGTTCCGTTTTTTTGTTAGTGAAAAACAAGAAAATTTTTTTATTCTTGATGATTTAAATTTAAATCATATTAAAGTTGTGCGAATTAAAAACGAAAATTTTATCTGTGTTTACAAAGGTGAATTTTATCTTACAAAATTAGTTCAAAATTCAAACAAAGCTGAAATTATTGAAAAACTTGAAATAAATAATGAACCTAAAAACAAGGTTATTTTAGCACTTGCAATTCTAAAGACAAAATCCTTTGAATTTGCAATTCAAAAGGCTGTTGAAATTGGAGTCAGTGAAATTTGACCGTTTTTTAGTAAAAATGTAAGTCAAAAATTAGAAGGAGACTTAAGAAAAAAATTAAAAAGATGAGAGCAAATTTGTCTCCACAGCGCACAACAGAGTTTTCGAAATTTGATTCCAAAAATAAATTTACCTATAAATTACAGTGATATTTTGAAAAATTCTAGTAATTTTAGTCAAAAATTAATCGCCTTTGAAGGCCAAAAAAACCAGACAAAAATAGACCAATCACAAAATGATACAATTATAATAATCGGTCCTGAAGGTGGTTTTGACCAATCAGAGATAGATTTAGCCCAAAAATTTGATTTTGAAGTTGTGTCTTTAGGCAAAAGAATTTTACGTTCTGAAACAGCCGCTATTTTTTTATTAAGCAAATGCATAAATGATTAATTTTTTAGCAAAAAAGTGGAAAAATCTTCGAAATTTAGCGGTTTTTTCTAAAATTTCGAAGATTTTTTATTTTAATGCTTTTTAGCAACCCTTTATCTTAATCTTTACTTTGTAAATTATAACGTAATTTTAATAAAAAATTGGAAAAACATTGTATAATTTATTAAAATTAAATTTAATTTTTTTTACTCCCGAAAAAACAAAAAATAGGAGATTTTATGAAAATAATATCAATTGGAACTAACCATGCCGGAACTTCATTTTTAAGAACCCTAAAAACTATTTACCCACAAGCAGAACTTGTCTCATATGATAGAAATACTGACATTTCTTTTTTAGGTTGCGGAATTGCACTTTGAGTTTCTGATGAATTTAGTGATCCATCTGGACTTTTTTATTCAAGTCCTGAACAATTAAAATCAATGGGAATCGATGTTCATTTACAGCATGATGTTCTCGAAATTGACCGTGAAAATAAAATTATTACCGTTAAAAATTTAGTTAGTGGCGAAATTTTTAAAGACAGCTATGATAAATTAGTTTTTGCCGGCGGAACTTGGCCGATTATTCCACCTTTTGAGGGGATTAATCTTGAAAACATTTTAGTTTCAAAAACATTTACTCACGCACAAGAAATTAAAGCAAAAGCTGTTGATCCAACAATTAAAAATGTAATTATTATCGGTGGTGGTTACATCGGTATTGAATTACTTGAAGCTTTTCACAAATATGGCAAAAAAACAACACTAATTGACATGCAAGATAGAATTATCCCTAATTATTTTGATAAGGAATTTACTCAAAAAATTGAGGATAAAATCGTTGAAGAAGGTATTAATTTACAATTTAATCAAAAAGTTGTTCGCTTTATTGCCGATGAAAGTGGAAAAAAAGTTGCTTTTGTTGAGACAGACAAAGGTAAATATGCTGCTGATTTAGTAATTTTAGCTATTGGATTTTCACCAAACACTAAAATCTTAACAGACGTTGAAAAAACTGCTAATGGTGCAGTCAAAGTTGATGAATTCCAACGTTGCTTAAGCGATAAAGATCTTTATGTAATTGGTGATTCAGCTTCAATGGTTCACAATGTAACTAAACAACACGCTCACATTGCACTTGCAACAAATGCCGTAAAATCAGGGATAGTTGCTGCCTTCCACATTGCAGGACGTGAAGATATTCCTTTCCCAGGTTATGTTGGAACAAATGCAATTTCTGTTTTTGGATTTAATTATGCCTCAACTGGATATTGTGAAAATGCTTGTCCAAAAATGGGCTTGGATAATGTTGGTGTTGAATATCTCGAGGACTGAGATCGCCCAGAATTTATGCAAAATAAATCTAAAGTATGAATCAAAATTGCTTATGACAAACCAAGTCTAAAATTAATTGGTGCTCAAATTGGTTCATATGGAAAAGAATATAACCACACTGAAGTAATTTATTTCCTTTCACTAGCAATTCAAAAAGGTCTAAAATTACCAGAAATTGCTCTTTCAGATTTTTACTTCTTGCCTCATTACAATAAGCCATTTAATTTTGTGATCCAAGTAATTTTAAATGCACTAGGCCTAAATTACAATAAAAAATAAAGTTTTTGCCTCAAAAATTGACTAAAAAAACCAGTTTTATCTGGTTTTTTTAGTTTTTTTAAAATTCAAGGCAAATTCTAATGCTAAATTTTTTAGTGTTTTTTCATAAGTAAGATTGACTGTCGTTTTTGAATAATATTTTGACTAAATTGTAATTTAGAATTAAAAATTACATCAAAATCTTCAAAATTATAGTCATAAGAATTGCTTGAAAAATTATGAATCACTTTAATAATTTCGTTTTTAATTTGGATGTTAAAAATTATTAGTCCTTTTTTATTATCAACAGTTTCGAATTTTATAGAATCACAAATTGCTTGATTATCTGGCAATCTAAAAAACTGGGTTTTTTGACGAAATTCATTAATTTTTGCTAAAAAATTAAAAATTTTAGCTTTGATTTCGTTAATTTCAAGAAGGCTAAAATCAAGACCATTAGTAAAATCAGTAGTTTTATTTGAATAAAAATCAAGAAATTTATTGGCCTGAAATGGAAAAGGTGGTTTTGTTGAATTTAAATTAAGATGACAATTTGAATAACTAGCGCCCGAAAAATCACACACTTTTGAAAAGCCAAACTCAGTTCCTGAACTTAAAAGAACTTTTCCTTGAACAAATAAAACCATCATTAATGCTTGACGGTAAGTTTCGATAAAGGCGTTTTTCGTTAGCCCTGAAGCAGTTGTTAAAATTTTGTCAGCCAAAGTAGGACCATCATATGAAGTTATATAAGAAACATTTATACTAATATCGTTTGCAAAAAGGTCATCTCTTCTACTTGAGTGAAAAAAATCGCCAAAATTAAAATCAAAAATACCACCTGGAATTAATGAGACATATGAAGCAAATTTTGAACTATTTTTTGACAAAATTAGACCTTTATCACCAGGAACATTAGATCCGCGAATGACATTAGAAAGCCCGTTATTTAAATAAGCAAAATTAAAATTATTAGAACGACTAGTTTTTTCCGTTCGATTTTTATGTTGTAAATCAGTTTTTTTACAAAATTTACCAAACAAGATAATGTTAGGATTTATTTTTTTCAGTTCAATACTTATAATTTCAAGCGATTTTTTATCAAAATACGAAGCTGCATCAAAGCGAAATCCATCAACTTTATAGTATTTAACAAAGAAAATAAGCGAGTCTAAAATTAACCTAAATGCCATTGGCTTTTGTGAATCAAGAGGCGGAAATTGGGAAGGAAAAGACAAAGCCTCATCGCGATAAAAATAACCTCGAGCAACATCATCTAAAATAGATTTTCGAAAAGTTTGACTAAAAGCAACATCAAGAATAATTCCGATATTTTTTTTATGAGCTGAGTCAATAAATGCCTTAAATTCTTTTATTTTTAAATACGGGTCAACCGGGTTTGACGAATAACTTGAATTAATTGAAAAAAAACCAAGTGGATCATAGCCCCAATTATAGTTTGTAAAATGACCTTTTCCTTGACCTTTTTTAAGAATTGAAATATTTTTTTGACTAAAAGTGTAACAAGAATGAACTGGCAATAATTGCAAAAAATTAAAATTTAAGTCAGACAGATAATCAAAAATTTTCTGATCTAGAGCCCCAAGAAAAGTTCCTGGATTTGCTATGTTTGAATTTTTTGAACTAAAATCACGAATATTTAATTCATAAATTAGCGCATCACTCAGCGGATTTTTGGTTTGAAATGATAATTCTAAAGGACTTGTGCCAGCTTGAGGTGAATAAATATCAATTAAATAACTTTTTGGAACTTCATTTTTAGTTCAATCAAAAGGACAAATGCTGTAAGAATAAGGGTCAAGCGCTTCGGTTATTTTTGAATCACGGTGCTCAATTAGTAAATTATAAAGATATCCGTGAAATTTTTCGTCAATTTCACAAAACCAAACATCAGATCGCTTTGTCATTGCGATTATTTCGGTTGGATTTGTGTCTTGAAAATTTTCATAAATTGCAAAGTGAACCCGCGTTGCATCAGGTGATCATAAATAAAATTCAAAACGGTTTGAATTAAAAATTAAGCCTAGCGGTCCTCAATACGATTCACCGCGCGAATTTTTTCTAATTAAAGCAGTATCATAATTAATAAACATATTTACTATAAAAACCCAAAAAAGTGCTAAAATAAACGATAAATCTAGAAGTTGTTATAATACTTATGTTGAAAAAATACAAAACTTCTATAAATGAGCTAAAAAAACATATTTTTAAATTATAACATAACAGCTAAAAATCATTTACTTTTAATTTTTTATTTTAAAAAAATTTAAACGTTGTATAATTATTTTAACCTTTATAAAATTAACATTTCAATAAAAGGTTGTCCTTGTGACGACTTTTTTGTTTTAAACCCAACAAACTTTATTGAAAACATTCGAAAAAAAGGAGATAATTTGAATTTAATACAAAGGTTAAAAAATGAATTTAATGATATTTTGTCAATTAATTTTGTTTTAGAAGACGGGCTGAACTATTTAAGAATTGTTACAAATTATAATTCGCTTGATCAAGTTGAAGAGATTTCTGTAAAAATTTCTGAATTTATTGATAAAATTGAGTCTAGTGAAAAAAATTTTATTTTAGAAGTGCTTTCAAGAGGGCAGGATTACCAAGATGAATAGGAAAAAAGAAAAAGTTACTAAAATTAACCCAAGAGATAATGCAAGATTAATTGTTCAATCAATTAAGGAGGTTGCTAAAAACAGCGAGTTATCGCTAGATAGAGTTGTTGATATTTTCCAAGAAGCTATTGAATTTGTTATATCACGAAAAATCGACCCTGACGCGCATATTGTAATTGAAGCTAATCTGGAAGATTCAAATTTTAAAGTTTTTAATACAAACGGAATTGTTGTTGAAGATACTTATTTTGATGAGCTGACAAATGAAGAAAAAATTAATGAATCTATTTCATTTATTTTAGTTTCTGATGCAAAAAAGGTCGACGAAAATGCACGTGTTGATGACATTTTTTCAATTGAACTTGACCTTACAGCTTTTGAACAATGACTTTTTACAGCAATCATGCATACTTTTAAACAAAAAATTTCTGAAATTGTTCGTAATAATGTTTTTAATAAATATTCTTTATTAAAAAATCAGGTTGTCTCTGCGACAATAACAAACAAAATTTCAGCTGGTTACATTTTTGAAATTGATGATGACAAAGTTTCTGCTTTTATGCCAAGTCATTATGCAACTGGAAATAATTTAAAAATTGGTTCACGTCATGAAGTTGTTATTGAAAATGTAACTAAAAATACAAAACAGTCTCAAGTTGTCGTTTCATCAAAATCAGTTCAACTTGTTAAGAAAAAAATAATTGATGCAATTCCTGAATTACAATCTAAATATCTTGAAATAGCTTCAATAGCGCGAATTCCTGGTGAAAAATGTAAGGTTGCAATCCGAAAAACTGATGATGCTGAAGCAAATGACATTTCAGAAATTGGCTCAGTTGTTGGCGAAACCGGTTCAAGAATTTTTGCAATTACCCAAGAACTTGATGGCGAAAAAATTGAAGTTATTAAATATGATGACAATATAATTCAATTCATTGTAAATGCAATGTCACCTTCAAAAGTTATTTGCGTAAAAGAGTTCAAAATAAGTCATAAATTACGGCGTTTTACCGTAGTTGTGCCTGATTTTCAACATAGTCTTGCTATTGGGAAAAACGGTTCAAATGTAAAATTAACAGCCGATTTAACTCGTAGTCAACTTCAAATTTTGCCTTATTCTGCAGTTCTAAAAGACAATAATTTCCAAATTGAGTGAAACGGAAATGTCAAAGATCATCAAGAACTAATCGATCTCAAAAACGAATATATGCAACGTCAACAAAGTCGCGCATATCAAAATAAGTGAAATTCATATAGTCGACCTAATAATAGTTTTGACTCAATTTTGCAGCAATTTGAATCTGATATTCTCGAACTTGAAAAACCTTATGGGGTTGAGAATGAATTTATACCTAGAAATAAAGTAAAATCTACTAAAATTCAGCCAGAAATTGCTAAACCCGCTAGTCCTTTGAAACAACCAGCAACTAAAAATAAACCTTCAAACAAAGGCGTTAATAAACAAGAAAATAAACCAAATTACTCAAATTATCAATCAGATTCAGTAGAAAATTCATATTCTTTTTCAAATGTAAATCAAAAAAAATTTTTTGATGCCGATTCTTTGTTTGATTCAGCCGTTAATGAAGCAATTAGCGAAAATGAATTAATCGACAAACAACATTTAGAAGAAGAAGAAGGTAAAAAACAAGACCAAAAAACTCCAAAAGTACAAGTTAATTCTCAAACCGAAGAAAACAGTGAATCATATATCGAAAATGAAAAACAGATTAAAAATTTCAAATCAGATGATGATCTTGTAAAATACACCGGTGTTGATGATATTGATATTGACGATTTTGACTTTTAAGGTAGCAAAATGAAAAATCACACAAGAAAATGTATAGTTGATCAAAAAGTTTATCCTATAAATAATTTAATTAGGTTCACTTATATTAATCAAAAATTAATTATTGATAAACATTTTGATAAAAAAATTGGTGGCAGGGGCGCTTACATTTTCAATGATTATGAAAAAATTCAATTTGCGATTAAAAGAAAACTTTTTAATCGCGCTTTTAAAACAAATATTTCCCCTTTTGCTTACCAAAATTTAGCAATCGAGGTAGAAAACTTATGAAAAAACCGCAAAAACGAATCTCAAATGTAGGCGACATTAAGGCTCAACTAAAAAATGTTGAAACTAAAGTTCACAACGGCGTTTTTCTCTTTTCGGGAATAATGACAATTAGCGAACTTTCAGAAAAAATTAATGTCTCTGTTAATGAAATTATTACTTATTTTTTCAAACAAGCAAAAATGTATAATTTAAATCATAGTCTATCTGAAGATGAAATTGCCGAAGTTTGTCTTGAATTTGGACTTGATTTTAAAAAAGAAGTCCAAATTGATGCATCAAATTTCATGGAAGAAGTAAGTATTAAAGACGATTCTGATCATCTCAGCCACCGCCCTCCAATTATTACGGTTATGGGTCATGTCGATCACGGAAAAACAACACTTCTTGATTTTATTAGAAAAACTAATGTTGCAAAAAATGAGCGCGGCGGAATAACCCAACACACCGGTGCTTATCAAGTTAATTTTGAAGACAATATTATCAATTTTATTGACACACCAGGTCATGAAGCCTTTACACAAATGCGCGCGCGCGGGGCAAAAGTTACCGATATTATCGTGCTTGTTGTTGCTGCTGATGATGGAGTTATGCCTCAAACTAAAGAAGCTATCAGTCATGCTACTGCTGCAAATGTGCCTATTATTGTTTTTGTTAATAAAATGGACAAACCTAACAAAGACATTGATCGAATCAAAAATGAACTTTCAGCATTAAATATTGTCACCGAAGAATGAGGGGGAAACAATATTTTTGTCTACGGTTCGGCTCTAACTGGACAAGGAATTGATGAACTTTTTCGGTCTATTTTACTAGTTGCTGAAATACTTGAACTAAAGGCGAACAAAAATCGCTACCCAATTGGAACCGTTATTGAAGCAAAACTTCACCATAATAAAGGAACAATTGCAACTCTAATGGTGCAAAATGGAACTTTGATGGTTCGAGATTTCATTGTTGCTGGTTGTCAATACGGTCGAATTCGTTCACTTGAAGACACAAATGGTAAGCCAATTAAATTTGCTCCTCCGGGAACTCCGGTTATTGTCACAGGTCTAAATTATGTTCCTGAAGCTGGTGATAAATTTTTTGGCTTCCATGAGGAAAAATTTGCCAAACAACTTGCATTAGAAAGAAGACAATCTGAAAAACTTTCAAAAACAAAAGCCCAAACTAGTCAACAAACAAAAGAAAAAACCTTAAATATTATAATCAAAGCCGATGTAACTGGAATTGCTCAAGCTTTGCATTCAACAATTGAACAACTTGCTTCAAAACATGTTCATATTCACATTTTACACTCTGGAGTTGGGATTATTAACAAAGCTGATATTTTGCTAGCCCAAACTTCAAATTCAACTATTTACACTTTTAACCTCCAAGTTCCGCCAGCAATAAAAGCGCAAGCTAAACAAGCTCAAGTCGAAATTCGTGAGCACACTATTATTTATAAAATAGTTGATGAAATTAAAAAGCAAGTTCGAAGTATGCGTGAAATCAAATACGAACTTCAACATATTGGTACTGCTAAAATCATTGCTAAATTTTGATTCTCAAAAGTCGGTTCAATTGCCGGATGTAGCGTTGTTAGTGGAAAATTTGTTGAAAATTGCAAAATTGAATTGTGAAGAAATTCCAAATTAATTCACTCAGGAAAAATTGAATCACTTCAGCGTGATAAAAATCCTGTAAAAGAGGTAACAATTGGAAATGAATTTGGAACACACATCTACAAATTTGATGACATCGAAATAGGTGATGAACTTAAATCTTTTATTGAAGTTGAAATTGATAATTAAAGGAGAAAATTATGTCTGTTAGTCATGAAAAACGGCAAACTTATTATCACCAGTTGATTTCAAAAATTATCGACTCAAATTTTTCTGAAAGAATGCCAATTGCTGTAAATTGAGTCCGTCTTTCAGGTGATAATTCTCATCTTTTTGTCTATTTAGAGTTTGAATATGATGAAGATAAGTTTCTAGCCGAAATTATTAAAGCTGAAAAATTTATAAGACTCAAATTTGGAAATCAACTTGAAGGCTTTAAAGTTCCAGAATTACACTTTAAACTCGATCCTGTTGCAAAACGTGTCGATGAAATGGACAAAATTTTTGCCAGAATTAAATCTGAAGATGAAAGTAACGACAAAAACTAACTATTTTAAAAATTTTTCAGTGAATATAAAATATTTAAACTGCTTTTTTAGTTAAAACACTGGCAAAAATCAATTCAAGGATAAAATAACAAAAACCATAAAAAAATACAACTACTATTTAAACTCAATGTAAATAGAAAACTCGTTTTTATTTAAATTGAGCCTAAAAAAATATATGAAGTTTTGAAAGAACAATAACTAAAAGCCATAAATTTGTAGATTTCTAAACGGTCAAATTTAAGGCATTCCATTAATATTTAAAGCCATAATGGAAAAAATGGCATTATCTAAGTTTATTGTGCCAAAAACATAACTAATTCCCCCTTAATTCAATATCAAAATTTATTAATTATTCTTAGTGAGACTTATTATAACTCAAAATTTTTTTAAACCAAGCATTTTTTTTTTTTTTTTAAAAAAAGGTTAATTTTAAGATAATAAAAATTAAGATTTTAGGTCAAAAAACACGGATTTACCGGTATTTTTACGTATTTATATCCACTAAAAATGAATTTTTGTCATTAAACCGGCAAACTCAGGACTATCTATTTTAAAAAGTTTTTCAAAGAACATTCATTTATTTTTTGACATTTTTTCAAAAAATAAATGAATTTTTTTAAATTTAAAATAAAATTACTTTAAATATGAATCTAATAAATTTACACACAAGAAGCGAATATACATTTTTATCATCAACGATCAAATTAGACTCACTAATTGATTTTGCGCTCAAAAATAACTTAAAAACATTGGTGCTAACAGATTTTAACACAATGTTTGGGGTTCCAAAGTTTTACAAATTATGCAAGGAAAATGGGATTAATCCTGTAATTGGTCTTGAAATTGAAATTGAAAAATTTCATTTTATTTTGCTTGCAAAAAACTATTCAGGTTATGTTTTTTTGTCAAAAATCTCGACTAAAAAAACAAAAAATGAGAACATTTTTCTTGGGGACTTACAAAATCAAGATGATTTAATCATTATTGACCACCCCAAAAAAGGTTTTTACTGTCAAAAAAAGGTCCAATTATCAACACTTTTAGGACAAAGTAATTTAAAAAACTACTATATTGTCGAAAATAATCCCAAAATTAGCAATGCAATTTATGTCCAAGAGCGAAATGTGCTTTATGCATCAGAGAAAATTTATCTAGAAGCGCTTTACAAAATTAAAGGCGAAATTTTTGATACTGGCCAAAAATTGTACGATTTTAATGACTGAGAAGTTGAGATTGAGCCTGAAATTATCAAGAGAACAAACGCCCTAGTTGAAAATATTAAAATTGAATTTCCTAAATCTGGAATTAATTTGCCAAATTTAGATCCAACAGGCCAAAGTGATCCTGATATTATTTTAAAAAATGTTTTAATAGAAGGAATAAACAAAAAAAGATCCGAACTTGAAAATTACAACTGATCCTCAAGACTACAGTATGAATATAAAATAATTTGTGAGCTTAAATTCAGTAACTATTTTTTGATAATTTGAGATTTACTTAAATGAGCTAGAGAAAATAATATTCTAATTGGGCCAGGTCGAGGTTCGGCTTCTGGATCGCTTATTGCTTATTTATTAGATATTACCGCCGTTAATCCTTTAAAATACAACCTAATTTTTGAAAGGTTTTTGAATCCTAAACGAATTTCAATGCCCGATATTGATATTGATATTCAAGATACTCGTCGAAATGAGGTAATTGATTATCTTTTCCAAAAATACGGCCCTGAACATTGTGCGACAATTATCACTTTTTCGACACTTGCGGCCAAAAGTATTTTTCGCGATATTTCAAAAGGCTTTGGTATTCCAGAGGCTCAAATTAATAAAAATGCTAAATTAATTAGTGCAAATATGACACTGGCTCAACTTTATCAAAATACTAAGTCCGAATTTTACAAACTAATTCAAAAAGGCGACAATTTTCAAGGCCAAGACAACAGTGCAATTTACAAAAAAATCTATGAAATCAGTGTCTTTTTGGAAGGAATGCCCCGTCAGTCCTCAACTCATGCAGCAGGAATTGTGCTTTCAAAAACACCAATATCTCAGCTAGTGCCGCTTCATTATTCAAAGGAAAATCTTAATCAGATTCAGTATTCTGCTGAATTTATTGAAGATTTTTCACTTTTGAAAATTGACCTTTTAGGTTTAAAAAATTTAACTATTGTGGCAAATATTCTTGCCAAAATTAATAAAAAAGGTCGCAATTTGCAATTTAACCAGCTTCCGATCTATGATAAAAGCGCAAATAAGCTTTTATCTGAAGGAAAAACAAGCGGAATTTTCCAACTAGAATCGCCCGGAATGACAACAAGCATTAAAAAAATCGGCGTAAATTCAATTGATGACGTTGTTGCGATAATCTCACTTTATCGTCCTGGTCCAATTAAGCAAATTCCGACCTATGCAAAAAACAAAGAAAGTGGAAATTGACCTAAGTTTTTCCCGGAATATGACAAAATTCTTGAGTCAACTTTTGGAGTTATTATTTACCAAGAGCAAATTATGGAAATTTGTCAAGTTGTTGCAGGTTTTGATTTGGCTCAGGCAGATATAATTCGCGTTGCTATTTCCAAAAAAGATGAATCAAAACTGGAACAAATTAAGAAACACTTCCTTGAAGGAGGTGCTAAATTAGGCCGTGATCCTAAATTAGTCTCTGAAATTTATGATAAAATTTATGAATTTGCTGACTATGGTTTTAATAAAGCCCACGCGGTTGCCTATGCAAATTTAGCCTATAAAATGGCTTATTTAAAAGCTAAATTTCCCCTTTATTTTTTTGCCGAACTTATTTCAAATGAAAATGGTGCTCACGCAAATATTAAAAAATATGCCCAAGAAGCACAAAATTTTGGAATTCAGATTTTGCAGCCAAATATTAACTTTTCGTCCCACATGGCGACTTATTCTGAACAAAATAACACGATTTACCTCCCACTTTTAATGATAAAAGGTCTTGGAACAATCGCAATTAAATCAATTATTGACGAACGCCAAAAAAATGGAAAATATAAGTCTTTCCTTGATTTTATAAGACGAATGAAAATAATTAATTTTTCAAAAGTTGCAATTGAAAAATTAATTTTTGCAAATTCACTAAAAGAATTTGCAAATCAAGAAACATTAGCTCATAATTTAGATTTACTTTGAAATCATGCCACTTTAGTCTTAACTGACAAAGACGGAAATTTGGTTGCGCTTGAAAATAATAGCGAAACTGAATCAAATTTGCTTGAAAAACTACCTTATAATGAAGATGAAAACTACAAAAATGAAATAAAATATCTGGGAATGTCTTTTATTGAAAAAAAACAGACACAAGTTGTTACAAATCAAATTCCACTTAAAGATTTAAGACCTAATAATGAATATTTATTATATCTTGAGTTGAAAAAAGTAAAAGAACGCCTTATAAATAACGCCTTTACACTTTATTATCTAACTCTAACAGATGGAGAAACGACAATTGTGGCCTATTCAAGCAACCCAGATTATTCTTCCCTTGAGTTAGGAAAAAATTATAAATTTAAATTATTTCTAACAGATAAGGGAAAATATAAAATAATAAAATAAATTGAAGAATAAAGTTGACAATTATGAATAAAAAAATTTTGCTAATTGATGGAAATTGACTTGCTTTTAAGTCATTTTTTGCTGGATACTACGGGAATCAGCTAATTAATTCTAAAGGTGATATGACTTTTGCAGTTCATATTTTTTTTAATAGTGTTTTTAAATTAATTAAACTTGTTGAGCCAAACAATATCTATTTTGCCTTTGATTTTGGCTCAACAACAAATCGTCACCAAAGCTATCCTGATTACAAAAAAGGTAGACAAAAACCGCCTGAATCTTTATTTCTCCAAATAGATATAATCAAAAAAATCCTTAGTTTATCAGGGTTTTTTTGATCACAGGACAGCGAATTTGAGGCTGATGATTTAATTGCATCTATGCAAAAAATAATCAGAAATACCGATCCTGAAATAGAAATTTTCATTTTTAGTTCAGATCAAGATTTACTACAATTAGTTGATAAAAAAACAACTATTATTAATAAAATTAAAAATAATTCTATTAATGCAATTAATTTGAAAAATTTTCAACAAAATTTTGGGATTAACCCCGACCAAATTGTTGATTTTAAAGTTTTAGCGGGTGATAGTTCTGATAATATTAAGATAATTGATGGCCTAGGAGCAAAAGGCGCAATAAAATTACTTGAAAAATATAAAAATGTAGATAACATTTTGGAAAATCTTGATAAAATAAGTACAAAATTATCAAAACAAATCGAGGAAAAAAGGGACAAAATATTGTTTTTTAAAGATTTTATTAGATTGAATGATGGTGCTAAATTTAATTTTGATATTTTTGAAAATTTAAATATCAAAATTTGTCCTGATTTACTAAACATTTTAAATGAACTTGAGTTAAAAAAAGTTAGTGATGCTCTAATTGAATTATCGAAAAAGGAAATTAATTAACAAAAAAATTTAATCTAAAATGAAAAAAGCTATTTTATTCCCACTTATTTTCGCAGGATCGGCGGCAGCTGTTGGTGCTGGTACATATTTTATTTATAGTTCATCTACCGGAGAACAAAATGGAACGGGAATTATTATAAATAAAAGTGAAACTCCACCTCAAAAAGACTTGCCAGCTTCAACTGATGAGGCTCAAAATCAAAATCAAGAACAAAGTCAAGAACCTGAAAAAAATGTAGAAAAAAACTTGACCGCTTCGGTTGATGAGACTCAAAAGCAAGAGCAAAATCAAGAAAGAAGCCAAGAACCTGAAAAAAATGTAGAAACAGACTTGTCTGATTCGGTTGAAGAGGTTCAAAAGCAAGACCAAAATCAAGAAAAAACCCAAGAACCTGAAAAAAATCTGGGAAAAGATTTGACCACTTCGGTTAATGAGGCTCAAAAACAGAACCAAAATCAAGAAAAAACCCAAGAACCTGAAAAAAATGTAGGAAAAAACTTGACCGCTTCGGTTGATGAGACTCAAAAGCAAGAGCAAAATCAAGAACAAAGTCAACAACCTGAAAAAAATGTAGAAAAAGAATTGTCGACCCCGATCGACGAGACTCAAAAGCAAGAGCAAAATCAAGAACAAAGTCAAGAACCTGAAAAAAATTTGCAAAAAGATAATAACCAATCAATTCGCGTAGGTTTTTGAAACATTCTAAAATACACAAATAAAGGAAAAGATCCAAATAGCGCCAAAACTTATGCTCTTGCCGCTGTTATAAATTCTTCTGGAAGTGATATTGTCGGTCTTGCTGAAATTGCTCTATCCGGTGATGGGACTGATATTATAAAAGAACTTGAAGAATTAAATCCCTCTGCTAGTTGAAAACAAATAACTACTGGCAAGTATGGTAAAGCAAACCAACAAGAAAAATACACTTTTTTATATAAGTCTTCACTTCTTGAAACAATAAATTTTGAGGGAAATTCTAACCCTTACTTAATTCAAGAAGGTATAAACTTAAAGGAATGAGCGCGACCGGTTGCGGCTGTTAAATTTCAAACTAAAACCAATATTAAAAACGATTTTACTTTAGCAGTTGGTCATTTTGATGCCCCAGGTGCATATAATAAAAAGTCTAATAAAAAGCGTAATGAAAAAGCTGATTCTGAAGCTTCTAATCAAGGCGAACAAGAAGCAAATGAAGCTCGTGATTTAGTTAATGTTTTAACCCAAATTGACCAAAAAGATGGACCAAATAATGAAATAATCTTCATGGGTGACACAAATATTTATGGTAAAAACACCGAAAAATTATTTAAGTCAACATTAGAGTCATACCAATCGCTTCTTCATAAAGATGAAAAAACAAGCTTATCTTCTGAGTTTGGTAAATATGCAAATTCTTTTGACAAAATTTTTTATAAAGGCGATTTAAAGACAAAAAATGCACAAAAATACGACTTATTTCCAATTTTTGAGAAAAATATAGTTGATTTAGAAAGATATGACCAAATGCGAGAGCAGGATAAAAGATTAATGAATTATAAATCTGGCGATCCAAAAGATGTAAAAAGAATTAAGGGAATTTCAGATCATACAATGGTTTATTTTGACCTTGAATTAAGTGAATCTGACAAAAATTAAAATAGATCAATTTTTTCAAAATTAATCAAAAAAACCTATGAATTTTAGCGTTTTTCGTCCAAATATTAGTGCATTGATAAAAAATCCAAACTTAATTTATTGTGGTTTACATAATTGTACTTTTATTGCTTTTTATCAAGTAAATTAGTAGAAAATATAAAAATGTAGATAACATTTTGGAAAATCTTGATAAAATTATTACAAAATTATCAAGACAAATCGAGGAAAAAAGGGACAAAATATTGTTTTTTAAAGATTTTATTAGATTGAATGATGGTGCTAAATTTAATTTTGATATTCTTCAAAATTTAAATATCAAAATTTGTCCTGATTTACTAAACATTTTAAATGAACTTGAGTTAAAAAAAGTTAGTGATGTTCTAATTGAATTATCTAAAGAGGAAATTAATTAATAAAAATTTAATCTAAAATGAAAAAAACTGTTTTATTGCCGCTTATTCTTGTAGGATCGGCCGCTGCTATTGGTACTGGTGCATATTTTATTTATACTTCATCTACCGGAGATCAAAATGGAACCGGAATTATTATAAATAGTGATCAAACATCACCTCAAAAAGGCTTATCAACTTCGACTGATGACACACAAAAACAAAACCAAAATCAAGAAAAAACCCAAGAACCTGAAAAAAATCAGGCAAAAGATAATATCCAATCAATTCGCGTTGGTTTTTGAAACGTTTTAAATTACACAAATAAATCAAAAAAAAATACAAATACCGCCAAAACTTATGCTCTTGCTAATGTTATAAATTCCTCCGGAAGTGATGTTGTTGGTCTTGCCGAAATTACTTCAACTGGTGATGGGACTGATATTGCAAAAGAACTTGAAAAATTAAATCCCTCTGCTGGTTGAAAACAAATAACTACTGACAAATATGGGAAACCAAACCAACAAGAAAAATACACTTTTTTATATAAGTCCTCGCTTCTTGAAACAATAAATTTTGAGGGAAGTTCTAACCCTTACTTAATTCAAGATGGAAAAAATTTGACATGAGCTCGGCCAGTTGCCGCTGTTAAATTTCAAACTAAAACTAATATTAAAAATGATTTTACTTTAGCAATCGGTCATTTTGATGCCCCAGGAGCAAGTAGTAATCGTAATGAAAAAGCCGATTCTGAAGCTCGTAATCAAGGAGAACAAGAAGCAAATGAAGCTCGTGATTTAGTTAATGTTTTAGCTCAAATCGACGAAAAAGATGGACCAAATAATGAGATAATCTTCATGGGCGACACAAACATTCGCACTGAAAACACCGATAAATTATTTAAATCAACATTAGTGTCATACCGTTTGCTCCTTGATAAAGATGAAAAAACAAGTTTATCTTCTAAAGATTTTGGTGAATATGCAAATTCTTATGACAAAATTTTTTATAAAGGCGATTTAAAAACAAAAAATGCACAAAAATACGAATTGTATTCAATTTTTGAGAAAAATACAGTCAATTTAGAAGAATATGACAAAATGCGCAAGCAAGATGGCAGATCAGTAAAATATAAACTTGACGATCCAAAAGATATAAATAGAATTAGGGGAATTTCAGACCATACAATGGTTTATTTTGACCTTGAATTAAGCGAATCTGATAATGATTAAAATAGGTCAATTTTTTCTAATTAATCAAAAAAACCTATGAATTTCAGCGTTTTTCCACAAAATATTACTGCATTGATAAAAAATCCAACCTTGATTTACTGTGGTTTACATAATTGTACTTTTATTGCTTTTTATCAAGGCCAAAAAGTACAAATTCGAATAGCAAAAAATAATTTTGTTGATTGACAAAATGAAAAAAATTTCATTCAAAATGATCCAAATTTTCTTTTTTATCAAAAGGGAAATTACATTAAAAAATGGATTGAAGGACAAATTTTAGACTCAGAAAACTTAGATTTTTATATTAAAAAGTTATTTACTGAACTTTCAAAGTTTCATCAACAAAACAATCAAAAAATTACGAAATTTGACTGACAAATTAACGAAATTAACGATGAAAAATACAAAAAACTAGTCCAAAAATATCAATTTGATCCTCAAGTAATTTGTCATAATGATTTACAGTTTAAAAATATTATTGTTTCTAAAACAAATCTTTATTTTATTGATTTCGAATGAGTTAGGTACAATAATCCTTATTTTGATTATGTTTCTTTGCATCTAAATTTAGGAATTTCCGCTGATAAAATCATTGAATTTTTTGGTCTCAGCGCTGAAAAATTCAGTGATTTTGTATATTTATACAAGATTTTTACAAACTTTTGAAATAAAAAGTGGTATGCTTAGCATTAATTGTACCCACCTCTTTTTATAGTTAAATTTGAATTTTTAAGCTGATTTTGATACTATTTTTTCTTATTTTTTAACCTATTTTTAAAATTTTTAATTAAAAAGTAGGTTAAAAAAACTTACGTTTTTTGCTTTTTATGGTAAAATTTTAACGTAACTTGTCGGAGAAAAAATATAATGTCAAAAGATTATCAAGCTGAAAATATTGTTGTTTTAGAAGGTTTAGAAGCTGTTCGCAAACGACCTGGAATGTATATTGGTGGAACTGGAATTAACGAATTGCACCATTTAGTTTGAGAAGTCGTTGACAATGCTGTTGATGAAGCACTTGCTGGTTTTGCATCTAAAATCATCTTAACAATTATAGATGATAATACAATAAGCGTTGAGGATAACGGGCGTGGAATTCCGGTTGGAATTCACCCAAAACACGGTGTTTCGGCTGCTGAAGTTGTTTTTACCGTTCTTCATTCAGGTGGAAAATTTGACGGAAAATCCTATAAAGTTTCAGGTGGACTACATGGAGTTGGTGCCTCTGTTGTTAATGCTTTAGCTAAAAATTTAAAAGTTTATATTAAACGTGATGGCAAGTTGTGGTTTCAAGAATATGTAAATGGTGGCCAAAAACTTGCTGACTTAAGCCCAATTGCTGACTTAGAAAAAAATGAAACAGGAACAACTATTATTTTCCAGCCCGACTTTGAAATTTTGGAAAAAAACAATTTTCAACTTTTAACAATCGTAAATCGTATTAAAAACACAGCCTACTTGACTCAAGGAATTGAGTTTGTAATTAACGACAAAAGAAACGGATTTAATCAAAGTTTTTGCTATAATGGCGGAATTCGTGATTATGTTTCTGATCTTAGCAAGGATTTTGAAAAAGTTAGTGACAAAATAATTTATGCTGAAGGTGAATTTGAGCACAATGATGAAATTATTAAAGTCGAAGTTGCCCTAAATTATATAAGTGAAGATCACGAACAAATTAAATCATACACAAATAATATTCACAATATCGAAGGTGGAACTCACGAACTGGGACTATCAGACTCACTTTTAAGAATTTTAAATAATTATGCAATTAATAATAAATTTATTAAATCTGAAGCGGACAAATTCGACAAACAAGATATAAAAGACGGTCTAATTGCAATTATTTCTGTTAAACATACAAACCCTATTTTTGAGGGTCAAACAAAAGCAAAACTAAATAACAAAGAAGTTCGTCCACTTGTAAACAAAACTCTAAGCACTGTTCTTGAACGGTTTTTAGCCGAAAATCCAGAAAATGCCGATAAAATCATTAAAAGAAATCTGCTAGCTCAAAAAGCAGCGCGGGCAGCTAAGTCTGCTCGCGAAGCAGTAAAGCGTAAATCAGCCTTTGATGTAGGAACGCTGCCAGGAAAACTTGCTGACTGTTCAACAAAAGATCCCCAAATTGCCGAATTATATATAGTTGAGGGGAACTCAGCTGGTGGGAGTGCCAAAATGGGTCGCGATCGTAATTTTCAAGCAATTTTACCTTTGCGAGGAAAAGTGATTAACTCACAACGTTTTCAACTTGAAAAAGTTTTGCGCAATGAAGAAATTATTTCAATGATCACCGCTTTTGGTACTGGGGTTGGTCCTGAATTTAATATTAGTAAAATTAGATACCAAAAAATTATAATAATGACTGATGCTGATTCAGATGGATCTCATATTCGTTCATTGCTTTTGACATTTTTGTTCCGTTATTTTAAAAAGTTAATTGAATATGGCTTTGTATATATTGCAATTCCACCTTTATATAAAATTTCTTACAATAAAAAGATCGAATATGCCTATAATGATGCCGAAAAAGAAGCTATTTTAAGTAAAATTAGTGGCGAAAATCCTAAATTTAATATACAAAGATACAAAGGGCTTGGAGAAATGAATCCTGAACAACTTTGAGAAACAACAATGGATCCAAAAACCCGTCGAATGACACAAGTTCAAATTCATAATATCCAAGAAGTAGCCCAAATTTTTGACTCCCTAATGGGCACAGATGTAACTTTGCGTAAAATTTTTATCGAAGAAAATGCCCAATATGCAAAAATTGACGTTTAATTTTTGCATATTGTCAAAAAAAGATAAAAGCTAAAATTTTAACTTAAAAAGTAAAATTATGAAATTTTTAAACTACTTTTTAGTTTAAAACACTAACAAAAATCATAAAAAAACAAAAAAACAACTACTATTTAAACTCAATTTAAATAGAAAACTCGTTTTTATTTAAATTGAGCCTAAAAAAATATGTGAAGTTTTGAAAGAGCCATAATTAAAAGCCATAAATTTGTAGATTTCTAAACGGTCAAATTTATGGCATTCCATCATATTTAAAAACATAATGGAAAATTCGCAATATCTAATTTTTAGCCAAAAAACATAACTAATTCCTCCTTAATTCAATACAAAATTTATTAATTATTCTTAGTGAGTCATATTATAACAGAATTTTTTCTTAGACCAAGCATTTTTTTTTTTTTTTTGCAAAAGGTTAATTTAAATTAATAAAAATTAAGATTTTAGTACAAAAAACACGGATTTAGCGGTATTTTTGCATATTTGTATTCACTAAAAAGTGAATTTTTGCTATCAAACTGTCAAAACCAGGAAAAAAAGATAAAAGCTAGAACGTGATTTTTTCTAGTTTTTATCTTTTTTTATTTTTTTTGGTGAAAATTAGTATAATTACTATATACTATTATAAAAATAAACTTAGTTTTTAATTTAAACTATTTGTTTTTTTATTTTTAGCACAACATAGGAGGTTTCTATGAACAAATTATCAAAATCCAAGACCCTTTTGCTGGTGGGGACTTCGGGACTTATTGGAATTGGTGTTATCGGACTGACAATCGGTCTTACATTAAATATAAAATATAATGCCGAAAATCCAAGAACTCAAGTAAATCAGTTTGCATCTCGAGTTTCAAATTTGGCCTTTAATTTAGGTGCTTTTCACTCTGACTCAGATTATAATGCTGTAAAAACAACACTTTTAGATGGAAACAATAAAATTAAAAATGCCGAAAATGCTCTTGAATCCTTTTCTTTTTTTGAGAAAAAGGATGGGAATTTAGAAAAACTAGACTTTTCTGACTCAGAATTTTCTGATGCAAAAATTAGTTACCAAATTCTAGAAATTCTCCCAGATGATGCTAACCAAAATTTTAAAGTCAAATTTCAAGCTACTCAAAAATTACAAAATGGCGATGTTGCAAAATCTGACATTTATGAACAAGTTGTTTCTTTTGTCAAAGAATCAACTATTTTAATTGCCGAATTTAATTTTTCCTTACAACAAATTACCAACAGACTTAGTGAGCAAGTTAAAAATTTAGTTTCTGCTAGAGTCTCAAATTTTAGCGACCAAAATTTAACTACTTCAAATCCTACAGATCCTAGCATAATTAGACCAGTTGATTTTCAACATGACTTAAATAAATCAAAAGACTCAAAAGAATTTGGCGCAAAAATTAGCTCATATTTTCCTTCACTTACTAATTTATTAGTTCAACTCAAAAGTTCACAAGAAAACAAACTTCCAAATTCAATTGATACAATTTTTGATTTTGATTTTGCACGTGATAGGTCAAATGGTCAATTTGTTAGCCTTCAAAATCAAGTTCCTTCATTCTTTTTACAAGCAACTCTTACTTCAACTGCTAGACAAATGCTTGACTCAAGTTCAAGTTTTACACCGGTTGTAAGTGCAGTTAAATTAGAAAAAAGCAATAATGGTTCTTATTTTTTAGATTACTCAGATTTTTTTGATAATTTAAATTTGAAAAATTTAACAAAAACTGACTTAAAATCAACTATGGGCAACAAGCTTGCCGTTGAGTTTTTAGCCAAAATTAAATCTGGATTTTTTAGTGATCCAACTCAGCGCTCAGAAAGTGCAAAGTCAGAAATTTTAGAACTTTTAACTGACAAAAAAATTCCTTTTGATTTTGGAAAGTTTGGTCAAAAATTTAAAAACCACAACACAAGTGACACTCTTAAAGTTTCTTTTGATCCTTTAGAAGCAAAAATTGATGCAACTGATAAGACTAAAGTTTTAATTCCTTATTCAATTTCAGTTAATAATCAATTTTTCATGCCAAGCAATACTCCTCTCGAAATTAGTCAAAAAACTGGAACTCTAGAAATTAGCGGACTTAAACAATTAGAAAACTTAGGTCAATTAAATAGCGATATTTTTAAAAATCGCTATTTAGAAGGACTTGGAAAAGAAAACAAACAAAAACAAGCAGTTTTTGATCAATATGGACTAGGAATCAGATCATCTTCACGTAAAGTTGCAAAAGAAGAAATTGAAGCTCTTTTTGGAACCAGTCCAAAAACCAATGAAATTCGCAACATTTTAGAAAGTAATTACGATTTAGACTTTGGATCTTATGTTTCTTTATTAGACTCTTGAGTTGGAAAAATTAAACACCCAAGTTTATCAGACATTCAAAGACTAACTAAAGACGAGACTCAATCAACTAGAACTGCGGGAGTTTCAAGTATAGAATCTCGTAATTTTTTCCGTGACGGACACCAAGTTGCTAGTTTTTTCCAAGATTTACTAACAAAAAATAGAAAAACACTCCTTGAAACAGTTTTTGAACTAACCAAAAGATGAGGGCTTATTGATGAAGAAAGTCAAATACCTCAAAGTCTTTTAAATTCTAAAGACAATATTTTTGAAGAAGCAAATAAAATTAGTTTAACTTCAACTCCAGGCGAAATCAAAAAACTTTCATTCAATAGTTTATGAAGAGATACCGAAGGTATCGGTTTTTATGGAACTTTGGTTCTGCCAACAAGTATTAAAAATGAACTTGGAAACAAAAAAGATGACTCATCAATTTTTGACTATCTAAAAAGTCAAAAAGTAATGACTAAATCAAATGAGTCTACAACTAATACAGAAAATTATGCAAAATTTGAAAAATTTGGCGATGTTTTATTAGCATTTTTCCTAAAAGCTGGTCAGTTTGACAACTTTAAGGCTTGAGCAAAACTTGATGACAATTTAAAATATACACTTGAATTTACCAAAGAAGCTGAACAAGAAAAAGATGCAGTTTCTAAACAAATTGAAGAATTAGGTAAAAAAGCTGAAGGGACTCCAAACCAAGGCAAAAAAGCAGAAGGTGCACAGAACCAAGGTAAAAAAGCTGAGGGAGCTCAGAACCAAGGCAAAAAAGCTGAGGGAGCACAAAACCAAGGTAAAAAAGCAGAAGGTGCACAAAACCAAGGTAAAAAAGCTGAAGGGGCACAAAACCAAGGCAAAAAAGCTGAAGGGGCACAGAATCAAGGTAAAAAAGAGCAAGTTTTACCTGTTAAATTTAGCTTCAAACTCGAATCCAACGACGGAAGTATATTAAATGTTAAAACTCCAGATATAAAAGTATTTCTAGAACTCGAGAATGACGAAATCTATAAAAATAAAAAAGAAATTAACGAACTAGATAAAGCTGTTGTTCAACTTCAAAGCCAATTTAGAGAAACTAGTCTTAACTCAAGTACTTATTCAAGTTTAACTTTTCCAAAAAAAGCTGAAGGTTCTCAAAACCAAGGTAAAAAAGTTGAAGGAGCACAAAACCAAGGCAAAAAAGCCGAAGGAGCACAAAACCAAGGCAAAAAAGCCGAAGGAGCACAAAACCAAGGCAAAAAAGCCGAAGGAGCACAAAACCAAGGCAAAAAAGCCGAAGGAGCACAAAACCAAGGTAAAAAAGTTGAAGGTGCGCAAAATCAAGGCAAAGCTGATGACACAAATAGCCTTACAAGTTATCTTCCTGAATTAGGAAAACAAGTTGACCAATACCTCTCAACCCATTTTAAAGATAAAAATTATAAAACCCTAGTTGAATCAATTACTGACTCATTTGACAAAACTACTAAAAGTCTACTTTTTGTTTTAGTAAAAGATGGTTCTGGTACGGGCGCAAGTTCATCTTCATCTTCATCTTCAACAGGTACTCAACACAGATCAACTCTAAAAGTTAGAATTACTATTAATAAATCTGAAACTACCGCTTCAACAACAACACCAACTGTCAGTAGCAGCAGCTAAATAATTTTCAAAATAGGAGAACAAAATGAAACTATTAAAGAAGCCTTTTTGATTAGTATCAACAATTTTAGGATCAGCAATTGCATTAAGCGCTGTTATTGGGATCCCATTAGGTCTAAAAGCGTATAATAATTCTTATTATTCATTTTTAAATGAAAGTCCAACCGAGCACACACTTGCAAGTACAGGTAGTGTTTCAAACGAACAATTTAATACAATTGTCGCAAATTTAAAAATTAACCCAAATGTTGCTAATATTTCCGCAAAAACTGCTCTTGCAGCAGCCAAAAGTAGACTTTATCAATTTGACTTAAGTTCAAGTTTTGATTTTGGCGATCTAAAATCAAAAAACTATCAAATTAGTTTTAATTTTGAAAATGCGGTTGCTGAAGGTAATTCAATTAAAAATGTTGTAGTTTTTGCCCGTTCAGAAAAAGACCAAATAACTTACTCAAGACAAATTGAACTCAAAGGTTTTGCAGCTAGCGATCAAGCTAGTGGTGATCTTGATAAATTTCAAGTTGATGAATCAAAATCTTTTATTGATGTATCAAGAAGCAATCTTTTACAATCAGAATTCCAAAATAAATTAGCAACAAATTTCCAAAACTCAACAAGTATTTCCAATAATTTTTCAAAACTTGAAAGCACACTGGCTTCTTCTGGAGCTAGTCTTAGTCTTTATAATTCTTTAGATGAGCCAATTTTCTTGGATAGTGATTATAGTCTTGAAGTTGTTGTTGATTCTAAAAGTCAATTATCTTTTTCACAAAAAGATAAAAAATTATTTTTAGAACTTAATTTAGTTAATAAAAAAGATAACAAAACTAAAAAATTAAGTCTTGAAATCCGTGGTTTAATTGATCCTGAAGAGTTCAAATCAACCCTTATGACTTGACTTCAAGATCATTTTAGTTCAAACATTAAAATGAAAAAAGCTCTTCAAGAAGCGCTAATCAAAGACAAAACCACATTAGTTGATTTTTTATACAATCAAAAATCAGGAACAAATACTGCAAGTGTTATTAAAAAACCAGTTAGTGAACTTTTTGAAATTGACTTAAGCCACTTAAATCCAAGAACAAAATTTGGGACTTTTGAACTTAGCAAAATAGAACCAAAACTTTTAGATACAACCAAAATTAGCCAAGCAGATCAACAAACACTTCTTAAAGATAAAAAAGTTCGCTTTGAATTTGATATTGACTTTAGTCGTCAAGGCAACGAATTAGCACAAAAAACAAGTGTTTATCTTGATGTAGTTGTTGATTTAAATAAATACGAGCAAGCCTTAGGGCAACTTCTTGGATCAGTTAATTCAGTTCAACAATTTAGCCTTAAAAATCAAACCGGCTCACGAACACTTTCAACTAATGAAATTACGGATATAGTTGACAAACTTTTTGAGCTAGCAAAAACTACTACCAATTTAGAAAATCCTAGCGATGAAGTTGTTACAAATGTATTTTTACTTGACAATGGTAGATACCCAACAAGTACTGAAATTGCAAAATCAAAAGAAGAACTTAAAAAAGTAATACAAGAAGCTAAATCAAAAGCTAATTCAAGTAGCACACAATCTGTAAATGTTTCTAATTTTGCTGAAGAAGGACAAACTACAACTGCAGCTACTGGTTCAGGTACTGGTGATTCAGCTTCAACTACAACTTCTGAATCAGCACCTACTGCAACTCCTAATTCAACCCCTGATTCAGCAAAAATTGGGACTAATGTTTGGACAACAATAAACACAGCTTCAATTTATGGTCTTAATGATGCAAAAGTTGAATACCAAATTAAAGCTCAAGAAGATCACCAATTAGTTTTTAACTTTAAATTAGTTTCAACTAATGATGAATCAAAAGTTCTTGCTTCTTCCAAAATGGTTGTTAATAATGTTATTAATTCTGATAAATCAGCTTATGATATTATTAAAAAATATAACCCTTCCTTATTTTTAGATCCAGTTAGTTTAGAAATTAATGAAAAAGATGGTAAAGTTAATTTATTTGACCCTGAAAACAGAAGATTAGCTTTCCAATCTGAAAAAGCAAGAAGAACCACTTCTGGACTTGAGCTTACAAAACCTTTAAAATGACAAAATACTCGAGCTGAAGCGACAAAAACAGAAGCAACAAAAACTGAGGCGACTAAGCCAGTAGCAACCAAACCAGTGGCTTCAAAACCTGAAGCATCAAAAACAGAAGCCACAAAACCTGTTGTCACAAAACCAGAAGCTACAAAAACAGTAGCGGCTAAACCAACGGTGACTCCAAAACCATTTTCACGTGTTGATTCAGGTGCGGTTTATTTAGCTTTTAGCGCCAAAGGTATTTCTGATGGAAAACAACACTATCTTTTATCAGACAAAGACGGAAAAGGAATTTTTATCCAAAAACTTGATTCAAGTGAGGGTCAAAAACCGGTTTATGTCATCGGAATGGATTATAAACAGCTTTCAAATTATGTTTATTTAAAACAACAATTTGGCAGCAAACAAGGCAAATTTAGCGCATTTCAGTCAATTTTTGGTGGTTATGCTGAATTATTAAAAACTCTTGACAAACAACAAGTTCTAGTTACATCAGGAATTTCTAGAAACAAAACTACAACCGGAAGTAACCGTTCTACTAATCCGCAATTAAAACCTTCTTCATACTTGTACGATTCATGAGACGGACTTGGTTTATTCCCTAGTCCAACCCCAAAAATATTTTTTGAAAAAACCGAGATTTTTGTTGACAAAACAACCAAACCAACAGTTCCAACAATAAATGACACTGCAAATAACGTCTATTTTACCCAATCTTTTTACTCACCAAAAGAAGAAACTGATATTGAAAAAAATAAAAATTTAATTGAAGAAGATGCAAATCTTTTATTAGAAATAATAAAAACCCCTTTTTCAATAACCTTAAGTTTATATTCTTCAAACAGTCAGGATCCTAAAAATTACAAAGAAGTTGGCGATGTTATTTATAATATCGACCCTTCAAAAACTTGAAATCCTTTCCCAAACTACTTTAATTTAGATTGAGATCAAATAGGACCAGCTGAACCAGCGCCTACAACTCCAAAAGAACCAGCGCCTACAACTCCAAAAGAACCAGCGCCTACAACTCCAAAAGAACCAGCGCCTACAACTCCAAAAGAACCAGCGCCTACAACTCCAAAAGAACCAGCGCCTACAACTCCAAAAGAACCAGCGCCTACAACTCCAAAAGAACCAGCGCTTGAGAGCAAATCTCAATCTACAATTACATTAAAAGCTTTTGCTGTTTTTGATCATCCTGATTTTACAAATGGTAAAACCTCTAGTGCTCGTCAAGAAATAGTTGATGCATTTATTGACGCCTACATTAAAAAATAGTTTTTATTAAAGTTAATCAAAAAAACCTATGAATCCATAGGTTTTTTTGATTTCTAAGAAAGAAAAAGTTAAAAATTCTAAAATCAAATTTAAATTCTTTATCTCTAAATTTATTCTTAAGTAAAAAGTTTTAAAAATGACTGTAAATTTGTCCAAAAATTACTACAATTTTTCCTGAGTTTGGCAGCTTGATGGCAAAAATTCACTTTTTAGTGAATACAAATATGCAAAAACACAAGTAAATACGGGTTTTTTGACGGTCAAACCTTAATTTTTATTATTTTAAAATCTACCTTTTGCAAAAAAAAAAAAAAAATGCTTGGCCTAAAATGAAGTTGTGTTATAATTAACATCACTTAAGAATAATTAATAAATTTTGATATTGAATTAAGGGGGAATTAGTTATGTTTTTGTCATAAAAAAATCAAATAGTGCGAATTTTCCATTGTATTTTTAAATATGATGGAATACCTTAAATTTGACCGTTTAGAAATCTATAAATTTAGGGCTTTTGGTTATTGTTCTTTCAAAACTTCATATGTTTTTTTAGGCTCGCCGCAAATAAAAACGAGTTTTCTATTTGCATTGAGTTTAAATAGTAGTTGTATTTTTTTATGATTTTTGTTAGGTTTTTAACTAAAAAGGCAGTTTAAAAATTTCATAATTTTGCTTTTTAGCTTGCTTTTTTGGTTAATAAATAGGTTTTTCTTTCGCGAGTGTTAGATTTAAAATTCAGTGTTTTTGTTTTGATAGTTATTTTTCCTAAGTTTGCACTCAAACTGGGAAACTCGGATTTTTTAAAAATGGCTGTAAATTTGTCCAAAAATTACCACCATTTTTAAATTAAAATCATCATCAATAATAACAAAATTCGCCTTTTGTCCTACTTTAATTATCCCAAAATAATCTAAAAGATTGTTGGCTTTTGCAACGTTATACGAAGAGCAGAAAACAATTTCTTGTCATGAAAGTTTAAGATTTTTCTTTAAATTTTTGAGAATACTAAGATAACTCATGCCGCTCCCTGCAATTTGTTCTGAATTTTTCAAATAAAATAAATCGCCTTTTTTCTCAGTTTCTAAGTTTCCTAAATTATAAAATCCGTCTTTAAGTCCTTTTTGGGCAAGTGAATCTGAAACAGCAATTCAATTTTCCTTTTTAAGATTTTTTATTGTGAATTTTAATGTAGAATTTCTAATATGAAGTCCGTCGGTAATTAGCTCAACTAGAAAATTTCTAGGTAATTTTGATTCAAAAATTAAGTTAGTAAGTGATTGACTTCTGTGGTCAAAGTTAGAACTGCCATTAAAAAAGTGAGTAAATCTGCGGTAGTTTTTTAATTCATGATCTTTTTCAAAGTTAAAACAATTTGAATGGCCAATTGCAAAATTAATTGATTTATGATAAAAATCAATTAATTTTGCCGAGTTTCTTTCAGGGGCAATTACAACTGTAATTTTTTTAGCAAATTTTTTTGCTAAAAATTCAAAATGAAAATTTTTAGCCGGAATAATTAGGTTTGGATCATGAGCACCCTTTTTTTCAATAGAAATAAAAGGTCCTTCTAAATATCAATTTAGCAAAAAATATGGATGTTTTTTAAATAAAAAACTAAAAAATTCAGAGTTCTGTTGAATTTTAGACCAAGATTGAGTAACTGTTGCACCAAAAATAGCTGCTACGCCTTCAAATTTATGTAATTTTTCTTTGTATTCTAGAAAATTTTTTTCTCAATCTGAGCTAGAAAAATCATCAAATGAAAAACCATAACCACCATGAGTGTGCGAATCGATAAAAGCTGGTAACAAAATGTTATTTTTGCAATCAATACCTTCAAAATCGGTATTTCCACGGCCTAAATTGACAATAGTGCCGCTCTCATCTAACTCAATTCAGCCAAAAAATTCTTCTGAATGACTTATAATTCTTAAATTTTTGTATAACATTTTTTAAATTTACCTTTATTTTTAAGTTATTTTTAAAAATACTTGAATTTTTTAAATAATTGTATCATTATTTAAAAAATTAGTAGAAAAATTAACAAAAGTGTCTAAATCAAAATCACTGATAAAAAACTAGTTGCTTGAATTTTTTCTACTAATTTATTAAATTTATAGGGAAGTTTTTTTGTCCGAGTTTAAAATTTGATAAAATTAGAATAGAGCAAAATAATAATAACAACCTTTATTTGCTATTTTAAACTGGAGGACATTAAAATGAAAATATTAATTTTTGAAAAATTGAGCGACCTACACAAATATTGTGCAGACCTTTTTATTGAACAAATTAAAACAAAACCTAATTCAGTTTTAGGTTTTGCAACCGGAGTTTCGCCAATTGAAACTTATAAACTTTTAATTGAAGATCATCGCCAAAACGGGACTTCCTGGGATAAAATTACAACATTTAATCTTGATGAATTTGTCGGAATTGACCAAGATCATCCTGAAGCATTTATCAAACAAATGAAAACTAATTTATTTGACCATGTTAATGTTCCAGTTTCCCAGATTAATATTCCTAACTCAAAAGCGAGCGATCTTGAACAAGAAGTAAAGCTTTATGAGCAAAAAATCGCTGAAAATCCGATTGATTTGCAATATATTAGTATCGGAATTAACGGTCATATGGCCTATAATGAACCTGGAACACCTTTTAATTCAACAACTCATGTTACTAATTTAACAGATGAAACAATTATTGATATGGTTAAAAAAGGGAAATTTTCCAATTTTGACCAGTGTCCAAAACAAGCAATGACAATGGGAGTTCAAACAATTTTAAAACACACAAAAAAAGCAATTATGGTTTCTTTTGGTTTGCATAAAGCAAACGTTACAAAACAAATGTTAGAAGAAAAGCCTAATTCAGAAATTACTGCTTCTTTTTTACAATTGCATCCAAATTGTATTTTCATTTTAGACAAAGAAGCTGCCTCTAAATTATCAAAAGAAACACTTGATAAAGCAATTTTTTACTAAAAAAAATTGAAAGGTGTTAAATGACCGTTAAATTTTCTGGTAAAATTAAAAAAATTACTCCAAAACAAAAATCACATAAATCAGAAAATTCGGTTTTTAATCGGATTTTAAACCAATTACAACGACTTGGAAAATCACTTATGTTTCCAATTGCAGTTTTGCCAATTGCTGCACTTTTATTAAGAATTGGCGCATTAATTCAAGATCCTTCGGCAAATGGTTCTATCGGAATTTCGGAAGCACAAAAATTTATCGGGCGACTAATTTCAACTCCAGGTGGAATTGTTTTTGACAATTTGGCAATTATTTTTGCAATCGGGATCTCATTTGGTTTTGCCAAAGATAATCGCGGTGAAGCCGCGCTTGTTGGAGCCGTTGTTTGATACGGAATGACGGCACTTTTAAAACAAAATCAACTTGCTGAGGCAATTTATTCAAAAGTTTTGGTTGCCGAATCAGGTGAACTTAAAGGTTTAACACAACTTTTGTATTTCCTAAAAGCTGGCAAGCCTGTCTACCAATTAGATTCGGGAGTTATTGGCGGAATTGTTGTCGGAATTGTTGTTGCGTTTTTGTACAATAAGTACAAAAACGTTAAATTACCACAGACACTTTCATTTTTCGGTGGCAGAAGATTTGTGCCAATGTTAGGAATTTTATCAATAATTCCGCTTGGTTTATTTTTTGCAATTATTTGACCCTGGGCTCAATATGGACTAATTAAAATTGGCTCAGCCCTTTCAGATCAAAGCGCCAATCGTTATGCCCGGGGATTTTATGTCTCAGTTTATGCATTTCTTAATCGACTTTTGCAGCCTTTTGGACTTCATCATATTTTAAATACTTTTGTTTGATTCCAATTACCAATTGAAGGTGTATTAATTAGTCCTGTTATTGATTCAGTGGGAAATACAATTGCAAATGTTGGCGATATTCATACTGTAAATGGAGATATAACTGCATTTAATGCCGGAATTATTGGTTCTGGCGGATTTACAACCGGATTTTTTCCTTTATATTTAGGTGGACTTCCTGGTGCTGCCGTGGCAATGATTTTTGCCGCAAAACGGGAAAATCGGAAAACAATTACTACTTTTTTGGCAGGCGCAACACTTGTAAGTTTTCTTACTGGAATTGATGAACCCCTAATTTTTACTTTTATTTTTATTTCACCACTTTTATGACTTTTAAATGCTCTTCTTACTTCATTAATTTATATGTTCGTAACATGAACTGGAATGAGTATCGGAATTGGATTTAGTGCCGGATTTATTGACTATATTGTCTCTTTCCCACGTTCTTGAGCCTTTGCAAAAAGTGCTGGAATTATGGCAAATCCACTATGAATTTGGGCATTTTCAGCAATAATGTTTTTAATTCAAGGCTCAAGTTTTTACTTTTTCATTAAAAAGTTTGATATTAAAACCTTAGGTCGCGAAGACAAAATTGAAACCGAAATAAGCACTAATAATGAAAATTTAGAAACTAACAGCACTAAAAAAACAGACCCGCATAATGAAAATATGACGCAAAACAAAGATAAAATTAGTGACCAGTATGAAAAAATGGCGCTAAACTTTATTGAAATTATAGGCAAAGAAAACATTGAAGAAGTCTCAAATTGTGCAACAAGATTGCGACTTATTGTTAAAGATAATAAAAAAGATGAACAGTTAGATGCAAAAATTCTTGCAGCTGGTGGTCGAGGAATCGTTCGTGTTGGCAATAAAGGTTTACAAATTATAGTTGGCACTGATGTTGAATTTGTTGCCGATCACGTGCGCAAAATAATAGGAAAATAATGGCACTTATTGATCCAAGATCTGTATTTTTGAAACTAAATGCAGAAAATAAAGCAATTTTTGCTTTTAATGTTTTAAATTTAGAAACACTTTTGGCCGTAATTAAAGCAGGGGAAATTTCCCAAAAACCTTTAATTATTCAGGTAAGCCAAGGGGCAATAAAATATTCACGCATTGAAATTTTAGCGCCTATGATTTTATCGGCGATTCAAAATTCCACTGGTAAATTTATTTTTCACCTTGATCACTGTGATGATTTAAATCTTTTTGAAAAATACCTTGAATTTGGTTTTAATTCTGCAATGTTTGATGGTTCAAATTTTCCAATTAATGAAAATATCGAAAAATCACTAAAAGCTAAATCGATTGCTGATAAAAAAAATGTTTTTCTTGAGCTAGAAATAGGTCAAATTGGCGGCAAAGAAATTGGTCATCAAGAAAATGCTGAACAAATTGTTGAAATTGATAGTGTTAAAAAATTCTACCAAAAAACAGAGCCAGATCTTCTTGCAATTGCTTTTGGAACCGCGCACGGAATTTACAAAAAAAAGGCTAATTTAGATTGGGACTTAGTTAAAAACTTTAAAAAAGACTATAAAATCCCGCTTGTTATGCACGGAACCAGCGGCCTTTCTCTAGAAGAAATTAAAAAAGCAATCAATTTTGGAATTAACAAAATTAATGTTGGCACCGACCTTTTAGTTAGTTTTTCTAATGAAGTTGAAAAATATTTTCAAGAAAATCCTAAAAGTTATGACGTTAGAAAAATTAATCAAAAAGGAATTGAAAAAATTATCCAAAAAGTGCTTTTTTACCTTGAATTATCATAAAATCTTATGATTTTATATTTAATTTTTTCAATTTTAATTGCCATTTTCCTGTTTTTGATTGCTATTTTTCTTTGATTTTACCAAAAGAAACGCAATCAAAACTGATCAGATTTTAAAAAAGAGATAATAAGACTTGTAATTTTTATATTTTTTGTGTTTTCTTTTGTCTTTATAATTTCAGGTTTTTATCTTTTTTAAAAAAAATAACCTAAAAATAAATTTCTACACAAAGTTAGATAAATTTAGCCATTTTCAAATTACTTTCAAATTTGAAAATGGTTTTAATTAATATTTGAAGAATAAAAAATATTTAAGATTTTTTTGTTTGAAAACACAAAAAAACCTATGAATTATAGGTTTTTTTGATTATTAAGAAAGATCATTTATTATTTATTTTATGATCTCGGTTAAATCCATTCACGGAATAAGATCTCTATTTTTTTCAAATTCTTCATTGTTAATGTCGTTAATATCGCTATTTGTTATTTTATTAAAATCAATTTTATCTCGAATTTCCTCTAAATTAGAAGATCCAGCAAAATAAAGTTTTCCCTCGTCAGGTTTAACTCAGCAAACAGCTAAGGTTAAATTTTTTGGATTTATTTGATTTTCTTTGAAATATTGATTATAACTACTTATTAATAATTGGGTTTTTTTAGAATCATAATCTTTATAATTTTTGATTTCAAAATAAAAATAATTTTCATTTTTGCTAACCAAAAAATCAGGATATGATTTTGCAATTTCATTTCCCTTAATGTATTGAAAACCTAATTTAGTATGGACTGGGTTTTTAGCTCAAAAACGAATATTTTGCTTTGTTTTACTAATTCTTATTAATTCTTTTGCAAAAAACTCTTCTGCTTCTGAATCTAACGGAAGATTATCTTTTGATGTTTTGTCATCAATTTTTTCATAGGCAAAAGAATCATTAGTTTTCACCAATTTATCGTTTTCAGAACTACTAAATTCAATTTCTTTAGGCAAACGTTCTTCAAAAATAAGTTTATACTGAGCGTTTTCAACTTGATCTTTAATCGTTTTTTTATAAATTCTAGCAAGTTCTTGACCGTATTTTAACAAAATAATTAAATCTAAAATTTGTTCATTTTTTTGTTTATCTCCTAAAAATTCTTGTTTCATTTGGGCAAAAAAGTCTCAAATTTTAGAAGTAAAATACTTTTTTAAATTATTTTTAAGTCTAATAATTGCTAATTCTAATTCAATAATGTTGGAAATTTTTGATTTAATTAATCTTGCTGAACCATATTCTTCAGTGTCGATAGAAATAAATTTATTGGCATTATAGTCTTCTTCATATTCTCCCAAACGTTTTTCAAAAGTTCTTTTAACATCTTTCTTCTTAGCACCATTGTCAAATTCATGTTTAAAATTTTTTCAATATTGTTCATCATTAATTATTTTACTTCTATTTTCAACAGGTGTTCCAGGAAGTTCGATTTGTCCTGATATAAATATGTCATTTTTATATTCTTTCTTCAAAAAAAGTTTAAGCACATTTTTATCTTTAGGGTCAACATTACTATAAATAAAATATTCATGAGCAATGGAATTATGTCTTAAATTATACGTAGGACAAGGATTTCTTTTTATTCTACCAATTGTTTGAATACTTAAATTAAAAGATGAAATATTTCTAAGTTGGACTAACATGCATGCTCTTGGAATATTTCATCCTGTTGCAGGTCCAATTTTAAAAATTATTACATCAACTGAAGACATATTTCTAGAAATATCACGTAATGTAAAATTAGATTTTTGACGCAAATTACTTTCTTTTTTATTTTGATCAAAATATTTAACCCAACTAAGATTATGCTTTTCGAGTATTTTAATTATTTTTTTAATATTTTCATCAAATTTTTCCGCTTTTTGGGCATCTTTTTCACTACTATTATCAATTTGAATTAGCATTGCGGGGTTAATACCCTCTAAACCTGGCTCTTTAATATTATCATTATATTGTTTTTTAATTTCGTTAAATTTTTTACAAGCTATTTCCAAAATTTCTTCATCGTCATAATCTTTACCTATTTCTAAGTCAAGATTATGATTTTTTTTGGTTTTTAAAAGTTGAGCGTCATCTTGACTTAAATCCTTTTCAGATAGGTGAACTAATGGCAAATCAGTTTTTGGGGTTGCTGTCATTTTCAATATAAATGATGCATTTAGTTGCATTTTTTCTTCAAACTTTTGGTCTTTTGAAGTAATTTTAATATCAGAACCAATATGAGCCTCGTCCCTTATATAAATAAGAATTTGCCCTTTTCGTTTAATTTCAGACAAAAATGCTTCAATTGATCCTTGTTCACGTAAAATAGAATTTGATTTAAAAGATGCTCCACCCATAATAAAAACTGAATCAGGTGTGGCAAAAAATTCATAGTTTTTATCAACTTTTGCCGTTCTTTTCAAGTTTGAAGGACTTTCAATTCTCTCTATTTTTAAATTTGCGTTTTTTATAAAAATTTTATATTCGTTAAAACTTTCTTCCATTTGCTTAGGTAATTCAGCACTCGATAATGTTACAATTACAAAAACTAATTCTTTACCAGCATTGGCTTTATTTCATTCAATTAATTTATCAATATAGTTTAGAATCATGAAAGTTTTTCCTGATCCTGTCGGCGCTTTAAAATAAATTGCATTTTTTAGTTTTGCTGGATTTGTTTGGTTTTCATCATTCTGTAATTTTAGCTCAATTTCTTCACTACTAATGAGATATGAAGTTGTTTTTCCAACTAATTGTTCAACGGCTTTAAGTTGAGATTGGGTTAATTCCATAATTTTATGAATCCTTTTCTTGTGGTTTAAGTGCTAAAAGATGATTTAAAAGTTCAATATACCTAGTATTTTTAGTATCTTTATGATTTGAGTCAACTTTAATATCAAAATCTTTAAAAAGTTTTAAAAGTGAATTAACCAAATCATTAAGCCCACTTTCTGAAACAAGTTTACATTTTGAATCAAGTACACTTTTTGAATCAAGTTCACTTTTTGAATCAAAAATTTGAGTATTATAAAAACAAATGTCAAAAACTTTCAGGTTTTGCAAATAAGGTTTATTTTTTTTGGCTCAGTCAAATTCTTGATCTTCGGTTCCTTTTCCATTTGAAATTCTAAAAAGTCGTTCATAGGTTACATCTGTTGCGATATTATTTTGATTATTAGTTATCAAAGTAAAGCTTCGTTTTCCTCCATCTTGACGGTTTAAATTCCAAACAGCATGACCAGTTGTCCCACTTCCGGCAAAAAAATCAAGAACTCTTGCATTTTTATTGGGATGAATATTAATTAAATGGCTAATTAGTTCAACCGGCTTGGGAAAATCAAAGATATTTTTACTATTAAAAATTTCTTTGAGTTCTAGGCCGCCATTTAGTGAATAAAAATCACTAATAATATTTTTAAACGGTACACCAGCATCAATTTGTTCAATTTTTTTGGTTCTAGGATTAAATTTTACATATTGGTACTGTTTGCGTTTAGCAACCCAGTCACCGTGAGAATTTTTAACAATCTCTATAAATCCTTGTTTTTCCCCTTCGACAAAAGTATCTTTTCCCCAAGTATAACGAGCCGATTCTGGATTGTTTTTATTTAAATACAAAGTAAAACTGGTACCATCAGGAGCCATAATAGGATAATCCAAAGATTTTATATATTGAAATGCACCAGTAGAGGATGTATGATGAAGGTCAATCAATTTATAATAACCTCTTTGTTCAAAATATTCATCTTTAAGTGTATAACCTAATTTTTTAAAATCTTTTTCATCATATTTTTGGTAATTGAACTTACATTTGTTTAAATTTTTAGCATATGTAAGAATATATTCTGTGTTTTGTGTTATTTTATAATCAAAACTAGTGTTTCCACCTGGACTATTTTTTTTAACTCACACAATATTTGTAACGAAATTTTCCTCACCAAAAATTTCGTCCATTAAAATTTTTAGGTAAGCTTGCTGATTATCATCAATTGAGATAAAAATTAGGCCATCTTCTTTTAAAAGCTTTTTTGCTAAATTTAGCCGTTCATTTAATAAATTTAGTCAACCGTTTCGTGAATATTTATCTCGATAAATAAATTTTGAAGGCAGAATATTTTCTTTATCATTTGCAATCTGGTTGCCTTCATTAAAACTAGCCTGGGTATTATAAGGTGGATCAATGTAAATTACATCATACCCGGGGGCGGTCTCTCTCTCTCTCTCTCTCTCTCTCTCTCTCTCTCTCTCTCTCTCTCGAGAACTAAAAGATTTTTAAGAGCATCGTAATTTTCGCCAATTATTAAGGTATTTTCTTCAGACTGGTTTTTGTCTAAAACAAATGATAAATCTTCATTTTTTTGTAAAATTGCAACTCGATCCGAATCAGATTCGGGAGCTACATCAAAACGAAAGCCAGTTTTGATTCGTTGAGAAATAAACTGAAAAACGTATTCAAGTTTGCTTGGTTCAAATTTTTCTAAAATTTGAATTGCTAAATTTTTTTGGTCTGGATTTAGTTCCTTTGAGGAAATTTCCTCAATTTGTTGTTTATATTTTTCTAGGAGATTATTTTGATTCATATTTTAGGCCTTTTTAGTTGTATTTTGTAATATTTTACCATTGTTCAACTATTAAGGCAATGGAAACAGAATAAAACTGAAAAAAATAGGACAAACTTTGTTTTTTGCTGTGTTAAAAATGATCATATGACAACAATTTGTTTTTCTTTTTGGACATTTCATCGTTAATAATGGTTATATGATCAAAAATTTTGTTAATTTTTTTCACCAATCACCCTAAATTTTTACTTATCTAATCAAATTTAATGAAAAACTTTTTTTCACAAGCAAATTTTATTCATTTTTTACTTGCGGTTTTAGTGCTAAAAGATAATTTAAAAGTTCAATATACCTGGTATTTTTAGTGTCTATATGACTGAAGTCAACTTTAATATCAAAATCTTTAAAAAGTTTTAAAAGTGATTTAACCAAATCATTAAGCCCACTTTCTGAATCAAAAATTTGAGTATTATAATAAGAAATGTCAAAAACTTTCAGGTTTTGCAAATAAGGTTTATTTTTTTTGGTTCAGTTAAATTCTTGATTTTCGGTTCCTTTTCCGTTTGAAACTCGGAAAAGTCGTTCATAGGTTATGCTAGTTGCGATATTATTTTGATTGTTTGTAACTAAGGTAAAAATTCTGTTTCCACCATCTTGACGGTTTAAATCTCAAATTGCATGACCGGTTGTTCCACTTCCGGCAAAAAAATCAAGAATTTTTGCATTTTTATTGGGGTGAATATTAATTAAATACTTAATTAATTCAATTGGTTTGGGATGATCAAAGACCTTTGTTGGAAAAATATTTTTCTGTTCCTGGGCGCCTTCAGTTCCTTGGGCTAATAATATTAAATTAGAAAATTTTGAAACTCTTTCAATTTTTTGGTTATTGTTGTCAACAAATTGATACTGTTTTGAATAAACCCTATCATTTTTGAAAACAATAAAGCCGTTTTTTATTCCTCAGTCTACTTTTTGCCTAGCTCAACGCCATGTCCAATCTTTAGTAGCATGGTTTCCCTGATGTCTGGCTTGTCACTTTTCTTGACTCCCACCAGCATAATAAATTTTGCCATTATATTCAATCGGATAATCAAGTCCTTCAGATCATGTTAATGAAGAAAAATCAAGTTGGATCAACTTATATTTTCCTCTTTCTTGAATATATTCATCAGAAAATTTATATGAACCGTCATTAATATTTTGGACATAAATATTTGTTGTTAAATGTTGAATGTTTTTTGAATAAGCTAACACATGCTCTGTTAGAACTTTTACAAATTTGGAATCTGCCGCTAATCCTTCATGTTTTTTTTGTCAAATAAAATTAGCAACAAAATTTTCCTCGCCAAAAATTTCATCCATTAAAACTTTTAAGTAGGCGTGTTGGTTATCATCAATTGAGATAAAAATTATTCCATCTTCTTTTAAGAGTTTTTTGGCTAAATTTAGTCGTTCATTTAGTAAATTTAATCAGCCATTTCGTGAATATTTATCTCGATAAATAAATTTTGAAGGTAAAATATTTTCTTTATCATTTGCAACCTGATTACCTTCATTAAAACTAGCCTGGGTATTATAGGGTGGATCAATATAAATTACATCATACCCGGCCGCGGTCTCTCTCTCTCTCTCTCTCTCTCTCTCGAGAACTACAAGATTTTTAAGAGCATCATAATTTTCACCTATTATTAAAGTGTTTTCTTTAGACTGGTTTTTGTCTAAAACAAAAGATAAATCTTCCTTTTTTTGTAAAATTGCAACTAAATCGGAATCAGATTCAGGAGCTGCATCAAAACGAAAGCCAGTTTTGATTCGTTGAGAAATAAACTGAAAAACATATTCAAGTTTACTTGGTTCAAATTTTTCTAAAATTTGAATTGCTAAATTTTTTTGGTCTGGATTTAATTCTTTTGAGGAAATTTCCTCAATTTGTTTTTTGTATTTTTCTAAGAGATTATTTTGATTCATATTTTAGGCCTTTTTAGTTGTATTTTGTAATATTTTACCATTTTCCGTCTATTAAGGCAATGGAAACAGAATAAAACTGAAAAAATAGGGTAAATTTTGGTTTTTTGCTGTGTTAAAAACGATCATATGAAAGCACTTTGCTTTTCTTTTTGGGTATTTCATCGTTAATAATGGTGATATGATCAAAAATTTTGCTTAATTTTTTAAAAAAATATTCAAAAAATAAATGAAAATCTAGATTTTTTTACACTAATTACCTTAATTTTTTACTTATCTAATCAAATTTTATGAAAAACATTTTTATACAAGCAAATTTTACTCATTTTTTACTTGTGGTTTTAATGCTAGAAGATGATTTAAAAGTTCTACATACCTGGTATTTTTAATATCTTTATGATTTGAGCCAACTTTAATATCAAAATCTTTAAAAAGTTTTGAAAGCAAACCAACTAAATCATTAAGTCCGATTTTTGAAACAAGTTTACTTTCTGAATCAAGTTCACTTTTTGAATAAAAAATTTGAGTATTATAATAACAAATGCGAAAAACTTTCAGGTTTTGCAAGTAAGGTTTGTTGTCCTTAGCTCAGTTAAATTCTTCATTTTTGGTTCCTTTTCCATTTGAAATTCGGAAAAGTCGTTCATAGGTTATGTTAGTTGCGATATCATTTTGATCGTTTGTGACTAAAGTAAAAGTTCGTTTTCCACCATCTTGGCGGTTTAATTCTCAGACTGCATGACCGGTTGTTCCACTGCCGGCAAAAAAATCAAGAACTCTTGCATTTTTATTGGGATGGAGATTAATTACATACTGAATTAATTCAATAGGTTTTGGGTGGTCAAATACTTTTGTATTAAAAATATCTTTTTGTTCCTCGGTACCATTAGACCCGTGTGTTGATGAAATTAAATTAGAAAATTTTGATTCCCGTTCTAATTTTTGATTATTATTATCGACAAATTGATACTGTTTTGAGTAAACTTTTCCATTTTTAAAAACGATAAACTTATTTTCTATTCCTCAATTTAATTTTTCCCTACTTCATCTTCATGTTCAATCAGTAAATGCTCGTTTGCCTTGCTGTCTTAATTTTCATTTTTCCTGGCTTCCGCCTGGATAGTAAATTGTGCCATTATAATTAATTGGGTAATCCATATTTTCGGATCATTTTAGACTAGCTCCATCAAGTTGTTTTAATTTATATTTACCCCTTTCTTCAATAAATTCATCCGAATATTTGTACCCGCCATCATCAACATTTTGAGTATAAATATTTGTGTTAAGTTTTTGAATATTTGCAGAATAGACTAATATATATTCAGTTAAAATTTTTAAGAATCTAGAATTGGCGCCTGATCCTTCATTTTTCTTTTGCCAAACCAAATTAGCAACAAAATTTTCCTCACCAAAAATTTCGTCAATTAAAATTTTTAGGTAAGCTTGCTGATTATCATCAATTGAGACAAAAATTAGCCCATCTTCTTTTAAGAGTTTTTTGGCTAAATTTAATCGCTCATTTAATAAATTTAGTCAACCATTTCGTGAATATTTATCTCGATAAATAAATTTTGAAGGTAAAATATTTTCTTTATCGTTTGCGATTTGGTTACCTTCATTAAAACTAGCTTGCGTATTATAGGGCGGATCAATATAAATTACATCATACCCGGCCGCGGTCTCTCTCTCTCTCTCTCTCTCTCTCTCTCTCTCTCGAGAACTACAAGATTTTTAAGAGCATCGTAATTTTCACCAATTATTAAAGTGTTTTCTTCGGACTGGTTTTTGTCTAAAACAAAAGATTTTTCTTCGTCTTTTTGTAAAATTGCAACTTGATCGGAATCAGATTCAGGAGCTGCATCAAAACGAAAGCCAGTTTTGATTCGTTGAGAAATAAACTGAAAAATGTATTCCAATTTACTTGGTTCAAATTTTTCCAAAATTTGAAATGCTAAATTTTTTTGGTCTGGATTTAGTTCTTTTGAGGAGATTTCCTCAATTTGCTTTTTATATTTTTCTAAAAGAGTTTTTTGATTCATATTTTAGGCCTTTTTAATTTTGTTTTTCAATATTTTACCATTGTCCGGCTATTAAGCGAATCTAAACAGGATAAAACTAAAAAAATAGTACAAATTTTGGTTTAAATTAGTATATTGATTTAAAAAATTCAGAACTTTTTTGTTCTATCTCAGCAAAATTAAGCATTATGTTAAAATATTCCATTTTTGGGTGATGTTTATTGGCGCTCTAAAAAATAAAATACCAAATATTTTGAAAAAAATATTTGGTAGTAAATTATCTTTTTTTAAAAAGTGATCGTTAAAATTGATCGAATTTTAGCAATTTTGTGACAGGTTTTCTATAATTAATCCATGAAATCAATAAGTAAATAAACGAAATTATAACAAACATTGCTATTCATATTATGAAAATTAACATTACTATTTGTGAAGTCGAAGGATATATGGCTTCTTCACCGAGTATTCGAATGTAAATTTTTGGAATTAACGGGAGAGACACTGATAAGTTAATGACTAAAATTAGAAAAGAAATTATAATTATATTTAATCAATGATAAAGAAAAATCTGCCATGTCTTAGCGCGAAGCGCCTTTAGGATTCCAATTAATTTTACTTTTGAATCAGTTAGGTTTTTTGTATAAAAAATCGTTTGTATCAATAGAATTGCTATAAAAACAATTAAAATTGCTCCAACAATTATATTTATAAAATTTTGTAAATTATAAGTGAGTTTTGATATGCCTTTTAATGAGGAGTCAACATTATACTCTTTATTATTCTCAATAAAGTTGTCAATATTATTTTCCAAATTATCATTTTCAAAATACAACCTTAAAATAATTGGTTCTATTTTGTTGGTTTGACTAGCTTGTGAATTGTCTGGTTTGTTGTTTTTGCTTTTTTGTAATTCGATTTCTTCACCGAATTTATAATGCAAAAAACTTAGGTTTAATTTTTTTGCATTAAGTAAATTATTTATTCCAACAACTTTTAATCTTTTTATATCTTTGTCGCCAGCCAAAACAGCAATTTCTTGTTTTCTTGGTTCCTTGATATCTAGTTCTGTAGCCACTTCTTTTGAAATTATAATTTCATCTATGTTTTCAATGTTTCTTCCTATTAAATTTTTTTGATCAAAATTGAACCTATTTTTAAAAAATTCACTTTCATCAATGTAATCAATATGTACTCCTAACTTTCTTTTGTCATTATATTCAAAAGCTAATGTTGGGAAGGTAAAGAAAGGAATAATTTTTTTTATTGTTTTATTTTTTTCTCTGAGATTATTAATGTCATTATCTGTGAAGGTCGCCACATCTCTTTCAGATTTTTTGCTAATTAAAACAGAATCAAGTTGAAGTTCATTAACTTTAAGAGAATTAGAGGCTGAAATATTTAAATTTAAAACACCAAATAATAATGTCCCAAAAAAACTTGTTAGAAAAAGTATTACAAATAAAATGGTTGAAACTATTTTTGATTTATAATCCGCCAGAGTAAGCAATAAACCTGTTTTTAATTCTTGCTTAATTTTTGCAATTTTTGAATAGGAGGAAGTCTTAAAAGAAACTAATTGACTACTTTTTTCATTGTTAATTGCTAAATTTTGTTCACTTTTGTCAATGTTTTCTTCGGAAATTTTTCCTTTTTCAATACGAATGATCTTGTCGGCATATTTTTTTGCAAATTCTAAATTGTGACTAACCACTAATATTGTTTTATTTTTTACAATATTTTTTAAATTTTCAAATACAGAAACACCGTTTTCAAAATCTAAATTTCCAGTTGGTTCATCAAGCAAAATAAAATCACTATCTCTTGAAAGCGAACGGAGAATTGCTATTCTTTGTTTTTCACCACCAGATAAATTATTTACTTTTTGCTTTAATTGCTGAGTTTCTATTGACACATATTTAGCTTGTTGTTCCAATTCTTTTGGATCTAAAACTCTATTTATTACATTATTTGCAATTAAAACATTATTTTCTGATGAAATATTAGTGATTAAATTGAAGTCCTGAAAAACAACATCAACTAATGGTTTTTTAATTTCAGAACCACTTTCATCCAAAAAAGAAATTTTTCCACTATCTTTTTTAGTAAAACCGGCAATTAAATTAATTAGCGTGGTTTTCCCAATTCCTGATTTACCAATTATAAACGTTATTTTTTTTGAAGGAATATCAAGATTTAGATTATCAAAGATGATTTTTTTATCAATCTTTTTCGTTAAATTCTCAATTTTTATCATTTTACTCCAAGTTTGGTACATTCGTCTTATTTAACATTATAAAATTAAGACTTTGGTAAAAAAATATAGTTTTAATAATTTTTAAAAATTATTTTAATAATGTCACAATATCTTTTTTATAAGTTATATAAGAAATTAATGAATATATGGTTGATAAAATAAAGAAACTTGCAACCCAGGTAATTATAAAAATAACGCTAATTTGCTGATAATCAGGAAAAACTGAATTTTGATGTGAAATTGCACCATAAATTAAAGGCACAAAAGAAATTGAAAATACAATACCCAAAATGAAAACAAAAGCAGAAAGTATTACCAAATTTAATCAATGATACAAGAAAATTTGTGATGTTTTTCCACCAAGAGACTTTAGAATACCAATTGATTTTTTCTTGAATTTAGAAAGATTTGTTGCATATAATGACACAAAAATTAACAAACTTATTCCAAAAATTATTATTGACACAAAAATAATTAATAACAAAACATATTGAGTGTTAATTACTCGATTTAGAATTTGATCCGGACCGCCAGATGTTGAATAATAACGACTAACGCCCGGTTTGCTATATTTATTTAAAAATTCATTAATATTATTATATAAATTATCATGATCAAAATAAACCACAGCACCTGTTGGAAGTAATTCACTAGAATATTTTTCAATATTATTGTTAAAAATAGCGATATTTTCATCATTTTTTTCAGGATCAAACACTCCAACAACTTTAAAAATTAAAGTGTTTTCATTATTATTAGTAATTTTTAAAAGTTTTCCTGTTTTGTCAGTTATATTCGAGCTAACTGCTATTTCATTAAAATTTTTAGGTAATGTACCTTTTTTCAAGTTTATTGAATTGGCTTGATTTGAATTCTCATAGAAAGACTTATGTATTTTTTTGGGTTCTAAAAGTGTTTCGTCAGTTGCTACGATGGATTGTCTACTAGAAACATACCCTGAAAAGTCTAATGAAAAATAATCATCAGGTAAAAACTCAAATCGATCAAATTTACTTTCTTTTTCAATTGGTTTTGATTTTTGATAAACTGACTTTAATTTATCTATGTGAACAAGCGAAAAATTGTTACCATCATCAAGAGACTTATCTAAAATTCCCACAATTGTTGCTGATTCAGAAAAGGGTTCTAAATCTTTAAGGTTTTCCCCTAAATTTAATGAATTAAGGTGAACAATTTTAATTGTTTTTCCAATTGGATTATCAATTTCTAATTCTTCAATTAATTTTTGTGAGAGGATAACTTCATTTGGATTGGTAATAAACCTGTTACCAAAATTTTTATCTTTACTAAATGAACTGAATCTGTTTTTAAAAAAATCAGATTCATCAGTTGGTCAAATAGAACGATTCTCAAGAGAAACGTTATCATTATAGATAAATGTATAATCTTTAAGGCTGCTATATAATAAAGTAGTATGTTTTATTTTGGGATTATCCTTTTTAAGTTGGGCGATTTCTTCGGGGGCTAAAGAAATAATATCCTTTTCGCGAATTGCAATAGCGTCAAAATTTGATTGGGCAACCGTGTCAATGACTATATTTTTTGCCGAAACATGTAAGTTCATGAAAATAACCATGCTAAAAATTAAAGCAAAAAATGTTACTAGAACTAAAATAAAACTCGTAATTTTTGACTTAAAATCTGCCAGTACAAGCAATAAAGCTACTTTGAATTTTTGTAAGAAACCTGGTTTTTTATAGACTTGATTTGATATTAGGTTTGAGTGCTTATTTTTTGATTCAACATTAATTTGTTTACTATTTTCTATAACATTAACGGACAAATTTTCTAAATTAATAATTTGATCAGCATATTGGTTGGCTAATTCTAAATCATGACTAACAATTAAAATTGTTTTATTTTCAGAAGCTTTAACTAACAAATCGAGTAAGGCAATGGAATTTTCATGGTCCAAATTACCAGTTGGTTCGTCAAGCAAAATAAAATCACTTTTTCTTGATAAACTTCTTAAAAATGCTGCACGTTGTTTTTCACCACCAGATAAATTTTTCGCTACTTGATCTAATTTGTTGGTTTCAATGCCAATAGAATTCGCGGCTTGTTGTATTTCTAAATCATCTGATTCGCGATTCAAAATGTGATTTGCTATTAAAATATTATTTTTTATACTTAATGACTCAATTAAATTAAAGTCTTGAAAAACAACATCAACTAATGGTTTTTTAATTTCAGAACCATTTTCATCAAAAAAGGAGATTTTTCCACTGTCTTTTTTTGTAAATCCGGCAATTAAATTAATTAGAGTAGATTTACCAATTCCAGATTTTCCAATTACAAATGTAATTTTATTTAAAGGAATTTCCAGATTTAAATTATTAAAAATAAATTTGTTATTAATTTTTTTAGTTAAATTTTCTATTTTTATCATTATTAAAATTTACTTTTTTCATCCATATAATGTGGGAATATGGTGGACCCGTAATTTGAATTTTTCTCGGGAATTAGCGGGTTATTTGTCGAGATTGAAGTATATTCATAGTCGTCTATCACTAATCCGGTTGCATATTGACCAAAATCTGATATGCTATAATTCCATCCAGTACCTTGATAATTGATTACTAATCTATCAGCATTGCTTTTTTCAAAAGTTTCTATTAATTCATAGGAATTAAATTCCAATTTTGCTGATGCGCCAATTTCAGCAGTTACTTGCCTTTTTTCAGTAGCATAAGCTACCTTACCATTTATTTCAAAAGACGGGGTAGCTAGTCCAGAAATTCAAGCATGCGCATTCAATTGAATTCGTTCAGGTTTAGAATTATAATAATTAGAAAAGTTGCTAGTTTTTTTGTACTTAATTTCAGTTGTTCCTATTCATGCAGCTTTATCTTGCCAAAATAATCCGCCCCAATATACAACTTGTTTAATACCTTTAATAAGAATTTCTAATTCTCCTTGATTGGTTATTCGGAATTTGTGATTTTCTTCAAAATCAATACCATTTGGATTAAATATGGAAGACGGAATTATATATTGCCCCTTGTGATTTGATCTATAAATTTCTTTTAAAATACCCCACGCTTTTTTTGCTCTTAATGCTTTGTTTTGATAATAATGATAATATGAAAATGATTGAGGTTGTGAGTTTTTGTTTGTTAAATTTATATTGTTATGGACGCTACTATAGGAAAAAAATGTTACAGGAATAAGGCCAATAAATGCGAAGCCTAAAATTTTTTTTAATTTTGAAATAAACATAAATATGCCTTTCTAAAAAAATAATGATGATAATTATCAGTATTTTTTTTTTTTTTTTTAAAATGCTTTTACTATTATACCATCTTTGCAAAATTTTTTGCAATCCAAATTATTTTTTTAATTAAAGTCTATAATTCGCTAAGAAAGTAAAAATTATTTAATTATAGCCATGCTGATTTTTAATTTTATCCACAATAATTTTTTATAATTTTATAAAAAAGTAGTGAGTGTTTATAATTTTGTTTTTAAATCTGATTCTCCATTCTTTTAATTTGACACTGTATTCATGATTTTTTTGAAATTAATATACTAATTTATTGAATTTTTGTACTGATTTATTTATATTTATAGATTTTTTGCCATAAGTTGCTTTTTTGTGGTAATATCATTTTAGATATTAACAAAAAATTTAAGAGGATTGCTATGAAAAAAATTGCTAATTTCTTGATAATTGAACAAAAAAATGAAATTTTTACTATCTATTTAACGGCCGAATTACAAGATGATCTTGGAACAATCGGATTTTTAAAATTTACCAATAAAAAACAACTAGAAAAAAATGATGTTGTCGCTAAAATTGAAGCATCAAAAACCGTTTTTTCAATAAAAACACCATTAAAATGTAGAATTATTGAACTAAATCAATTAGCTGAAAAGGATCCAAAAATTTTGAATTCGCATGAATCAGACAAAAATTGACTTTTTAAAGCAAAAGATATAGACCAAAGTGAATTTGATGAACTTGAGGACTTTTAGTATTCTAGATCAAGCGATAAAAATCAAGAAAATCCTTGATTCAGCTGATGCAATTGTTGTTGGAGTTGGTTCAGGACTAACAAGTGCAGATGGAAATAATTATTATGGGTCAAAATTCAGTGATAATTTTAAAGATTTTATCGAAAAATATCATTTTTTAGATATGCTTCAAGCTTCGCTTTATGATTTTGGATCATGAGAAACATACTGAGCTTTTCATAGTAGATTTGCAAAAGTTAATTTTTTAGATCTAAAAGAATCAGAAAGTTTTTTGAATTTGAAAAAAATTTTAGAAAATAAAAATTTTTTTATAATAACCACAAATTCTGATAGTTTTTTTGAAAAATCAGGATTTGACAATCAAAAAATTTTTTACATCCAGGGTAAATATAATTTAATGCAGTGCTCAAAAATGTGTAAAAATTTTTTATACCAAGATGATGAATTGATTCTAAAAATGGTTCAAAATCAAAAAAATATGAAGGTTGACTATAATTTATTGCCAAAATGCCCAGAATGTAATGCCTTTTTAGAAATAAACAAAAGAATTTCGTTTAAAGGAATGGTTGAAGATCAAAACTTCCACAACCAAAAAGCAAATTACAATAATTTTATTGAACAAAATAAAGATAAAAAGTTAGTTTTTCTTGAAATAGGGGTTGGATTTACGACCCCGCAATTAATTAAATTGCCATTTCAAGAGATGACAAAAAAATTTAAAAATGCAAAATATCTAGTTATAAATCAGAAAAAATACCGTACTAACAAAGATATTCTTGAAAAATCCTATTTTTTTCATGAGGATATTAAATTACTGCTACAAAAAATAACAGAACAGGAATAAGAATGTACTTAATCGAACCAAAACGCAATGGAAAATGAGTTTTTGACGGCGCAATTTTGCTCGCAATTCAATATTGAGCAATCAAAAACTTAAAACTAGATGAAACAATTGTTTTTCCTTATATTTGTGATCCGCACGTACAAATTGGTTATTTCCAAAATCCAAGTGTTGAAGTTAACCTTGAACTTTTAAAGCAAAAAAATATTGAAGTTGTTAGACGCGACACCGGTGGTGGCGCAATTTATTTAGATAGAAATGGAGTAAATTTTTGTTTTTCATTCCCATATGAAAAAAATAAAAATTTACTCGGAAATTACGCACAATTTTACGATCCTGTTATTAAAGTTTTGCAAAACTTAGGGATAAAAAATGTGCAATTCAGTGGAAAAAATGACCTTCAAATTGAAGGAAAAAAAGTTTCTGGTGCGGCAATGTCGCTTGTAAATGATAGAATTTATGCTGGTTTTTCACTTTTATATGATGTAGATTTTGATTTTATTGGCAAAATTCTAACTCCAAATCAGAAAAAAATTGAAGCAAAAGGGATAAAATCTGTTTCTCAACGGGTAACTAATTTAAAAAATAAACTTTCAGAAGAATACCAAAATTTTTCAATTTTTGAAATGAAAGACTTATTTTTGACTGAATTTTTGAAAGTAAATTCAGAAGAAAAGTTTAAAAAATACGATCTTACTGATAATGATTGAGTCCAAATTGACAAAATGGTCGCTGAAAAATACAAAAATTGGGATTTTGTTTGAGGGCTTAGTCCAAATTATTCGTTCAACAGGTCAATTAGAACAAAAGCTGGAACAATAACATTTTCTTTAGAAATTAATGAAGGAAAAATTAGCAAAATTAAAATTTCAGGTGATTTTTTCCCGAAAAAATCACTTTTAGAGTTAGAAAATTTCTTAATTGGGACAAAATTAACTCAAGATCAACTATTAAATCGGCTAAAAGATGCAAAATTGGATGATTATTTTAGTCAAAAAATTGATGAAGAAGAAATTTGTAACTTACTTTTAAACTAAACATGAAAAACAAACTTTTTAAACCGTATCAAATTGGTAATTTTACATTAAAAAACCGATTTGTTTTTAGCCCAATTAATCTTAATCTTTCTGAAAAGGGTCAGGTTTGCCAAGCAGATTTAGATTTTTTTAGCGCTAGAGCCCATAGCGCACCAATGACAATTACAGGTGGAGTTTACGTTTGTAAGTCAGGTAGTTTGTTCAAATATGGTCATAGTATCGAAAATGACAGCGATATCGAAGGTCTAGCAAAACTTGCAAAGGCAATAAAATCAAAGGGAAGTATCGCAATTTTGCAATTAATTCACGCTGGTTCTCACTCGGTTTCAAAAATTGAAAAAGACGGTTTTTGCTATGGGCCTAGTGCTGAAAAACGAAATTATCCCGTAAAATACAAGGTTTTTCGTCTTACACAAAAGCAAATTCAAAAAATTGTTAGCCAATATGCAGATGCTTGTCTAAGGGCAATTAAGGCTGGTTTTGATGGAGTTGAAATCTCTTCAGCGCAAAAATTATTACCTCAAGAGTTTTTCTCACATTATACTAACAAGCGAAATGATAAATATGGCTGTCAAAATATTGAAAATAGATCTCGATTTTTAATAGAAATATTAGAAAAAGTGCAAAAAACTATTTTAAAATCAAAAAATCCTAATTTTTTGTTAGGTTACCGGGTAACACCTGAAGAACGAAGAGGCGATAATTTAGGTTACACAGTCGAAAATTTCCTAGATTTCTTAGATCTAATTGAAAAAAGAGGAATAAAAATTTCTTACCTTGCAATTGCCGGTTGGGGCTTTGACGTTTTTCGCGACAAAGTTCGGTCAAAATCAAATAATTTTAACCGCTTAATTTCCGATGTAGTTTATGAAAAATTGCAAGGGAAAATCCCGGTTATCGCTAGTGGTTCAATAAATTCCTTAGAAAAATCAGTCGAAGCTATTCAATTTTCTGATTTTGTCGGAATTTCTTCAGCATTTGTGCCTGATCCTGATTTTGTTGAAAAAATTGAGAAAAATCAACCAATAAAATTAAATCTCGAACCGGAAGAATTTGAAAAATTAAAAATAAGTAAAAATGCCTTTAAAGAAATTGGCCATTATTTTGAATATGGCAAATCTTTACCTGAAAATGCTCGAAAAACTATTTTAAATAATTCAAAAAAAGTGGAATAATTTTTTTTCCGACTTTCCCAGTTTGATGAGATAATCTTAAAAAAGTGTCCGTGTTTTGGGCGCTTTTTAATTTTTTTGGCAAAAGTTAATTACAATTTTAAAACACTAGCAAAAATCAATTTATGGACAAAATAACAAAAACCATAAAAAATACAACTACTATTTAAACTCAATGTAAATAGAAAACTCGTTTTTACTTACATTGAGCCTAAAAAAATATATGAAGTTTTGAAAGAGCAATAATTAAAAGCCTTAAATTTGCAGATTTCTAAACGGTTAAATTTAAGGCATTCCATTATATTTAAAGCCATAATGGAAAAAATGGCATTATCTGAATTTATTGTGCCAAAAACATAGCTTATTCCTCCTTAATTCAATATCAAAATTTATTAATTTATTCTTAGTGTGTTTAATTATAGCTTAAAATTTGTTTAAGCCAAACATTTTTTTAAAAATTTTTTGCAAAAGGTTAATTTCAAAATAATAAAAATTAAGACTTTAGGTCAAAAAACACGGATTTACCGCTATTTTTTCATATTTATATTCACTAAAAAGCGAATTTTTGCCATCAAACTGCCAAAATCGGAAAATCAGAATAATTTTTTTCTTTGAAAAATTAACAAAAAAATATATAATTATACATTTATTAATTATATATTTATTTGTGTGAAGTAATATGATTGTTGATTTAAAACTAATTTTTGAAAAACAAAAAATTCTAGATAAACTTTTTGCTGAATATAGTTATGGTAATGATTTAATTACAAAGGTTGATCACCAATGGCAAGATAAGGTAATAATTGCTGCCATAGTCGAAATTGCTGAATTTGCAAATGAAATTGAAAGCTTTAAATATTGAAAAATTAACAAAAAGTCTAATTTTGATAAAACTATCGAAGAATTTGTTGATGCAATTCATTTTCTTGTTTCAGCCGGAATTCATTTTGAAAGCCAACAAGTTTTTGAAACAAAATTTGTCAAAAACAAAGATATTAACGAACAATTTAAAAAAGTCTTTATTTTAGCCTCTGATTTTCTGCATAAAAAGGAAAAAGAAACTCTTGTTAATTTGTTTGAATATTTCCTTGGCTTTATTGAAATTTTGAACTGAAGTATTGATCAAGTGACTCAAGCTTATTTGGAAAAATACAATAAAAATCTTGAAAGAATTAAAAATCAATATTAAATTTAATTTTTCAAAATAATTTTATTTTGAAAAATTAAACGGCACAAGACTCGCAAAATTCATAATTTTCTGAATCTTCAAGGACATCTTGGCGAATTCTTACATAATAAATTGACTTGCAACCTTTTTTAAAGGCATGAATATATGCTTTATTTAAATCGCGAGTTGTTGCTTTGTCAGTTAAAAATAATGTCATTGAAATTGACTGATCCACATGTTTTTGAGCTTCGGCAACGATGTTAATAATTGGAATTGGTCCAAGTTCGTATGCACCTTTTTGATAAAAATCGTATGTTTTTGGACCTAATTGATATGAAGGAACATAAATTCGCCCTAATTTTCCTTCTTTTCTAACTTCAACAGGAGCAACAACCGGCTGCAATGAAGGGGTACAAGAACTAAGATAAGAAATTGACCCAGTTGGAGCTACTGCCATTAAATGTGAATTTGCAATTCCATGAATTTTAATTTGCTCGGCAAGTTCAATCCAGTCTTGTTGAGACGGAATCTCAACTTGATAGTCTTCAAAAAGTTGCTGAATTTTAGCTGTTTTTGGCACAAAAGTTGAGTCATCAACTTTTGTGTATTTTTCAAAATATTTGCCGCTGGCAAATGTGGTTTTTTCAAAACCAGCAAAAGGACCAAATTTTTTTGCCAATTCTAAAGAAGACTTAAAGGCGGCAAAAGCTAGACAATAAAAGAAAATATTTGTAAAATCAAGGGCTTCTTCTGAGTCATACATTATTTGGTTTTTGGCCAAAAAACCGTGTAAATTCATAGCTCCAAGTCCGATTGCATGGTTTAAATTATTCCCTTTTTGAATTGAAGGGGCAACTGAAAGATCAGAATTTCTTGAGACACTATCAAGACCAATGACTGAATAGTGAACCATTTTTTGAAAATCTTTACCTGATTCCATGGCTTTATCAATATTTAGTGAACCTAAATTACAACAGATATCTTGACCAATTTCTTTAAATGTTAAATCAGCAAAATAAGAACTTGGAGTTGAAGGTTGAGTAATTTCTGAACATAAATTTGACATTACAACACGATTTGGATGAGCATTTGCATCATTAACAGTGTCTTCAAATAAAATGTAAGGATAACCGCTTTCAAATTGTAATTCAGCAATTGTTTGAAATAATTTTCTTGCTGAAATAAAGGTTTTTTTAATTTGGGGATTATCTAACATTTTATAGTATTCTTCGGTAATTGAAATGTCACTAAAAGGTTTTTGGTAAAATTTTTCTGTATCATAAACAGAAAAAAGTGCCATTTGCTCGTTGTTTTTGGCCAAAGTTAGTGTTATATTTGGGATTATAACTCCTAGAGACAGCGATTTTATTCTTATTTTTTCATCAGCATTTTCCCTTTTTGTATCAAGGAAAGACAAGATATCTGGATGATGAACATTTAAATAAACAGCACCGGCTCCTTGACGTTGTCCAAGTTGGTTTGCATACGAAAATGAGTCTTCAAGTATTTTCATGACAGGAATTACACCTGTTGCTTGATTTTCAATGTTTTTAATTGGTGCCCCTAATTCACGTAGATTTGTCAGCAAAACACTAACTCCGCCACCACGCTTTGAAAGTTGCAAAGAAGTTGTAATTGCGCGCGAAATTGATTCCATATTGTCCTCAACTCTAATTAAATAGCAAGAAACAAATTCTCCTCTTCTTAGTTTTCCTGCATTTAAAAAAGTTGGGGTAGCTGGTTGGAATCTGCCTAACATTATTTGCTCAAGAATTTGTTTAGCATCTTCAAAATTTCCATTAGCCAAAAATAAACTATTTAACAAAGCCCGATCAGGAAAATGTTCTAAATATGTCAAATTATCATCAGATTTTAGGGCATATGAAGAATAAAATTTAAAAGCACCCATAAATGAAGGGAAAAAATGATTATAACTTCAAGCTTTTTGATTTAATTCTTCAAGTTGGTCAAATGAATATTGATTTATGACTTTAGGGTCATAATAATTTTGGCTAAGCAAAAAATTAATTCGGTCTTTGAACGAATTAAATACTTTAAATCTAGGCTCAATATGTTCACTAATATATTTTTGCCCAGCTAAAATATCAAATTTATATGAATCTGGATTTTTTGAAAATAATTTGGCTTTTGCATTTAGGCTAATATAACTTTCAGAACTACTAGAACTAAAAGCGTGATTTTTATCGTGTGTTTTCATTATTTTTCCCAAAAATTATTTAATATTGTCTTAACATTAATAACATCTTCAGAAGTCCCTAAGAGCTCAAAGTGATATAAAAAAGGGACATTCAATTTTTTTGACAAAACCGGGCCAGCAAGAGCGTATGTGTCGCCAAAATTAGTGTTTCCAGAGGCAATAACTCCTTTACAAAATTTACGGTTTTGTTCATTATTTAAAAATTTTATTACCGGTTTTGGTACTGAACCGCTTGTTTCACCTTTTCCGCCGCTGTAAGTAGGACAAAAAAGTACATAATCTTGATTAACTTCGATTTGAGAATCCATATCAATTGGAATTCTTTGATTTTTCAATCCAAGTTTTTCAATAAAACGGTGAGTATTATTAGAAATTGAAGAGAAATAAACAAGAAAAATTTCACCTTTAGGTTTAGGATAATCGCTTAATTCGTAGGTTTTTTTGATGTCTTCCATTTTAGAACTCCCAGTCTTCATCTTCGGTTTCTTCGGCAAGCGCCATTACATAAGAAGAACCATTTCCTGAGAAAAAATCATGATTCTCGTCTGCACGGGCTGATAATTGGCTAAAAACTTCAGGTTCAATTTCAGTTTCTTCTTTTGTAAAAGGTGAGTCATATCCTAAGTTTTGTAAAAATTTGCCAGCATTATAAAGACTAAATTTTATTGCAGATTCAGCAAGTCCAACTTCAGAATATAAGTCATATAAATAATCTTTTTCTAAGTCGATTAATTTATAAAGTAAATCAAAAACAAAGTCTTTCATTTCTTTTTGTTTTTCAGGACTTAGTTTTTCAACTTTTCTTTGATATTTATAGCCTGAATAATAATTGTGTATCACTTTGTCGCGTAAAATTAAACGAATTATATCAGAAGTATTTGGTAGTTTTGATCTTGAGGAAAGGTAAAAAGGAAGGTAAAAACCGCCATAAAGTAGAAAACCAGGCATTAGTGCGGCAGCAACTTTTGATTTTAATGGATCTTTTCCAACATAAAAAGGTATTAAGATTCTTGCTCTTTTTTGTAGTTTTTCATTATTTATTACTCAATTGTGTGCCTCTTCGATTTCCTCACTTGAACAAAAAGTTGAAAAAATCGAACCATAAGAACGAGCATGAACTCCTACCATGAAAGCAAAATTAGCATATATAACTTGCTCGTGATCGGTCAAAGAATGACCAATTTGGGCTACATCTCCAATTGTTGCTTGAATTGTATCAAGCAGAGTTAGACCAGTAAAAGTTCGGGTTACAAGTTGTTGCCATTCTGGTGATAAAGTTCTTCATGATTCTAAATCATTTGAAAGCGGAATTTTTTCTGGAATCCAGAAATTTTGAACTACACGTGTTCAAACTTCTAAATCTTTAGGATCATTGATGACATTTCAGTTTACTGCCCGCATTTTGCCCGAAAAATTATTATAGGCATACTCTAGAGGCGAAACTGAAAGGTTATAGTAATCATTTTTTTGTTTAATTTTTAAGTTTAAGTTGTTGTTTTCTTGACTCATTTTTTCACCTCTAAATAGCTCTTTAAGTAATTAAAATTAAATGGACTATAATTTTACCAAAAAGAAAAGGCAAATAAAAAAATTTTTTTAAATTAATTTTTTTTTTTTTTTTTACATGGCTTAAAAAATAAAAAAACCCTATGAATTTATAGGATTTTTTTGTATTTGGTAGCTAAAAGGATTAAAAATTTTATTGTCAATTTTTAAACTTTTGGAAAAAACTAAGAAAAAATAATTTTAAAGACAAAAACAGTAAAAATTAGACTTATAAAGTTGTTAGTGTGTTGCCAAATGCAAAAACAAAACCGCCAACAACAAAAATTACAGACAAAAAAATGTGGGCATTGTATTTTGCTCTTTGTCAAGCGGGTAAAAACATTTTTGTCTGCTCATAAGTGAAATGTTTTTTGCCCGGATTTTCTCTTTTCCAATCTTCCATTTGAAGTTCTTTGTATTGTTGAATTTTTTTTCTTGTGTATTTGTGAAATGAAATTGAAACTATCGCAAGAACAAAAAAAATAACAGAAAGACTAATTAAAACTGGTTGAGGAAGATCTATTAGTCTAATTCCAGAATAAAAAGGGTTTGTTTGCATAATATAATAATTATAATGATTTATTTTGTATTTTAATATAAAGTATTATTATTAATACAAAAAAGTAAACTTTTGTCTTTAAAAGTTTACTTTTTTGATTTCTCATTTATTTCATTAAAAAATTAATTAATGAATTTTTTAATGAAATGATTATTTAAACTTGAAACTGCCTCAACATTTGTTGCTAAAGTAGGTGAGTCATAAACGGCAAAACCTTTGAGCAAGATTTGTGCTGAAGACCCGGTTTGGGTTGTGGCGGTTTGGGTTTCAGTTCCGGATGTAGTCGTAGAACTTGCTTCAACTTTAGGACCTAAATGAGTTCAAGTTAGATTTTTGGTATGATCAAAAGATGAAAAACTTAAGTCTAAAACACTAGAAATTCTTTGAGTATAAGGGTTTTTTGCTTTTGCTGAAGTTAGCCAAATTGTTCACTTATTTTGATTCTTTAATAAAGTTAAGAACATTAAATCTCCATCTTTAATAAAGTCAAAATCATCTGCTTCGCCTTTGTTTACATTAGTTTGTCTAAAAGGATCTGGAGGAGTTACGCCAAAAATTAATTGAATTATATTAGTTGCCTCAGCAGTAGAAGAACTGCCGGCCCCAGCGCCAGAACCACCTGTGCTTGACTCTGATTCATTAAATTGGAGTCTAGTATCAGCTTCGCCATCAATTCCGGAAACTAAAGCAACAATTGAGTCGACTTTTGTGCCTGAACCACCACCAGAGGAAGTATCTCCCGGATTTTCATCAAGACCTAAAACAAATTTCTCAGTTTTTCCATCGCCAAGCTTAGTTTTTTTAATGAAAATACCTTTGCTATCTTTAGATCCAATTAAATAATGTTTGTTATTGTCATTAATTTTATTAGGTTGGAAAGCTAAAAATATTACTCCAGATTCAAGAATTTGCTCTTTAGAATTAGTAGTTGAAGTCTGACCAGCATTTTCGGGAACCCTACTAATTTCAGCAGCTTTACTTACTAATAATCCATCTTGACTAGCAACATGATCTTTACCTTTTTCAAGATCAATTTTTACATCACCACGGTTAAGTGGTTGTATTTTTGTAACTTCACCAGTTCTATCTATTTTTTGATTTTCACGAAAATCAAAAAATACAGTTGGATTAAAACTTCTTAAAACATCATAATCAGTATCATCTACTAATTTTGTAATTGAGAAAATAGCTTTAGGATTTGCATCTTTTTGCTCTGTTTCAGTTGTTGGACCAAAACTAAGAATTACATCAATTTGACTATCAGATTTTTTAACTACTTCTGTTTGATAATCAGTTTGACCAAGTTCAGAATAATTAGATTTTTGTAAAAATCCTCAAAGTTCAACACCTAAACCTTTGAAAGTTGAAATTTGAATTGGTTCAGTTTCAGCTTCAGTTTTAGGGGTTTGTTCATCAGTAGTTTGATCATCTTGGAATGCTGTTGTTGATGAAGTTGTTTGACTTGCGGTTGTTGAAGTTGTTGCGGTAGTAGCAGCTGGAGCAGGGGCGGGTGCGGCAGCGGCGGGAGCTGCTGGAGCAGGAGCAGGAGCAGCGGCGGGAGCAGGGGCAGGAGGTGTTGCCGGTGTAGCTGCAGCCGGTGGTTGAGAATCTGCTGGTTGGGTCTCAGGCGCGACTTCTCCTTCTGGTTTTTTCTCAGCTTCTGCTGGTTTTTCACTGCCTTTATCTGTAGGAGTAGATGATTCAAATCTTGGTTTGTTTCTAGCTATATAATCTTGGAGAGATCTGGTACTATCTGCCTCAAATCCAAAATCTAAAAAGAAAAGTTTTCTAGCAACTTGATCAAAAGTTTTTTGTTTTTTAGCATCATCAACAACTTCTGAAACAAGAGATTTAACATATTCTAAAGTTAATTTTGGACCATTAGGATTTTTTCTGAATTCAAAAGTTTTAGCTAGAGGATTAAAGTTTTGAATTTTTGGATCTTCAAAATTAATCTTGTCTAAATTTGAAAAGTCAATTTGAGAATTTTGTTTTAAAACAGCATTTATAACTTTTCGCTGATTTTCATCATAATCAAGTTGAACTTCAAAACTAGATTTTGAAGAACCAAGATCAACTAAAACAAATTTAGAATTATTTCCTTTTCCTAATCTGGCAAGCGAAGATTCAAGAACTGGCGGATAATTTGACTTAACAAATTCACTTTCAAGGTAAGGAGCTTGAATATTTAGTTGTTTTTTTATTTGAAAATCAACATCAAAAGAAACTTTATTTTCTTTTAAAAGTTTATCTTTTTGCGCTTGGGATAAATTTTTTGCTAAATCAATTGAATTAATATCAACAAAATAACCTTCAAGTCCAGGAACTTGGATTGTCTCAGACTTTAAATTGAAAAAAGCACCAAAATCTTGACGGTTTATTTCAACTTTGGCATTATTAGCTTGTGAATTTTGGCCTGAGTCTTGGAAAAGTTGGGTTGAAACTTGGCTCTGTTGTCCATTTTGTTGCGAGTTTTGCGCAATTCTGCTCAAGACTTTGGCGAGATTAACGGGGTTATTATCGGTTTTGTAAATACTTTGGGCCAAACTTAGATTATCTTTGACAAGCGCAAGTTGCACAAAAGGTTTTAATTGAACAAAATCGCTAAATTGTGAAAGAATTTGTTGCTCGACAGTTTTGACATCAACACTTAATTTTTTAATTCCTAAAATTGGAAAGTCAAATTCTTTGATAACTTTGCCAGTTGGATCCATTAGTTCAAAAGAAATTGAAAGAGTTCCGGCTTTGTCATCAAGATTTTTGAAAACTAAGTTTTCAACTTTCATTAGACTGTCAACTCTTTTGGTGTCTGACTCACCTATTATAACCATTTTTTCTTGTTTAGCTTTTTGATTTTCAACAGTTTTTGGTGCTAAAACATAACCTTTTTCCAAAATTGAAGGCAATCCTAAGGTGTTAACCAAATTATAACCTAATCCATTTTCGAATAAAGCATCAGAAAAAGCTTGTGATTTTGAACGTGTTCTTTTATAAGAAGCTTGAAAATCATTATCAAGTTTAAAAGCAACTTCAGAAGCTGTTAAATTAGAACTTTTTGTTCCAAAAAGTTCTAATTTTGACTTTTCAAGGTCAATTTGGAAACCAACTAAATCTCCATCAGCTTTATCACTTTGAGCAAAACCTTTAAGGTCAGTTTGTTTTGAATAAGTAAGTTTAAATTGATCTGAATGAGCATAAACTACAACGTTTTTTACTTCACTTCCAGAGGCGCTTGCTTTTTCAATATCTAAAACTACCCGAAAATTGTGTTTAGTAATTGGACTAAAGTCATATGCTTTTAAAAAATTGAAAGCATATGAAGGATTGTTGGCTAAGGCTAGAGCTGTTTTTGCTGATAAATTTTTATATTGATCATGCAACTTTAGATTATTAAGTGCATTAATGAAATCTTCTTCGCTAAAAGTTGATTGAGTTTTTAGATCCACAACCTGATTTTTATCAACATTACCAAAAATTTGTGAACTATATGAACGCTCAAAAATTGTAAGACCAATTGGAACTGCAACGATTGTTGTAAGAATTGCGGTGATCGAAAAACCTGTTGAAACTATTGTTTTTATACTTTTTACTTTATTTTCTTTATTAAGCATTTTTCTCCTTTAAAATGGTAGAAATTTTTATTGTTGATTAAAATCGTCTAGTGCAATTCTAACTTGGAAACTTAGACTTGATTTAACTGAATTAGCGGTTGAAGAACCTTCGGTGGTTGTAGCATTTTTTTCGATTTGCAAATTCACAACTTTATATTTTTGAGGATTAATTTTATCTTCATCTATTGAAACAACTGAAATTTTGAGATCTTTATTGTTTTCTTGAATTTTTGCTTGAATTTCTTTGAAAACTGCACTTTCTTCAAAACTTTTAGGTTGAATAGATCCATCTTTTTTGAGCTTGTCAAATTCCTCTTTTTTGAGGAAAAATAGCGAAAATGATGGTGGAATACTCAAAACAGCTTTATTTAATTCATCTCTTTCAGCTTTTTGAGTATCTTGTTTATTAACTCATAAATTTAAGTCAATTTTTGGACTTTGATATTTATCAACACCAGTATTTTTATCAAAAACTTTGTAATAATAAGTTAATTTATAGTCCTCAAGTCCAAAAGGTATATGTAAACTTTCGGTTTCAGTTGATGAAGTAGTCGAAACTGAAACAGTTGTAGCTGGTACGGGTTGTTTTTCAAAAACAATTTTATAGTCTAGATCATTGCCTAATTTTGATCAAGCGCTAAACTTAGTTAATTCTTTAGCTTTGAAGTAAAATGCTAGCAATAAATCTTTTAAAGTGCTAAGTGGTTGTGTTTTTTCTTTGAAGAATTTTTGAATTTCTTCTTCAATTGAAGAAGGAGTAGTTGAAGTTCCGGCTGAACCCGAACCACCAGCGCCACCTCCGCCGCCGCCACCAGTAGAACTAGACCCACCAACACCGGCTTTTAAAATTGAAGAACTTTGTTTTTTCAGTTCATCTTTAATTTTTTTAGCAGCATCTTGCAATGATTTATAAAGATCTTCGGTTCCTGAACTAGCAGTTGTTGTTGAGTCAGATGTTGAACTTGAGCCAACTGTTACAGCTGAATATTGATTTAACTGGTTAAAAATATCACTGTCATTGGTAAAATCTTTTACTTTTTCCCAAACAGTTTTTGGTAAAAATAGATTAGAAATTCAACCACGGGAATCAAAACCTAAAAAATGGTTGTTAAAATCAAGCGAATAAACCGGATTATCTTTGGTTGTTTTAAATTTAACATCTGCAGCAATACTGAAAATATTGTTATTTCTTATATCACTTAAATTAATTGAATCATTTCTATCAACTAACCCATTTGCTTTAGCAATTTCAAATAGATAATTTAAAACCGCAGCAGGTTCCATTTGGATTAAATACGCATAAAAGGAAGCAACATCATATTCATTTTTGAAAAATTTATCAGATCTTAATGATTTTATATTGAATTTTGATGCAATTAAATTATTTTGCATAAAACTAGCAAAATCTTCGAGTGTAGGGAATTTTTGCTGTCCAACTCAAGCTTTTAACATTGATTCATTTGCATCAAAATCATAGGCATATTGGAAAGGATTTCCAATAATTTTCTTAATTTCTTCAAATTTAGGAGCATTTGATTCAGTATTTTGCTCGGTACCTTCAGTAGTTTGACCAGTTCCACCGATTAAATTTTCTAATTCAGTTTTAGAAATATAAGCTGTTGTTGAACCAATTCTAATTTGTTTATTTTGAGTAGTTGTTGTTGCAGCAGTTGAAACAGTAACTGGAGTTGCTTGAGAAGATGTTGTAGGTAGACCGTCAAGATTATAGTATGTTTTTCGCTCTGGATCTAAATTAGAAGCAATATCTGTGCCTGTTTGTCCAGTTTGTGGAACAACTTTTTTGAAATTAGGAATTTCAAAAATTGAAGTTTTAGATCTTAAAAGTTTATTTTCTGAGTCGCCGAAAAAACTGGAATAAAGATTAATAACAACCGGAATTTCAAGATTTGATTGACTAACCCCTTCTTTTTCTTGCGCTTTAGAAAGGTCAAAATAATATTCAACACCTTGAGGTTGTCTTTGGGCAAAATACGGATTAAAATCACCAAAATCAAGGGAAATTGGCTTAATTAATAATTCAGAATTTATTTTATTTATTACATCATTAGATTTTTCTCTAATAGAAGAATATATTTTGTTATTAAAACTACCTAAAAAGCTATTTATAGTGTGATTTGAAATTTCGAGATATTTGACTAATTCCGCTTTTTCGTCTTTAGGCTGAGTTGGAGAAGTTTCGGTTGGTTGTTCTGTATCAGTTTGTTGGGTAGATTGTTCTGTGGTTGTTCCAGTTGATCCTGTACCTGTTTCAGCTGTTCCTGTTCCGCTTGATCCTGAAGTTCCCCCTGTGCTTCCTTGTTGTCCAGTTTGCCCATCTTGCCCAGCTTGAGGTTGAGTTTGAGTTTGGGTAAGCTCGGCGGCAACTTGAACTAATTGTCTAATTTCTGGATTGTCAGAAGTTATTGAACTAACTTGAGTTCCAACTGGCTGACTTCCAACTTTAAAATCAAGAAAATCTAATTTTCTGATTGAAATTTTAGACAAAATATCGTCTAAATCAGCAAAATAAGTTGGCTGTTTAGCTTGTTTTTCAGCAGTCTGATCAGTTTTTGTTTCTTGATTTTGATTTTGGCTTGATTCAGAAGTTGAACTAGTTTGCGGAACTAAGTCAATTTTTTCAAGCAATTGGGCATCTTCAATATTGAAATTTTTAAGCTCAAATTTTGCCTCATCACTTAATTCAGCTTTAACTAAAAAACTTGGAACTGAATTTGGACCAACTAAAATAAAACTGTTTGTTCCAGGGTGTTTTTCTAAACTAAAATTGTAAATCGTTCCTTGTTTAAAAGGGAAAGAATTATTTTGATCAAAGTTTAATTCGTTAATTATTTTTTGAAAATCAGGGAAATATTGACTTATTTTTTCAACTGCTTCAAGTTGAGTTCCGGCTCTATTAATATCAGCGGCAAAATCCTCAACACGAGTTAAAGATGCAATTTTTTGATTAGTTAAATTTGAACTTGAAAAATTAGAGCTAAAATCTGTTCTTCTTAAATTTTGGATGTTTTCTTTGAAACTTTTGGTTATTTTTTCCAGATTTGAATTAAATTCGGCAAGAGCAAATTGTGAACGTTGCGCAAATGAAACTTTTTTAGAAATAATTGTTGAAAATGCTGTGCGATTGTTATCAATTTGGTGCTTTGCACGAAAACGAAGCTCAAAACTTTGATCATTATCATTTGGAATTAAGTCAATAAATTCTAAAAATGGTTTATTTGGTGCAAAAGTTGGCTCAAATTTACGTAGTTTGGAGTTAACCTGTGTGTAAAAGGATATAAATTTATTTAAATCTGTACCAGCTATTAATTTTCCACTGTTGTCAAAAAGTTGTGCTTTTATTTGACTATATGTGGTAGAATCATCAAAGACATCAGATTTAAAGGCAACATTTTGGACTCGAGAAACTAAATTTTCTAACTCAGCTCGGGGATTTTCTCCTGTATAGCGAATTCGAGTTACAAGCCCAATAGTTGTTGCAAAAATAGCAATACCGCCAACAGCGGTTAGTGCTATTGCTAATCTATTAGTATTTTTAGGCATATATATTTTTCCTCTATATGGTTTTTAATCAAATATTTAAAATTATAGCACTACAAAGGTGTTTTTTATGATTTTATTTCAATAAAATAGTAAAATTTACTTTATTTTATGTTTATAAAGCAAATTTTACTCTTTTTTTAGTTATTTTTGGCAAATTTTTGCGACTTTTTAGGCTAAATTGATTTTGAACTTTTTAGTTTTAATGTCAATAAAATCAGCAAAAATAGGAAAATTTGAGCGATTGACTAAATTAATAAACTAATTTGTAGACCTTAAAATTATTTTATTTTTCAAAATCTTTGAAAAACCAAGGAAGATTATATCCACGCGGATTTTCCTGAGTTTAGCAGTTTGATGCAAAAATTCACTTTTTGGTGAATCTAAATATGAAAAAATTCCCGTAAATCCGTGTTTTTTGACCTTAAATCTTAGTTTTTATTATTTTAAAATTATCCTTTTGTAAAAAAAAAAAAAAATGTTTGGTCAAAAAATAAAACTATGTTATAATAAGCCTCGCTAAGAATAAATTAATAAATTTTGATATTGAATTAGGGAGGAATTAATTATGTTTTTTGCACAATAAACTCAGATAATGCCATTTTTCCATTATGGCTTTAAATTTAATGGAATGTCTTAAATTTGCCCGTTTAAAAATCTACAAATTTAAGGGATTTAGTTATGGCTCTTTCAAAACTTCACATATTTTTTTAGGCTCAATGTAAGTAAAAACGAGTTTTCTATTTACATTGAGTTTAAATAGTAGTTGTATTTTTTTATGATTTTTGTTAGTGTTTTAAACTAAAAAAGTAGTTTAAAAATTTCATAATTTTGCTTTTTAAGTCAAAATTTTAGCTTTTTTAGTTTGCTTTATTTGATTAATAAGTAGATTTCTCTTTTCTGAGTGTTAGATTTAAAATTTAGTGTTTTTGCTTTGATATTCCCGAGTTTCCCAGTTTTAAGGCAAAAATTCGCTTTTTAGTGAATCTAAAAATCAAAAAACACCGGTAAATCGGTGTTTTTTGATTTTAAAACCTTAATTTTTATTACTAGCATTTACTAGCATTTTAAGTAATTTTATGGTATAATTATACATTATGAAAAAACAAAATTTGTTTTTATTTAATGTTTGAGGATCTTCAAAAGATAAACCATATAAATATGTTGGCTGAACACAAGGTTATGGCAAAGGTGCAAAACGTTGATTTAGTTTAGGAAATGAGCGGAATTTGGAAAAAATTAATCCAAATGCTGTTCAAATTATAAAAGAAAAATTGAAATTGTTTTCAAATTTAGATGACAAAGATAAAGTCAAGGCTATTTTACTTGATTCTATTAAAAATTCCACCATAATCGAAGGTTCGGTTTTTGTTGGTGGGGAATTAATTGAAAAACTTATTGAAAAGCACAATATTTTTGAATCACTCCCTAAAAGTAGACATAAAAATATGAAAGAAATTTTTAACTACTTAATTTCAAAACGGATCACTGATCCTGGCAGTATTATTAATGCTTTTGATAAAAAGGATGACTACTCAAATCAAATAAATGCTTCCAAAAATAGCTTTTATAGACTCCTAGATCTTGTCTTTGAGTCACAAAATCAACTTTTAAATAGTGTCAACAAAATGGTAACAAGTGAACTTGGAAAAAGGGACAGTGAATTTTATTTTGACTCATCAACAGTCTATTTTGAGACATTTGAAAGAAATGGATTAAGAATTCCTGGTTATTCTAAAGATACTAAATTCAAAGAAGACCAAATTGTCATTGGCTTAGCGTGTGATAAAAATGGTATTCCTTTTCATATTAAAGTTTTTAAAGGAAATACCGGCGATTCTAGTACATTAATCCCTTTTATTTTAGATGTTGAATCCAAATATAATATCAAAAATATGACAATAATCGCTGATCGCGGCATGTCAACAGCCGCAAATATTCGATTTCTTGAATCAAGAAACTATAATTTCATTATTTCTTATCGTGCAAAGGTAGGGACTCAAAAATTTAAAAATTATTTACTAGATCCAAGCGATTATGTTAATGTAAGTGCGGATTTTAAGTATAAAAAAGAAGAATTTTATTCATCATATAAAAATAAAAGATACACTGAAAATATTAGAAGAAGAATTATTACTTACAGTACAAAAAGAGCGATAAAAGACAGAAAAGCTCGTGAAGAGCAAATCGAAAGTTTTATTAAAAAACAAAATAAAGACGGTTTTATCGAGGTAAACAAATTGTTTGGTAAAAAACCTAAATATTTTAAGGAAATTTCAAACATGAAATTTGAATTAGATCAAAGTAAAATTGACAAAGACAAACAATTTGATGGCTACTATGTTTATGAAACAAATATACTGAATTCGAATGTCTTAGATATAGTTGAAAAATACCAAAAACAGTGGAATATTGAAGCTAATTTTAGAAGTCTAAAAGGTTTGTTGAATATTCGGCCCGTATTTTTAAGAATTGACGAGCACATTCTAGCTCATACACTTTTGTGTTTTATCTCACTAGTTATTTTAAAAACTATAATATTTAAAATCAACAAACATATTAGTGATAACAAGTTATTTGAAAACAATCAATTAACTGAAGTTGGTTTAGTAACGATGTTGCAAAAATTAAGGCAAAGGGTTGAATTTAACACTTTAGATCAGCAAATAACATTTAAAAATCGAGATGGTGTTCCTAGTGATCCGAATATTTGAAATAGGTATGATTTTTACTTTGATATCTTAATAAATCGGTAAAAAAATTGTAACTAACTTTTGCCAAAAAACTTAAAAAACTGCCTAAAACCAGATGCTTTTTTAAAATTACCTTATGAAACTGGGAAACTCGGGATTTAAAATTTAGTGTTTTTGCTTTGATATTAATTTTTCTTGAGTTTGGCAGTTTGATGGTGTCCTAGTGGCCCGAATATTTGAACTAGGTATGATTTCTACTTTGATATCTTAATAAATCACTAATAAAATTGTAATTAACTTTTGCCAAAAAATTTAAAAAAGCCGCTAAAACTGGATATTTTTTTAAATTTACCTCATCAAACTGGGAAACTCGGAATTTTGAACTTTTTAGTTTTAATGTCAATAAAATCATCAAAAATAGAAAAATTTAAGCTAATAAACTAAATTAATAAACTATTTTTTGTGACTTTAAAATTAGTTTACTTGTCAAAATCCTTGAAAAATCAAGGAAGACTGTATTCAAGTGGATTTTGAGCATTAAGTCTCATTATCATAGCAGACAAACTAAATTTATTTTTTAATTCAAGCGGTTTTTCATTTTGTCAATTTATTCCAAAATAATTATGACTTGCTGTTGAATAATTCCAACTTTGTAAAAATGTAAGTGGTGAACCTGCATTAATTGTTGATATATACTCATCATTTAGTCCTAATACTCCAGTTCCGGAATTACCAGCATTAAAATATGTAGGAGTATAGCCTTTTTGGTTTGAAATAGAAATATTTTGTTCATTTGAATTGGCCCTATTAATTATGTAACCACTTTGTTTTGCATAAGGAAATCCGTTCATTCCAAAATGTTTAACATTTTGACCAAAAAATGTTAAATCTGATTGACCATTTGTATTTAATTTTAAGTTAGGTAATTTATATCAATTCAATAATCAGGCCGCTTTTTGGAACTCACCTTTTTCATAAGCTGCTTGAATTAAAGGTTTAATATCAACTATTAAAACAGTTATGTCAACAAATTTTGAATTTTTTCCATTTACATCGGGTTGTCTAGTGCCGGTTCAAACTAGTCAAGCAGGAACATCTTTGACTCTATTTTGTCCACCTCAATAACTATAACCGCCATCAATTGAATTAGAATAATATTTACTTCCAATAGCCATGTAACGACTTTTTGATAAAAATTTAGTTAAATCTTGACCAAGAAGAGAATTTAAATCAAAACTTCCGCCACCTTCGACATGATTATTTGTGATTATGTAAAATTTGCCATCATTTGGATCATCATTTACTTTTGCAAGCATAGTTGCACTTCCAAAAGTAAAACCAAACGTTCTAGATAATAAATTTTTTGCCAGTGGGAAATTTTTAGTATCCCAAGATTTATGTAAAAAATCTAAATCTTGTAAATATCCTTCATGTAATTTATAAGAAACATTTTGGTTTGGGTTATATTTTTCTAAATTGTAAGACTCTGAATTTGTGAAAAATGAAATTGGCTGTTCTTCATTAGTGTAGTCAATATTTTTATAATCAAATTGATTTGTTTTAGAGCCAAAATCTTCATTTTCAAGCGAGTTTGTGTATTCAATATGAACTCTTGCTCCGGCTTTATGTATAATAAAGGCTTTTTTTGGATCAAAAGTGTCAAATTTTGGGCTATTATAAAAGTCAAGACCTTTTTCAACATGATTAAGAACATTATCAACTATTAAACCAAGATCTGAATTATTTAGTCATAATTTAAATTCAATCCCTTTATTTTTGATATATTGAGCACTTAAATTGAAACTAAAATCTTCAAATTTTTTCCTTGAATCTTCAAAAAATACATTTTTGGTTTTTTCAGTAATTACTATTATTTGGCTACTTGCTAATTTTTCAAAGTCAAAACTAAAATCATAACCCCCTTTAATTAGTTTTTTTGTGATTAAGTCAGTTCCTCCACTAATTCGGGTAAGTCTTTGGGTATTTTGAACTAAAGCATTTGCAAATAATTGTAGTTTTATTTTCCGGTTTTTAGAATTATTCTTTAAAAATGTTTCAGAAAAATACTTTTCTTTTAATGTTCATTTAGCTGTTTTTGTAGAATCATCGTAATTTCAATATAAATCTTTATAATAAGGTTCAATTTCACGACTTCTAGTTACTTCATTTCCAGAATCAAATAAAGTAACTAATGGCTTTTGTGTGTCTAAATCTATATTGGTCTGAATATTTTGGCTATTTATATTTGTCAAAAAATATCAAGTCGATCCTTCAACAATATGTGGTCCTTTAACATATTTTAGACGGAAATATAATTTATTATTATGTTTTTTTGTCTCAAGAAATTGTAAATTTTCCTTTGATATTTTAAAATTATTATACTTAAGAGCTTCTTCTTTGATGTCAAAGAGATCTCAAAAATCGTTGTTATTTAGCACCTTTCTTGTAAGTGATCTATTATTTTTGACAACAAAATCAGAATATTTGATTCTATTTAGAATTATTTCAGGATAAAGTTTGTTTTTATAATCATTTTCTAAGTTTTGTAATTTTATGTCTTTCTTAGAACTATAACGGATATTTGTATTATTTTTGTTAATAAAACCAAGTTTAAAAGTCATTTCCCCTGGTTTATCGGTGGTTTTAACATCATAATAATAGACAAAATAATTCTTTAAAATTTTTGAAGTATCAAGTGAAACTTCAGGGTCAGTATTAAAAAATATTTGCTTTTCAACAATTATTGGTAATTTTTCACTATTTTGTACAGTTTTTTTGTCTTCACCTTCAAGTTTGACTTCTTTATTTATAAACTTATTTAAATTATTATCTTTAACAGTTTCATTCTTAGCTTTAATTTGAAGTAAATAGTTTAACTTTGATTCAGCTTTTTGTTCAACAATATCAGCCGGGTCAATTAGTCTATATTTTACGTGTTTCTGCTCTTTTTTATAAAATTCCCCGCTTACTCTACGATAATCAAAGTGGCGACTATTAATTTTATCAATTATTGCTTTATCGTCATTTCCAATCTGATTAGATTTTACAATTGGGCTGCCATTTTGTGTATAACCTGTTTGTTCTGGAATAGGCGAAAAATCTTCACTGGTGAAATTAGAACCATTTTTAGGCTTAATATCGCTATAAGTGGCTGGGAGTCAATTGGAAAAACTAATGGCTTTTTCAGCTTTGACCGCTTCAGAAGTTTTGATTCCTTCAACAATTAGCGGAAATTCTAGGCCGTTAAATTTGTATCAAAAGAAAATTTTTGCTTGACCTTTTAAAATGTCTGTAGAAATAACATCTTTTGCAAAAATTTCGAACTTACCGATTTTAGCAAATGTATAAAGATTGTTAAGTGAGTCAATTATTTCTGAATTCGTTTTTCCGGCTAGTGAAATTTGACCGTGAGTATAATCAATATCCTTAATTTTTGTGTTTTTAAATAATTTTTGACCAGTAGAATCGCTTAAAATTTCTTCAATTAGCGCTAAATCAGCTTTATCACGCTGTGATAAAAATGGTTTTAAGAAATCTTTAGGTGCGAGTTGTAGAATTTCTTCTCTAGTGTGTCTGTCATTTTTTATTAATAATTTTAGGTAAATACTTTGTGTGGTACTTGAGGTTAAAACTCTTCTTTTTTCATTTTCAACATCAAAAGTTGAAAATGAAATTGTGGCATTTTCAGGAATTTCGTAGCTAAAAAATTGTTGATCTTTTAAAATTTTATCAAAAATTTTATCAAGTTCAGCCTTGCTTAATTCATCTTGTTGCGTTGGGTTTTCTTGACCAATTTCGGAAACTTTTACAACTTTTGGGGCTTGTTCAAAAGTTTTAAATTTTTTATTTTTAGGGATTTCCCCTGTTTTTTGCAATGATTCTAAAGCTGGTTTTAATAAATATTTATAAAATCAATAACTACCAACCCCGCCGGCACCTGAAGGTTCTTCGAATTGCCAAAAATAAACTAATGGGTCTTTTGATCTAGTAAAATCATAATCAACATACTCAGGATCACTAAGGTAAGTTTGCTTATAAAAACTTGTGTTTTTAAAGTTTTGAGTATATCCAATTTTTACTGGCAAGTTGTCTTTTTCTTTGAAATTAACTTGTTTTTTGGATTTAACAGTGACTGTTTTAATAACTTGGTTATTAAATTTAATATCTAAATTTAAAGATATTTTATTATCATCGGAAAAGGTTAATTCAGGTTGGTCTGATAATGTAACATGAAAAAATTTTTCGATTCTTTGTTTTGATTGGGAAAAATTTTCTGAAATAAACTTTTTTACGCCCTGATTGTGGAAACTTTTTTTTTCAAAATCAAGGAACGAATTATAGTTAATATCAAAATAGTCATCAAGAAAATCTATATTTAATGAAGAGACTATCGCATTTAAGTCAACATTATCATTAGGAATTAAAAGTTGGGTGGATAAAATTGTTGAATCTGAGGGATTTTTTATTGAAGTCGCCTCATAATTAAGGATTAAAATATTTCTGTTGTTACTATCTAATGATAAGTCTAATAATTTGAAATTTATTTCATCATTTTGTGGTTTTTTTAACCAAAGATTCGCATTTTGAAGGTTAAAAGAAGCAGAAGTAAGATATTTTCTTATACTATGATGGTCAAGCCCTCGGTCATCAAGACTAATTTTTAGGGCATTTTGAGCTTGTTGTTTAAAATCTGATAAATTTTGTACAATTTTTGCTGGTGGTTTTTCTTGCACAATTTGGTCATTTTGCGCTTTTGAATCTAAAATTGTTTGAGAAAATGAAGCAACTAAATTAGCAAATTCATCAACAAATGCTGGTAAATTTTCATTAGTAATTTCATTGAGTCGGAGATTTTGGTCTAATTTTTGTTTAATTTTGTTATTTTTTTCTTCAAGTTCTTGCTTATTTGTTGTAGATGTATTTGAGTTTTTCAATAATAATTGAAAATTTTTAACTTCAACACTATACAAATCAAGCGAATCTGCTAATTTTAAAATATAGGAACCTATAAGTTTGATATCAGACACTAATTTTTTTGAATCTGCCAGTGTTTTAATATTAGAAACAAAATTTGGACTAAATTTGCTTGATAATAATTGATTTTCCAAACTTTTTTTAGCTTCATTTAGCTTTGCTTCACCATTAAGGCGTGCTGTTTCTTTTTTTACATTTTCATGGACTGTTAAAACATTAGATAAAAAATATTTTGTATTAGTGGAAATCTCATCGTTTAATACAAGCTTATTTTGTTCATCTAATAAATTTAAGGAACTCATTAAATTATCTAATTCTGTTTTATTTTCAGAATTTAAATAATTAGGATTATTTTCTAGTTTTATTTTTTCTGTTTTCAATGAAGATAGAAGCGATGCAACATGTTCTAATTCTGAAATAAATGTCTTAATTTGACTAATTTGTGATTCAGTAATTGAGTTATTTATTTTTTCTTTAAAATTATTTTGAACTGTTTGGGATAAATTTGCGGCATTCTCAACATCTGAAATAGCAGATTTCTTTAATTCTTGTAGTTTTTCGTTTTTTTCTGCTGACTTATTAACAATTTTTTCTAAATTAGTTTGGATATTTTTAAGATTTTGAATTGAATCAGTAACATTGTTGATTAAGCTACTAGAATTTATATTTGAATTAAAATTTGTGATTAAACTATTGAAAGCTTCATTGCTCTCAGTTGAATATTCATTTTTTATTGATTTAATTTGAGCAATAATATTTTCCAATATGAGTAAATTTGAGGTGAAATTTTCAATTTCTTCTTTATTATCATTTTTATATAAAGTGGTAATTTTGTCGTTAATTTGTGCACTTAAGGCTTTAAGATTAACAAGGTTTGCGTGTTTTAAAACCGTATTAAATCAACTAAAAGTTGAAAATTCCTGACTAAAAGTGTCATTGGTTTTAGTAATTTTCTCACTTAATTCACTTATTTTGGTTAAAAACTCATCAAATTTAGTTTCAAAATTAGATGAACTTAGAATTTTTTGATTAAATGATTCAATTTCACTTTTTAAATTATTGTATTTCTCCTCGTTAACACTAAAAGACTTATCAATTGTCTTAGATTTAAAATTCGACTCGAATTTTTGAAACAAATCTAATGTTGATAAGTATTGTTCTACAAATTGAGAAACTTTGGGCAAATATTCTGAATTTGAAAAATTTTGTGAGGAAATGTTTAAACTATCTTTTATTTTATTTTTAATAGCTTCAGGAAAATTAGGATACTGAAGAAAAAAATTATCTACCTGATTTTTTTGAAGACTTTGATTTGGGTCGATATAATTTTGAAATGAATTCGGGTTTGAGGTTGAGCAAGAGGCAACAACAAGCGAAACAATACCAACCCCAAATAAAAATATTGGATTGGTTTTTACTTTTTTTCTGTTCATAATTTTTCCTATTTCGTGAGAGTTTTAATTATGTAATTATATAACAAATAATTAAAAAACGTATATGTTTCAATTTTAATAAGTATATTAATTTATTTTTGAACAATCCTATTAAATTCTCATAGTACTTTGCATGTAGAATTAATCAATGTTGAACGGCAAAATTTTGAAAATGTGATATTATAAAAAATAAGTTCATTTATTGATTTGTATAACAATTAAAGACGTTAAAGTCACTTTTCATATAAAAGTCCGAGTTTTTATATGAGCTAAATTATTTTCACATTTTTTAAGATTAAATGTCAGAAAATATAAACAAAAGAAGCAATCAAAATCACTCAAAAAAAGCTAATTGCTAAATTTTTTATACTAATTTATTTTAGAGATAATTGATTTTTTTATTTTTTTAAATTTTTTTTCATTTAATAAATAAATCTATTTAAAAAACTAAAAATTTGCTATAATTTCATTACTAAAAAACAATAAGTAGTGAAAAGGAAAAGCTAAAATCTGGTTTAAAAGAGATTCATATTGATGAGAAAACAATACAGATAATACTGCAGATAAAATAAAACTATTTATTAATTCTTGAATTAGTGGTTATGCTAGTCCTTCTTTTGAATTTAATGAACATGACCTAAAAATATGAACTGCTTCTTATTAAATTATTTAATTCCGAACAAGAGGTTTATTTAGATGATAAAAATTCAAAATTTAACAAAAAAAATTGATGACAGATTTATTTTTAGTTCACTAAATCTTGAAATTCCTTCGAACAAAGTAACTTTTGTAGTTGGTGAATCAGGAATCGGTAAAACAACTCTTATTAATTTAATTGCCGGTTTTACAAAAAAAGATAGTGGAAACATTTCTTTTTTTGATGAAAATGGTTCTGAAATTAAAAAACCGTTAGTTGATGTTGTTTTTCAAGATTTTAATTTAATTGAAAAAATTACATCTAATGACAATATTTTGATAGGAAATAATGTAATAAATAAACTTTTAGACAAAAATGCATTAAATCAAAATGCAAATTTAATGTCGATAAAAACTGAACAACTTGAACAAAAAGTAAATAATTTATCTGGCGGCGAAAGGCAAAGAATTGCAATTTTACGCTCACTTTCACGCGATAGTAGTTTTATATTACTTGATGAACCAACAAGAAATTTAGATATTGAAAATGCAAAAATTGTATTTGAAAATTTAGCTAATATTTCCAAGAATAAAACTATTTTAGTAGTTAGTCATAACCTTGATTTAGCAAAAAAATATGCCGACAAAATTGTTTATATTGAAAAAAACAAAATTACTGAGGAAATTTTTGACAAAAATAGCCAAAATCAGTCCTTAATTGCTAAAAACAGTGATTTAAAATATCAAAAAACTGCTAAAAATTCAAAACTTTCGAAAATTAAACAGGAATTTAAAACAGGTTTTTTATTAACAATTACAGATTTTAAATCAAAACTTACTTCAAGTATTTTATTTATATTGCTTTTTTTAACCAGTTTTTTTGGGACATTATTATTTGGCGTCTTAAATTTAAATATTAGCAGCACTAATTTGCAAAACACGATTGAATATCAATTAGATTCGGTTGTAATAACCAAAAAACCAAATGGAGAAATAAGCACATTTTCTACTGATGAAATCACAAAACTTCAAGAAGATAACCCAAAAATTGTAAAAATTGTTCCTTTTTTTAGTTTTCCTAAGGTTACTTTCACTTATGGCGATAAGACAGAGTTTGATTCTTCTGTTGACTATATTGATGAAAGTGATTTTTTTAAAAACAGATTTATTTTTGACAACAAAAATTTAGTAGGCAGAAATATTCAAAACAAAGATGAAATAATAATTTCAAAATCGCTGGCAACAAAATTTAATATAGAAGAACCAAACAATCAAAAAATTAGTGTTCCTATTTTTCGAAACACAGCCGTAGATCTAAAAGTAGTTGGTATAAGTAGTTTGGCTACTTTAGATAGATTAAATTTTAGCTTTTTACATCATAAATTTTTTGAACTAGCAAAACCTATGCAAAAAAACAACGGGCCAAATGAAAATCTTGACAACAATAAGCCAGAAAAAATTGACCCATGAATATTGAAACTGTATTTTAATATTGATGATGATTTAGCTAATAATATTGAAAACTTTACTAAAAACAACAAAGAATTTGAAATCCAATCGTCTCTAGGTGGTATATCAAAATCAATATTAAATACACAATCATTTACAAATATAGTTATTGGTGCTATTTTAGTTTTATTTATTATAATTTTGCTAATTCAGACAGTCTTTTATGCTAAAAATCTGAGCGATTCAAAAATGAAATTAATTGGAATTCTTAAGGCATTAAGCGCTAAAACCTGACAAATTTTCTTTTACCATTGGCTAAATATTATTATAATTTCACTCTTTATTTTGTTTATTAATTCAGTTGTTTTTCTTCCGTCAATGGGAAAAATTTATACCGCAATAATTGGTCAAGATATTTTGCTGCCCTCACTAAACCAAGTTGGGACTTTACTTATAATAATATGACTGATAATGTTCGCGTCTATTTCGGTAATTTACCTAATAATTTCTTGACTAAGCTATCGTAAACCGGTAATTAAATTGCTAAAATTTGAGCAATTCTAATTTTTGGATTTTACCTTTATAGTTAAGACTAAATTTTATCTAAATTTGCAAAATCTCTTTGTTATTTATTATAAATTCCTAAAGATTTAAAGCTGTTCAAGGCTTAATTTTTTAGGAATTTTTGTGCTATTTTAAAGGTAAAAATTAGTTACTTTTTGCTTAAATCCTGAGTTTCCCAGTTTGATGCCAAAAATTCACTTTTTAGTGAATCTAAATATTAAAAAAATACCCGGAAATCCGGGTTTTTTCGACTAAAATCTTAATTTTTATTATTTTAAAATTAACCTTCTCCAAAAAAAAAAAAAAAAAATGCTTGGTCCAAGAAAAAATTATGTTATAATAAACCTCACTTAAGAATAATTAATAAATTTTGATATTGAATTAAGGAGGAATTAGTTATGTTTTTTGTCATACTAAAATAAGATAGTGCGAATTATCCATTATATTTTTAAATATGATGGAATGCCTTAAATTTACCGGTTTAGAAATCTACAAATTTATGGCTTTTGATTATTGTTCTTTCAAAACTTCACATGTTTTTTTAGGCTCAATTTAAATAAAAATGAGTTTTCTATTTGCATTGAGTTTAAATAGTAGTTTTATTTTTTTATGATTTTTGTTAGTGTTTTAAACTAAAAAAGTAGTTTAAAAATTTCATAATTTTGCTTTTTAAGTCAAAATTTTAGCTTTTTTAGTTTGTTTTATTTGATTAATAAGTAGATTTCTCTTTTCTGAGTGTTAGATTTAAAATTTAGTGTTTTTGCTTTGATTGTTATTTTTCTTGAGTTTGGCACTTTGATGGTATTCCTAGTGACCCGAATATTTGAAATAGGTATGATTTTTACTTTGATATCTTAATAAATCACTAATAAAAATTGTAATTAACTTTTGCCAAAAAAGTTAAAAAAGCACGGAAAACTAAACTAGGACAAAAAAAATTAACACTAAGGTGTTGGCTTTTTTGTTCGAGTTTAAGGAGAAAGCTAACACCCAAAGTGTTAGCTTTTTTTAAATTTTCAAATGCGATAAAAAGGAGAATACTAATGTCAAGACACTTTAAAAAAGACGAGTTTGATATGATTTATAAAATTTACAATGAATTTGGATTAAAAAAAACAATAAATTATATAAATGATATTTCGCCAGAAACAAATTTTATAACCAGAACACAACTACTTCGAAGAATCAAAAAAATTATTCGGTATTATAATAATGGTATGCAAGATCAATTATTAGATAAAAAAGGTGCGAACAGAAAGCCAGGGAGTGGCAAAAAACCTAAAAAACCAATTGAACCTGATTGAAACGAATTTACAAAAGAAGAATTAATAGTAATAGCTAAGAGATATTACGAAATCAATAAAAATAAATTAAAATCAGGAAAAATTAGTGAAGCCAAAACGCTAAGTATTCCCTATAGCAAATCTGCAAAAATTTTTAATGTATGCAGACAATCAGTGGCAAAATCTAAAACTAAAGTTATAAAAGTAAGGGAACACAAAAATGATGCAATAATTAAAAAATCCTTTCTTGATAACAAAGGTAGATATGGTCGCATAAGGTTGAGTGCTTATATTTCTATGAAATATAATATTGACATTAACGCTCGAAGTCTTGGAAGACATTTAAAAAGATTGAATTTAGTATGCAAAATTAGGAAAAAAAGAAGAAAGAGCGAAATTAAGAACACCAAATTCGCACTGCCGGATATTGTTAAACGCGATTACAATGATAAATTAAATAGAAATATTTTTGCTACTGATATTACATATATAAAAGCTCCCAGAGATGTTAAGGAAAACCATGTATTTTTGTCTGTAATAATTGAGCATAAAACTAAAAAAATCAGAGATTTTAAATTATCTGTAAGCAATGATCTTAATTTAGTTATGGATAATATAAAGACATTTAGGTCTATTGATAAAAATTTTGTTATTCATTCAGACCATGGATTTCAATACACTTCAAAAACCTATATTGACAAAATAAATAAAATGGGAGGAACTGTTTCATTGTCTCGCATAGGAAATTCTTTGGATAATAGGGAGGCTGAATACTGATTTTCGATTATAAAAAGTGAATGCTTAAACGAGTTAAACTACAGTAAAATAACTTTTGAAGATCTGAAAAAAATAATTGCAGATTATATATTTTGATACAACAACGATAGAATTCAATCGATTTTAAATTGAAAAACACCACAGCAATATGCTATGATGTTATAATAATATTAAACTGTTAATTTTTTTTGTCCTAGTTTAAACCCGATACTTTTTTAAATTACCTCATCAAACTGGGAAACTCCGCAAAAATTAGTTTCTTTTTGCTTAAATTAATATTCTAATTTGTACTATTTATTCAAAATTTGTCAACTTTTTAGAAATTATTCTTTATCTGTGTCGCTAATTTTGATATTGTATTCAGATAATAATTCAGGATTTATTGATGAAGGTGAATTTAGTAATAAGTCCAAACCTTTTGAATTTACTGGGAAAGCAATAACATCACGAATTGAGTTCGTTTGTAATAAAATCATAATTAGACGGTCAAGACCAAAAGCAAAGCCTCCATGAGGTGGAACTCCAAAATTAAAAGCTTTTAAAAGACTGCCAAATTGAAGGTTGATTTGATCTTGATTAAGACCTAAAATTCTAAAAATTTTGCTTTGTAATTCAGAATTATTAATTCTTATTGAACCTGAGCCAAGTTCAAAACCATTAAGCACAAGATCATAAGATTGAGCACGAACTTTTATAGGATCAATATCTAAAAATTCAATATTTTCAGCAACAGGTGCCGTAAATGGGTGGTGAGCGGAAGTTATTTGCTGATTTGAATCAAGCTCAAAAAGCGGTCAGTTAATAATTCAGGCAAATTTAAATTCATTTTTATTAATAATAAGGTTGTATTTTTGTGCTAATAAATTTCGTAGAGCCCCAAGAGCTAATGATGTTTCTTGATAATTATCAGAAATTAAAAATAAAGTTCCATTTTGATAATTATTGTCTAATAGTCAACTTTCAAGCTTAGATTTCAAGGCGGATTCATCAGTTTTAAAAGAAAAATACGAAATTTTTCCAGATTCAATGTGAATATACAAAAGTCTGTTTGCGTTATGTTGTCTTATTTTTTCAGAAAAAATTCGGTAATCTACTTTTGAAATTAAAACATTTTCAAGAAAAATACCGCGCGTTTTGCCTTGGAAAAGTGGGTCTTGACCATCAAGAAAATCAAGAGAAAATAATTTATTTTCAAATCGCAAATCAGGCTTATCGGTTCCATATTTGTCAATTACAAAATCATAATCAAGCTGTGGAAATTCAATTTCTGAATTAGAGTAAATTTTTTCTCACAAATATTTTATAAGGTTTTCAATTTGATTGGAGATTTGCTCAAAATTACTAAAGCCAAATTCTAGATCTAGTTGACAAAATTCAAATTGGCGGTCTTTTCTTAAATCCTCATCACGAAAAACACGGGCAAATTGGAAGTATTTTTCAAATCCAGAAACCATTAAAAGTTGCTTATAAATTTGAGGTGACTGCGGTAAGGCAAAGAATTTTCCTTTTTGTCGAGTAGGAACTAAAAAAGATCTCGCTCCTTCAGGTGTTGATTTTGACAAAATCGGGGTTTCAATTTCGATAAAATTATTCTCAAAAAGGAAAGAGCGAATATAGTGAAAAACTCTATAACGAAAAGTCAAATTTTTCTGCATTACTTCTCGGCGTAAATCTAAAAATCGGTATTCCAAACGTAAATCTTCATTAGCATGAGCCTCGTTATGAATTTCAAACGGAATTGGCTGTGAAAATGAAAGTGTTTCAAAATTTATTGCATTTATTTCAAGATCACCATTATGAATTTTTGTATTTGGATTGCTTCTTAAGGATAAAATACCCTCAACACGAACAACAGATTCTTTTGAGTATTTATCAGTTTTTTTGGTATTTTGGTCAATAATTACTTGAAAAATTCCGTGATAGTCACGGATTACCACAAAGGTTTTATTTTTAATTTTACGAATATTTTGGACTCAACCTTGAATTGAAACTATATTACCAATTTGATCTTTGGATAAATTTTTTGAATTATACATGAGTTTCTCCGTCTATAATTGTTCTTAAAAATTTAAAATCAATATTTAAAAGTGAAATGACTTTATTAATAGATGTTTGCAGATTTTTAATTGATATTTGGCCAGGTTGTTCATCTTTTTCAAAGAAAAAAGCAAATTTTGCGCCTGATTTTTTTGCTTTTTGGAATCCATCTTTAATTGATAGGGGCGATTTATTTAAATCAACTTGAAAATTTTGCTCGCGAAGTAAAATTGCGAGTTCAAAGTTTTTAAGGATTTCATCTTGACTAAACCCGATTAAATAAAAATCTAAATTTGTTAATTTAATGGGGCAATTAGATTTGAAAATTTCTATTAGACGCTCAATTCCAAAGGCAACCCCGATACTTTTAAAATTAGGCATACCAAATTTTTGTGGTAAATTATTATAACAACCTCCACCAGCAAAAGTTAATTTTGAACCTAGAATTTTGCCATTATCAATAAATTCAAAAACAAATTCATCATAATAATCAAGTCCTCGAACTAAAGAATAATCAATCACGTAATTAATTTTAAATTTTTCAAAAATTGAAATTATTGAATTGAAATTTTTTTTGTCTTCAACTGATCAAAAATCGTTTATTTTTGGGGATGATTTAACAAAATCTTTAGAGGATTCTACTTTGTCATCAAGAATTCTCAAAGGGTTATTTTTAAGACGTGATTTAGAAATAGGTTCAAGTTTATCAATATATTTTTCAAAATATTGAGTTAAAGCTTTGCAATATTCTTGTCTTGTTTGTGAGTTTGAAAGGTAATTAATTTTAAGTTGGTAGTTTTGAATTTTAAGATTTTCAAGAATTTTAGTAACTAAAAGAATAACTTCTAAAATCTGTAGAAAAAATGAATCTGGTTTATAATTAGTAATTTCAAATCCGGCTTGGTAAAACTGACGAAAACGTCCTTTTTGTGGTTTTTCATAGCGAAACATTGGACCAAAATAAAAAAATTTTTTTTCAACTTGGTGTAATTTATGCTGTCAAATTGCCCGCATGATTGGCGCAGTTCCCTCGGGTCTCAAAGCTAATTGTCGATTTGATTTATCTAAAAATTTATAGAGTTCCTTGGTTACAATATCTGAAATTTGACTAGTTTTTTCGAAAATTTCTGCATGTTCAAAAATTGGTGTTTCAATATATGAGAAATTAAATTTTCTAGCATATTCAAAAAAAATATTACGGATTTTTAGGAATATTTCACTTTCTTGCTCGACAATATCATAAGTACCCTTAGGACTTGAATTTAAGAATGTTTTCATTTTTACCTTTAATTTTAAACATAGAAAATTTTAACAAAATAAAAACCAAAAATTAAAATAGATATTTTTTAGTAATTATTTTAATTTTTGGTTATTTATTTCTCATAGTCATTAATGCTTGCAAATGTTTGTTCATGAACCTTCTGAACATTTCAATATTTAGCGTTAATTCTTTTTTGTTTTTTATAGTTTCGATATGCTTCTAATTTATTTCATATTCTAGTTGCGACAAATAATGAAGAATATGTTCCGATTATAACACCTATAAGCATTGTTAAACTGAAAACTACGTCAATTGATTCATAGAAAATCATCAAAACTATGATTGTAAAAATTGTTGTTAGAGATGTAAAAATAGATCTTTTAGCTGTATCTTTAATTGCTTCTAATGAAATTTGGTTAATTTTTTCACTTTTGTAAACATCAACGTGATTTGTTTCGCTAAATTTTGTCTTAATACGATCAAAGACAACAATTGTATCATTTACAGTATAACCAATTAGAGTTAAAATTGCAACAACCAAATTTTGAGATATTTGAATTCGAGTAATAATAATCGCACAAAAGACCATTAAAACATTAAATAATTGAGAAAGAATAATTGCAAATGAAAAAGTTCATTTAAATCTAATCAGTGTAAAAATACTTACAAAAACAAGCGCTAAACCAACTGAGAGTATTGCATTAAAAATTAATTTTTGTGCTTCTTCATTTGAAATTGAATAGTTTGTCATTCGAATATTTGAGAAATTGCTTTGAATTTCCGAATTAAGACTCGAAAGTTTGGAAGCTAAGTCTAGTTGGGTTTTAACTTCAATATTAAAAACAGAAGATGATTCGTTTAAAGGATTTAAAGTTATTAGTGAATTTGCGCTATTAATATTATGTGAATTTAAAAAATCAATTATTTTATTGGCTTTTTCTTGGTTTATCAAATCAAAACTTGAATTTGATGTTTCAATTAGCAAGTTTGTCCCACCACTAAAGTCAATAGCTAAATTAAAGCCTGAGCCAAAAGATTTGTAAATTCCGGCAAACGTTGCAAAAACTACTAAGGAACCTAAAAACAAAACAAGCGGGGTTCATCTAGAATATTTATAAATTTTTTCATAATTAATTCGTGAATAAACCGATTGGTAACCACGTTCATATTTTTTGAAGTAAAAGTTTTTTATACCTAAGAGTCAAAATCTATTCTTTTTTTGTAAAAAATCAGCTTTAAGAATAAAGCTTGTGAAAAATTTTGTAAATCCAATTGTCACTATTAGTGTAAAGACAATTGAAAAAATAAGAGTAATTGAGAAACTTTTTACATTTTTGGTTCCAAAAAAGAACAAAACAAGTGCAGCTATCAGTGTTGTAACATTTGAGTCAATAATTGCATTAAAAGAGGTGCGATTAGCCTGCGAATTTGCTTTTATTACTGAATTACCAGCATAAATTCTCGACTTAAATAATTCAAAACTAATCACATTTGCATCAATATTCATCCCAATTCCAACAACAAGCGCTGAAATGGTTATTGGAGAATATTCACCTCGAACAATTGTGAAAAAAAGTAATGTCAAAAAGACATAAAGTGAAAGTGAAATTGTTGCAACAATTCCTAAAATACCGTAATTTATAATCAAAAATAACGAAATGATCCCAATGGCTAGCCCAATTGCGATTCATCCAGCAATAAAGGCCGAATCAGATTTAGTTTTGCTAACAAACGAAGCTGACAAAAAATCTAATTTATAATCAGCAGTACCATAATTAATATCCAGTGCTAATTGTTTTGCCTCTTGAGGAGAAAAATTACCTGTAATTACAAAGGATTGCCCGTTTAAAGCTTGACTAACTGTTGCATCGGAAATTAAATACCTTTTTGCATCAATCTGAAATTTTTTAAGTGAAGGTTGCAAAATTTTTTGGTCTGGCAAAAAATCAGGGGTAGTTTTTTCACCAACATGCAAAAAATTATATATATTTTTATTAGCATTTTCCCACTGAAGCGGGAATTTTTCTTGGGCAATTTTTTTAAGTTCAGAAATATTAGATCAAATTAAAATTCTGTTTTGACCCTGAGGTAATTTTGAAATATATTCAGTGGCTTTAGTTCACTCTAATTGAGCATTGTTGTCTTTTAATTCGATTAATACTTGATTACTTGATGGATTTTGGGGATTTGGTTGTGAAAGGGCAGAACCAGGAGCAAATGGAACTAGCCAATTTGACTCATCACCATTTTCAAGACTAAGGTTTGTTTCGAATTTACCGTCAAAAAAAAGGGGATTTGTGTTAATATCTGTAATTGTAAGCGTTGGTTTATTGACTATTTCTTCAATAAATTGATCTAATTCACGGTTATTAGAAATTTTATTACGTGAAATTCTTATTCTACCTTCACCTTCGGTAAAAACGTTGGTACCATTCAAATTAGCCCCGCCGGTTAAGCGCTGAAAAATAGCCGAATCTGCCTCCTGAACAACTTTTGAAGATGGAATTTTCCCGTCTAAAGTTTTAACTTGAACTAAAACCTCAGCGCCACCACCATATTCAATTGAGCGATTAATGTTCTGAGAAATATAGTAATTTGAAACGAGAAAAACACCACTTCCAAGAAAAGAAAATGTTAAAAAAGCAAGAAAAAAACGCTTTCAACTATTAAGCGAAAACAACCTAACAAAAAAATTGCGTATTTTCATGGCTTTCCCTTCTAATAAATTAAAAATTATACCATGTTTTGCTTAGCAAAAGCAAAAAAATTTTTTGCAAAAAATCAGCTCGTTTTTAGAGTTTTCTTTATTTTTATTGTATAATTTTTATGTTTTTTGAAAAATGTACAAGAAAATTAATATTAAAGATCAACAAATTTCTGAGCTAATTAATTTAGAAAGTCAAAGGCAAAATGACCAAATTGAGCTAATTGCCAGTGAAAATTATGCTTCTCAAGATGTTCTAAGCGCAAATGGAACAAGTTTGAGCAATAAATATGGCGAAGGCTATCCCGGAAAACGCTATTATGGTGGCTGTGAGTTCATTGACAAAATTGAATTAATTGCAATTGAACGTGCAAAGCAACTTTTTGGGACAAAATTTGCAAATGTTCAACCCTATTCTGGTTCAAGTGCAAATTCAGCCGTTTTTGCTGCGCTTTTAAAACCTGGAGACAAAATTCTCGGTCTTGATTTAAGCTCAGGCGGACATTTAACTCACGGATATAAAGTTAATTTTTCAGGAATTTTTTACACGGGAATTAGCTATTTTCTTGACAAAAATGAAATGCTGGATTATGATGAGATTGAAAAAATAGCTCTTGAGACAAGACCAAATTTAATAATTTGTGGCTATTCAGCTTATTCAGGTTTGATTGATTTTGCCCGTTTTCGACAAATTGCCGACAAAGTCGGAGCCTATTTGCTGGCTGACATTGCTCATATTGCCGGTCTTGTTGCAACAGGCGTCCATCCTTCGCCAGTTGGAATTGCTCATATAATAACATCAACAACCCAAAAAACACTGCGCGGACCTCGAGGTGGTTTGATTTTAACAGATATTGAGGAAATTGCAAATAAAATCGACAAAATTGTTTTTCCTGGAATTCAAGGTGGCCCACTTTTTAATACAATTGCCGCAAAAGCTGTTGCATTTAACGAAGCACTGCAACCTTGATTTAAAGATTATTGTGAGCAAATTGTTAAAAATGCCGCTTTTTTTGCAAACGAATTTGCAAAAAAAGGCGCAAGAATTGTCTCAGGAAAAACCCAAAATCACCTTTTTATTGTTGATGTTAAAAAAACCTATGATCTAACAGGTAAACAAGCACAAATTTTACTTGAATCAGTAAATATTATTACAAATAAAAATACAATTCCAAATGATACTCTAAGTCCTTTTGTAACTTCAGGAATTCGTTTTGGCACTCCAGCAATGACTTCGCGCGGTTTTAAGGAAAAAGAATTTGCTATTCTTGCTGAAATTATTGATTTTGTCTTAAGAAAGAAAAATTTAAATCCTAGTGAAATTGAGGAAATTAAGCTAAAAATTCAGGAATTAACAAAAAAATTTCCAGTTAAGTCTAGCTATTGAATTTAAAAAGAATAAATTATTTTTTTAATAAAAAACATGACGTTAAAAAATGTCATATTTTTCTTGAGTTTGGCAGTTTGATGGCCAAAATTTACTTTTTAGTAAATAGAAATATGCAAAAATACCGGTAAATCCGTCTTTTTTGGTGCTAAAGTCTTAATTTTTATTATTTTAAAATTAACATTTTGCAAAAAAAAAAAAAAATGTTTGGTCTAAAATAAAATTATGCTATAATAACCTCACTAAGAATGAATTAATAAATTTTTGATATTGAATTAAGGAGGAATTAGTTATGTTTTTGTCATAAAAAAAATCAGAAAATGCGAATTATCCATTATATTTTTAAATATGATGGAATGTCTTAAATTTGACCGTTTAGAAATCTACAAATTTATGGCTTTTAATTATTGTTCTTTCAAAACTTCATATATTTTTTTAGGCTCAATGTAAGTAAAAACGAGTTTTATATTTACATTGAGTTTAAATAGTAGTTGTATTTTTTTATGATTTTTGACAGTGTTTTAAACTAAAAAAGTAGTTTAAATATTTCATATTTTGGTTTTTAGTTAAAATTTTAGCTTTTTTAGTTTGCTTTATTTGATTAATAAGTAGATTTTGCATTCGTGAGTGTTAGATTTAAAATTCAGTGTTTTTGCCTTGATAGTTATTTTTCCTATTTAGCAAAAATCATCTCCATTTTTAAGAAGATGATTTTTTATTGGCTTGAGTTTTAATTAATATCTTTGCTATATTTGTAATTACTTATTTGGCTATATACATGTTTGTTATTTAAATATTTTTGGTAGCGGGCTTTTGATTTGAGAGTTCATAAGTTTAGTGGTAGACCAAAAGCTTCAATCATCGCTGGTTCTTCGTCATATAAATCTATTCAAGGATGGAGGTACTTGCAAATTTGTTTGATTTCTTTCTGACTTACACTTGTTAGTTGGGTTTTAGTTCAAAATAAAAAACCAAGTTGATATTTAGAATTTAATTTAAACATACGTTCAAGTGTAGAAAAATTAAAGGAAGAAAAAATTATTTTGTCAAAAAAGTCCTCCCCATATCTAACTGATAAGTCATCAATAACTCTTTCAATTCCAATGTATTCAGTTTGGTCAGTTTTAAGTTCAACATTAATTACTTCAAACTTATCAAGATAAAGATCTAAAAAGTCCTCAAGTGTTAAAATCCTTTGCTTACGAGTCTCAAGTTGAAAATGTAAACTATGGTCATCATTATATAATTCAGATAAAGTGCTATTTGCAATTATTTTATCAACACCAGCTGTTCTTTTAGTATCCTCGTCATGAATGACAACTATTCTATTATCTTTAGTTAAATGAACATCTAATTCGATTCCATCAAAATTAAATTCATATGCTAAATCAAAAGCTAGTTTGGTATTTTCAGGTGCGATTCCTGAATAACCACGGTGCGCTATTAACAATTGTTTTTTAGGCATTATCTAATTCCCTTCAGCGATAATTTGTTTTGCCTAGCTTTTTAAGTTCAGCGCGATTGTGTAAAAAGACTATTAGACCACAAATTGTTCCAAATAAGGCAACACCTAATGCGATTGTTAAAATTAATTGGTAACCTAAAGGCGAAGTATTTGTTTGTCCTTCAATTGTATAGACTTTTCCAACATATCCTGATAATTCATAAAATCAAGCATCTGGCGAAAATGCAATAAATGAAAGAATTCCAACTGAACTTGCATAGTTATTTTTACCAATTTCAATTTCAGCAACTTGAGTAAATCTAAGAGTTACCATTACTCATGATAGAGAACCTGCAATTAAGAATAAAATTGTAACCAATATTATAAAGAAGATAAACAGTGGAGTTCCAGGCTCTTGAATTCCTGCTAAGGTAAGAAGTAAAATAGTTAAAATAACAAACATTCCTGTCACTGCTGTTAAGACTAAAATGAGAATGTAGCTTCTAAATTTGTCAGCATAGTAACCAACATAAGAGCTAATTAAACCTCGAAGTCCATAAGTTCTAATTCCACCAAGAATTGTAACTAAAATTGTAGGTGCTAAAAAGACATTATTTAACACTTGAACTAAATAATAGGCAAAAACTGATTGGAAAGTATACATTCCCATTACAAAAATTGAAAGCATTCATAGTTTTCAATTTTTAAGTGAGACAAAAATTTGGTTAATATTTTTCTTGATAGATTCAAGACTAATTTTGTTAGTATAACGTTCAATTTTTTTCTCTTTAACAAAAAAGAGAACCAAAAATGAAGTAATTACTAAAAAACTACCAATTGTAAAAGTATAAGCAGCAAAAGGTGTAGAATTGATTTCTCTAGTATTTTGATTGTCTGGATAATAAATTGAAGTAATAATTAAACCAATAACAAAAACTAGGAAAAATCCAACTATACCATTTGCACTACCTTGAATTCCGTAAGCAAGACCTTGATTTTTTTGGTCGGTTTGCTGTGAAACCAGTTTTCAAAGCGGGGTTCAAAAGATTAGGGTTGATGTGATTCCTCAAAGACCTCAAATAATTTTATATTGAGTCAAAGCACTTTCTTCACCTAATTGTTGAGCATTTTTGATGGTTATACCAAATCAAAATGTAATAATTCCTGTTGATAAAACAGCAATAAATAAGAGTCAACGCGAACTAATCCTGTTAGATAAAAATCCGCCCGGTAGTTGAGTTGCAAGTGTAACTCAACCAATAATGGCTGTCAAAGAAGCTACTTGGTCTTCACGAATTCCTAAATATGTATGCAAATTCGGCACAATATTTTTTAAATAATAAGGGGCAGCGATAACAAAAACATCAGCAGCCGCTAATATTATTAAGGCAAAAATTTGTGATCAAGTAAAATCTTTAAATTTACTAAAAAATCTTGTTTTAACTATGATTTCTCCTTTCAAAAAATTAAATTTACTATATTAATAATCATATAATAAATTTGCAAGAAAGTTTTAAAATTCCGGCCAAAAAAGCAAATATGAAATATATTCGTAATTTTTATTCAAAAAACACAAATTTACTAAATTATTTCATAAATGGAAATAAAAAAATGCAACGATAATATTGTTTTACTATTTGTTGCATTTTTATTTTCGGTTTAGGAACATGACATTAAAAAATGCCATGTTTTTTAAGTATTAATTTTTAATAACGCTTTTAAGGGGTGTGATTAAGAACTGGAGGTTGAACCTGCTGAAGCTGAGGTTGATGGAGTTGAAGATGATGATGTTGAAGATGGAGATGATGGAGAAGGTGTTGTTGATGATGAGGATGATGATTGTCTACCTGTTAACTTCGGTAAATCCTCTAAAACTTTTGCAAGATTAAGATTTGAAACAAAGCTAGAAATAATGCTATTAATTATTGAAGGAAATGTGATTCTTGAATGGTTTTTAGGATTTTTTACATTTTTTTCTAGATCAGCTATTACTTTATTAAGAGCAACCTTAACTATATCAGTATCTGGCTTATTTAGATAAGGTTTAGCAAACTCTCCAAGTGATGTTAAAATTTCTGCTAGAGGTTTTTCTGATACTGATTCAGGAATAAAACTAACAAAAGAACCAGCTAGAAGGTTTCGTGATTTTTTAACTAAGTCTTTAAAATCTAATTTTCCAAAAATATTTGAACTCAAAATTGATAACATTGAATCAGTCAAATCTATTTTATCGGCATTCATTAGTGTACTTTGGGTTTTTTCAAATTCAGATTCTTCACTAATGAAATCAGTTTCGGATTTATTATCGTTTATTTTTTTCAATAATTCTTCATTAGTTTTTGCAACACTTGATAGATCAATAACACGTTTATATGTTAAATTTCCTGAAGCATTATCGCTGAATTTCGTAGATTTTTTAATATTATCAACAACAGCGCCAGCTTGAGATTGATCGGTTGCTAATTTTAGCAATAATTGTTCAGCTATTTTTTTGTATCCCTTAATTTGAGGGTGAATATCATATTTTGTCGCTCCTAATTGTGTATCAGAATCATTTCAAACTTCTGCATCAAATGGATCAACATAATTTACATTAACTTTTTGGGCTGTTTCACGAATTGCGGTATTAATTTCTGTTGTAACTTTTTGGAAATAATCTTTTTCTAAACCAAAATCATTAGCAAAAAGGTTGCTTAAAATTTGCACTAAAAGTGAGTTTGGCAATTTATATGGAAGTAGATTTATATGTAAATTAGGATTAATTGTCTTTAATTCTTTTAAAAGATTTTCTAAATCTGATTTTAATTCTGTTATTTTGGCTGAAATTTCGTTTTGAATATATTTGGCTATTTTTGGTTTTAAATCGGGTTTTTTCTTAGGATCAGGGGAAGTTGTTTCTTGAGCAGTTTCTACAGTAATTTTATCCAATTCCTCTTTAATTCCAGATGTTTCAGGTGATAAAAGTGGGCCAAATTTAGTTGCGGCTAAGAAAATATCATTAGCGCCAAGAGTCATTGTTAAAAGATTAGCGCTTTTAATTTTTTGAGTTAGTTCAGGGTAACTTGATTTATTAAAATTGCCAAAAACGGTAGATAAATCATTGTATTTTGTATTTTGATCGTTATTTTTAGGCACAAAAGGATTATCAGCGACTTTTCCAGTTGGGTATTTTGTAGGATTAATTAAATTAAGTCAATTTTTTACTGTTGCACCAGAAAAGGCCAAATTATCGTATGAAACAAGCGAATCTTTGTTTAATTTTTGCAAAAAGTGTGCAAAAAAGGAAGGATACGAAAGACCACTTACGTTGCCTGAGCTAAGTTTACCTTGAAAATCGCGATATGTATCTTGATTAAATCCGGCGGTAACAGAATCACCAATTGCTAAATAGTTAAATCTTGAAAGTTGTGTTGATTCTTGTGATGAGATACATGCAACAAACGTTACTGTAGTAGCTATTGGTAATAAACCTAATGATATAAATTTTAATCTTTTTCTAACGGGATAGTTTTGAAGATTTTTGTATTTCATACTGTTCCTTTCGATTTTAGTTTAATAAATTTAAAATTATACTAAAAAAAAGAAAAGATAAGAAACAAAAAAATGTAAATTAGTATATTAACTTATCAAAAAGAAGATTATTTTTTATTTTTGCATGTAATTTTTATAGTCAAAATTATTCTTAGCTTTATTAGAATACCAAACTTAATTTCTAGCAAAGGTTGCCCAAAAATAAGTTTTTCCTGAGTTTGCCAGTTTGATGGCAAAAATTCACTTTCTAGTAAATATAAATACGCAAAAATAGCCGTAAATCTGTGTTTTTTGACCGCTAAAATCTTAATTTTTATTATTTTAAACTAACCTTTTGTAAAAAAAAAAAAAAAAATGTTTGGTCTAAAATAAAATTATGTTATAATAAACCTCACTAAGAATGAATTAATGAATTTTATATTGAATTAAGGAGGAATTAGTTATGTTTTTGTCATAAAAAAATCAGAAAATGCGAATTTCCCATTATATTTTTAAATATGATGGAGTGCCTTAAATTTGACCGTTTAGAAATCTATAAATTTATGGCTTTTAATTATTGTTCTTTCAAAACTTCATATGTTTTTTTAGGCTCAATTTAAATAAAAACGAGTTTTCTATTTGCATTGAGTTTAAATAGTAGTTGTATTTTTTTATGATTTTTGTTGTTTCATCATAAATTGATTTAAATTGATTTTGCCAGTATTTTAAACTAAAAAAAGTAGTTTAAATATTTTATAATTTTGCTTTTTAAGTTAAAATTTTAGCTTTTTTAGTTTGCTTTATTTAATTAATAAGTAGATTTTGCATTCATGAGTGTTAGATTTAAAATTTAGAGTTTTTGCCTTGATAGTTATTTTTCTTGAGTTTGCCAAAAAAGTTAAAAAAGTGCCCAAAACTAAACCAGGGCACTTGTTTAAGACTATCTCATCAAACTGGGAAACTCGGGAATATGCTAATTTACCTTATTTTGCTAGATCTTTAATTAAAGGAAACTAAATTATAATTGATTTTAGCAAAAAACAACGGTTTTAGAATTAACCAATTTAAAAAAGAAACTAATTTCCTAAAATTTCAACTGAAATTTTAGTCTGAAAAACAGTAATTATTAGGATTTTTTACTAAAAGCGATATTTCTTGAAATATAATAAACAGATTCAGCAAGTGTAGGGTGGGTAAAAGCTGAATTTTGAAGGTCAAAAATTGTCATATTTTTGCTTATTGCTAATGCAATTTGGTTAATCAAGGTCGCTGAATCTTCAAGGAAAATAGTTGCTGATAGAATTTTATAAGTGTTTTTTTCGTAATTAATTTTGACAAAACCAATTTCAAAATCTAAGTTAGCATGCGCTCTTGGCAAATTTTTTGCAAAAATTTGCGCTGATTCAAATTCAATTTTTGCACTTTCTAACTCTTTTTCACTTTTTCCAACAAATGAAATTTCTGGATTTGTATAAATTGCAAACGGAACATTGGATTTTACAAATTTTTCATCAGATTTTTGGTGCAAAATATGTTTTGCGACAACATCTCCTTGTTTATATGCACTCGTTGATAACATCATAATTGCGTTTAAATCACCAATTCCATAAATGTTTTCTTCAGAAGTTTGAAAAAATTCGTTTACTTTTAAAACACCATTGTCATATTTTTCTAAATTTAACTCAGAAAATGAATCATTATTAACAATTCTACCAACTGCAAGTAAAATATTTTGAGTTTTATGTTTAGAAATAGTTTCACCTTGCTGAATAAGTAGACCATCAGTTTCGTATTTTAAAACTTTTGCATTTGTTATGATATTTATTTTATCTCTTTGGATAATTGAATTAACAGCGTCTTTTATTGACTCATCAAAATTGCCAAATAATTGTTTATTTGATTCAATTATAGTTATTTTTTTGTCAAAGTTGGCATAGAAACTAGCAAACTCAAGAGCAATAACTCCGCCACCAATTATTGTTAATTCATCAAAATCGTGATAATCTAAAATTAAATCATCAGAAGTATAAACATTTGCATTTTCAATGCCTTCAATTTGTATTTTTCTTGGTCTACTTCCGGTTGCAAGAACTATTTTATCAGCATAAATTTCGTTGTTCTCAGCTTTAATTATGTTTTTAGAAAGTAATTTTGCTTCTTGGTGAAAAATAGAAACACCAGCTCCTTCTAGCGCACCTTTAATTGCTTGTTGCAATTTTTTACTATTATTGCGTGCATTTTCAAAGACTTTTTCTAAATTAAATGTGTGACTAGATTCAAAACCGTATTTATGTGAATTAGACATTAATTGTCTTATTTTTGCAGATTTTAAAATTGTTTTAGTTGGGATGCAGCCCCTATTTACACAAGTTCCACCTAAAGAATTTGATTCAAAAAGTGCAACATTTTTGCCGTTTTTAGCTAAAATAACTGCCAAAGAGTATCCACCTGGGCCACCCCCAATTATTGCAATATCAAATTTTTCCATATATTACTCCTTTTTTTCAAATTAAAATTAATAAATTATGAGTAGCAAACTTTTTAAATATTTTTTCAAAAAGCATGCTTGCTTATTTAAATATTTTACAGCAAAATTGTAAAATATTTAATTTATTCAAATTAAAGTCTATTTTTAATAAATTTTTTAATTTTTTTTAGTAATTTTAGGCAACAAAAAATACTTTTTTAGCATAGTCGCCAAATTAATTATTTAAAAGAAAATTTATACTAAATTTAAATTTTTAATAGCCAAATTTCTTAATCATTTTAGGGTCGTTAAACCATTTTTTGGCAACAGCTACTCTGTTTTTTAAAACAACTTTTTTGCCAAAAATCTCTTCGAGTTCTTTGCGAGCGTTAGTGCCAATTTGTCCAAGAACCGCGCCAGCTTTACCAATAATTATTGGTAAGTGTGATTTTCTACCAACATAAATTGTTGCATCAATTCGAATACAATTTTTTTCTGATTCGTCAAAATTGTCAATGACAACAGCGGTTTGGTGTGGAATTTCATCATCAACATTCAAAAGTATTTGTTTTCTTATTATTTCTTTTGCAAAAAAACGTGAACTTTGATCGGTAACATCTAAATTATTGAAAAAATGATTTGAGGGATAGGCATATTTTTCAATTTGGGCTAATAAATTGGTTCTTAAATCATCAAAATTAGTTGAAAAAGGTAAAATGCTATCGAATTCAAATTCAAATTCCTTCATTTTTTGTGACTGACTTTCGAAATTAAATTCATCATCTTCAATATCAGTTTTAGTAATTATTGCGATTTTATTTTTAATATCTGAAAGTTTTTTAGCAAATGCTTGTGTGTTTTCATCAATTGGTTCGTTGACTGGGTGCAAAAAAAGAACAAGATCTATTCCCTCAAGTGTCGAATTTATCGCCAAATTTAGGGAATTACTTAAATTATTAATTTTATTATGAAAACCGGGAGTGTCAACAAAAACTATTTGAAGATTATCTTTATTATAAATTGCGTTAATAGCATCTCTGGTAGTTTGGGCTTTTAGACTAACGATTGAAACCGGAAATTGAACAATCGAGTTTATTAATGAAGATTTACCTGAATTAGGTCGGCCAATAACTGCAACAAAACATGTTTTTGTTTCCATATTTATAAAAAATCCTTTTTAAATTGCAAGGGGAGAAGTTGATTTAATTTTTTCTCAACAAATTCTGCTTTTGAATTATAAAGAAAAATACTAACATTTTCAGAAAAAAATTCAACAAAAACTTGTAAACACTGACCACAAGGGACAATAAATTTACTAGATTTTGGGCTATAAATGTGAATTTCTTTAAAATTTTCAGGGTTAACTCCTTGGGCAATTGCCTGAAATATCGCTACTCTTTCGGCGCAAATTCCTGCAGGATAAACGGCATTTTCAACATTAATACCTTCAAAAGTGTGCTCTTGTTTTGTTAGTAAAATTGAGGCTACTGGAAAATTAGAATAAGGACAGTAGGAATTTTTGCTTAGTTTTTTTAGGGATTCAAATATTTGTTCCATTAGCGAAAAATCTCCAAATTTTTTAAAATGTTTTCCACTTTTTCGTGCATAAATTTATTATTTTCATCATTGTCATGATCCAAACCTAGTAAATGATAAAGGCTATGAGCAAAAAGGTATGAAAATTCGCGTTTTTGGGTGTGATTATAGTCTTTTGCTTGTTGTTGAATTTTTGATGGTGTCATAAAAATTTCGCCTAAAAAATGAATTTGCAAATTATTTTCTTCGATTTTCAAACCACTTGGAAATGATAAAACATCAGGAACATAATCTTTGTTTTTGAATTTAAGGGCTAGTTTTTGGGCTTTTTTTTCACTTATTAGCATCAAATCTAGATTAATTTCACCTTGTAAATTTTCATTTTTTGCAAAAATTTCAAAAATTTTTTTAAACAACTTTAAAAATTTAAACTTAACCTTACTTTGATTTTCGAAATTAATTAGAATTTTCACCATTTATATTTAATTTTATTCTATTTTGTAAAAAGATCCAAAAAATTACCTGTATTTTTTAAAAAAAGAACGGCCGGCAATTGAGTTTTTGGTTTTAATAACAGTGATTTCGTGAACTCAACAACAAATTCATTCTGTTTTACATTAACAATTTTTGTAATTTCAAGTCTAACTACTCGGTCCTGGAATTGAAACTGGGCAAATGAATCTTTATCCATTAAATAATATATGTCTGAATTTATTGTTGCAAATGTTTTGTGTTTTTCATCGATTTCTAAAATAAAATTAACGGTCCTATAAGTTTTTATTTGAAAAAAATAGTAAAAACTTGCGCCCATCAAAATTAGCAAAAAGACACTAATTATTATTGTTATCTTATTGTTTTGATATATCTTTGATGTCAAAAGTTTCTCCTTGTTCAATTACATATCTTTTTGAATGAGAGATCTCGATAAACATTGCATTTTTTTGGTAATTGGAAATTACTTTCTTTAAAAATTCGAAATTTTTTTCATCGATATTTTCAAAAGCCTCATCTAATAAAATTAAGTCGAAATCTTTAGTTAAAAGTTGCAAAATTGCGATTATTTGCTTTTGCCCACTTGAAAAATTTGAGCCATTGTTAACAAATTTTGAATCAAGGGAAATTTGCCATTCATAAAGCATTTCTTGAATGTCAAATCGTTGAAAATTATTAATCAAATTCTGAATTTTTTCAGGATTTTCATTTGTTATAAAGGAAAGAACACTAATGTTAGGGAAATAATTTTGCGATTTTATGTAACAAATTCTCTTGCGCAACTCGTTTTGGTCATAATATTTTAAATCAAGATTATTAATTAAAAAATCACCGTTATAAACAATTTCCTGGTTTAAAAGTCGTAAAAATGTAGACTTTCCGCTTCCATTTTTTCCAATTATGTGCAAATTTTCTTTTATTTGCATTTTTTCAATATAAAAAAGCGTCTTATTTTTATAATAACTCACGCTTAAATCTTTTAATTTTATATCTGAAATTTTTTGGTGATATTTGCCGGTTGTCTCTTTTTCAATATTGAGTACAAAATTTAAAAGCTCAAATTCCTTTAAAAAAATTGGCAAGTTGGTGACTATATTAACAAATGAAGAAAGCGGATTAATAAAAAAACTAAAAAAACTTAAAAAAAGCAGTAATTCACCAATTGATAATTTTTTATCAAAAATTCAAAAAGAGGAAATAACTACAATTAAAATCGGCGCTATTGAAAAAAGAAAATTATTAAAACTTGATAAATAACTTTCTTTTTTCCAAATATTGAATTCTGTCTTTTTATAACGGTAATATTTTTCATCGAATTGATGTTTTAAATTTTTATAAACATCATCGCGCTTTAAATTTTCAAGCGAAAAAATCATGTCATTTGTGCTTGTCAAACTATTTAGTTGATCTTCCATTAAAAATTGGTGATTTTTTGAAATACTTTTTCGCACAATTATGCTAATAAAAAGGTAAATTATGCCTATTCCAATAATTAAGCCCAAAATTTTAATATCTATCCACAACAATATAAAAAATGAAATTAAAAAAGTAATAACTTCATTAAAAATATGGTAATAAAAACTGGCCGAAAAAGCCGCAAAACTTGGAATTAAATTAATTCTCCTAATATAATCATGATTGTCTAATTTTAAAAGTTGAAAATTTTTACCTGTTTTTAGCGCATTAAAAAAACGGTCAAAAATATCTTTTTCGATTTTTAGCTCAATTTTATGGATATATATTTTTTTAATAATATCCTGTAAAATTCGCCAAATTACAATCCAAGCAAAGAAAATACTCACTTTTATAACAAGGCCAATGTCTTGTTGTGGCAAAACCTTGTCAATAATTGTTTTCATGAATAATGAAGATAAAAAATTACTAACTGCAGTTATAAAAAATAAAAAAATAAGATACCAATTACTTTTTGACTCAAGGAAAAACCACCAATTATTCCATGATTTATCTTTTACTTTTGATCTTTTATACTCAGGATCTTTTTGGGCAAAAATTACAACATTTTGGAAAATTTTTGCCATTGTTTCAGCTTTAATTTTTATTTTTCCTTTTAAGGGATCGATAATTTCAAATTTTGATTTTTTTACTTTTGTTAATAAAACATAATGATTTAAATCGCCAGTTTTAATTAGAATAATTGTTGGTTTTACGATCTCTAAGGTTTTTAAATTCTCATAAGGACCCCCGTAAGATTCAAGAATAATTCCAAATTCCTTTGCTAATCGCTCTAAATTAGCGATGTTTATCCCGTCATTTGAATAAAAAGCTTTTGTTTTTAAAGAGTTTATTGATATTTTTTTATCATAGAAAAAATGATAAATTGATTGAAGAACCGCCAATCCACAATCTTTTAAATCCTTTTGCAAAAATACTTTCATCTTCTGCTCTAATTGTTGTAAAATTTATTAAAATATTAAAAAATAAAAAAATTTAGGAAAAACTAACAAAAAATTATGGAACAATACAAATTTAATCGCATTTTCTTAATAGTAACCGACTCGCTTGGAATTGGTGATGATGGTTTTCAAGACTCATTTGGCGATTCGGGCGCAAATACTTTATATTGTGTTTCAAAAACTGGTGAATTAAAAATTCCTTTTTGAAAAAAAATGGGAATTTCTAATGTGGCTAAAATTGAAAATAGTGGCAAAATAAATAAAGAACCACTTGCTTATGTTTCAAAAATTATCGTAAAATCAAAAGCTAAAGACACACTAGCGGGTCATTGAGAAATGATGGGAATTGAAACTCTTAAGCCTAACCCAAATTTTGATCAGGGTTTTCCTAATGAACTAATAAAAGAACTCGAAAAAGCCTTTGATAATCGACAAATTATTGGCAATAAATCAATTAGTGGAACTGTGATTTTGTCAGAATTAGGACAACAATCTATCGATGAGGGTAAAATAATTGTGTATACCTCACCTGATTCCACTCTACAAATTTGTGGTCATGAAGAAAAATTAGGACTTGAAAATCTATATCGCTATGCAAAAGCTGCAAGAAAAATTTGTTCTTCAAAGCCAGAATGAAACGTTGCTCGCGTTATTGCTCGCCCTTATATTGGCCAAAACGGAAAATTTACACGAACTTTTAATAGACACGACTATGCAAATACACCGCCAAAATCAATTCTTGATAGATTACAACAAAAAGGAATTGAAACAATAGGAATCGGTAAAATTGGTGATATTTTTTCAAAACAGGGGCTTGATACAATTTTTGGGCCTGACAGTGATGAAAACAATATGGATATCGCAATTGATATTGCCTCCAAATCCACAAAAAATCAATTTATTTTTGTGAATTTGGTTGAATTTGACTCAAGTTATGGTCACCGTCGTGATATTATGGGATATTGTCAAAATTTAAATAATTTTGACATTAAACTAGCAAAATTAGTAAATACTTTAAAAGATGATGACTTATTAATTGTTTCTTCTGATCACGGAAATGACCCTTGTTTTCCTGGCACAAATCACACACGCGAGGCACTACCACTAACAATTTTTTCAAAAAAATTCACATCAAAGTCAAAAAAATTAAAAAATCCTGTTGATTCACTTGCAACTATCGGAAACATAATTGCCAGAAATTTTCAAGTTGAGCTAGCAGAAATAGGTGAAGATATTTTTGACTCTTTAGAATAATTATTCCCTGAACTTACTATTTTAAAATATTTTAACTTCAGAATTTTTCCAATAAAAGGGCTAAATAATTTGTTATAAGTTCTTTTTAATATATTGAAAAATGATAAAATTTTATTAAATTTAAAGTATAATTTATTATTTTTTTATAATTAGTCAGATTTAAGCTCAATTATCTAGCCAGCAAAAGCAAAAAAAGTGAAATAAAATGAATCATTTAAACAAAAAATATTCACCAAAAAATCAAAAATATAGGAATAAGAAAAAAAATACTCATCCTTATTTTGATCAAGAAGCAAAGGAATTTGCACAAGTTTTACAAAAGCAACGCTCTCTTTTTGTAAGTTCGCTCGACTGTAATATTACTAAAAATTTACTTGGTAATTCAAGCCAAAATGAAACTCAAGACGGCCTAAAAAACTCAGGCAACTTGAGATCCCAAAGTTGTCAACATAACAGTAATTTAACGAAAATAACCTATGAAAATCGAGCTTTTTGCTCAAATAGTCAATCAATAAATTACCAAAATAAGCATCTTAAGAACTCTGAAGTCCTCGATGAAAATCAGTGTCTTGAGTTTCAAAGTCTATCCAAACAACGAATCAAAAGAATGGCTAATATTTCAATTATTTATGGCTCACAACTTTTTGATAAAAATATCGACATTGATGAAATAAAAAATAAATATTTTGAAGTGACTTTTGATCAGTTAAAAATTCTTACTTTTGTCAAGAAAAATTATGTTTTTTTGAAAAAAGTTATTACTTTACAGTTAAAATCTAATTGAAGTTGAGATAGAATATTGCCATTAATTCGATCAATTTTGCTTTTGGGAGCTGCTGAATTATTTTTCCAACCTCGCCGAATTATTTTTAATGAGGCTATTGAAATCACTAAAATTTTTAGCATTGAAGGTGGCGATGAATTTAGCTTTGTAAATGCTGTTTTGCAAAAAGTATACAATTATTATGAAAACAAGAATCTTCTTAGACCTCAAAAATAAGCATGAAATAAAAAATCATATCAAAATTGAGGTTAAATTTTGAAAATATAAAAAAATACTAGGAAAAAAATTTAAATTTTTATTTTATAACCTTTCAAAAATTTTAGAAATTAGTGTTTCAAATCAACAATGTGCTCAACTTGATTTAAGATTAATTAATAATATTTACAAAGTTGAAAATTGAATTTCATGCATGAAGCAGTTTTTAAACTTAAATTTACTCAGCAACCTAAGAATTCATAAAAATTTAGCAATTTTTTTGTTTTATAGTTGACAAATTTACCTACAAAGATTTAAATTCAGACAAAAATTATTCGACTTTGAAGACCGTCGAAGAGACGCTTTTAACAATTTATCGCTTGAATGAATAAAAAGTGATCCAAATTTTAATATCAAAATCATTGAAATTTTAAGGAGATGAAAATAAATGAACCTACTTAGTAAAATTCTAAGCATGGGTTTTGAAAAAGCCGAATCATTAATTAAAACTGGTCATGTAAAAGTCAATAATAAAATATGCCTTCTGCCAGCATATAAAATTAAAGATTTAGACCAAGTGACAGTTGAAATAAAAGAAAAATATGTCTCCCGCGGCGCCTTAAAACTGCTTTGAGCTTATGAAAAATTTGGACTTGATTTTAATGACAAAATTGTTCTAGACATTGGGTCTTCTAAAGGTGGTTTTACACAAATTTGCCTTGAAAAAGGCGCAAAAAAGGTTTATGCTCTTGATTCAGGTTTGAATCAATTAGATTATTCTTTAAGAATTGATCCTAGAGTTTCAGTAAAAGAAAAAACCAACATTAAATATGTTACAAGCGATTTTTTTGATGAAAAAATCGACATAATTGTTTGCGATGTTTCCTTTATTAGTCTTAAAATTGTTGTTAGTGTTGTAAAAAATTTGCTAAAAAAAGGGCAAAGTTTTATTGCTTTATTTAAACCTCAATTTGAGGCTAGCTCAAAATATGTCCAAAAAGGCGGTTATGTTTCGCCTGAATTTCATGAGTTTTTAATTAACAGACTGGTTGAATTTGCTAAAAACGACTTTGATTTTGTTAATTCGACTAAATCACCAATTAAAGGACTAAAATCAAAAAATATAGAGTATTTTTTGCATTTTATCAAGAAAAATGACTAATTATAAACAGTTTTTCCCTTTTTTAAATAAGGTAACTTATTTAGATTCTGCAGCAATGACGCAAAAACCAATATCTGTAATTGAAAAAATTAACCATTTTTACACAAATTGTGCTGTTAATACCCATTCATCAAATTCAAAAATCGCCTTTGAAAATTTACAGATTTTAAATCAAACTCGTGAAAAAATTGCAAAATTAATTGATGGTCTTCCCGATGAAATTATTTTCACTTCTGGAACAACAGAATCGATAAATCTTTTTGCCAACATGATTAAAAAATTCATAAGAAAGGGAGATGAAATTTTGTTGTCACCTTTAAATCATTCTTCAAATTTACTTGTTTGAGTCAAAATTGCTCAAAAGGTGGGCGCAAAAATTGTTTATAGCACAAAAATAATTGACAAAATTTCACCAAAAACAGGTGTTATTGCTTTAAGTCAGGCAAATAATTCAATTTTAGTTGATCTAGATTTAGCTAAAATTTGAGAAAAAGCTTTAAAAAACGGCGCTTTTGTAATAAATGATGCAACACAATCAATAAACTTTCAAAAAGTTAGTATGAAATTTTGTCACGCATTGGCTTTTAGTTCTAATAAATTTTACGGGCCAACTGGATTAGGTGTACTTGCAATAAAAAATTATTTGTTGGAAGAACTAGAACCTGTAAAATTTGGAGGGGGAATAATTAGAAAATTTGACAACAAAAATTTGTTTTTTTATAATGATTATCGCAAATTTGAAGCAGGGACACTAAATTTTGCTGCAATTTGGGGCTTAAATGCCGCTATTGATTTTATAAATAAAATTGGGATTGAAACAATTTATAAAAAAATTAAAATTTTGGCCAATTATTTATATGAAAAATTAGAAAAAATTGATGATATTGAAATTTTTTCTAAAAAAGGCGACCATATTATAATTTTCAATATTAAAGGTTTTAGCGCTCAAGATGTTGCTTCATACCTAGGAAATAACGATATTTATGTGCGAAGCGGAAATTTTTGTGTTCCGTTACTAAAAAAAGTGCTAAAAAATGATAGTTTCATCAGAGTTTCGCTTGGTTTTTACAATGATTTTGCTGATATTGACAACTTGATTACCAACTTAGAAGAAAAGAGGTTTTTAGATTTTGTATAATGATTTTATTATTCGACGAAATATTATTGTCGAAGCTAATGAAAAATTCAAGGAAAAGCAACGAATTTGTAAGTCAACAAGCTCTGAAATGAATAATAACTGTGATGATTGGGCTCAGTTAGACTTAGAAATTATCGGCAAAAAAATTAAAAAAATACAATTTTGCGCTTCAGGTTGCGCTCTTTTGCTCGCAAGTTGTTATTTATTTGAAAAAATTTTAATTAATAAAACCATAAGTGAAGCGCAAATTTTGCTTGAAAATTATGAAGAAATGATTAAATCTCAAAAAATTATCCCAATTTTAGAAGATTTAAATGCACTTTTTATGGTTAAAAGTCATCCAAACCGAGTAATTTGTATTAAACTACCTTTGTTTTTGTTGCAAAAACAAATTGAAAATCATGAAAACAGTTAGAATTCATAAATTTTTATCGCAAATGGGAATTGCCTCCAGACGAAAAGCCGAAATATTAATCAATGAAAAACGAATAAAAATTAATGGCAAATTTGCACAAATAGGGCAAAAAATTTCTGACCTGGATGTTGTTGAGTTTGACGGTCAAAAAATAAATAAAAAACCAAAAATCGTCTGATATGCACTAAATAAACCAAAAAATTATATTACAAGTCGAATTGATCCACAAAATAGGCCGACAATAATGGAATTTTTTGATAAAAATTCCTATTTGTTTCCAGTAGGCAGGCTGGATTTTGAAACAACCGGACTAATTTTGGTAACAAATGATGGCGAAACTAGCAATAAATTACTTCATCCTAGCTCAAAAATTCAGAGAACATATTTAGTCAAAACTGATTTTAATTTAAATGATGAGGAAATCAATTTTTTGAATAACAATGAAATTTATTTAGATAATGTAAAATCTGTTCAAAAAATTCAAAAAGTTGCTTCCCGGACATATATTGTCAAAGTTTGGCAAGGCTCAAACCATCATGTTAAAAAAATTTTTATCTCTGTTTCCAAAAAAGTTCTTATGCTCCGAAGACTAAGTTTTGCAACTATTGAACTTGGAAATTTAAAACCAGGTGAAAAACGCAAACTGTCTCAAGCCGAAATTTTGTCGCTAAAGAATATTTTTTAACAAATTAAATTTTAGCTAAGCAACTATATATATAATTATTCGTGTAATACTTAAATGAAAAATGATTCAACTATGGAAAAAAATAATTTTGTAACTATTAAACCAAAGAAAAAATTTTTTAATAAAAAAAACCTTTTATTTGGTTTGTCAGCTTTAGTCTTTTCAATTGCCCTAACAGTTTTTATTCTCTTTACTTTTATTTTTAGGTTAGTTGATGTTGAAGGTAACTCGATGTTTCCAACTCTTCAACACGGGCAAAAAATTTTTATTAATAGAGTAAAATCACCAAAAAGAAACGATATTGTCGCTTTTAATTACAAAGAAATAGTTTTAATTAAAAGGATTTTGGGGCTGCCAGGCGATAAAATAACTGTTAAAGAAAATGAAATTTACATAAATGATAAAAAAGTTGCAACTTTTATCAAAAGCGCGACTTTTTTGTTCGATGGAGTAGTGCCAGAAAATAAATTTTTTGCTGTTGGCGATAATTTGGAAAACAGTAGTGATAGCAGGGATTTTGGATTTTTTGATCTACGTGATGTCATTGGAATTTTATAGGGGTTAATTCTTTCTCTATATAAATTTATTAATTTATAAATATAGGCATCTGTTAAAATAAAAAAAATATAATTTTTTTACAAAATATGGTGAAATTATATTTTTTTATTTTTTACTTTCTTGTTTTTGAAGATCATGATATAATTTGTTAAAAATATAAGAACAAATTATAAGGAGAATTTAATGAAGGTAACAAGCAATTTTATCTATTTTGGCAATTTTTGCAGATCATAGTGATTTAACCAAAAACAAAATTGGTTATTTTGAAAAGCATCGGTCAGGCACTCCTAATTTTAAAAATATGTTAAAAGCTAGTGAAAATACTTACTTTATTGGAAACTAAAAAAAAAAATTAGAAAGATCAGCTACTATCGAATTTATATCAAAAAATTTAAATCTGTAACTGTTGGTAATTCTGTTGATGATAAATTAACACTTCCTTATTTGGTTAATGATGAAAAATAAATTAATTCTTACTAAATTTTTGGGAACAACCCTTTTAATTCCGGCATTTTTTTTAACTTCCTGTGGAAATTTAATTACTTTTATTACTAAACAGATTTTTAACATAGATGACGGAATTAACAATCCAGAAAATTACAATTCTTACTATTTTTTAAATTTACTAGCAAAACATTATGAAGAATTTAATACAAAAAACGGTACCTTTTCAGCCCTAAATCTGTTTTATAATCAACCCGAAAAACAACGGGACAACATTTGATTCTTTCGCGAACCTGATGATCTAATAATTGAAAACTTAGAACAATTTCAAAAAAATATTGTTGATAGAACTGAAGAAATTATAAAAAATAATCCTAATTTTGCAAATGTTAATACTTCTGAACTCAAGTCAGAATTTGAAGACAAATTTCTAAAAGGAGAACTTCTTGAAAAAGTCTTAGAAAAAAACAATATTATAATAAACGAACATGGTAGATATTGAAAGCCAAGTCGTGTTAGCTACTATTATTTTGAAGAAAATGGTTCTTCAAACATTATAGCCACAAGATTTATACCAGATTATGTTATAGAAGGAGAATTAGAACAACCCGATGTAGTTTTTAAAGATTCGCCTTTTTTTAATGTTATAGTCTACCCTAAAAATAAAACAATCACCTTTAGGGACATTGACGAAGGAATTTACACCGACGATAATGATAACATTATAGATTATAAAGAACAGAAAAAAAGGAAAATATTAATTGAAACAGAAGCTAGAAAAATTTATAATAAGCTCGCAAAAAAGTACAATTTGTCAAAAAACAAGATTAGTACTTCTTCACCCTTTTTTATGTCTATTATTATCAATTTTAGCCGAAAAATTAATAATATTAAAACTTTAAAGCCAAAAATTCTTGATTTAATTACAAATAAAATCAATCCTTGATCTAATAGTTTTCTACCAGAAAAACATGAAATTATTAAAAATATTGACGAATTTAAGACAACAATTATTGACCGAATTTTAAAATTGGATCCTAAATTAAAAATTGACCAAAATGATCTAATTTCTGATTTTGAGCAAAAATTTCTAAAAGGCGAAAAACTTAATGAATTTCTAAAAAATAATAATATTTTTATTTACGAAACTTGAGAACAAATTGGTTATGAACCATTTTGAGGAAGTGTTCTGCACCCTATATCGCCCCCTACTAATTTTTCAAAAAGGACTGAAAGAGAAAAATTGGTTCTTAGAAAAACAGAAAATAATAATATTTTTTTGACAGCAATTTTTCAAACGGATTTAACACTAAATTTTGTTAGAAGCCCTGAATCTAGTTTTGAGAAAGTTGCCTTTCAAATCTTTGCTTTTCCTAAGAATAAAAATATCATTTTTGATAAAAACGTTAGTCAACTTGAACTAATCGAGGATTTAAAAAACAATTATTTAGATAAGTATGAAGAAAAAGACAAACAAATAGCAAAAAACTACGTATAAGTTTAAATTAGTAGAAAAAATCAGACAAATAATTTTTTTCTATGATTTTGACTGCTCCACTTTTGTTAATTTTTTCTATCATGTTCATTTTAAAAGATTTGGATGAATAATTTACCTCACATAAAAACTTATGCTTTTATATGATAAGTAACTTTTAAGGGCTTGGTTTAATTTTATTTTCTTTTTTATGGCAAAAGGTCGATAATTTATTGTGAGAATTTTAAAATTTTTTAGAATATTGAAAATTATTAATAAATAATGCTCATGATTATTAGTCATAATTTGTTAATAAAAGTATAATGATAAAATATTTATTTAAAAGTAGAAGTCGGGTTTTCAATAAAAAAATTAAAGTGATAATAAAATGAATATAATTAAATTAAAAACATAAAACATGTTATAATTTTTATAAATAATTTTAATCGGGGGCTTTATGCCAAAAAATTTAAATCTGTAACTTTTGATAATTCTGTTGAAGATAAATTAGCACTTTCTTATTTGGTTAATAATGAAAAATAAACTAATTCTTAGTAAATTTTTGGGAACAACCCTTTTAATTCCGGCGGTTTTTTTAACTTCCTGCGGAAATTTAATTACTTTTATTAATAAACAAATTTTTAACAAAGATGACGGAATTAACAATACCCAAAATTACAATTCTCACTATTTTTTAAATTTACTAGCAAAGCATTATGAAGAATTTAATGCAAAAAACGGAACTTTTTCAGCCTTAAATCTGTTTTATAATCAACCCGAAAAGCAGCGAGACAAATTTTTATTCCTTGGCGAACAAAGTAAAATAACAATTGAAAACCTCGAACAATTTCAAAAAAATATTGTTGATAGAACTGAAGAAATTATAAAAAATAATCCTAATTTTGCCAAAATGAATACTTCTGAACTCAAGACAGAATTTGAAGACAAATTTCTAAAAGGAGAACTTCTTGAAAAAGTCTTAGAAAAAAATAATATTATAATACGCGAACGTGTCAGATATTCAAGGCCAACTCGTGTTACCTACTATTATTTTGAAGAAAATGGTTCTTCAAACATTATAGCCACAAGATTTGTACCAGATTATGTTAAAGAAGGAGAATTAGTTCAACGCACTGTAGTTTTTGATGATTCGCCTTTTTTTAATGTTATAGTCTACCCTAAAAATAAAACAATCACCTTTAGGGATATTGATGAAAAAATTTATGCTGGTGATAATGATAAAATTATAGATTATGAAAAGAAGAAAATATTAATTGAAGCAGAAGCTAAAAAAATTTATAATAAACTCGCAAAAAAGTACAATTTGTCAAAAAACGAGATTAGCGGTTCATCGCCCTCTTTTATGTTTGATATTATCCATTTTAGCCAAAGAATTAATAATATTAAAACTTTAAAGCCAAAAATTCTTGATTTAATTACAAATAAAATTAATCCTTGATCTAACAGTTTTTTACCAAAAAAACATGCAATTATTAAAAATATTGACGAATTTAAAACAACAATTATTGAGCGAATTTCAAAATTAGATCCTAAATTAAAAATTGACCAAAATGATCTAATTTCTGATTTCGAGCAAAAATTTCTAAACCGAGAAAAACTTGATGAATTCCTAAAAAATAATAATATTTTTATTTACGAGACTTGGGAGCGAATGGGTTACTGGCCACCTTCAAAATGACCTGCCAACCCTATATCGGCTCCTACTAATTTTCCAAAAAACATGGAATGAGAAAAATTGGTTCTTAGAAAAACAGAAAACAATAATATTTTTTTGACAACAATTTTTGAAACAGATTTAACACTAAATTTTACTATAAGTCCTGATTCTAGTTTTGAAAAAGTGGCTTTCCAAATCTTGGCTTTTCCTAAAAATAAAGATATCGTTTTTGATAAAAACATTAGCCGTGTTGAACTAATTGAGGATTTAAAAAACAATTATTTAGATAAATATGAAGAAGAAAAAAAGAAAAAATGACCAGACAAAAACCACGTATAAGTTTAAATTAGTAGAAAAAATCAGACAATTAGTTTTTTATTTGTAGTTTGTGCAAAAACTCTTTTGCATTTTAAGCAACCATTTTATAGACTTTTTTAGTTTTGAAAGCGAAAAACTAAAAAAACATAGAGTTAAAATCTAAAATAACAAAATTGCTTTTGCAGGACAAAAAAGCGAGAAAAACGTCCCGTTTTTCCTGAGTTTCCCAGTTTGATAAGGTAATTTCAAAAAAGCATCCGGTTTTAGGGAATTTTTTAAGTTTTTTGGTAAAAGTTAATTACAATTTTATTAGTAATTTATTAAGATATCAAAGTATTGATTGTTTCCAAATAACTTGTTTCAAATTTCATGTTTGAAATTTCCTTAAAATATTTAGTTTTTTTGCCAAACAATTTGTTTACTTCAATAAAACCATCTTTATTTTGTTTTTTCATAATTTATAATTATACCATAAAATTACTGAAAATGCAATTAAATGACATTAATATAAATTAAGGTTTTACGTTCAAAAAACACTGATTTACGGGTGTTTTTTCATATTTATATTCACTAAAAGGTGAATTTTTGCCTTAAAACTGGGAAACTCGGGATTGCTTTTGCAGGACAAAAAAGCGAGAAAAACGTCCCGTTTTTGCACCTAAATTAACACAATAATTTAGATCTTTTTAAAAATTAATTAATCAAAATTTTTTTAGTGAAATTTAATTTTCTTTAAAAAATTAATCTAATGTAATTTTTTGTTTTCCAATATGCATTAAAAATCACTTTCGACAGCGAGGCAAATCTAGACCACTTTTATTTATAAATTTTTTATTTTTGCACAAAATTAATAAGTTTTCTTCAATTTCTGAATCAATTAGTGAGGGTTTTAGTTCTAAATCTGTGATGAAATTTGGATATTGTTCAGAAATTATTTTGTATGCTTCAATAAAAAGATCACTAATATTTAGAATTTCCCACCTTATCAAACCAATAATAGCTAATTTAACGGCTAAAATTTGATCGTCCATTTTTGGCAATAGGATTCCTGGGGTGTCAAGAAAAAGAAATTTATCATAGCTAATTCATTGATTATTTCTCGTTATTCCCGGTTGGTTTCCTACTTTTAGTTGTGATTTTGTGATTAAATTTATTAGCGTTGATTTTCCAGTGTTAGGCACTCCGACAACAAAACACTTTAGACTTGGGGAGAAAAATTTAGTTGAATTTTTTTCTTGTTTTATTTTAAATATTTTATTTAAATGTGATATAATTTCTAATCTAGCTGAGTAATCTCGTAAATTTACAAAGAGAACAAAAAATTTTTTATCCGTAAAAAATTTTTTTATTTTAGTGAATTTGTTTTTATCAGCTAGATCAATTTTTGTTACTATTACTAGTGTCATTTTTTGTTTTGCAATTTGCAAAAAATTCTCATTTAGACTAGAAATAGGACATCTACCATCCACAACTAAAATAAAAAGATCTGCTATTCGCGCTTTATTTTCTATGTCATTTATGCTTTTTGCCATATGGCCTGGAAATCAATTTATTTTCATACAATAAATTATAAATCTTTTTATTAAAAAAGTGGTATAATACTAAATTGTGGTCACGTAGCTCAGTAGGATAGAGCACGAGCCTTCTAAGCTTGTGGTCAGAGGTTCGAATCCTCTCGTGATCGCCATTTTTTTATTCTTAAAAATAAAAAAAATAATAAAAAAAATTTTGCTTTTTCAAAAAATAGTGTATAATTATTAATTGGAGAAGTAGCTCAGCTTGGCAGAGCGCTACGTTTGGGACGTAGTGGTCGCAGGTTCAAATCCTGTCTTCTTCACCATTTGGGGGGGTAGCTCATCTGGCTAGAGCGCCTGTTTTGCACGCAGGAGGTAGAGGGTTCGACTCCCTTCCTCTCCACCATTGGCTCTATAGCTCAGTTGGTTAGAGCGTCCGGTTCATACCCGGAAGGTCATGAGTTCGAATCTCCTTGGAGCCACCAATTTTCATATAATATATAACAAAATCGCCTGGATCTATAGCTCAGCGGTTAGAGCATCCGGCTCATAACCGGTTGGTCATTGGTTCGAATCCAGTTAGATCCACCAAAATGGGCAATTACCCAAGTGGCTGAAGGGACTAGTCTTGAAAACTGGCAGGGGTGTGAAAGCCCGCGGGGGTTCGAATCCCTCATTGCCCGCCATTTATTTTAAAAATTTCTTAACACAGCGGAGTAGAGCAGAGGTAGCTCGTTGGGCTCATAACCCAAAGGCCGTAGGTTCGATTCCTACCTCCGCAACCAAGGTCTAGTAGTAAAGTGGTTAATACGCCTCTCTGTCACGGAGGAGATCGCGGGTTCGATCCCCGTCTAGACCGCCATGGCTCCGTAGCTCAGTAGGTAGAGCAACGGTTTGAAGCACCGTGTGTCACTGGTTCGATTCCTGTCGGAGCCACCATACCTAATTGCAACCTCCAATAAAATATAGAAAAATAATATAAAAAGTGCCGTGATCTACGGCATTTTTTAATTTTTAATTTTTTTTTAATATTTTTTAGTTAAAAAAAATATTTATCTTGTAAAATTTAGTATTTATTTTTATGTAGAGAGAAGGTATTAACAATTTTTTACCAAAATCCGGATTTTTATCTTTCCCTTACCGTAAATTTACTAATTTTCCTTTTAATTATTCTAGCAGTTCCGGTTTTAATAGTATTTTTGATTGCAATTGTTAAACCGCGAATTAAGCGAACGTCAAATATTTATCTCTATTCACTTAGCACCGGTCTCTTGTTGATGGTTGCAACAGTTGGACTTATGCAAGAAGGGTTTAATGGTGCTGAAAATTTCGCTCATAGCTATGGTGATCTAGAAAATTTATTTAAAATTCTAATAATTGGCGGTGGTTCGATTTTAGGTCTAACAAGTGTTTTTATTGCGCGTTGATTTTTTATTCGCATTTTTAAAAGAGATTTGCATCTGGATCACAAACAGCACGATCATAGCGATCATATTGTAAATTTTTCTGACATTGATAGTCCAAAATCTGCTTGACTTGCAATTTTACTTCTACTTTCACACCGAACAATTGATGGATTTATACTAGGATCTGTCATTGCCAGGGTAACTGCAGGAGAAGAAGTTAATTGATATTTAATTGGAACTTTTGTCGCTCATATGTTAATTGAAATTTTAATTATTCATTATCGGCAAGTTCAATATGGTCAAAGTATTAAAAAGTCCGTAATTTACAACTTAATTACAACGCTAATTTTAATTCCAATTATTGTAATAGGCGCTTTTTTGAATAGATTTTTCATTCAAACTGGTTGACTAATTCCATTTTTCAATGTTTCAGGTGGAGCAATTTTGAGTTTTGTGGTAATAATCGAATTAGTTCCTGAATTTATTCACCTCAGGAATAATTCCTCAAAACAATGGCATATTTCCCTTATTCTTTTTGCGGCCGGAATTGTTTTTGCCCTAATTCTTTTAACACTTCACCAACACTAATTTTTAAAAGGCATAACTTAATTTAACAAGTCTTTTTGCAAATTTTTAGAAAATTTCGAGCCTTACAAAGCTCGTTTTTTTATTTTTTAAGTATTTTTTTTTAATTATTAAGGCAAAAAATTTAACTATTAAAGTTTTGGTTTTTTTATAAAATCCCGTATTTTACAACACTTTTTTAGTTGATCCCTGTTTTTATCTAAGGTTTTAATTTCAAATTTTCCCACAAATTATTTTCAACATCAAAACTAAATTAATTATTATTTAAACAAAAATATTTTTTTAATTATGTTGGCATACATAATTAAAAAAATTTCGAAGTTTTTCAGCCAAAAATTCAAAAAAAGCCGCAAATTATGGTATAATTTTAAAATTAGTATTGTTTTTAAAGGAAATATATGATTGAGGACAATAAAAACCATAAAGATAACGAAGAAATCAAGGAAATTGATTCTAGCTTAAATAGTGAAGATGACAAATCGGACGACTCAGACCAAATTTACGAAGTTAAACCAACAATTTTAGAAACAGTAACTGACAATATTGTTCCAATTAAAATCGAAGATGAAATGAAAGTTTCATTTCTTGATTATTCAATGTCAGTTATTGTTTCAAGAGCTCTACCTGATGTTCGTGATGGACTAAAGCCGGTTCATAGACGAATTTTATATACAATGAGCGAACTTGGAATAACTTCAGGAACTAGTTATAAAAAATCAGCTAGAATTGTCGGTGATGTTCTTGGAAAATATCACCCACATGGTGATGCTTCTGTTTATGATTCAATGGTTCGAATGGCTCAACCTTTTTCACTACGCTACCCGCTTATCGATGGACACGGTAATTTTGGTTCAATTGATGGCGATGAAGCTGCCGCAATGCGTTACACTGAGGCGCGATTGTCAAAAATTTCTAATAAAATGATTGAAGGTATTAAAAAAAATACTGTAAATTTCAGACCTAATTATGATGCAAGTGAAATGGAACCTGAAATTTTGCCAGCACGATTTCCAAATTTATTAGTTTCAGGGGTTTCTGGAATTGCTGTTGGGATGACCACCAAAATTCCACCGCACAACTTAGGCGAAATTATTGAAACTTTCATTACTTTTGCAAGAAATCCAAATATTGACATTAATGAATTAATTGAGACTCTTCCTGGTCCAGATTTTCCAACAGGTGCCATAATTTCGGGAAAAAAAGGGATAAATCAAGCATATTTAACCGGAAAAGGTACTTTTTGAATTAGATCAAAAGCAAAAATTGAATATTTAAACTCAGGTAGATCACGAATTATTTTTTACGAAATTCCTTATGAAGTTAAAAAACCTTCTATTATCGAAAAGGTTGCTTTTTTAGTAAAAAATAAGAAAATTCTTGGAATTAAAGATATTCGTGATGAAAGTACTCGTCACGGAATTCGTGTTGTTTTTGATATTAAAAAAGGATTTAATCCTGAAGTTATTTTAAATAAACTTTATCACAGCACCGATTTACAAATTAGTTATTCAATAAACATGCTTGCGCTTGTAAAAGGTGTGCCAAAATTAATGAATTTAAAGGAAATTTTAACTCATTATCTTGAACACCAAAAAGAAATTAATCTTCGCGCGCTGAACTTTGACCTGGAAAAAGCTAGCGAAAGACTTAATATTTTAAGCGGTTTAAAAATTGCTATTGAAAATATTGACAATGTAATTGCGATCATAAAATCTTCAAGTTCAGACCAAATTGCTCAAGAAAGATTAGCCCAAACTTATAATTTAAATCCTGTCCAGACAAAAGCAATAATTGACATGCGTCTTGGTCGGCTAACTAGTTTGGCAATCGAAAAATTAATTAGTGACATTGAAAGTCTAAAAATCGAAATTGATGAGATTAAGTCAATAATTGAATCACCTGAAAAACTAATTGAATTAATTATTACCCAACACAAAGCAACCGCTGAACAATTCAGTGATCCACGAAGATCTGAAATTATTACCGAAATTATACGACTTAATGAAGAAGATTTTATCCCTAATGAAAAAGTAATTATTTCTCTGACACAAAATAACTATGTAAAAAGGTTAAATTTAGAAGAATATCGTCTACAAAATCGTGGTGGCTTTGGTGCTTCAGTTTCAAATTTATACAAAGATGACGAGCTAAAATCTGTTTGCATTACAAACACCCACAGCGATCTTTTAATTATTTCTTCACGGGCTAAAATTTTCAAACTTCGGGCTTACCAAATTCCTGATAGTTCAAAACAAGGAAAAGGTCTCCCTTTTTTAAATCTTGTACAAGTACAAAAAGATGAAAATATTAGTGCTTTAATTCCTTGAAACCAGCAATACAATGATCATTGGCTTATCACAGTTTCTGCTTTTGGTTATATTAAAAAAACGGAACTTTCAGAGTTTAGTTATATTCCAAAAAATGGAAAAATCGCTTTAAAACTTGTTGAGGGAGATTATTTAAAATCAGCCTTTATTGTGCCAGCAAGTTCTGAAATCAATATTATTTTAGCCTCATCGCAAGGACTTGTAAATCGTTGACCAATTAAATTATTACGAAATACCGGTCGGGCTTCAATCGGTGTTAAAGGAATCGCTCTTGAAGAAGGACACAAAATAGTTGGCGCTTGTTACACTTTTGGCAATGATTTTGTCTTTAATTTAAGCAAACATGGTTATGGGAAAAAAACTCCTGTTGAAGAATATCGACTAACCGGAAGAGCAACTAAAGGACTAAAAGGTCTAGACGACGAAAAGGCTGGCGATCTTATTTTTGTCGGCACAATTGGGCCAGATCAGGAAGCAATAATTATCACTAAAAGAGGTTTTGCAATTAGAATTGATCTTGATAGCGTTCCAATAATTAGTCGTAGGACAAAAGGGGTAAAATTAATTAAACTCAAAGGTGAAGACGAAATAAGTTTTGTTACTTTAATTAAAAAAGAGACAAATTAGTCTATCAATTTTAGACAAATCACTAAGAAATTCACAGTTGAAAAAAATTTAAGTGGATTAAAATTGCACAATCAAAAGACTTTAAAGTCCTAATTTCCATTTTATAGTGTAATTTAGACGCTGATTTAAAGTCTTAAATTCTCTCCTTGTCTTAATTTTTGTTATCAAACTGGCAAACTCAGGAAAAATAACTGCCAAAGCAAAAACACTGAATTTTAATCTAATCATCACGAAAGAAAAATCTACTTATTAATCAAACTAAAAAAGCTAAAATTTTAACTTAAAAAGCAAAATTATGAAATTTTTAAACTACTTTTTTAGTTTAAAACACTGACAAAAATCATAAAAAAATACAACTACTATTTAAACTCAATGTAAATAGAAAACTCGTTTTTATTTAAATTGAGCCTAAAAAAATATATGAAGTTTTGAAAGAACAACAATTAAAAGCCATAAATTTATAGATTTCTAAACGGTTAAATTTATGGAATTCCATCATATTTAAAAATATAATGGAAAATTCGCATTTTCTGATTTTTCTATGCAAAAAACATAACTAATTCCCCCTTAATTCAATATTAAAATTTATTAATTATTCTTAGTGAGGTTTATTATAACAGAAATTTTTTTTAGACCAAACATTTTTTTTTTTTTTTTTTAGCAAAGGGTTGATTTTAAAATATTAAAATCAAGATTTAAGCGTAAAAAACCCGGATTTACGGGTATTTTTGCATATTTGTATCCAATAAAAAGTGAATTTTTGCCACCAAACTGCCAAACTCAGGAATAAAATGCTGGAAAATTAACTAAAACAATACAATTAAAATCATAGATAAAAAGCAATAATCTTAATTTTTTACACTAATTTAGGGTATTTAGATAATGGCCTTAAGAAACAGTTATATTGAATCTTGTTTTTTAGACTTAATTAGATTAGCTTCAAAAAATCGCTTTTTGATGCGGCGATATGACCACTCAATAAATATAGGTTCTAGGATAATAGGTAGTAGAAAAATGGGAACAATAACAGTTACTAATGTTGAAATTTTTAACCAAAATGTTGGTTCATCAAGAAGAAAATGATTAAAGCATAGAAAAATTGTTGAAAAAAGAAGAATTCAAATTGATAAAATATAAAAAAATAAAATTTTCAATAAGTAATAGAAAAACTTTTTTCTGTTAAAATTTTTTTCATTTTTATTAAAAATTGAAGCAAAAATAAATGTATAAAATCAATAATAGTTCTGCATCTCAGCTACAACCCAGTCAAATTCACTAATTTCCTTGCGGTTCCTTAATTTAATATTACGATATTTAAAAGAACGTCTAGTATACTTAGGGGAGTCAATTGCTTCTATGAAAAGACTAATTATTATTGGGTAGTTATGTTTATATTTTCAACAAATTTTTCTTGATTTCTTCCTCTTTTTTTTACAATTTTCAGTGTCAACAAGAACAGAATTTACAAAAGATTCTAAATTAAAATTTTCTAAAAATTCAAAGGTTGTGGTTTTATTTTTCAAATCGTATTTTCAGTATAAAAATTTCTTAAAAAAGTAAATAACAAATTTTGCTCAAAAAGCATTTAAAAAGAATCCAAAAAATGCAATGAAAGAATATATCGTAACATTCACAATATTCGGAAATCAAATATTATAGTCATAAAAATAATTATGTTTATTTTCAAGGCTAAAAATAAAATTTTCACCAAAAGAAAAAAAATGAACTCTGTAAACAAAAATTAACAAAAATAATAAAATGGTCAAAATGATTGAAAATAAATGAAGAATTAAATAGAAAAGTCGTGAAATTAGTCTGGTTTTATAGTATAAAATCCACTCAAAACTGTTGTATTCTACAAGTAAATCGAATAATTTATAATAGGTGTTAGTGCCAAAAAATGGGATAAATAAAATTCAATTGTTGAATTTTAAATTAAAAAATTTTTCTAAACTTTCTTTCTTAAACATTGTCTAATTAAATTGGTAGCCTCTATTTTTATACAAATTTCAAGTTGCAATTTGAATTATATCAATTATACTAAATGTGCTTTAAATTTGTTTGAAATATATAAAATTATTAAATTAATTTTAACATAATTTACTAATTTTAAAAAGTATAAACCACAATTTAAAATAAATTAATAAAAAAAATAGACACACCTTTTTGATGCGTCTAAATTAATGTATTTTTCTTTATTTTTTAAGGTGATTTTTTAATTTATTAAAATTTCAGATTTTAAATTTTACCTCATTTTTGTAAGGTTTTTTTAGTTTTAGCTGAAACTTTAATACGAACTTTTTGCCCTGAGGCAGTTTTTAGTACTATTTGTTGTAAATTTAAATTAAATTTACGTTTTGTTGCATTTAGGGCGTGAGAACGGTTATTTCCGCTCATCGGTCCACGTTGTGAAATTGGGTCTTTTCTTGCCATTTTTTTCCTCCTGTAATAAGAAAGGGATTATTTTCGACCTTTTTCTAAAGCAATTTTGATGATATTATCAAATTCAGTTTTGCGATTAATTGCCATTTCAGCAAGCATTTTACGATTAATTTCAATGTTTGCAAGTTTGATTTTATGCATTAATTGTGAATATGAAATTCCTTGGTCACGTGCTGCAGCATTTATTCTACTAATTCATAATTTTCGAAATTCACGTTTACGCTGTTTTCGATCACGAAAAGCATAGGTTCAAGATTTAATTACTGCTTGTTTTGCAACTTTAAATCCGATTGATTTATGTCCTCAATAACCTTTTGCTAATTTTAATCAACGACGGCGACGCTGGCGCGTTACACTTCCACCTTTGACTCTCATAATAAAATTTCTCCTTTTATATAATGTAGTTTCAAAAAATTTAGTGAATTCTTTGAATTAATTAAATTAGTTTTTTTATTCTTTTGTAATCTGAAGGATCGATTAAAGTAGCTTTTCTTGATTGGCGCTTTTGTTTTGTAGTTTTATTTTGCGCTAAATGTGAGCGATATGCATGTCCGTGTTTAATTTTTCCGGTTGCAGTAACCTTAATTCTTTTTTTCAATGCTGACTTTGTTTTTAATTTGATTTTAGGCATTTTTTTCCTTATTTTGAATTTCTTCGTATTCTAAAAGTTCTTTTAGCTGTTTTGAAGAAGTGAATTTAGGTAGTTTTTTGCGATCACGTTCAAGATGCATAACTAAAAAATTACCGTTTTGCGAAATTTCCTTGCTTTTTTTTGCAATGTATTTCAACTGATCAAAAAATATCTCAAGTGTTATTTTACCTTGATCGATTCGGGTAATTTCACGACCACGAAAACGAAGAGCAATTTTCACACGGTCGCCATCAAGAATGAACTCTCTAGCTTTTTTTGATTTTACAAGAATATCTTGCTTGTTAATATTAAAACTAACTCGTATTTCACGGTTATTAGTAAAGGATTGCTTTTCCTTTTCTTCCTTTTTTTTCTTTTTTATGTCGTATCGAAACTTACCATAATCAAGAATTTTTGCTATTGGAACTTTTTGAACTTTTTCATCTTTAGTTTTTACTTCTTTAATTGAAATTAAAACTAAGTCAAGTCCTTTGGATTTTGCAAGTTCAAGCGCTTCTTTAGTCGGAGTTTTTCCAATTTTTTCGTTGTCAGATCCTACTAAAAAAACGTTAGGAAACATAATATTTTCGTTAATTTGGTGATCTTGTTGTGGCTTTCTTTGAAAAAGATTTTTAGGATTCAAAATTTAAATTTATCTCCATTTTCAATGGTTTTTACTATGTTTATACAAAAAATCTTAAAAAGTATTAAATTATAATTTAAACAAAAAAATAATAATCTTTGTTTGCTAGGTAAACCCAAGATCTTGCGATCTTCAGGTGAGAGCAAATCTACTTTCTGCAAATAAAAATTTGCATTATAATTATACTTAATTTTTAAATTTTTAAAAGCAAATTTTTAAAAATTTAAAAATTAATAAACAAATTGCACCATTTTTTCGTTTTCAACAACTAAAAAGGTGTCTCCCTTTTCAGCTCCAAAAGGTTTTAAAACATTACGTGCTAAATTAAAATCGCTTTTTATTGCGTTAAATTCGGAAATAGAATTAATTGAAACAAAAACTGAAGATGTTATTCCAAATCCTGAAATTAATTTTTCATTGTTTACAACACCAATAACGGCGGTATTTGGACGAAACTTAGCTATTGCTTTTAAAAGTTCACCGGTTCTTGATAGAACAACAGTATATTTTATTTCATTTTCATAAGCAAGGTGAGCTAATTTGTGAGCAATTTTTGCTCGAGGACCTTTTGAGTTTTTGGTAATTACTGCCAACTGTTTTGTATAAAAAAGCTTATTATAGAACTCTTTTTCTGCTCTTTTATTAATTACGGACATAACCTGAACTGACTCAATTGGAAATTGTCCTTGAGCTGATTCGCCTGATAACATTGTCGCATCAGCACCTAATTCAGTTGCTCAATAAACATCAGAAACCTCAGCACGAGTTGGTTGAGAAGATTTTTCCATTGAATCAAGCATTTGTGTTGCCACAACAACAGTTTTGCCTGCAAAGCGACATTTTCTAATTATTCTTTTTTGTTGATATGGGACTTCTTCATAAGGAACTTCAAGACCTAAATCACCACGGGCTACCATAATTCCATCAGATAACTCGATGATTTCATCGATATTTTCAAGACCTAATGTTGATTCGATTTTTGAAATTATTTGAATATGAGAACCACCGTTTTCATCTAAAAGTTTACGTAATTCTTTGACATTTTCTGCTGAATTTACAAAGGATGCAGCAACATAATTAATATTTTCTGAAATGCCAAAAAGCACGTCGTTAATATCTTTTTGAGATAAAAAAGGTAATGAAAAAGGAACACCAGGCATATTTAGGCGCTTATTTGGTTTTAAAATGTGAGAATTTTTTGTCTTTACAACAACTTTTCCATCTTCAATTTCAACAACTTCTGATTGTAATTTACCATCATCAAAAAGAACTCTATCGCCAACTTTTAAGTCTTTATCAATTTCGTGTGAAACAGTTATTATTTGGTCAGTTCCTTCAAAATTTTCGTAAGAATCTTTATCAGTTAGGACAGTTAAGTGTTGATTTGCCAGAATTTTTTGCGAACCATTAAGAATTTTACCTACACGGATTTCAGGCCCTTTTGTGTCAAGCATAATTGAAATCGGAATTTGAAGTTCTTCAGAAGCTTTGCGAGCATTTTCGAATTTTTGACGCTGTTCTTCGTATGTTCCGTGAGAAAAATTAGCGCGAATTACACTAACTCCAGCCAAAACTAATTTTTTTAAAACCTCATAATCTTGGGTCGATGGGCCGATTGTTGCAATTATTTTCGTTCTTTTTGAAATATAATTTTTCATTGCATTCATGATTTTTGTTTGTGTCCTTGTTTTTAGTTTTCAAATTGTTGAAAATATATAAAAAATTATTTATAATTATAATATTAAACTAAAAAATATTAGCAAATTTTTAATATTTTTTTCAAAAAATCAGGCCCTGAACCTTCAAAATGAAGATTTTTATCTATTCTTGACTTATTAATAAAAATTTCAAGCTCTTTTTCAGTTTGAAAATGAGGCGAAATTAAGTTTATAGTCTCTAAATTTTCTCAATTGAACGATAAGAAAATTTGGCTAACTTCAAAATTGTCAACAATAATTTTGAAGTTATTTTCAAATTTGTCAAAATTTTTGAAAAAATCCAGTTTAACTTTATAGAAATTCAACAACTTACTTTCATTTTTAAAAGAAAACTCACCAAAAATATCAATTTTTTTTGGTGAGTTTCCAACAAAAGAGTAAATATCAACATTAATTTTATTCGAATTAAATTTAATGGTTTGGATTGCATTATCAGCAAATGAATCAGATTTAATTTGGCTAACTCATTCAGGAATTACAAGGTTTTCAATTTGATTACCTGCAAAAACTGAGCTATTTAATGTAGTTACTTTTTCAGGAATTTTAATATTCCTTATTATATTAGATTCAAAAGCTGAGTCTAAAATAATTTCAACATTTGGGCCAAAAACTACTTCCTCAATTTTATTTAACATGAAAGCAGACTCGCCAATTTTTAAAAGTGAATTTGGCAAAATTAGTTTTTTTATTTCTAAATTCATTCCTGAAAAAGCAAAATCATCAATTTCTTGAAAATTAAAGGATGATAAATCCAAAATTTTTCCTTGCAAAAATTTTGGATTTATAATAATTTTTGATGCTTCATCGCGGGATAATGTGAAAACTTGCACTTTTTTCCTAAATTTTTCCTTTTTTAGATATATTTTGGCCTTTTGACTAATTTTGAACGAAAGGAGATACAAAAAATGAAAAAACAACCAAACCAAAATTTCGTTAAATTAAGCGAAAAAGATAAACATGAAACTGGCGGAGCTGGTGCTTTTGCTGTTATTTCAAACATAGCAACTGCGGTTGGAAAAATAGCACCTGCTTTATTAGGAGCTGCGGCTGTTTATCGAACTTTTACAACAGGATCCGGCGAAATTAAAAGTGACGGTCATACTGTAAAATGAGATGATTCAAAACTTGCTAAAGCAGAAGCAGAAAAAGCACTAAAACAACCAATTTATTTTATTTATTAGCTTAATTACTATTAAATTTTAAATATAACAAAAAGAATTTTAAACTATTACTTATAAATTAATTGTTCATTTTCTTCTTGGCCAAATTCTAAAATAAAAGCCTCAATTAAATCAGTTGCAGCTTTAATGTCAGAAATACTAATTAGGCCATATGTTGAATGTAAATAGCGCTGCGGAATTGAGATGCTAACTGTAGGAGTTCCGTATCCAGAATATTGAAGCTCTTCTGCATCAGTCCCTCCACCTTGAGAAACATATCGGTAAATCGGTATGTTTCTTTCTTTGGCAATTCGAAAAATAATGTCTACAAGTCTTGGATCCATTAATGCGCCACCATCTGCAATGTCAATAGCAACTCCGGCGCCTAATTTTTGCACACCAGGGATTGCATCCTCGGTATCGTGCGCAGCACCTGTATCAATTGCAAAAGCAACATCAGCATTAATCATTTTTGCAACCATTTTTGCACCACGTGAACCAACTTCTTCTTGGACAGTTCCTACTAAAATTGGGTTAGATTTTAAATTTTTATTATGCAAACGATGAGCAAGTTCGTCAATTACAACAACTCCAGCACGGTTATCTATCGCTTTTGATGCAAAATAATCTTGATTATGCATCAAAAAACTAGGATTGCTAAAGTAAATTCTGTTTCCTATTTCAACTGAAAGATCTTGGGCTTCTTTTTTTGATCTAAAGCCAAAATCAAAGTAAAGATCTTTTACCATCAAGGCTTTTTCAATTTTGCTGCGTTCCATAATGTGAATAGAAGTATGACCAGCAACACCGTAAAATTCTTGACCTAAAGAATTTATTAACTTAAATTTAGCACCAATTACAGCATTTCCTCAAATACCACCAACAGATTTTACTTTTATATAACCTTTTTCGGTAATATCTAAAACAATGAAACCAACCTCATCCATATGTGCTGCAACAACTATTTTAGGTCCAGAATTTTGCTTTTTTTGTTGCATAATTAATGAGCCAAAACCATCACGAGAATAACTTAAATCAAGATCAGCAGTTGATCTTTTTAATTCAGCAACAATTTCGTCCTCATAACGGGACATCCCATCAATATCGCAATATTTTTTTAATTTTTCTAATATCTGCATAACAAATTCCTTTAAACGTTTTTGATATAAAATTATACACTTTTTTCTATAAATTCCAATTAATTTGCTCTTTATTTTTTAGTTTTAAAAAATCATTCATTTTTCCAAAAACTCTTGAATTCTCAAGCGACCTTCAAAAACCTAAGGGCGAAGGATGTGAATAAAAAAACACTTTTTGAGCAGAAAAGTTCACATTTTTAAGGCAAGTTTTAGCTTTTTGACCTAAAATTAAAAAGACAACGTCTTTTTTGTTGGCCACTATAAAATTTATTAAATTAAGACTAAAAGTTTGTCATCCTATTTTTTCATGTGAATTAGGACTTGATTCTCTGACAGAAAGAACTGTATTTAGCAAAAGAACGCCTTGTTTTGCTCAATTTTGGAGATTTCCATCTGTTTTTGAAAAGTTTGGATATGATTTTTTTATTTCAGAAAAAAGATTTTTAAGCGATGGTGGTAAAATTTTGGCACGACTGGAAAAAGCAAGTCCATCTGCTTGTCCTTTTTGATGATAAGGGTCTTGGCCGACAATTACTATTTTTAAATTTTCAAGACTTGTTAGCTCGATGGCGCGAAATAAATCTTGTTTTTGCGGGTATATTTGGTAATTTTTGTATTCAACTTCTAGTATTTTTTCAAGCTGTTGGAAATAAGTTTTTTTTGTTTCTTGTTCTAAAAAGGTGGCAAAAGTTAGGTTAGATTTCATAGGTGAAATTATAGCAAACTAAAAAAATAATTTTTTTGATTTTTTAATAAAAGTGGTATAATTTTTTTGTTTATTTTGTTAAACCATCCCATACCAAAAAGGTTAAAATCTAAATAATTTCAGTATTTAGTGCCTTTAGGATGATTATTCATAGGAGCATCTTATGTTTGCAATTATTAAAACCGGTGGTAAACAGCTTTTAGTTGAAAAGGATCAAACAATTTTTATTGAAAAAATTGATAAAAACGAAGGTGAAAACGTAATTTTCACAGATGTTCTTTTTATTAATGGAAAAATTGGATCTCCTTTTGTTGAAAATGCAAGTGTAGTTGGCGTTGTCGAAAAACAAGGCCGTGGTAAAAAAATTGTCGTTTACCGTCACAATCCAAAATCAACTCACAAACGTAAATTAGGGCACAGACAACCCTTTACCCGCGTAAAAATAACAGAATTGAAGGGATAATTTAGAAATGGCAAAGACCAAAGCTGGTGGTTCTACCAAGAATGGCCGTGATTCGATAGGTCGTAGACTCGGTCAAAAAATCGCTGATGGACAATTTGCGCTAACTGGTTCAATAATTTACCGTCAAAGGGGAACTAAAATTTACCCTGGATTAAATGTTGGAATTGGTGGCGATGATACTTTATTTGCACTTGCAGATGGAATTGTAAAATTTCATAAAACTAGAAAGCGCAAATATGCAACAGTTATTGTTAGTGATTAAACCAGGAAAAAAGCTAACACTTTGGGTGTTAGCTTTTTTAAATTTTCAAATGCAACAAAAAGGAGAATACTAATGTCAAGACAGTTTATAAAATACGAGTTTGATATGATTTATAAAATTTACAATGAATTTGGATTGAAACAAACAATAAATTATATAAATGATATTTCGCCAGATACAAATTTTATAACCAGAAAACATCTAGATCTAAGAATCAAAAAAAATATTCGATGCTATAATAATGGTATGCAAGATCAATTGTTAAATAAAAAGGGTTCAAACAGAAAGCCAAGGAGTCGCGGACCTAAAAAACAAATTGAACCCGATTGAAACGAATTTACAATAGAAGAATTAATAGAAATAGCTAAGAGATATTACGAAATAACTAAAGATAAATCAGAATAAATCAGAATCAGGAAAATTTAGTGAAGCAAAAACTAAATATTCCCTACAACGAATAAACCAAGACAAAAAAAGTTAACACTAAGGTGTTGGCTTTTTTTGTCTTGGTTTACTTTTTTAAGATTATCTCATCAAACTGGGAAGATCGGGAAAAGGCAAAAAAATTACTTAGATCAACCTAAATTTTTCACTAGTTCTTTTTTGTAATCTTCAACGCCAGGTTGATTAAATGGATTAACTCCGAGTAAATAAGCCGACATTGCGCATGCTTTTTCAAAAAACATTACTAAATGACCGAATGTTTTTGGCGAGCTGTCTTCAACTTGAATTACAAAATTAGGGTTATTTCCTTGCTCTGAATGCGCTAATGTTGTTGCTAAAAATGCCTGATAATTAATTTCATTTAAGGTTTTTCCTGAAAGTGTGTTAATTTTTGTTTCAAAAGTTGGTAACTTTTTAATTTCAATGTCAAATTTTGGTTTCTTTATATAAATAACGGTTTGAAAAAAATTTTTAGTTCCTGATTGAATAAATTGACCAAGTGAATGCAAATCTGTAGTAAAAATTGCAGAAGCTGGAAAAATTCCTTTTAAATCTTTTCCTTCAGATTCGCCAAAAAGTTGTTTTCACCATTCATTAAAATACATTAAAAATGGCTCATATGAAACTAAAATTTCAGTTTTATAGTCGTGATTTTTGTAAAGTAAAAAACGAGAAAGTGCGTATTTATAGGCTAAATTTTCTTCAGCAAGCGCTTTTGAATAACTTTTATGCGCTTGTTTTGCTCCTTCAATTACCTCAAAAACATCAATTCCAGCAAATATCATTGGGAAAAATCCAACTGATGAAAGAACGCTAAAACGGCCACCAATTGAGTCAATAACTTCGAATGTTTCAAAATTATTTGCTTTTGCTATTTCTAAAAGTTCGCCAGATTTAAAACCTGTTGTAACAAAAGTCCTATTTTTTGCCTCTTTTTCACCAACTTGATCAACTAAAAATTGGTATAAAATTTGAAATGTAACTGCTGGTTCAATTGTTGAACCAGATTTGGAAATAACATTAATTGCGAATTTTTTTGTCTTTAAATATTCAAGTTTTTGGGCTAAATCTGTTGATGATAGCGAATTTCCTAAAAAAATAACCTCAGGTTTATTATCAAAAGGACCAAGACCGCCTGTAAAATCAATAGCAGCTTTTGCGCCCAAATATGAACCACCAATTCCAATTACAACTAAAATATTAATAGAGTCTTCATGTAATTTTTGGATTTTTTGCTGCATTTTTTTGATTTCTTCAAAATTAACAGCAGAATTAGGAAAATCATTCCAACCTAAAAAATTAATATCAGGACTAGATTTTGAATTAATTTTTTCGTGAATTTCAGCAACTTTTTGCTGAAATTCACTATAATTCAGGTTTATTTTTGACTTTATTTCTAAATTTAGACTCATAATTTATTTGCTCCTCGCATAATTTTTGTAGATTTTTAAATCCTGATTGAGTTTCTAAAAGATGTTCGGCTTCATTGTAGTAAATTACTCTACGGCTATCTGAAAGCGATGCTTTTTTGTTAAAATGAGAAATTGTCTCAATTTTTAGAATAAGTTGTTGCCCTATTTGGTAATAATTATCAATTTTTCGGCCATTTGTCAGTTGTTTTGCATCTAAAAAAACAACGCCAACATAGTCATTAGGCATTGAAACCCAAAAATATTTTTTATGTAGAGATTTGATTTTACATAGTACTTTGTCACCGATATCCATATTTTACTCGCTTTTTGTTGTTTTTGTTTAATCAAATAATTTTACTTGTGTTATTTTAGAAATTTTATCAAAAACTCACAGTTATATTAATTTTTTTAGTGTTATATTGTTTGTTTTTGTCCTGGTCTGAAAATCTTCAATTGACAAAAAGGGCCGTAAATTACGGCTTGAAGGATTTTTCAGGCGTTAATATCACCAATTCCATCAACTGAAATAAATTGTGGAATTAAGAATTATTTTTTTTTCTGGGTTTGCCAGTTTGATGTCAAAAAATTAAGACAAAGGGTTGAATTTAACACATGAAATCAGCGATCATATTTAAAAATCGCGGTGGTTTCTAGTGATCAAAATATTTGAAATAGGCATGATTTCTACTTTGATATCTTAATAAATCACTAATAAAATTTGTAATTAACTTTTGACAAAAAAAATAAAAAAGCACGGAAAGGCCAATACTTTTTTAAAATTATCTCATCAAACTCGTAAACTCGGGAAGACTCAAAACAAAATAAATTAGTAGAAAAATTAGCAAAAGTGGCACAATCAAAATCATAGATAAAAACTAGTTATCTGAATTTTTTCTGCTAATTTTAATAATTTTTACCCTTCAAAAAGTCAAAATGTCAGCGATGTTTTTGGGAAATAAAGAACCACAGGAATAATGACATAACCTAGAAAAAGAAATAAGAGTGGTAGTAATCAAACAACAACATCTTCTCGAAAAAGTTCTTTATATAGATTCACATTTAATTGGTCTCAATAATGATATCCAGCAACTAATCAAAGTGGATATCATGTAAATATAAAATGCAATGCTGTAAAAATGAAATAAAATATTAAAAAATATTTTCATTTTTTTGGATTGATTTTTGATTCTGAATTATTAGAATTATCAGAATTAAATAAAAACACTTCCAAAATTATATGAGCATAATATCTTGGTAGATAAGTATCTGTATATCATCCAGAATTATTTATTGACTTAATAATATTTTCAACAATTTGGTCATATTTATGTCAATCATTCATGTCAAAAAAACGTGAATAAAGTTTTCTTTGACACGCAAATTTATAATATCTATCATAATCAAAGTTAGTTAAAAAACCGAATTTATTTTCTGGATTTAGTCGACCTAATTTTTGTTTCACTTTTTTTATTAAATAAAAACGGAATATTTTTTGTAAAAAACTACAAACATATGAATAAGGGAAATAAAAAATTAAGTAAGTAATTATTTCAAACAAATGCAAAATAAAAAAATTGTTAAAAATTTTTGAATAAAAATGTCTTAAAAAATCTCCATTATGACTCAAACTTAGCATTGAAACAATTGCAAAATAAGGAAATGGATAGCTTATTAAAAAAAACAAAATAAGCAAAAAATAGTGCTTTTTTTGCTTATAAGGATTAAACAGAAAAACTAAAAAGAAAAAAAGTCTAAAATACAAAACATTAGACAAAAACGGGATTATTGAAAATTTTTTTGGTATTTTAAGGTTTAGAAATTTTTCAACTCTTGATCAAAAGTTCATTTTAAATTTCCTTGAATAATGTACCGTTATTTTATATAAAAATTCTAAACAATATATTGATTTATTTATAATTTGCCTTTTTTAAACCGCTTAAAATTCAATTCAAGTAATTCTAACTTTCAAATAGTCAATATGTTACTCACGTCTTTGGATAATAAAAAAGTCTAGGAATAAAACTATAACCTATCGCAGGAAACGCTAATACTATAACAAAAACAACATCACTTTCAAAAAGTCCTTTATAAAGATCCTCAGTATTTGACTTGCTTCAAAGAGCATATCCAAAAAACATTCATATAGTGACTCATGAAAATATGAAATGTAGTGTTGTAAAAATAAAATAGATTATTAAAAAATATTTTCAGTTTTTTTGATTAATTTTTAATTCTGAATTTTCAGAATTAAACAAAAAAATTTGCAAGATTATATGACAATAATATCTAGCTACATAGCCTTGGCTTCATCAGCTATGATTCTTTATTGACTTAATAATATTTTCAACATTTTGATCAGGTTTATATCAATTTTGCTGTTCAAAATAGCGATCATAAAGCTCTCTTTTACACGCAAATTTATAAAATTTATCATAATCAAAGTTAGTTAAAAAATCGAATTTATTTTCTGGATTTAGTTGGCCTAATTTTTGTTTCACTTTTTTTGTTAAATAAAAACGGAATATTTTTTGTAAAAAACTACAAACATACGAATATGGGAAATAAAAAAATAAGTAAGTAATTATTTCAAACAAATGCGCTAAAAAATACTTGTTGAAAATTTTCAAATAAAAAGATCTTAAAAAATAACCGTTATCAGTTAAACTTAGTGCTAAAACAAGCACAAAAAAAGGAAACGGGTAGCTTATTAAGTAAAGTAAAACAAGAAAAAAATAATGCCTTTTTTGCTTGTTGGGGTTAAACCGAAAAACTAAATAATAAAAAAGTCAAAAATACACAAGATTAGATAAAAACGGAATTATTGAAAATTTTTTTGGTATTTTAAGATTTAGAAATTTTTCAGCTCTTGACCAAAAGTTCATTTTATGAATTATGTAAGGAAATAACTGATTGAAGAACATCTATTGCAGATAATACAATTACAATTTTGGGGTTTACCCATCTTGTCGGTTTTAGGGCAGCTGTTGCTGCTACTTGAGCTTTTCTTAGTTTATCTATTTGTTCCCCTATTTCTTTAGCCGATAATACAAGACCAACATAAGACGATCCTTTTGAAATAGGATTTAATATATATTGAGTTCATGTTTCTTTAATAGCATCTCAATTTTTGTCATACACAAGAGAATTATAAGCGTTTTTGTAATCAACTGAAAGTCATGTTAAGATCCCACCTGCAAAAGTGCTAACTATTGCAGATGTCCACATTCAAGCTATTCCATAAGCCACTGCAAGAGCGTAATTTATAGCAGCAAATGCAGCAGTGGAAACGTGTTGATCCCAAAGTTTATTTGCAAATTCTTTCATTTTTAAATTAGGAGCGCTCTTAGAAGAAAAGGATTGAGGCTTAACAAGTAAATCTTGATTTTGAATTTTGTTATTTTTTAAATTTTTTGAAGCAAATATTTTTTCTATATTATCGGTGGTAACACCATTTTTTAGTAATTTTTCTTTGGCAATTTTTTCAAAGTTTAAGTTCGGGTTTTGTGAAACTTCATCGATAAAATCTTGAAAATCTTTTTCAAATTTTGAAAAATCCTTAATCTGTTCTTTAGTATTTTCGTTAGTAGAAGAAAAGGACTCAGCATTTTTTTGTTTTAAAGCTGAAATTACTTCCAGAGATTCGGATTTTAATGTTTTAGAGAAAGTTGTCTTAGATATATTTCTATGATTTTTAGCAGTTTTTTCATTAATACTTAATATTAAAAAAGGTAAAGTAACAGCTGTCGCAAAAGTTGTTATTCCAAAAATGATTTTAAATTTGGATAATTTAAGCATTTAAAACCTCCTTAAATTTATCATTAGATATAAAATGTAACTAATTATATTATACTATATTATATTAAAAAGTCATGATCAACTCGATGTTACTTGCAAACTTTTCATCATCTACTTTGATTTTTTGTATTGAATTATTAATTAAAGTTGTTTTTTCCTCAGACCTGTAAAGCATAATTTTTATTTTATATTAGAAATTTTTTTTAATAAAAATTTGGGATTATGTAAAGATTTGACTTTGCATAAAACTTTGTCACCGATATTCATATTTTACTCACTTTTTGTTGTTTTTGATTAGTCAAATAAGTTTACTTGTGTTGTCTTAGAAATTTTATCAAAAACTCCCAGTTGTATTAATTTTTTTAGCGCTGTATTATTTGTATCTGTTCTGGTTTGAAAATCTTCAATTGACGAAAAAGGTCGTAAATTACGGGCTTGAATAATTTTTCGGGCGTTAATATCACCAATTCCATCAACTGAAATAAATGGTGGAATTAATGAATTATTTTCTTTATTAACAATTCAATTTTGTGCATCTGACATTAAAAGGTTAACATTTTCAATTTCAAATCCTCGCAGTTTTAGTTCAAGACTGATTTCTAAAAAGGGAATTAAATCCTTTTCTTTTGGGGTCAAGCCTTGGCCTGATCCGTTTTGATTTGCTTGCCTTTGTTGCAGTGTCAGAATTTTAGCCTCAATTTTGTCTGCCGGTTGAATTAATGTATCAATATCTTTAACATCAGGTCTGATTGAAAAATATGATGAATAAAATGCAAGTGGGTGATATAGTTTAAAATATGCAATTTTTCAAGCTTTCATTGCATAGGCAACCGCGTGAGCTTTAGGAAACATATAGCCAATTTTTTGCAGCGAGTCAATATACCAAGTTGGCACCTTTTTTTCGGTTAAAATATCAATTTCGCTTTGTGTAAGTCCTTTTCCTTTTCGAACTTTTTCCATAATATTAAAAGCATCAAGATGATCTAGTTTCATTCTTAAAAGATAAATCATAATATCATCACGACACGAAATTACCTCGTTAATTGCGTGGTTTTTTTTGGAAATTAGCACTTCAGCATTATTTTGCCAAACTCCACCTCCGTGAGCTAGACCACAAACTGCAACAATATCAGCAAAAGATTTTACTTGTGCAACTTGAAGCATTCTTCTAACAAAAGGAGTTCCAAATTCTGGAATTCCAATTGTTCCTGTCTGTTCGCCAAGCATTTGACCTGGTTGTATACCTAATTCTTTTGCTGAGGTAAAAAGTGATAAGATTTTATCGTCACTTTTTGGAATTTGATCGGATTTTACCCCAGTAATTTCCTCTAAATGAAGCAAAATTGTTGGATCATCATGGCCTAAAATATCTAGTTTCAAAAGGTTGTCATGAAGCGCATTATAATCAAAATGCGTTGTTTTTCAGTCAGATTTTTCATTATTTGCCGGAAAATTAATAGGAGTAAAATCCTCTATTTCACGGTTTTGAGGGATAACTATAATTCCACCAGCGTGTTTTCCTGATGTTCGTTTTACACCTTGGGCTTTTGTGGCCAAAAAATCGAGAAATGTATTTGTAAAATATGAAACTTCACGGTTAAGATCAAATTTTGAATCATACATTGCCCTAAATTCGCCAAGTTTTCTTCCTAGACCAAAAACAGTTTTTTCAGCATTTGTCAAAATAGTTCCAGCACGAAATGTTTTATCTTTTCCAAAAAGATCACGAACAAAATCGTGCATTTTAAGTTGTGTCTCACCTGAAAAATTTAGATCAATATCAGGAACTTTTTCGGCATTAAATCCTAAAAAAGTCTCAAAAGGGATGTTATGACCATCTTTATCCATAAGTTGACCACAATTTTGACATTCTTTGTCTGGCAAATCATATCCTGATAAAAATTCTTGTGAGTCAAAAAATTCCACTTTAGAGCATTTTTGGCACAAATAATGTGGTAAAAGTGGGTTTACATCTGTAATTCCGGTCAAATATGCAACAATAGAAGAGCCTACCGACCCACGAGAATCGACAATTGCACCTTGAGATTTGGCTTCATCGACTATTCGCTTTGAAATTCAATAAACAACGTGAAAACCATGCTGAATTATTGGAATAAGTTCTTTTTCTATTCTGGTTTTGATTATTTCTGGCAATGGATTTCCGTATTTTTTATATGCATTTTTGTAAACATTTTCTTTTAAATTAGTTTCAGAATTATCAAATTCTGGCGGGTGAAGGCCGGGTTTGATAATTTCAATACTATCTGAAATTGAATTAGCAATTAAATTAGAATTTTTTACCACAAATTCATCGACTAATTCAGGGTTTTGTAAAAATTCGAACTGTTTTTTTAACTCATCAGTTGTAAAAAAATGTTTATCAGGAAAAATATGACTGTTTTTAGGGTCTTTTCGTTCTTTTTCTTGATGATCGAACAAATGATGATTGACTCCGCCAACACCTTTTGCATAAATATAAAGTTCATGAAAAATTTTTTCACGAGACTGGCAATAACGAACATCACCAATTGCAACAGCTGGAATTTTTAATTTTTTTGCCAAACTCAACAAGTTTTTTATCAAATCTTCGATCTGATTTTGTGTAAAAATTTCTCGCTTTACTAAATGAACAAACGCAGTTGGAGGCGGAACTTCAATAAAATCGAATATTTTTTCAAATTTTTCAACATTGTCGGGTCCAAAATAAAGTAAATTCTGAATCAAAAGCGAATCGATTCCTCCTGAACCTACCAATAAATCAGGATCTTTTTCCATTTTGTCATAAAAAATTAGCGGACGGGAAATTAAATTTTCTGTGTTTGCTAACGATACTAATTTATAAAGTTTTTTTAGGCCGATTTGATTTTTGGCTAATATTGTCAATTGTTTTGGGAAAACTTTTTCTGGTCGAATATCAAAAATTGAGTTTTTTACTGATGAAAGTTGCTCTAAATCCTGAATATTTTGGTTTTGTAATGAATTAAGAAAATTTCTCCAAACATTGGATAAAATTTGCGCATCGTAATCTGCCCGGTGAGCTACCTCATCATCATAATAAATTTCAAATCTTTTTGCAACATTTTTAAGACTATGACTTTTTTCCGAAGGATTCAAAAAACGACTTACTTCGAGCGTATCAATAATAGGAGTTTCTATTGATTTTTGGGCATGTTTTTTAAAAAATTGATTTAAAAAATTAAAATCAAAATTTGCATTATGGGCCACTAGAACCGAATTTTGAATAATTTTATCTATTTTTTCAACAGCATCACCGGGCGAAATGGCAAATTCGTCAATCATTTCCTGGGTAATTCCAGTAATTTTTGTAATTAAATGTGGTATTTTTTGTGATGGTTTAATAAAAAACTGATGTTTTTCAATTTCAATTCCATCTTTAAAAACAAGCGCACCAAATTCAATAATTTCATTATAATATGATGAAAGCCCGGTTGTTTCTAAGTCAAAAATGACAAATCTTGCTGAATTTAGTTGCTGATTTTTACCGCTAAAATTTAAAACTTTTTCAATTTTTGATGGATATGTTGAAAAAGTTGAGCCGTAAATGGGCTTAATATTTGTAGATTTAATAGCAGAATAAAACTCAGGAAAAGCTTGGACCGAATCTAAATCAGCTATTCCAATTGCCGAATATCCATTTTTTAATGCATGACGAACGTATGCACTTGCACTTGAGATTCCGTCCATAGTTGATTTTCAAGTTCTAGCAGCAATTTCAACTCTTTTTTCACTAGCTCTATCAATATTTTGCTCAGGAAAAAAGTCAGATGTTTCTATTTTAGTAATATCACACAAATTTAGATCAATATTTGACTTATATCGCGAGGTTGTGTCTTTAATTTCAGCGCGAATTTTTACTAAATCGCCAACTTTTAAGTCAACATTTTGATTTGCTCGCAAAAATTTATCAACAACAACTGCTTCTGTGTATTCATAGTCATTTACATAAATTTTTAAAATGTGAGCTCCTTTTTTTGGCTTTATTGTTGAAATTTTATAAATTTCGCCGTGGAATTCGACATTAGAATTTTTATGTGAACGAATAAATTTTAAATTAATAAGCTCAAAATTACTGCATTTTTTCGAGGTTTTTTTCTTGCTAACAGAACTTTGAGATATTGAAGGATCCAAAACATCTTCTATTTCTAGATTTAATTCTTTTTGAGGTGGTAATTGCCTATCTTCAAGTATAAATTCTAGATCTAAATGAATTAAGCCAATTTTTTTTATTATTTTCAACAATTTATTTTCGTACTCTTTAAAAAAATCATGGCTTTCTGAGTCTGAAAAAAAAATTTTAAATTTAGCAGGACCAGCTCTTACGATTTCTTTATCTTTAAAAAAATTCTTAGATTTTGAAATAATTTCCATTAAACCGTTTAGATATTCTAATAGTTCATGATCATGAAAATAATTCTGTTCAATTTCATAATTAAAATTAATTTTGCAGCTTAAAATTGAGGATTTTTTATTAATTGACTCAATTAATTTAATAAATGAATATAAATCAAAAAATTTTGGTAAGGTAGTTTTTTTTAATATTGCAGAAAATTCATTTTGGCCATGATTTTTATTTGAATTTTCGTTTGGAATTACTTGAACATCATCTCAATCTGGCGGTATTTGCCAATTAACTCACTCACAAAATTTTTTGAATCTTACATTCATAGCACCCTCATTCTTTTTTTAAAAAAAGAAAAAATTAAATTGTTAGAATAATTATTGAAAAAGATAAAAAAACAAAACTAATAGAATCAAAGCGGTCAAAAATTCCGCCGTGGCCCTTAATAATTTGTGAAAAATCCTTTATATTCAAATATCTTTTTATCACAGAAAAAAATATGTCACCAAAAATAGCTACAATTGGCAGAAAAATTACTGCCAAAATTTTAAATAATAGTCAATTATTCAATTGAATTCCGAAATTTAGATTTAAAAAAATTAATAAAGTAAAAATTAAGGAAAAAATGAAGGAAAAAATGAAACCTTCCATTGATTTTTTGGGAGAAAAATCAAATTTTCAAGGAAATATTTTTCTTCCAAAAATTGAACCAAAAATATAACCAAAAATATCTGAAATTACGGCGATTGAACCCAAGGAAATAACTAAAAACACATTAAATGTGTTTAATATTCATAAAAATTTGAAAAATAATGTAACTATAAAAATAATTATAAATTTAAGTAAAATATCAGAAAAAAAATGAAATCTAGTTTTTTGTTTAGAATCCATAAATCTGATAACTATTAAAAAAGGTAAGGTAAAAAAAATATGATAATCTGAAGCTTGTTCTTTTAGCAAAAATTTTATTAAACTTCAACTAAACTCGGCATCCTTAGAAAAATAGATCTCATTTAAATTAAAATTTGAAGGTAATAAAAATAGCAAAAAACCCAATAATGCAGATATTACGGCAAAAATTTTTCTGGATTGAAAATGAACAAAAATTTCGTACAAACTATAAAATAGAATAAACGCTAAAACACCAAAAGAAATTATTCGTCCCCAAAAATGTCAATAATAACCTACAAATAAAACTGGAGCAATTATTGCAACAATAAAAACTGAGGATAAAAAGCGATATAAAAATTCTTTAGGTGTAAAATTTGGGAAAAATGCCCGCATTTTTTAAATAGTTTGAATTTCTTTTACTTTTTTTTCGTAAATTTCATCAATTTTTTCCATTTGTAAATTGATTGTTTTTTGAACCTGATTAAGATAATCTTTTTCTTGATCCTCGGAAAGTTCCTCTTTTTTTATTAATTTATTAACATCTTGGCGAATTAAGCGTATTTTAACTTTAGCTTCTTCGTGAATTTTTTTTAATAAATGAACGCTTTCCTGGCGTTTTTGCTGTGTTGGTTCAGGAAAAATTATACGGACTTGGTTAGCTTCTTTTTGAACTTGAGCATCAATTTTTGATGCAACTATTGCGGTTGCAATTTCCTTTACAAGCGACATTTCATACGGTCTTACTAAAAGTTGTAAGGGTACAGGGGTTGAAATTGATGCAATTTCATTAATTGGGGTTAATGTCCCGTAAAAACTAACTTTAATATGGGAAATTAATTGGGGATTTGGTGCGCCAACACTTACTTTTTGGAAACTTTTTTCCAAATAGGAATAAACATCTTGCGCTTTTTGATCTAGAATTTCTTTATAAAAATTGAATTCAATTTCAGATTTCATTTTAATAAACCTCCGTATGTTTGATTTGACCTTTTATTAATTTAACTATGCTGTTTTCTTCTTTAATATCGAAAATTAATAATCTAATCTTGTTATCGCGCGCCATCGAAAAGGCTGTTGAATCCATTACTTTCAGATTTTTTTCAATAACTTGATCATAAGTAATTTTATCATATCTTATTGCATTTGGATTAATTTTGGGATCAGAATCAAAAACCCCGTTTACATTATTTTTACCAACTAGAATTAAATTTGCATCCATTTCAGAAGCAAAAAGGGTAGCGGCGCTGTCTGTTGTAAAAAATGGACGACCTGTTCCACCGACAAGAATTAAAACATGACCATCTGAGAGATATTTAATAGCTTTTTCTCGAACAAAATACTCACAAATTCGAGGATCCAAACTCATTGAAGACAAAACGCGAGTTTTAATTTTCAAATCGCGAAAAACTGAATCAAGAGCCAGTCCATTCATTACCGTCCCAAGCATGCCGATATAATCTGCAGTATTTCGATTTATTCCGTTTTTTGCAGCGGAAGTTCCACGCCAAAAATTTCCACCGCCAATCACAATTAAAATTTTATAACCTAATTTTTGAATTTCTTTAAGTTGATGGCCAATTCGACCGACAAGTTCATAATCAATTGCGAGTGATTTTTGTTTGTTAGCTAGACTTTCACCCGAAAGTTTAATTAGAATAGTTGACTTCATGTTATCTCAAAAAATTTTATTTAATTATACTTTATTTTAATCGAATATTTACAAAAAAGGAAAAATTTAGGAAAAAAGTGTCGATTTTACTTTTTTTAACCAAAAAGTAGCCTGATTATTTAATTATGTATGAAGAAAAAGAAGAAGGTGATCATGATCAAAATTAAGAAAATTTTTAAGCGACTTATTTTGCCAGGTTTAACAATATTAAGCCCTTTTTTACTTTTTAGCCAAAAATCTGGTGATTTTCACCTGCATCAAAACTCAAGTTTTGATTTTAAAGAGCTTGCTTCAAACTTAAATTTTGATGCAAATTTAAATAAAGTAAATAGAAATGTTAAAGTTGGAGTTTTTATTGAAGAAAACGGAGACGAAAATAACAATGATTTTAACAATCTGCAAGCAATTTTTCAGTTTTTTGCCCCTAATTCAAATTTAATTATTTACCGTTTTAAAACAAAGGAGCAATGAGCTAAAGGACTTTCACACTTTGAAACCGTGGGTGTTGAGATGGTTTTACACTTGTATAAGGAAAAAAGGACTTTTTTAAATGATTATTTTTCAAATGGGAGAGACTTAATAAAATTAGGAGATTTTCTTGATTTTTGAAGCGGTAAAACTGGAATAATAAATTTTTTTGACGGAAGTAGAGCTCTAGGCGATGAAATTAATAGTAATTTCAGCTTTTTTGCAAAACAAGACGACAGATTTAAGAAAAATTCGCGGCTTTTTAATTATGTAAAAAATTTTGGCAATAGCGCTGGAGTAGTAAAATCAAACCACTTTATACTTCCAGAATTAAAATTCGGCTATCAGTTAAATGTTCGTGATTCAAACATACAATTTTACTCAGCTTTTCTACTTGCCGCTATTTTTAGCGGGCTTTCATCAAGTTTTGACTCTTATGAAAGTTTAAAAGAAAGGAATCTAAAAATAATTTCAGCTTTATCATTAACAGCTCAACCGTCAGAAAATAGCAATTTAGGATTTAATGGTGCTCATTCAAGTGAAGGTTTTGGATTTATAAATTACAAAGATGCCTATTTTACTCTGGAACAAGGTAATTATTTATACAATAATTATGATGGAAATGAGTATGTAAGTGCGCCTTTTGAACTTTTAAAGAATCAAAAATTTTCAGCAGTTGTTTTTCATGATAAATTTTCTGAAAAAGAAGTTGTGGGAGAATACTTATCGGGATTTAAAGGTTTTTTTTATAATTTTGGTAAAACAATCCGTGATGGAGTGAGTGATTTGCTTTATGGCCAACCAAATTATAAAACAAATGATTTTGATATTTCAATCGAAATTTACCGTGGAAGTTGACAAAAAATTATCGAGGCTAACTCGGATATAAGTCCGTTTGACAAAATTAGCTTTAAATCTTTTGAAGATGGTCAATACCGAATTAGAGTTTCTAATGTAAATTTTCAACCTGATAAACTAAAAAAATACGTTCTGGCATGAAGAAGGTATCCTGCAGAATTTCGTGCTAATGTTTATAGTTAAAAACAAAATTTTGTATTAAAATATACTTTTAATTATGAAATTTTTTATTGATACTGTAAGTCAAGATCTAGTTTTAGCAATTTTTGGCAAAAATTTCGACCTTGTTGATTCTAATATACTTGAAATTAAAAATAAAGTTGATTTGCTTCCCGAATTAGTTCGTAATATTTTGTCAAAAAATAATCTAAAAATTTCAGATTTTAGCGATTTTTACATTAATTTAGGTCCAGGCACATTTACAGGATGCAGAGTTGGACTGACATTTTTCAGAACTCTAGCACAATTAGGTAATATAAACCTCTGAACTTGCTCAACTTTTAATCTTTTATCCTTTAAAAAAAAGGAAAAAATGCAATATTTTATTAGTTATAGTAAAAATTCACAGTTTAGCGCTTTCGCTCATGACGGCCAATTAATCTCTGAAATTTCGGATATTAAGACCAAAAATAGGCCAGATGATCAAGTTGATTACCAATTAATTTTTAATAATTTTTCTGAAGCCCAAAAATTATTTAAAAAAGAGGAAAACATAGTTAATGTTTTCCCTTTATATAATAATTAGTTTAAAAAAATTAATTAAATGGTGAGTTGAGAGAACTTGATTCAGGAATGTTCTCAAAATTTTCGTTAGTTTTTATAATGTTATCTTTAAAAGCTGATGTTCCAATTGTAACTGGTTTTGCACTTTTATTGAATTTTACGGTTTCAATTTTGTTAGATTCAAAAGCGCTAGTAAAAATCTCGATTAATTTAGTATTTTGGCTAAGGTCAACATGTTGAATTTTATTATCAAAAAAAGCACCAGTTTGAATAATCTCTAAATTCTTAGAGTTTGAAAAATCGACCTGTTCTAAATTATTTTTAGCAAAAGCTTGCCTACCTATTGAAACTAAAGATGAAGGTAAAACTAGTTTTGTTATATTATTTCCTTGAAAGGCAAAATTACCGATTTTCTTCAAATTTGTCGCCTTTGAGAAGTCAAGTTCCTTAATTTTTTCTTGATCAGTCAAATTTGCACTATCTGCATAAAATGCATAATCTTCTATTTCAGTTAGTGTTTCTGGGAAAATTATTTTTGACAAAAAATAAAAATTTACCTTAGTTTCTTGTGGTTTTTGAGTGTTTTCGGTACCAGGTTGATTAGTTTGATTCTGATTTTGAAGAGTGGTTTTTTGAAAAATCCGTGATTTTAGACTAAAAAATGCAGATTTATCAATTTTTGTTAGTTTAGAATCTGTTAGGTCAAGCACAAAAGAATTTGTTGACTCATCAATTTTTACATATTTGGAATCAGTTTTATCTATCGAAGCAAGAAGTTGTTCAGCTTGAGATACATTTTGACCGCATGCAGAAAGTGCAACTATTGGTGATAACAGCGCTAATGTTTTTAATATTTTTTTAAACTTGAACATAAAATAAATTTTACAATAATAATTAATAAAAATATTAAATTAGAAACTTTTATTGATAAAAGTCTTAATTTTTTGTCTTTAAATTATAGTAAGTGCGAATTTGAGAAGCAAGTCTTTCATCCAAAGGCTTTAAAAAAGTATAATTTAGTTGATATCTGCCCTCATCAGTGTTTGTGTCAGTTGGCATATTTCCATAAAGAGTTTGCTCAGGTTGTTGAGAAAGATACATATTTAAAGCTCGAAGCGATCTATTTGATGAAGTTTCGGATTTTATATTATCATAATTCAAATTTTTCTCATCAGCAATAATTTCATCATTAAGGTCAATAAAAACCGAACGGTCTTCACCTTCTAGAGTTTCGCGAACAGTTTCGACTGCATCGTTAAAGTAGAATTTTTTAAAGAATTCAAAGGATTTTTTAAATGCTGGAGTGTAATTTATAAAATCAAAATTTGCTAAAAAAGGTAAGGATTCATAGTCAAAATAGAAACCTTTTCCATTTTTAGGTTCAAATTTTTCGGTTTCACTATTTTGGACAAAAGCAAAATCAACCTCAATTTTTGCTGTTTGGACAATTTCTTCTAAGTCAAAATCTTCGCCTTTAAAAATTCCTTCATAAAGTGAGTTATAAACCTTATCGGTCAACTCAGGCGAGGTGTCTTTTAAAATAATTCAGCCATCAAGTAAAGTTAAATTATTTTTTGGACGGATAATTGCAATTGTATTTTCTTCTTCGAGTTCTTCATAATTATCTTTAGAATAATGAGCATCAAGCGAATCGCCATTATATAAAAAACCAACATCTTGATTCAAAGAAGGATCAATTACTGAATTGGCTAAGTCAAGACCTGATGTTTTAAAAACATTATGTCGCAAATTAAAATAGTCAAAACCAGAAATTTCACCAATATAGTCAATAAAACCATCAACAAATGATTTATAGTTATTTTCAGTTATAATTTCACCGTATTGATTAGTTTTTTCAGCCCCAATTAACAAATTATCCCTCATAGCTTCTGTTCATTCAAAAAAACTATAGCCATTTTGTCTCAAAGTTTTGCCAATTCCGGCGAGACTTTGATCTTCAAATTTAAGACCTTTTTCTTGAATTTCTTCTTTTTGCTCAGCGGTTCAATTATTCTGAAATTTACGGAGATTTTTTCTTTTACCATCAACATCATAATCGCCAATTGTGTAGGCAATTACCTTGTCTTGGGTATAATAAGGGATGAAAAACTCCCAAAAACGGTCCTGAATTCCGTCATTATCAATGTCAAGATTTTTTTGCGGATCATAGGCATCTTTCATAAATTGATCATATTTATCAATATGCTCAACAATTTCAGGACGAAAAATTTCTTCAAAAGCGGCCCTTTTTTTATTGATAAATTCTTGCTTTTGGGCCAAAGAAAAACTCTCATAATTTTCTGGTTTTTGAAAAACCTTAGTTAGTTGTCAATTTGGAAAAAGTTTTGAATAGTCTATTTTTTGCAAAAGACCTTTTTGCGCCAAACGTGCAATTTGAAAATCTGAACCTACACCAGCAATTGTACGATTGTCTTCGATTGCTCTTGTAAATTCGCTAACATCACCAAACTCGCGATAATTAAAATCTTTGTTAATTACATCGCGACCAAAATCGGAAATGTAAGCTTCATAATTATAGACAACTGGTTTGAAAGGGAAGCTTGATTTTGAAAAAGATGCAATAAAAACAACACTAATTACCGAAAGGGCGAGTGTTATTTTGGCAAAAAAATTAACTAAATTCTTTTTCATGTTTTTTCCTTTTTATTTTTATAATAAAGTCAAATTAAATTAGAAATCACGGAAATGAAAAGCATAATTGTTCCCAACATTAGCGCTCAAGTCTTAAAAGTTCCTTGATACAAAAGCGTTCCAACTGTTTGGGTGTTTGATGTAATTTTTGTGATTATAAAATCGTCAAATGAAAGAAAAGCAACAACCGGAAAAACCGAAATTATCGCTGGCGACATGTGTTTTAAATAAATCAAAAATCATGCCTTCATTTTTGAATAGCCTAAATCTTGGGCTGCTTCATATAAACTTAGCGAAAATTTTTCACTTCTTGGATACATTATCAAAATTCCGTAAGGTAAAGTCATGACAATATGGGAAATAATTGCTCGATACAAACCTTCATGAGCCGCTGAAAGTGAACCAAATATGAACCCTAAAATAATTGCAAGTGAAACTGCGGTAATCACATCAGGATTAATTAAAGGAATATTTGAGGTGGCATTTACATAAATTTTTACGGATTTATTTTTTTGTCTTCAGAGAGCAAAAACTGTTAAAAGTGAAAGGAAAACAACGGTTATTGCAGCAAAAATTGCAATAATTAATGAGTTAATTAGCGCTGATGCAAAAGTGTCTTTTGCAAATTCGTCAAATGCTTGCAAACTAAATTTGTTTCATGTTGAAGAGACAAAACCTTTTTTTGAAGGACTGTTAAATGAAAAAATAGAGCCAAAAATTATTGGAATATAAAAAATTATTATCAAAAATCAAACGTAAGTTTTTTTCAAAATCTCGTGTTTTTGAAAAAAATCAATAATTTTAGTCATATTTAAATCCTTTAATTTTCATGATAACAATAGGTGTAAAATGAATTAGTGTATAAATCCCAATAAAAACTAAAAGTGTGACTAAAACAAGTGATGAAACTCTAGCTAAATCAAAAGGGTTTGTTGTGTTTGCAGAATTATTAATTAAATTTCCAATTAGTTGATTTTGTGATCCATTTGGTAGCAATTTATCTGAGACAACTATAGATGTTGCCGCCATTAAAAAAACAATCGCAAATCCAGAGCTAATTGCACGAAAACTATAAGGAACAACCACTTTAATCAAAACTCGAAATTTTGAGTATCCTAAATCTGTACCAGCTTCAATTAAATTTTTAGGCATATCTCTAAAAATTGTATAAAGTGGAATTACCATAAAAGGAAAATTCAGAAAAATTAGACCAAGAATCATAAAAGAGTTATTATTTAGCGATCCTTCGTCAAACATTGACAAAAATAAAGCTCGTAATGAGAAAACTTTTGCGATTGTAAAAATAATTAAAGGGGTAATTATTAATGATAAAGAATAAATTTTAAAAATACGTGATTTTGAATTTGCGACAATAAAAGCATATGGAAAAGCTAAAATTAAGCAAATAAAGGCGCTAACTAAACCAACAAAAATTGAACGGGCAATAATTTGCCAAGTTGTTTGCTCTTTTACTAAAAGATGGTTGTCAAATGGCTCACCGTTTGTCGAAAGTGGACTTACAGATTTAACAAAAAGTAAAATAAGTGGAATAACTATTAAAATTAGAGCAAATACAAAATAAGGGAGAACAAGACTGATGCGTGGGTTTAAACTTTTTTTGAAATTTTGTCAAAATTTATCAAAAAAGCTAAGAGTTTCCACTTTCCATCTCCATTAAATGAATCGCATCATCGTCTCACTTTAAATAAACTTCGGTATTAAGATCGTAAAAATCATTAGTTTCAACGTAAATGACTTTAGAACCAACTTGAATATCTAGTCAGTAATATGAACCTTTGTAAATATTTTGAACAACTTTACCTTTAAAATATCCAGAATTTAAGTCAATATCGATGTCTTCAGGACGAATAAGTGCATCCAGTTTTTGTCCATAACTAAATTCTGTGTGAATTGTATAGAGCTCAATGCCAAGAATTTCAACCTTATTTTTTTCAATAAATTTTGCTTCAAAAAAATTTGAATCACCGATGAAATTAGCAACTCATTTATTAACAGGATAGTCATAAATTTTGGTTGGCTCATCATATTGAGCAATTTTTCCGTTACGAATTACGGCGATTTTATCTGATAATTGAAGGGCTTCGTCTTGATCATGAGTTACAAAAATGAAAGTTAGACCTAATTTTTGCTGAATTCTTTTGAGAAAAACTTGCATTTTTTGTCTAATTTTTGCATCTAAAGCTGATAATGGCTCATCCAATAAAACTATTTCAGGCTCAATAACGAGCGATCTAGCTAGTGCAACTCGCTGTTTCATTCCACCAGATAACTCTGAAATTGCGCGGTCTTCGTTTCCGCTTAGACCAACAAGTTCGATAATATCCTTAATTTCGTTATCAATTTCAGTTTTTGTTATTTTTCGAGTAAGGTATTTTTTTTCAAAAGTTACAGATTTATAAAAAACATAATTTTCCCAATTAGAATATTTAAAATCTGAATCATCAAGTTTATCCTGTAATTTTTTACGGGTTTTATTGTCTAAATTGGGATTTTCAAGTTGTTTTTCTAGGTTTGCTTGCAAATTATTAAGTTCTGCAATTTTTTGGTCTTGCTTTGCTTGCCATTTTTGCTTTAATTCTTCGAACTTTTTCCAAGTTGATTGTGGAATTTCAGAATCACTTTTCTTAATTCTTTTTAATTTTAGGCCAAATTCAATATTTCCTCTAACTGACAAATGTGGAAAAAGTGCATAATCTTGAAAAATAGTCGCTGTATCTCGTTTATGGGCTGGAACATCTTTAATATCAACCCCATTAAATTTAATTTCGCCACGGGTTGTTCATTCAAAACCACCAATTAGGCGTAAAATCGTAGTTTTTCCAGATCCAGATGGACCTAAAAGAGTGACAAAATCACCTTTTTTGATGTCCAAATTTATTTGATTTAAAACTTTCTTCTCACCAAATTCTTTATCAACATCAACAAGCGAGATTATTGTTTCACTTTTGTGAATTTTTTGCATTTTATAATTCCCTCTTGAGTAGATAAAATTAAAAACAATATCTAATTTAAATAAAAAAATGTAATTTTATTCTAAAAAAAATATGAAAACTTCATCTTTGAAGAAAAAAACTCTTCTCTAATGAAGAGTGGTGGGGAATTTATCGAAAATATCTTCTGATGCAGATTCATGGAAAAAAGCAGCATCATCAAAGAGTGATGCCGCAAACATATAATATTTTAATAAATATAAATAGTATTTTCCAAAATCCATGATTATTGGAAAATTATACTATATTTTTAATTTTCCAAAAGAATTTAGCAAAATAAAATTTTATGCTGTTATTTCAAGAACTTTTAAAGAGCTTTCCCCTAAAATTTTCCAATTTTGGCTTTTTATTGACTCCATTTTTTGCAAAACTGTTGTAACATCACCAATTTTTCTGAATTTAGCAAAAATAAAATTTTATGCTGTTACTCCAAGAACTTTTAAAGCACTTTTTCCTAAAATTTTCCAATTTTAGCTCTTTATAGACTCCATTTTTTGCAAAACTGTTGTAACATCACCAATTTTTCCGATTATTGTTATTTCATCATTTTGATGAATTATTGTTTCAGCAGCCGGCAAAATTGTTTCCTTATTTCTTTTAATTAAAACAACATTAACGTTATACTGACGTAAATTAGCGTTTTTTATACTTTTGTTAATGTATTTTGGCGATTTAACATTAACGCTTCCAGCAAATATTCCATTTGCTATTTCTTTAAGATTATCTGCATAATTCAGGAAATTTTTATCAACACTCAAAAGCGCCATTTTAATTCCAGCTTCTTCTTCAGGACTAATAATTCAGTCAACACCGATTTGTTTTAAAACACGAGCATGTCTTTTATTAACAGCACGCGCAGCTATTTTTAAGTTGTTAAAAAAATTAATTTCTGTTTGTAATTCTAATAAAGTTGCAATAATTTCGATATTGTCTGAAGTAGCAACAATTATTGTGTCTATATCTTCAAGTCCAACTTCATTACGAATTGCATTTATGTCGCTAGCGTCCATTATAATTGGTTCTACAGTCGCAAATTCACGAATAAATTTTAAATTTTCAGCTCTTTTGTCAATAACAATAATATTGTGACCTGATTCTGCTAGTTGGGTTATTGCTGCTCTACCTAGTCGTCCAGCGCCAATTATACAAATATTTGCTCGTTTCATTTACTTAAATTTTATCTAAAAAACAATAAATTAATTCAAAAATCAGAAAATTTTTGAAAGTGCACAAATGCAAATGTTTTATACGATAGTTTTTTGTCCATTTTTAAATTTTTTTGTTTTGACTTTGTTTTTTTAAAAAAAATTGTATAATTTAATAATTAGCTTTTTTTGTATGTTTTATATAAATAAATAAGGACTATTTTTTTAATTTAGTCAAACATTAAAACGAGGAATAATGAACTTGAAAATTAATATCAAAAATTTTCTGCGGTCCATTTTTTCTCTTAAAAAAATACATATTATTTTCACTTTTTACACGTTAGTTATTCTTCTTGGGGCAGGAATTCTAACAGGTTCGTTTTCACACACTAATAATTCAGAAAAAATTAATTTTTTTTCGGCTCTTTTTACTTCAGTTTCTGCCTTTAGTGATACAGGTCTTAGTTTAGTTGATACTGGTACAAGTTTTAATATTTTTGGACAGGCTGTTATTGCCATTTTAATTTCTCTGGGTGGAATTGGAATTTTTGCAATAAAGTTTTACATTTTTAACCATTTATTTGGAAAAAAACTAAGTATTTTGTCGCGTGAAATTTTAAAAATCGAAAGAGGTTCAAGTAAACTAAGCGAACTAAAAGGCGTAATCAAGGTTTCTATTAATTTTTTTTTGATTCTTGTTTTAATTAGTAGTCTTGCTCTGAGTCTTTATTTTTATTTTTATGATGCTGAACCACAAAAATTTTCATTTCAAAAATCACCCTATAAAAATATATCTTTATCGCTAAGATTTGCTGTTTTTCATAGCATTTCTGCAATTAATAATGCTGGTTTTGATATAATCGGACCAAATAGTTTTGAACCTTATTATCACTCTTATTTTTTGCAAATTATGATAATAATTCTGACAATAATAGGTGGAATTGGCTACCCGGTAATTTATGATTTTTTTAGCTTTTTTAAACTTAAACTTTCTAAACAGAAAATAAAAAGATTTAGATTTTCTTTGTTTACAAAAGTTTCAATTTTGAGCTATTTTGTTATTGCACTAATTGGTTTTATTCTTCTAATTACTTTCGAAGCTAGTTCAAATTCTCCTTTTACTTTTTGAAACCAAGAGCAAAATGGCAACTGATTTGATAAAACATTTGCATTATTATTTCATAATTTTATGACTCGCTCAACCGGTTTTTTTACATTTGACTTAAAACAGCTAACTCAACCAAGCACATTTTTAACAAGTTTATTGATGTTTATTGGCTCTGCGCCGTCTTCTACAGGTGGTGGAATTCGCGTTACAACTTTTTGAATTTTTATAGCTGTGGTTTTGTCTAAAATTAGGGGAACTAGTGATGTTAATATATTTAAGAGAAAAATCACAACTGATAAAATTGTTTCAGCTGCGACTGTGTTTTTTATATCTTTTATTTTAGTAGTAGCGATAGTTTTTCTCTCAAGTTTTTCATTAGACGATTTATCGAGCCAGCAAAAAACTAGTGATTATAAAATTTACCATTTAGTTTTTGAGGTCATGTCGGCTTTTGGAACCTCGGGCCTCTCGACAGGTTTGATTCGAAATTTATCTGTTATTTCACAAATCGGATTTATGATTATTATGCTAATTGGTCAGCTTGGAATTACCTCTTTTATTTACGTTTGACAAGGCGATAATATCGGCAAACAGAATAAAACTTACATAACCGAAGATATTTTAATAGGGTAATTTTTTAACTTAAAACGTTTAATTTGAAATTTATTCTTTTTTAGATCAATTTTTTTGCTATAATTTAAGAAAAATATAAATAAAAGAGGGGTGGAAAATGATTTATGACAAATTAGAAAATTTTAGCAAATATAGTTGTTTAAATGAAAATTTTGCAAAATTAGCAATTTTTCTAAAAGAAAATGACCTAGAAAAATTGCCACTAGGCAAAACTCTAATTGATGGAGACAGAATTTTTGTATTACATGTTGATGTTGAAAGTTTCGACGATACAAACGCTCTATATGAATATCACAAACGATACGCAGATGTTCATATAGTAATTGACGAAAAAGAACAATATTTCTTTGATTTTTCAGAGAAATTAGTCAATAAAGTAACAGATTATTCTGAAGAAAATGATGTAGCTCTTTATAAAAAAGATTCGACCCGAAATTTAATTAGACCGTTAAAAGGGGAATTTTTAATTTTTCTACCTGGCGATGCTCATTTGCCAAAATATACTGGACAAATTGGTGTAGTTAGAAAATTAATTTTTAAAGTTGAATATTAGTGTTATTGATTTTAAATTTTTTTATTAAGTCTAGAGATTAAAAATTCATTTTTTAGATATAAATAACATATTTTTATGGTATAATTTTTAGTACCGTTTTTTAAAGGTCTGAAATAAACTATTATATATAAATATAGGAAAAAAATGGCAAATATAAAATCCAAAATTAAATCAATCACCAAAATGCAAAAAGCAAGAGCAAGAAATAATGCAATTAAATCTCGTGTAAAAACAGCAATCAAAAAAGCTAAAATAGCTGTTACAAGTCACGCAGAAAATCAAAATGAATTAGTTGCAAAAGCTCACAAAGAAATTGCAAAAGCAAAATCAAAAGGTGTTTTTCACAAAGGAAAAGCATCACGAAAAATTTCTAGACTTCATTTGTTTGTTAATAAACATCAAAAAACAACAGTTTAATCTCTTTCTTATTTTAATAATAAATTTTGAAATTTTTTCGAAGTTAAAAATAAAAAAACCCTTAAATTTAAAGGGTTTTTTTATTTTACAGGTTATTTTTTATTATAAATTGTCGAAGCGAATTTTAATAGAAGGACCCATAGAAGCAGAAACTGTTAAATTTTTAAAATAGTTTCCTTTAACTGAATTTGGTTTCAATTTACGAATTAATTGTAAAAGGGTTTTAGCATTTTGGACTAAATGATCGGCTTCCATGTTGGTTTTTCCAATTAATGAGTGAATAATTCCGTATTTATCAGCGCGATAATTTGCTTTACCTTTTTTAATTTCAGCAACAGCTTTTTCCGGTGTTGGAGTAACTGTACCTGTTTTTGGGTTAGGCATAAGCCCTTTTGGACCTAATTTTTTCCCGTATCTACCTAAAACTGGCATTAATTTAGGTTCAACAACAATAACATCAAAATCAAAATTATCAATTTTTAAATTTTGTTCAAGTTCAGCTGTTGAATAAATTAAATCAGCGCCTGCTTCTTTGGCTTTAGTTGCTACCTCTGAAGAATCAGTTGCAACAAGCACACGCACAGATTTTCCGGTTCCATAAGGTAAAACAACAGAACCTCTTAATTGTTGGTCAGCTTTTCGAGTATCCAAATTAAGTCGAATAGCTAAATCAACAGAGCCAGAAAATTTAGTATAAGATGTTTTTTTAACCAATTCCATTGCTTCTTCAAGTGAATAATAATGATTTTTATCAACTAATTCACGAGACTGAGCTAATTTACGTGAAATTTTTTTCATTATTTAACTCCTTGTAGAAATTCTTCGATACCTTCAACTTCAACGCCCATTTGTTTGGCGGTTCCATAAACTGTAAGAATTGCTTTTTCGATATTATCAGTATTTAAATCTGGTAATTTATATTCTGCAATTTCTTTAAGTTGCTCAAGAGTAATTTTAGCTACTTTTTCAGCTTTAGATTTTTTAGATCCAGATTCGATTTTTGCAGCTTGTTTAATTTTATAAGAAGTTGGGCTTGTAAATAACTGAAATTCAAAACTTTTATCTTTAAAAACAGTAATTTTTACAGGAACTGGTTCGCTTCCACGATTTTTTGTTTCATCGTTAAATTTTCTTGTAAACTCAGGCATTACAATACCAAGACCTGCAAGAGCTGGTCCAGGTTTTGCTTGACCGGCATTGAATTGCAATTTTGCAACTCTAACTACATTTTTTTTTACCATTTCGAGCATCCTTTTATTTTTTTAGTTCTCTTAGTGGTTAACGGTTTTAAACCTTCCACAAAATTTATTTAAAATTATACCACAAAATTATTTATTAAAAAACTTTTTTGGACTAAAAAACCACAACATGTGGCTTTTTTCTCTAAATTAGTGATCAACTACGACAAGATGTAAAATTTTTATAAATAAAACAACAACTTCGTCAACTTTGACCACTGAAGACCATCAATTTAAAAGTTTAATTTTAACTCAATTTAAGATGTTCCTCGATCTATTTAAGATGTTCCTCGATCTCATTGTTTTTAACCTCCATAAATTTTTACCATTTAATTTTACCATAAAATCATTAAAAACCCAAAAATCAGTAAGATTTATATATTTTTAAAATCATGATTTTGGCTGATTTGCAGATTTATTTTATGATAAATAAGATTTTAGAAGTCTAAACAATAATGACCAAAAAATTAAAAAAAGTGTGCATTTAAATAAAAAAACAGCGATTTTTCGCTGTTTTTTGCACTAATAAGCCGCGTTCTGTATCAGTCAACCATTTATCTAGGTTTTATTAAAACCTTCCAATTTAAGTTCGTTTCCCAAATTGGATTCCCCTACCAAAATTTAGGTTTCTAGCTCATGGAGTTTACCGCGTTTCACTTTATTTGTTAGGATTTTTTATTATTAGGAGTGAACAATGATTATGAAAAATTTAGAGTAACAAATAAACTCGTCTCTGTGGCACTTGTCGTCTAGGCTTGGATTTTTTAGATCCAACATGAACACTACTACCATCACAGGTAGTGCTAGCGCGGACTTTCCTCAAGTTTTTTTAAATTAAAAATTTAAAAATACCAGCGGTTGACTTGTGCAAAATTAAATTATACCATACTTTAAAAATACTTGGTATAAAAATTTAAAATTATTTACGTATATTTAAAGCTTCGATTGTCTCTTTGTAAGTTTCAAAACTTTTTTGTTTTAAATAAGAAAGTAATTTTTTACGTTTATTAACCTTTGCAATAAAACCTCGCATTGAGTGTTTGTCCTTCTTATTTTTTTCAAAATGAACTTTTAATTTTTCAATATCCTCAGTTAATATTGCAATTTGAACGGCTGTATCACCAGTGTTTTTGGCGTTTTTTCCAAATTTTAAAATTAATTCTTGTTTTTTCGCTTTTGAAATCATTTTAATTCCTTTAAAAAAATAAATAAATACAATTTAAACCTAGCAATAATTCGCGAAACTATTAAAACCAAGCATAAATTTAACTAATAAATCAGGCAAATTATTCATCTAGATCGATATCACCGCATCCACAATGATTGTCGTCCTCTAATATGCCAGAATTTAGTGGATCTGTTGCGCATGCATCAGAAAATTTTACCATTTTATAAAATTGTTTAGGATCTAATGATGCGCCACCAACAAGTATACCATCAATAAGTTTTGAATTTAAAAAATCTGCATAATTTTGTGAGTTAACAGAACCTCCGTAAATAACTCTAACATTTTTGCCAAATTCTTCTTTAATTAAGGATGAAATTTCATTGGCGATTGTAGCAGATGCTGTTTTGCCGGTTCCAATTGCTCAAATTGGTTCATAAGCTATTATCGCTTTTTCGAAATTTAGCACGTGTTTTACGACATTTATTTGTGAAATTATAACTTTTTTAGTTAATTTATTTTCATATTGTTCTAATGTTTCCCCGACACAAAATACGGGAGTTATGCTGTATTTTTGTGCTTGTCAAATTTTTTGAGCTAAAACTTCATCAGTTTCATTAAAAAACATTCTTCGCTCAGAATGACCAATTATTATGTGACTAACGCCTAAATCTTTTAACATTTTAGCGCTAATTTCGCCTGTGTAAGCTCCAGATTCAAACTGGCTAACGTTTTGAGCGGCTATTTTTAATGTTTTAACCTGAGATTTAGAAATTTCACTTAATAAAGTAAAAGGTGGGGCAATCGCAAACTCCATTGTTTTAGCGACTTTTTCTGGATTTTTGTTAAAAAGCGTGTCAAATTCAAAAAGGAAATCATAAAATTCCTTTCTGATTTGATTCATTTTTCAATTCCCGATAACAATTTTTTTCATGATATAAGTAAAAATTATAACATAAATTAGCCAAAATAATAGTGTTATTTTTTAAGTTTCTACTTTAAATAAAAAAAATTTGGCACTTTATTGCCACGAGTGACAAAAATATGTTATAATTGTTTTTGCATTAATGTAAAAAAAATAAAAATAAGGAAGAAAAAATGGAAATTAAACTCGAAAATCTTGAAAAATATGCAAGAAATTTAACTAAATTAGCAAAAGAAAATAAAATCGAGCCTGTAATTGGGCGAGATTCTGAAATTAGAAGAATTATAAAAATTTTGTCAAGAAAGACAAAAAATAATCCCGTTCTAGTCGGCGATCCCGGTGTTGGAAAAACAGCAATTGTTGAAGGAATGGCGCTAAAAATAATTGCAGGACAAGTTCCTGATAATTTAAAAAATAAGCAAATTTTTGAACTTGACCTTACAAGTATTCTTGCTGGCGCCTCATATAAAGGTGAATTTGAGCGAAGAATTAAGGCAATTTTAACTGAAATTGAACAAAAATCTGATGAACTTATTATTTTTATTGACGAAATTCACTTATTAATTGGAACAGGTTCATCTGGATCTGATTCAATGGATTTTGCTAATATTTTAAAACCAATAATGGCTCGAGGTGGAATTAAATTAATTGGCGCAACAACAAATTCTGAGTATCGACTTTATATCGAAAAAGATGGAGCTCTCGAACGAAGAATGCAAAAAGTTGAGGTTTCAGAGCCTTCAGTTGTTGATACAATCAATATTTTGCGCGGAATTAAGGAGCGATTTGAAAATTTTCACCAGGTGAAAATTCTTGACTCAGCTTTGATTTTTGCTGCAAAAATGGCAAACAGATATATTTTTGATCGTTTTTTGCCCGATAAAGCCATTGACTTGGTCGATGAAGCGGCCGCTTCTTTAAAAGTTGAAATTAATTACCAACCAGAAAAACTAGAAAAAGCAAAGCGCGAATTAATTAATTTGAAAATGATGGAAATTAATTCGACAAATTCGGACAATGAAGATCTCAAAAAACAAATAATTGAGGTTGAAAATCAGGTTGACCAAATGCAAAAGGAATGAAACGACTCGCGTAATTTAGCTTCAAAAATTGCAAATTTGTCAACAAAAATTGAAGAATTGAAACACAAGCAAAACACACTAATGGACCAAGGCGATTATCAGGGCGCTTCGCAAATAAAGTATGTAAGAATTCCTAAAATTATGGAAGAATTACAAAATTTAAAGGAAAAACAGACTGAATTTTCGAACGTTCTTGATGAAAATCATATTGCAAAAGTTGTCTCAAATTGAACTAAAATTCCAATTGGCAAACTTTTAGAATCCGAAAGTCAAAAATATATTAATTTAGAAGAAAATCTTAAAAAAGTCATTAAAGGACAAAATCAAGCTTTAAAATCAGTTTCAGAGGCCATTTTAAGATTTAAGGCAAAAATTAATGATGAACAAAGACCAATTGCGTCCTTTTTGTTTGTAGGTCCTACTGGAGTTGGAAAAACTGAAGTTGCCCGTGCGCTTGCCCAAAATTTATTTGACAATAAAAATCAAATTATTCGCCTTGATATGTCAGAATATATGGAAAAACATAGCGTTTCTAAGCTAATCGGGGCGCCTCCGGGTTATATTGGTTTTGAACAAGGCGGAATTTTAACTAACAAAATTAGACAAAATCCATATTCAATTGTTCTAGTTGATGAAATTGAAAAGGCTCATCCTGAAGTTATTAATATTTTTTTACAAATTCTTGATAACGGCGAGCTTGTTGATAGCAAATCTGTAAAAGTAAATTTTCGCAACACAATTATTATTTTAACTTCAAATATTGGCGCTAATAAAATTCTTGAGGGTAAAAAAATTGACGAATCTAATATCAAAAATGAATTATTACTATATTTAAAACCTGAATTTATTAATAGAATTGATGAAATTATTGTCTTTAACCCTTTAAATCACGAGGTAATTTCTGAAATTATCAACTTAGAACTTGATATTTTCAAACAAAGATTGTTAGAAAATAATTTTGAGATAGATTTTAATGATTCTGTTATTGACTGAATTATTCACTCTGGTTATGATAAAAATTTTGGCGCTCGTCCTATCAAAAGATTTATCAAAAAAAATATAGAAAGTTTTATTGCTCAAAAAATAGTTACAAAAGAAATAACAGAAAATTCCAAATATAGATTGTTTTATAAACAAAATAATCTATATTTGGAAAAAGAAAAATAGTCCCGGGTTTTCTCAGTTTGATGAGATAATCTTAAAAAAGTGTCTGGTTTAAACCAGGACAAAAAAAATTAACACTAAGGTGTTGGCTTTTTTGTTTGAGTTTAGTTTTAGGCGCTTTTTTAACTTTTTTGGCAAACTCAAGAAAAATAACTATCAAACCAAAAACACTAAATTTAAAATCTAACAAAAAAATACAACTACTATTTAAACTCAATGTAAAAAGAAAACTCATTTTTATTTACATTGAGCCTAAAAAAATATATGAAGTTTTGAAAGAACAATAAAAAAGGCTTAAATTTATAGATTTCTAAACGGTTAAATTTAAGGCATTCCATTAATATTTAAAGCCATAATGGAAAAAATGGCATTATCTGAGTTTATTGTGCCAAAAACATAACTTATTCCTCCCTAATTCAATATCAAATTTATTAATTTATTCTTAAGTGAATGTTATTATAACATAATTTTTTCTTAGACCAAGCATTTTTTTTTTTTTTTTTCAAAAGGTTAATTTTAAAATAATAAAAATTAAGATTTTCCTGAGTTTCCCAGTTTGATAAGGTAATTTCAAAAAAGCATCCGGTTTTAGGCAATTTTTTAAGTTTTTTTGGTAAAAGTTAATTACAATTTTATTAGTAATTTATTAAGATATCAAAGTATTGATTGTTTCCAAATAACTTGTTTCAAATTTCATGTTTGAAATTTCCTTAAAATATTTAGGTTTTTTGCCAAACAATTTGTTTACTTCAATAAAACCATCTTTATTTTGTTTTTTCATAATTTATAATTATACCATAAAATTACTTAAAATGCAATTAAATGACATTAATATAAATTAAGGTTTTACGTTCAAAAAACACTGATTTACGGGTGTTTTTTCATATTTATATTCACTAAAAAGTGAATTTTTGCCTTAAAACTGGGAAACTCGGGAAATTAAGATTTTATGTCAAAAACCCGGATTTACGGGTATTTTTGCATATTTGTATTCAATAAAAAGTGAATTTTTGCTATCAAACTGGGAAACTCAGGAATAAAAAATCCAAATATAGATTGTTTTATAAACAAAATAATCTATATTTGGAAAAAGGAAAATAGTTTTATTTTAATGCTGTTGCAAAGTTTTTTTCAAAATCTTCTTTTTTGGAAAATTGGTTATTGAATTTTATAAAAAATCTAAACAAAACCTCTGATTTTTCGGAAGTTTTGTTGTTTTCTAGGTCTCCAAAATAAAGGGTTAAATTTTTTGCTGGGGTTGCTGAAGGCGTTGGGGCTGCTGGAGCAGCTGGAGGAGTTGAACCTGCTGAAGAAGCGCTCTGAGTAGATCAAAAGTTTTTTTCTAGTTCAATTTGGGGTTGATTTTTTGATTTTGGAGTTGCAATTTTTACAATTATCTTTTGAGAATTTTGAGCTTGAGTTCCTGAATTTGAAGATGAATTCTCATTAAGACCATTGTAGGAAAGAACAAAATTAGTAAATTGACCTTCATCAACAGGCAAAATACCTATGATTTTTTCATTTTGGTTTGTATTTGTGCTAGTTGATTCAATTTCCGCCTTTTTTGAAACACCTATTAGCCAAACTGGAGTATCATCAGGAATTGAATCTGAATTTGTTATATTTAAGTTTGTTAAATCGCTTTTTTTAGATAGTTTTTTAACTCAAATTAAATTAGCGTCTTGATTTGTTTGTTGATCAGAAGCTCCATTTTCTTCAGTAATAAATTTAAGGACAATTTTATGTTGATTAGGTTCTAAGTTATTTTGGACTGAAAATGAATAAAAAAATGGATTATTTTCATCAAAAGCTACAGTTTTTTGAGTATTTTCATCGCTTTTATAAAATAATTTTAAATAAATGTCGTTTAGACTTGGATATAAAATTCCTGAATTTCTGACAAGTTTAACTTTCTTATTGGAAATTTTTGAAGAGTCAAGGCTAAGTGAAACTTGAGGGTTTGTAATTGATTTTAGACCTCTGATTTCTGAGTGAAATAAGTTATTTTCACTAGATTCGTCAAAATTATATGCGCCAGATCCATCAATAAAAAAACTTGCTTGATTTTCTTTAGCTAATAATAATTGAGGATTTGTTGGAGACAAGCCGGCTATTTTTATATCTTTTTCACCTAAAATTTTATTAAACCTGTCATAAATACTAATTGTTATTGTTAATTGTCCTGTAGAATTTTCAAAAAATAAATTATACTTAACACCGTATGAAAAAATTTGCTTAGAGTTAATTATATCGTTCATTTTAGCAAAAATTTTTGCTAAAACTTCCTCAGGTTTGTCGTTTTCATCAGTTTTTTTTCAGGCCGGAAATGTTAATGAATCTTTAAAAAAGTCTTTAAATCACGTCACAATTGCTCTTTGACTAGTTAGACTATCATAAGTCGGACTGCTTTCTAAATTAACAATTTCTAAGCCTTTACTTGTGTTTTTATTCTCTTGAAAAGAATAAAAAGTAGCGTTAATTGACCTTAAATTATTAATAATTTCAACACCATCTAAATAATTGAACTTTTGTCTAACAATATAAAGATCATTATCCTTAATCACAGAATCCAAATATCTTTGGGCTAAGTTTGTAAAAGGTTTTAAAGTGTAAATAAAATTAAATTTACGATAATTTTCTTGAGTTTGTGAATCATTTAAATTTTGTTGACTTGAATTTTCAGAATTATTTGGGCCAACATCTTGAAATAAAGATACCTGATTTTCAAGCATTTTTTTCTCTTGGACAGGTGAACTTTGTTGTAAATTTGATACACTTAAATTTTCAGGAGTTAACTGATTTTGGGTTAGTTTTTCAATTTCTTTAGCTTTAAAATCGATTTGAACCATAAGTTCAACTTCACCGACTCGGTCCATTTGAACATTTGTCCCAAACAATCTTACATTGAAATTTGGTGAGGAATTTGTGAATAAATTTTGTAATTTTGATATGTCAAAGAGACTGTTATGGTCAGTTTGGGACACCAAAAAAGTAGATAAAGATACATTTTTTGCAACAATTTCTTGAATTTTTTCGTCTTTTAAGATGATAAGTTCATCATTAGTTTTAATTAAATTATTAAGATAATTTGTAACTTGTGCATAATCTAATAAATTTGAAACTTTTAAATCAAATGTGCGAATTTTATTTTTATTTGAGTCAAAAATCCCAAAAGAAATTCACAAATTACCCGTTGAGTCGTCAATATTTTTAAAAATTATATTTCCAGATGAGTCTGTTTCAAAATCAAAATAGGTGCCATCAGGAAGATTTACTAAATTATCATTTGAGTCTAAAAATAAAAAAGAACCAAATTTTTCAAGAGTTTTTTTAGCATCTTTTGTATTTTTATACTCATGATTTAGTGCTTGAATAAGCGAAAATGCGTTTCATTTTTGGTTTATTTGTGCTGTTTGTAAAATAAAAGCGGACTTTTGTTGGTTAATATTAAAGTTTATAAATGGAATGTCACCTTTGCCATTAAAGCCACGAATTGAATGAACTTTTGAATAAGTTTTATTTGTAAATTGATCATGAGCCGAAAAAACAACGTTAATTAAATTATTATTAACAACTTTTGTAACTAGATCATCATTTTCAACATCAGATTTATTAATAGGATTGACATTAAGCTTTAAAAAAGGATATTTTGAACTAAAATTGGAAAGATTAAAAATTGTAGTAAGATGAAAATTAGACCCTGAATCACGAGATAAATTGAGAATTTGTTCGGCTGAATATTTAGAAAAATCCTCGTCAATTTGCATTTGATCAACAATTTTTTCAAATTCTTCATTTGAAAGTTGAATCCCTTTTTGATTAACTTCAGTTTTCTCTAAATCTCGCTGATCGACAACACCAAAATATTTTGACTCAACAAGCGAATAAGTCAAATAGGAGAAACCTAAAATTGCACCAATTGCGATAGGCCAAGTCGCCATAATCATTAAAGATCTGGTGTGTGAAACTTTTTTTAATATTTTAGTTTTTTTCATTTTTTCCTAATTTCGATTTAACTGCCTTTTTGGCTTAATTACTGTAAAAATAAGCGGATATTTTGCTTCATTTTCTTGTGGTGCAAAGGGGTCTAGATTATTTTTAAGCTGCTGTTGCGAACTCTGAGTTGTAGATTGTTGAGTCTGTGCTGGCGTGGTTGGGGTTGGGGGCGAAGGTGAAACTTGAGGACTAGAAGGATTTTGCACTGAATTATCAGGATTATTTTGATCATTATCTACAATGTTTGGAATAAAAATTTGAGATTTTTCGCTAGAATCTAGATTTTTTACACTGAATCTAATTTTCAAATTTCCAAATTTATCAATGAAAACATTATCTTTTTTATATACAAGACCATTGCCATTTAATAAAGGATAAATTTGAACAAAAGTAGAAAAACCAAAAAGTTTTTTAATACTCTCTAATGTTTGTTTAAAATCTTTATCTTGATTATTAAACTCAGAAGTTAGAACTTCCTGAGCAGTTTTAGAAAATGTAACTGCTGTTGAAAAATTAGACTCATCAAGCTCTAATTGTAAAAGTTTTTGTGGAAAATTTAAAACAACATTGGACAAAGTTTCGATTTCACTTTGAGGATTTTGACTTTTAAAAACATCTAATTTTAATGAATTAATTGGTGTTCTAAAAACAATTTTATTGTTTGTAGCAGAAGTAAAAATATAATAATAACCTAATGTAAAAATCTCTTTTTGGGAATTATTATCGTTTTCAGAAGTCTCCTGATCGGCAACTTGAACTGGTGTTGGGGTTGAACTTTGCTGTTCAGAATCGATTTGTTCTGAGTTTTGATTAGCTAGAAAAACTATTTTATAAGAAAGATTTTCGCCAAGTGTTTCAAACTGCTTAACTGAATTATTATCTTTATAAGTTTCTATAAATAAATCAGAAAATGTTTGAGCATTTAATTCTGCTTTTGACTGTCCATTTTCGTTTAAAGCCTCAATTTTAGAAATTAAGTCGTTAAATCCCGTAATTAAATATTGATTTTGAAGATTTGAAACAATTTTATCATTAATAGTCTTGGTTTGTGGGGCTAAATTAGTATCAGGAGTTTGATTTTCTGTGTTTGGTTGTTGGTTTTCTTGATTTTCAGGTTGTTGAGAATTTTGAGAACCTTGAGAATTTGTGTTGGTTTCAGTATTTACGGTTTCTGCTTCCTGAAATTCAGATGCTTCTGGGGCGCCAGTCTCATTAATAGTCTCATTTTTTGGGGTTGAATCAAGACTTTGAGTTCCAGAACTTTCCTGTTTGTCATCAAAAGTATCAGATTTTATACCCGCAAGAGAATTAAAAAGAATTCTAAGGTATTTTTGGGCTTCTTCTTTAGGTAAGGCCAAAGTATTTTTTACAAAAAACATAAATTCTTGATTATTTTCAAAAAAAGCACGAGTATTTGTGTTATTTTCTAGTGTTGTTGGAGTTAAAGTTCTTTTGGAAAACTCAGAAATAGTTGGAAAATCATACTTAAAAGTTCAGGAATTTAAAATTTCAGTTTCAGGAAAATTAAGATTAAATTTTGAAGAGTTTGTTAAAATATTATAAATTTCTTCATGTGAATTTAAATCAATTAACTTTTGAATTTCATCTTTTGAAACATAATCAAAAGATGAAAAGGTTTGGGTTGGATTTTTATCAGTAAAATAATCTAAATTAACAACTGGAATTTGACTAAAATTTTTAGGGTTAAATGTAGAAACATCTTGGGATTCAGAATTTTTGAAATTTCTTAAAACAAGTTCTGAAGTTTTAGTTAATTTTTCCGAACCATCATCATTAAGCGGATAAAAAATTTCAAAAGGTATACGAATTAGCGATGACTGCTCGTCTGAATCTAGATAAATTTTGTCAACTATAATATTAAAGTCAAATTTTTGCTTAATTTGTGGATCTAAGTCAGCATAATCGCTAAAATCAAGTTGTAAATCTGCATTAATAAATGAATTAAGGACTGTTTTTGCTTCTTCAGGTGTTTTTAATGTACTTGTATTTTCCTTATATTTAAGAGAGTTATAAACTGAAAATATTGATTTTTGCGAAATATCAACTTTGTTTTCTTGATTTTCGTGTGAAAATTGATCAATTTTTAGATCTGATAGTTTTGGAATTTGTATAAAAACTTTAGGATCAGCAAAAGCAGATTTATTTTTAGCTGAATCAAATAGTAAAAAAGTAAAATTTTTAGTAATATTTGTATTAAAATTTTTTGGAAATATATCTTTGGCTTCCTGTGTAAAACTAATTTTACCTTGTATTTCCAAAAAATCTGAATGCAATTGCGAAGGTTGGACTCAAGTGTTATTATTATTTTTTATAATTTCAATTGTGTAAGGAAAAATTAACTTATTTTCGTGTTTAATAGCAAAGTTTTTGTTGGTTAAAATTGACTCAAAGTCAAAGTCAAAAAAATCATGAACTTTTTTGATAAAACTTTCTGCGCTTTGCTCAGAATTTGCTTGTGCTAAAAAATCACTTGCAAGTCAAATGTTAGGAGAGGTTTTATTTTGTTCACCTCTAGAAAATGGTCTAATATTTTGAAGATTTATTTGGAGTGCTTGGTAAAAATTTTCCAGAAAAAAAGTTGAATTAGGACTTATAGAAATTTTGTCAGTTCTTATATCAGATTTTATAATTCTTGAGTGATTATAAGTTTTGAGCAAAAATTCAACATTAAATTGTTGATTGGCATCATCTGGTTGGACATCTACAAACTCAAGCCAAATTCCGTTTGGCAACTTATATGGTTGCAATCTTTTATGTTCAAGGCTAAAAAGATCAAAAAAATCACCTTGATCTGTTGAGTCTTGAATTTTTTTTCACTCATCTTTTAGTGAGGCATAAGTAGAAAAAGGTGAAACTTTTTGGGCATTAAAACTAAGAGCATTAATTTTAGTTATTATTCTATTTAAATCCTCGACAGTTGTCTGATAAGAATTTTTTTTAATTAAGCCAAAACCATAAGAAATACCGACTGAAATTCCTAAAACACCAAGAAATGATGCGCTTAAAGTAAGCCCTAGTAAAATTTTTGATTTTTTTGTTAAAAATTTTGTTTTGGAAAATTTCTTAACTATTTTCACTATATAGAGACCTTTTTTTACTTAATTCGATTGGTTAAAATTTTACCAACAATTGCACCGTCATTTGCAGCAGTAACAATTTGTCTAATTTCTTTTGTAACAACATCACCAACAGCATAAACCCCAGGAATTTTTGACTGTCCGTATTTGTCGACTGTAATAAAATTAAATTTGTCAAGAATTTCTTTATGGTTTTTTTGTAAAAAACTAGTAGCTGGCAAAAAACCAATGTATGGGAAAAGTGACTTAATTTCTAGTGTTTTTTGCTCACCATTGTGATCAATAATTGCTGATTCAAGCGCGCCTTCTCCTTGAAGTTCTAAAACTCTAGCATTAAATAAAATTTCAACATTCTTGTTTTTTTTGAGTTCTTCTATTAAAAGTGGCTCGGCAATAAATTTATCATCACGAACTAAAACATAAACTTTTGAAGCTATTGAAGCTAAAAAACTTGACTCCTCAACAGCGGAATTTCCACCCCCAATAACAATTGAAGGTTGGTTAGCATAAAAAGGACCATCGCAAACAACGCAATAAGAAACACCTTTACCTTCAAAATCAAGGTAATTTTTAATATCTAACGGTTTTCTTTCGACCATTCCTGAAGCTACAACAACGGATTTGGCTGTGAAAGTTTTGCCATCCTTACAAATAACTTTATGGTCAAAAGGAGAGTTAGACTCAATATAATCAACTTCACAATAACGGTGTTTTGTCCCGAATTTTAGTGAGTGTTTATACATTCTTAGCGCTAAAGATGCACCATCAATAAACTCATCTCCAGGTCAATTTTCAATTTTAGATTGTGAAACAAGTTTCCCACCTGGAGCTCCTTTTTCCAAAATTAGAACTTTTAAATTACCACGTGAAGCATAAAGAGCGGTTGTTAGTCCAGCTGGTCCTGCTCCGATTATTATAACATCATAATTTTCCATGATTAAACCCCTTAAGAATAAAATGTTAATGATTATAAATAATTATATAATATTAAATTATAAAAAACATTAAAAACTAATGTTTTCCGTTGTAAAATTTCAATTTTGGCTAAGCCTCTAAAGTTTTTGGTTCTGATTTTGCAGGCTCAGAAAGATTACGATTTCATCTTGTTCAAGGCAAACCAATATAGCGTCTGTTTTCTTTTGTGTATCTTTCAAAAAATGCTATTTTTACTTTTTTGTTTTCTATTTTTACATAGTAATTTGCGAAAAATTGAAAGCGGATAAACAACAAAATTCCTAGAATTATCATCAAAATTGCAATTACAAAATAATAAACATATGATTCTTGCCGTAAAAATTCCATAGAAGCCCGGACAATTCCGTAATATAAAATGTATAGCGCCCCTGTTGAACCTGGTTTTAGCCATGAAAAAAGGTTTAAAACTCATACAATTACCAAGTAACCAAATAGCGAAGTTAGCGATTCATAGAAAAATAATGGAACACGGAGTTGACCATTTGGTGCATGCTTATCGGCAATAAACATATTTTTTCGAATAAAATCACCTAATCAATTTACGGTTTTACCTTCAGGATCAAGGAATCCGTAGACTTCGTGATTTGTAAAATTCCCTCATCTTCCTAAAAATTGACCAATTAAAACGGCTGGCAAGATAAAAGAAAAGGCTTTTCGTCAATCAAAACTAGCCCGTTTTCGATAAGCATAAATTAAATTTGCAACAGTTGGAAAAATAACCCCTCATTGAATTGAGAGTCCACCTTGGCGAATATTTCATCACTGTTGTAATGATGTTAAATCACCAACCACTAAACGCTCAAGAATATATCCAAAACGAGCTCCAACAATAGAAATAGGAATTGTGATAAAAATCAGCGCGGCTAAATGATCAAATTTGTAACCTTCGCGTTTTCAGAAAAAATAAATTGTGATAATTGACGCAACCATACCCAGAACGACTGTGAGGGCATAAATTGGAATTCAATCCTGAATTAACCAAAAAGCCTCACCTTCTTTAAAAGGGCGTTCATTTATTAGGTCAGCGGGAATTTTTGTAAGGTTATTCATTGTTATTCCTATTTTATTTTGTCTTATAAATTATACCACTTTTTTTATTTTTAAAAAATAAATAAAAAATACACAATTAAATGTGCATTTCTTGAATATGTAAATAAAAATTAATTTTTAAGTTTTTAAGAAAATTATGAAAGGTTTTGAAGATGTTTTTCTAATTGTTCAAAATTAATTTGATCGTGAACATCAGAATTAGGTTCAACAACTAAAACTTTTCCTTCAGAGTCAACAATAATATAACCACGATTTAATAAAAATACATCATCAATTAAAAATCCAGTAGCTAATCCAAAACTACGCAAACGATAGTCAGAATATATCTCCATATTTTCAGATAAATTTGCATTTTTTCACTGAGCAATCGCAGAAGGAAGATCAAGTGAAACTGAAATAAATCTAAATTGTGAATATTTCCTTGATAAATCACGGATGGATGTTGTTTGTTCATCGCAAATTTTGGTATTAATTGACGGAAAAATCGAAATTAGCGTTGTTTTTCCAAAATTTTTAAAGTCAACAACATCAAAATTTATATCACTAACGGTAAATTCTAGTTTTTCTCCTGGCTGTATTAATGATGAAACTAAATTATATGCTTTGTTCTTGAATTTTGTTTGCATCTTGTCACCTTTCGTATTTTAAAAATAATTTTTTGGCGGGGGTTAAAGGATTCGAACCTTCACTGATGGGTTTGGAGTCCATGGTACTGCCATTATACTAAACCCCCTTTTTCACAAAACTAATTAAATTATACCCTAAAAAGTTATAAATAAAAATTAAATACTAAATAAAAAATGTTTATATTTACAGGAAAAATAATATCCTAACTTACTAAATTTTTTAGCTAAATTAATAGAAAAATTCAGACAATTACTTTTTTATATATGGCTTTGATTCTATCGGTTTTATAAATTTTTTCTTCTAATTTATATGATGGTAAAATTTTTTATTGTTTTTTAACTTGTACTTAATATTATAAGATACAATAATGTTAAATTATAAAAATAATGGATATTAATTAAATTAACATGAACCAAAAATTCTACATGCGCTATTTGGAACTGTTTAATAGAAAATTTCTCCATATTATTGTCTTACCTTTTATTTTTTATTTAACAATAGTAATTATATATATAATTTCATTTAGTAAAATTGAATTTATAAATACCAACGGTGGATTATTTCTCGTAAGACTAGCTTCCTATTTGATTTTTATTTCGCTAACAATTATTATCTTCAGAAATTTTTTTACCTTGTTTTCTTTATATAAAAAACAACAGCTTAGCAGGGAGTATCAAGACTATATAGTTGAAGCTGGTTTGTGATTATTTGCAAATTCTCGTTGATATTTTAAGAAAACTAATAAAAATTAACAATGCTTCTTACTTGCAGGGGAAGGAAATAAACCCCGAATTGAAACAATTTTTATCTAAAATTATTTATAAAATAAGTAAATTTGAGTTATGATTTGCAACTTTTTGCTTTAGTTTTTCAATTTTAACATTTATTTTACTCGAAATTTTCTTAACTCTTGTTTTTGGTAATAACAATTTTGCTATAGATTTTATCCGAGATACAGGTGCGCTTATAAAAGTTGATAAAAATTATATTGATTTATTGACAATCATTTTAGTTATTATTTTTTCTATTACTATTTTGTTGTTTTTTTCTTTTTACTTTTTTATTTTTTACAACAATAGAAATTTATCGAAAATTTATAGATTGATTTCAAATTCCTTTGACAATCCTATTGAATTAATCACAAAAACTTTTAATAAGTCTTTGTTTGCAATTTATTTAAAAATAAATAAAAAATAATTATTCAAATTGCTAATGGGCTGTCATTTTTTATGCTTTGTGACAAATATTTGTTTATTTTTTCTAAAATGTCCATTTAAAAGATTTGAAAAATTAATTTAGATTGCGTGGGAACTTGACCCTTTATATAACAAATAACCTTAATTCCTAAATTATTATATAATCAATAAAAGAATGTTATAATCTCATTAATAGAATCAACTATTAATGAGATGCTTTGCAAAATAAATGCTTCAACACTTATTAGATTAAAAGTTTTTAATTAGATAAAGACTAAAAGCACAACTAGTTTATATAAAGTATTAAGCAAAAACTCTTGATTGTTACTAGAATAGATTAAAATTTGGTTTTTGTTTAAATTTTCGTTAATTTTATATTTTAACGATAGATCTTTGAAAACTTTTATAAAGGGGAATGACTTATTAATTTCTATAATTTCAGTGTCTCAATTTGGTGAAATTTTTGAATAAAAAATTATATTTTGTTTATTTATCATTTTGAAATTATCAAAGAAAAAATTTACGTTTTCCAAGTAGATTTCATTTGAAGATAATACGTTTTTAGACTTGTTTAGCGAGTTAATTTTACTTATGATATTATATTTGTTCTTCAAAAAATAGTCATTTATAACCATCAAATTATTAAATAAGTTTCTTGAATTCTTATTTAAATAGAAAAGTGATTTAATTTTTTTTGACAAAAACTTATTACCTTCAATGGAATTTATCAATTCAAATTTATATGCATTTTTAGAAAATCAAATTAATTCTATATTGTCTCTTAGAAAAAAATCAAAAATAAAATTATTAATAATAATGCTTAGTAAATTTTTCCTAATAAATGCTCTTGTTTTATGAAATAGCAACTTATTTTTCAAAATAATTTTTAGATCTTGTAAAGTTATAATGATTTTTTGGAAATTTAGATTGTCTGACCCTAAAAAATGATTGGATAAAACTGATGAAATTTGAAATATTTTAACCAAAATAGCATATTCAGGTTTTACAAAATAAAGATTTTTTTTAATTTTTTTGTAAATATTAGGTTTTAAAAACTTTGCCAAAATTATCTCGATAGTTAAATCTAAATTTTTAAATCCAAGTTTTTTAAAAAAAGGTGTGCTTAATTTTACATCTAAATTTTTGTTTTTACTGAGTTCAATCATTAGTTTTTGATTTAGAAACCTTAAACTTTTAATCTTTTTAGAAAAAATTATTAAATCTAAATCATTAGGCTTTCTTTCTAATATCCCATAAGAATTCAGGGCAAAACTTCCTTGCACAACCTTTATTAAATTCTCGTCTTTATTTTTCGCTATATCAACATTATCTAAATTAATTATCATTTTTGCCTCCCAAAAACTCAAGTAAATGTTTAGTATTTTTGATTGAATTTGTCCTAAAAAAAAAAAAAAAAACTTAAAATTATTATTGTATAATTTTAAATGTAATTATAACAACACGGAGGAAATAAAAATGAAAAATCTAGAACTAATCAATCTTTTGAGTTTGGGCAATGTTGTTGTTGCACAGCCTTATGAAAATGCTGATATCAAACTCAAAAATTTAATCTCTAAACTTGAAGCTAATATTTTAGACAAAATTCAAGATGAAGACGCAAAAAACTTGTTAATAAGAGAGTTTGGAAATTCAATAGATTCACTTGACTCGTTTACTTATAAACAATTTAACTATATTTTTAGAGGCAAAGTTTTTAATAATCAAGACCAAAAAAATAAAACTTTTCAAAAACTTCGATCTACAAGCGAAATTTATAAAAAATTTCAAGAATTAAAAAGTAAAAACTCTCGTAGAAGAGTAAGAAGAGCTTTATTTAGCGAATTCCAAAGACTTACCATTGAAGATTGAATTGAACGAATTCAACGGGTGATTGATCAAAATTTAGAATGATCTAAAAAAGCAAGCAGTGATTCCACCGCCTTTGGGGTCGGGGCAGGAGCAACTGGGGTGGCGACAGCCGCTGCTCTTCCTGCGCTAGCAGCATTAGGCCCTGTTGGTTGAATCATAGGTGGATTAGTTGGAGGCGGAGCCGCCGTAACGCAATTAGTTCTTTCAATTGTCGCAACTTCATCAAATTCTCCTTATTATTTAGGTGTTGCACAAAAAATAACAAAGGAACTTGATGATTTAAAAACTGTTTTTCGAACAATTAAGACTTCAAACAATACGTCCTTAGAAAATGAGCTTAAAGAAAAAATTAGAAAAATAATAACTAATATAAATGAATTATCAGGAAATAATATAATAAATTTTGACGATTTTGATATGAGGAGAATACTTTCTTGAGGATATTAATTTTTGAATGAAAGCAATAACTCTTCTTTTTAATTATCTTTTTTTTAACTCGGTGGTTAAATTTATTATCTTTATTACTTTACCTTTAGAAATAGGTTTTCTTATATTCACCACCTCTAACAGCGATCTCTTTATTAATTATTCAACGTCGTCAAGCCAAATTGTTATTTTGGGTTTTATTACGCCATTATCTATTTTATTTTCACATTTTTGAATAAGGTATGTTGTATTTATAAATAAATATAAAAAAGAAGCTATAAATTTAACCAATAATCAATTTGAAGAAAAGTATGAAAAATTATCGTTAAAGCCACGCAGATTTACTATCTTTAATATGATTATTCGTGATATGAAAGATTATCCTAATGAAATTGAATTTAACAAAGAAAAAAAATACTTTTTATTTCAAGTTCATTATAGATTCTTTATTTTGCAAATGATTTTTATGTTTATTTCATTTATCTCCTTACCAATATTAACAGTATTTGTTGGAATTTGGCCTATTAAAACCACTTATTTCAGTATTCACTTTACAGCATATGCGTTAAGTCTCATCACCATTATTATAAGTCAAGTTTTTTTACATAAAATATCAGTTCTACTTATTAAAAATACAATTGAAGCGGTTTATAACAAATACAAAACTTCAATTGCATGGTATTTTATGCCGAAAGTATATATCAAACCGTAGTTTTTAATGTTTAATATATTTGTTTAGACTTTACAAAAGTGGGCTTAATAAATTTATTATTAAAAATTATTTGTATATTTTAGTCAAATAAAGTTAATTTAAAGTAGAAACCGCGAATAACTTCGCGGTTTTTTTGTTGATATTAAATATTTTGTGCTTTAAAGTTAATATGTTTTGATAAAAATTTATTATAAAGCAGCAAAAAAACCATTGTAAACCAGGACAAAAAAATTAACACTAGGGTGATGGCATTTTTGTCCGAGTTTAAGGAGAAAGCTAACACCCAAAGTGTTAGCTTTTTTAAATTTTCAAATGCGACAAAAAGGAGAATACTAATGTCAATACACTTCAAAAATCTATATTGACAAAATAAATAAAATGGCAGGAACTGTTTTATTGTCTCGTGTAGGAAATTCATTAGATAATAGGCAGGCTAAATACTGATTTTCAATTATAAAAAGTGAATGCTTAAACGAGTTAGACTACAGTAAAATAACTTTAGGAGATCTGAAAAAAATAATTGCAGATTATATATTTTGATACAATAACAATAGAATTTAATTAATTTTAAATTGAAAAACACCACAGCAATATGCTATAATGTTAAAATAATATTAAACTATTAATTTTTTTGTCCTGGTTTAGTTTTGGGCGTTTTTAACTTTTTTGGCAAAAGTTAATTACCTTTTTTATTAGTGATTTAATAAGAAGTAAAAGTAAGAATCATACCTATTTCAAATATTCGGGTCAATAGGAACACCACCAAACTGGCAAACTCAAGAAAAATAACTATCAAGGCAAAAACACTGAATTTTAAATCTAACACTCACGAATGAAAAATCTACTCATTAATCAAATAAAACAAACTAAAAAAGCTATAATTTTAGCTTAAAAAGCAAAATTATGAAATTTTTAAACTGCTTTTTTAGTTTGAAACAGCGGCAAAAATCAATTAATGGGTAAAATAACAAAAAACATAAAAAAATACAACTACTATTTAAACTCAATGTAAATAGAAAACTCGTTTTTATTTAAATTGAGCCTAAAAAAACATATGAAGTTTTGAAAGAACAATAATTAAAAGCCATAAATTTGTAGATTTCTAAACGGTCAAATTTAAGGCATTCCATCATATTTAAAAATATAATGAAAAATTCGCATTTTCTGATTTTTTTATGGCAAAAACATAACTAATTCCCCCTTAATTCAATATCAACGATTTATTAATTCATTCTTAGTGATGTTTAATATAACACAATTTTATTTTAGACCAAACATTAAGTTAGTATATTAATTTCAGGCACATTCAAAAAAAGATGTGTCAAAATGAAACAATACAAATTCACAATTGAAGACAAATTTAAATACATCAAAATTGCCGAATCTAAAGGATTGAAAAACGCAATTTTGCAATTTGCAGAAGAATTTAGAGAAATTTATAAAAGCAAATCAAAAAGTAAAAAAGCACATAAAGAATGAATGTTGCATATATATGCTAATAATTTGATAAGAAATTGACAAAAAAAGTTTTATAATAATGATATGAAAAGTTTGATAAGTGTTCGTGGGAAAATCAAATCACCGCGTAAACCAAAAAGGAAATATACAATTAACGATCTTTCTGAAAACGATCGTGAAATTTATCAAGAAATAATGGAGAATGTTCTTAGAAGATACGGGGTTGACCCCGCAATTGTTCTTGAGGAGCTCAAAAAGCGAAAGCAAGAACAAGAAAAAGATAAAAACAAAATCGAAAATTCCACTAGAATTTGTAGTGTTTTCAATATTAATCGCAGTTCGATTTATGAGAAAATAAGGGTAAAAAAACCACCAAAGAAAATGATTTATGATGAAAAATTACTTGAGTGAATTCGTGAAAATTTCATTTTAAATTGAAAAGTTAAAGGGCGCGACGTCCTATATAATATTTACAAAAATCAGGGAAATTATGTATCCACGTACGTGTTTCAAAAACACTACGAATTTTTAGGATTAAAATCACTAGCTTATAAAAGGCAAGGAAAAACAGCGCCAAAAGAGAAAAAGTTTACGCGAATTTGGACTGAAGATCATATCAAAGGTGAATTTAGCTCAGAAAATTTTGGTGAAAAATGGTTTGCTGATATTAAATTTATCAAAATTAACAACGAATGATTTTACCTACACTCAATTATTGAAACAAAATCCAATTACCTGCTAAATTTTTCAATTTCTAAAACTAGATTTTCAGAAGAAACTATAAACTTAGTAAAAGAAACGATCAAAAAGTATAATATTAAACCAAAATTTTTCCATTCAGATCATGGTGTGGAATATGCGAACTACAAATTTGCTAATTTTTTAAAGCAAAATGGTATCCAACAATCAATGTCACCAAAAGGAAATGCCCTTGCAAACCGCCCTATTGAATATTTTTACGCAGTTTTTCAACGCGAATTGCTTAATATTGAGGGCCAAAATTTTGAAAATGTGGCTACCGCTTATCAAAAAATAAGTTCATTTATTGATTGGTATAACAATGAAAGGCCTCAAAGTTGCTTATCATATAAAAGTCCAAGCTCTTATATAAGGTAAATTATTTGTCCAAAATTTTTAAAATGAACATGCTAGAAAAAATTAACAAAAGTGGTGCAATCAAAATCATAGGTAAAAAACTAATTGTCTGAGATTTTTCTACTAATTTATTTAGACCAAACATTTTTTTTTTTTTTTTTTGCAAAAGGTTAATTACAAACTAATAAAAATTAAGATTTTAGCGGCTAAAAACACTTATTGACAGCATTTTTGCATATTTATACTCACTAAAAAGTGAATTTTTGCCAACGAATGACAAACTCAGATATTTGCTTAGACTTTAAGAAAATAGAAATAAACTTTAACAAAAGGCGCTTAATAAATTTAGTATTGAAAATTATTGTATATTTTAGTCTAAATTTAATTTAAAGTAAAAACCGCGATTAACTTCGCGGTTTTCCTAAATAGAAGATAAAAATGCAACATATAGTATAATAATATTATTGTTGCATTTTTTTTTATTTAGGAGCATCATGGAAAAAAGAAAATTTAAACATTTTAGTTTCGAAGATTTAGTAAAAATTGAGTTTTTATTGCAGAACAATAAAAGTATTAGATATATCGCTAAACAACTTAATGTTTCGCCTTCAACTGTTTCAAGAGAAATTAAAAGAAATCTAAATGAATATGGAATTTATGAAGCTAATTTAGCAATAACAAAAAGACGAAAAAGATATTATCATAGGTATTATTTTAAATTTGTTGAGTTAGGAAAATATGAGGAGTTTAGCAAAATTTTTGCACTAAAATATGACAAAAAAGTCCATGGAGTTAAAGCAACATATTTTTATATAGCTGAAAATTTTCCGAACATTGAAAGACCATCTTTAAAGACCGTTTTTAACTGAATCAAAACTAATAAATGGGTAATAGTTAGGAGTGACAGACTCAGAAAATATTACAAAAAAGGCGGAAAAAGAACAAGAAATGTCGTGCAAAGATTAGTTCCAGAAGGTTATGTAAAGCCCATTTGAGCACGTGATAAATCCATAGATTCAAGGCAAGATTTTGGACATTGAGAGCTAGATTTAGTAGTTGGCAAAAAAGCTAGCGGACACGATAATATCCTAACCCTAGTAGAAAGAAAAACTAGAAAATTATTTGCTAAAAAAGTGCGAAACAAAAATCCCAAAACCATCAATAAAGCAATCAAAGATCTTGCAAATGAAAATAATTTACATATCAAAACTATCACTTGCGACAATGGAATTGAATTTGAGGAAATTGCAATATTGGCATATTGATTAAAAGTAATAATTTATAAAGCAGAACCATATGCTTCATTTCAAAGAGGTTCTAATGAGCATGCCAACGGATTAATTAGAAGGTTTTATCCAAAAGGTTTTGATTTCAACCTAATCAGTGATGATGATTTACAAAAAACAATCAGTCAAATTAACTCAATGCCTAGAGAAATTTTTAATTGAAAATCCGCTTTAGAGGTTTTTAATGATAACATGGTGATTTAACATTTAAAAAAAAATCGCCAAACGGCGATTTTAAAAATACGTATGTGTTGCATTTATATTTTTAATTTGGGAAACCGCGATTAACTTCGCGGTTTTTTTACAAAAATATTCTAAAATTTAGAGACCAATTTTATTGTTTTTTGACTGGTAGTGATTGACCAACTAGCATTGGGAGTTGATCAATGTTTTGTAAAGGAACTTTAAATTCGAATTCTTTTTTATCTGACTCGTGAAGAATAACAACGATAATATCGGTGTTTTTTATTTCTGATTGAGTTAAATAATCAAGATCAACACTAGCAACTTTATCTCCAACACTAATATCTTGGCCAGCTTCAACAAAAACCTCAATTCCTTTACCTTGAAGTTCGACAGTATCAATTCCGATGTGAATTAAAACTTGGGTTTTATTATCTTTAGAAGCAAATCCAATTGCGTGTTTGGTAGCAAAAACCATTTTAATTTGACCATTAATTGGTGAAAAAATGTCTTTTTTACCGGTGTTTCCAACACGAATTGCAAAACCTTTTCCTAATTTTTCTTCAGAAAATACGCCGTCTTTTACTTGTGCTAATTCAATTAATTCACCTGTTGCTGGAGAATAAATTTCTTCTGGCAAGTGGCAAGTTTTGTTTTGGCACTTAGTCATTTCAACTTTTTCTGGCATAGGTTAAGCCGGTTTGTTTTTCAAAATTGCATCAATTTCGTCTTGAGACAGAGCTTTAATTAAATCACGTTGGGAATTAATTTTTGCATTCATTTGCTCAGCGATTGGACCTAAAATTGCCTGAACATGGTGTTGTCCTTCAACTTTTATAGCAACAACGCCGGCAGCTTTTAATTTTTGTTCGTCAACAAGTGATAAGTCTTTAATGTCATAACGAAGACGTGATGCACAATTATTAAAATTGGTAATATTATCAATTCCACCATATCCATCAACGATCGCAAGAACTTGTGGGTCAACTGATGAGGCAGATTTTGATTTATCTTTACGTGCTAAATAATCAGATTTTGTAAATAATTTGGTATTTGTTCCTCTTCCAGGAGTTTCAAGGTTTTTCCATTTGATAACAAAAAGGAAAACAAAGTAGTAAATTGGTACATAAGCAAGCCCTACTACTAAAACTCACCAGAAATTAGTACCTTTTTGGACAGGAACGGCTCCGTAAATTAAAAGGTCAAGAACTCCGCCTGAGAAGGCCATTGGAATGTGAACTCCAGCTAAATTCGCAAACATGAAGGAAAGTGCCATCATAAATGCGTGGAATCCTCAGAAAAGTAGTGGAGATAAGAATAGGAATGTAAATTCAATCGGTTCTGTAACACCAGTTACAAATGAGGTTGCTGCTGCTGGAATAACAGTTCCTGCGGCAACTTTACGATTTTCTTTTGGGGCTGCCATAATCATGGCCGCTGCTGCTGCTGGAAGACCGAACATCATTCCTGAGAATTTACCGTCAGCAAATCTACCTACTTTGAAACCATGGTTTTCTAAAAAGGTAAATAATGGAATTGAAAATTCTTTGCCATCAACGGTATAATCTATTGTGTTAGGAGCTCCTAATAAAGTAAGTGAAGCTGTTGAGTCACCAACATATTTATCACCATTTTCACGGATGGCAATTAAAATATTTTTAAGTGAATCACCAGGAATTGTTTGTGCTTTAGCAACTACCTCGAAACCACCGCCGTCACCCGCCTTTGAAACAACTTCAATTCCTTGACCAAGAGCTCATTCAGTGATAGTTGCACCTGCGTCTCCACCGGCTGATGAAAATCAAAGTGGCGCGTAGAAAACATGGTGTAGACCAAAAGGAATTAATGATCTTTCGATGTAACCAAAGATAAATGACTCAAATCCATAAGGAACTTTTGCAAGTGAGGCACCAAAGAGGTTAAGTACAATTCCTATTCATGGTCAGAAAATTAGGAAAACAAAAGCTAAAAGTGCCATTACTGGAATTGTAACTAATGCAACAAATCTTTTACCACCAAAAAATGAAATCATTTGTGGTAATTCAATTGTATGAAAGCGATTATATAGATATTGAACAGTAAGTCCAACAGCTATTCCTCCAAAAACTGATGTTTGAAGCGCCCTAATTCCGAGAGCAGCGCCAACAAGGCTTTTTAATCCGGCTGGATCACGTCCTGCACCAGAGAATAAAATAGTAACCCCATTTTCAACATCAGTAATAAAGACTGATTGAATGCTTGAGAAAACAAGATATCCGATTACTGTTGCAAAAACAGCCACACCGGCGTCATCAGTAAAGGCAATAACAAAGGCAATTGCAAATAAAAGCGGTAAACCGCCAAAAATAGGGTCACCTAGGGCTTGGATAAAGTCCCCAAATTGTTTAAGTGACGCGGATGAGGCATTACTTGCAATCGCAGCACCAACTCCTAAGAACAGACCAGCAATGGACATAACTGAGATTGGTAGCATAAAAGCGCCAGATATTTTGGACAAAATTTTACGCATTTTCCCAACACCAGAGTTGTTAGTGCTCTTTCTTGTTTTTTCACTGAAAACTGATTTAAGTGAAATGGACATTTTTCTCCTTTCTTTTTTTTGTATATATAAAATAATTAATTTGATAAATTGATAACGCAAAAAATCAAATTAATTACCATAATTTTACATTATTTTATAGGTTTTGCTAGAAAATAATTGAAAAATATATTTTTTTATAGTTTTTTACAAAATTTAGCAAAACCTGTCAAAAAAATTAAAAAAACCGACAAAACGTCGGTTTTTTTATGTGGGGTTTTTCTGAATTATTCAAGAATTAATTTTTCGGCAATAATTAATTCTTTGATCGCTTTTGCAGCTATAATTTCGTCTTCACCTGAAACTTCAATGGTAAAATTTGATCCCATTTTAATTCCAAGAGCCATTATGTTCATAATTGATTTGGCATTACCTGATTTTTCACCAGATATGATTTTAATTTGTGATTTGAATGTTGTCGCTAATTTTGCAACTTTTGAAGCAGGGCGGGCATGAAAACCAAGTTTATCTATTACTGTTCCTGAAATTATTTCCATTTTGTTCCTTTTTTAAGAAATTAAATCTTTTATAAATTATACATTATTTTTTTAAAATAATGTATAAAATGTTAATAAAAAAAGCGCTTTCGCGCTTTTTTTGAGAATTTGGACAACCTGATATGGAGCAAGTGAAGGGAATCGAACCCTCACAGTCAGCTTGGAAGGCTGAAGTTCTACCATTAAACTACACTTGCACTAGCAAAAAATAATTTTACCACAAAATTTTGAATTAGTAGAAAAAATATTTTTTTTTTTTTTTTATAGGTTATGGCAGGCGCGACAACGCGCCTCGTATTCGGCGCTATCACCAATTAAGTTTTGTTTTTCTGATTTAACAAGACGGGCCGATGTTGTTGCGGCACGCTTACAAATTGTACAAACTGCTTGTAATTTAGTGACATTTTCGGCAATTGCCATTAAATTTGGTAAAACACCAAAGGGTTTACGACGAAAATCCTGGTCAAGGCCGCTGACAATCACACGAATTCCTTTGTTTGCAATTTTATCCAAAAAGGGGATAATATCTTCGGAAAAAAATTGAATCTCGTCAATTGCAATTGCTCCATATTTATCTTTTGCAAATAGATCTTTTATTTCTTGAGTTGTTTTAGCGCTAAAAGTTGGAATTCTTAGACCTGAACGCGAAACAATTTCACAATCAGAAAAACGGTTGTCAATTAAAGGTTTTATTACTAAAATCTTAATATTTGCATAAGTTAGAATTTTTATTCTTTTGATTAGTTCATCAGATTTTCCTGAAAACATTGGGCCGGTAATAACTTCAATAATACCTTCGAAAAATTTTTTGTACATAATAAAACCTTGAAATATTTTTTTCGTGAGTAGCTATTTTTATTTTTTAATAAGGAGTTAGAATTATACTATAAATTATTATTTATTTTAAAGATTTGTCATAAGGTATTCCGAGTGCTTTTGGCGCTAAATCTTTTCTTGAAGTAAGACCTAGAATTAAAATTGTAACTAAATATGGTGCAGCTTCAATAATTGCTAAAAAGTCACCAAAATTTCCGGCTAAGCTAATTGAAATTGTGTATAAAAATGAAAAAATTAAGCTGTAAATTACAATTAAAATTATTTTTCAACGGCCCATTATTAAAATTGTTAAAGATAAAAATCCTAGCCCCTGAACATCGCCTGTAAAAGAAGATCCTAGATACTGGAAATAAAAAGCACCAGCGGTTCCTGCAATTAAACCTGAAAGAAAAACTCCTAGTCATTTCATTCTATTGACATTAATTCCGGCTGCAGCAACGGCGTGTGGATTTTCACCAACAGCCGAAAATCTAAGACCAAATTTTGTTTTGGAAAAAACAAACCAAGTTACAAAAATTAGTGCTGTTACAATTAGTAATTTTAGTGAAAAAATGTTTAAAAATGTTCTATGTGGACCAAAAGCAAGTTCATTTACCGGAGACTCAAAGCGACTACTGTTTCCATAAATTTTAAGCAATGCAAATGCAATTGCTGGCGCCAAAATGTTAAGCGCCACACCTGAGATAATATGATTTCCTTTCAGTTTTATCGTTAAAAACCCATGTAATAACGAAAATAATCCTGAAAAAAGCGCTGCAAGTGGGATTAAAATTAATTGCATCGCCATGTTTGAAACATCAAAGAGAATTGAAAAAAGACCATAAACTGTAGCCCCAATAATCATAACTCCGTTAATTGCGATGTTTACAACCCCAGCTTTTTCACTATAAAGTCCGGCTATAGATCCGGTTGTTATTATTGAGAAAAAAACAAAGAAAAGCGCTAAAATTGGAATAATTGTTTCTAAAGTCATTATTTTTCCTCCGTTTTTAAAGGTTTTTTAGCTTTTTGGTCTGCTTTAAAATTTTCAATGATTTCAGATTTTAGACTACGAAACTGAAGGTGATGTTCAATAAGTTGCTGTCAAAAGGCGTTAAAATTATTTTTAGCATCAAAATAACCTAATTCATTTAGTTCGATATTTAATTTACGCCTTTTTTGGTTAATTTGCTCAAAAAAGGCTAATTTTTCCTCAACATTTTTCGACTTAAGCGCAGAATCTAGTCCAGATTTGTTTTTTAATTCGCTCTTTTTTTGCTTTCAAATTGCGACGTTGTCATAATTCTTAATTTTTAAGTATGCTCTTTTTAGTAGAAAAAGTTTAATGTTTGTTTTTTGAATTTTTATGTAAATTCAAAAAATATTTACTTTTTGGTCTAAAAATAAAGTTAAAAGTTCTGCCTTAATATTTTCAAATTTAGTAATTTCTGTTTGCAAATTCCTAATTTTTTCCTTTTTTTCAGCTTTTATGAGCAATAAACTTAAATTACTGTAGGCAGAAGTTGGTGGCTTTATATTTGCATTTTTTGCATTTTTAGCACTGAAAAATCGGCCTGTCCTAGATAAGTATCAAACATTCATCGTTCATTTTAGAGGTTTAAAATGAACGAAAATAACGGATATAGCTGATAAATACACTATAATTCCAATAATAATTTGTGTTGTTTGTTGATTTAAAGCGATTGAATGAGCCTCAAGTGCGTTTGTTCCAATTAGAAGAACTGAGTAAAAAAATGATATTGGAATTATTCCAAAAGGTGAATTAAAGGCTAAAAGCGCTAATAAAATAGCATCAAAACCTTCTCGTGGCATTCCAGCCTGAAGTGTAAAGGATCTTCTGTAAAAAACATACCAGGCAAAACCGGCAATCCCGCCGACAATTCCTGAAAAAGTCATTACTGCTATAGTTGTTTTTTTGTTATTAATTCCGGCATAATTTGCAGCATCTTTATTTTGACCAGTAATTTTTATTGAAAGGCCAATTGAAGTTTTTTGCAAAACAAACCAAATTAAAAATGCAAATAATAATGATAAAAATAACATTATTATTGAAAAATTACGGGTTAAAAATATTGATGTTAAAAATGACAGCTCGTTTATACTTTGTGAAGTTAGTGTTGTGGTTTTAAATCCGATATCAAGACTTGTTGATGTAAGGAAAAATTTACCAATAAAAAAAATTAATCAATTTAATAAAATTGTTGAAATAACTTCATTTATTTTCAAATAAGATTTAAGAACACCAACTAGCGCGCCCAGAATTCCGCTTACTAAAATACCTAAAAGTGCGGCTATTAATAACCGAGCATAAATATTAATTGATGTTAAATTTAAAACAATCATCAAGGAAACTATCCCTGAGATCATCATTTGCGCTGGAAGACCGATATTAAATAATCCCGATTTAAAAGGAATTGCAATTGCAATACTAGCAAAAATGAAAATTGATGTAATTAATAGCAAATTTCTGATTTCATTTCAAGCAAAAGCAATCTTAAAAACAATAGTATAATAAACTTGAAGCGGATTGTATCCAAATGATCAGATAAAAATAAATGAAACTAAAATTCCAAAGAAAATTGCCCAAAAAGTAGATAAAATTTTTTCAGATAAACTTTTAGAATTGTTTTTTTCTAATTTTTTTCATAAAAAATTATAAAAAATAGAAAAATTAATTTTTTTCTTAATCATGATTTAAACCTGCCATTAGTTTACCTATTTTATAACGATCAATTTCATTTGCAAAATATTTTTTAGAAATTTGTCCTTTATTGATAACGCAAATTGTATCAGCTAGCGCTAAAACTTCATCAAGTTCGTATGAAATGAGTAAAATTGTTTTATTTTTGCTTTTTTCTTCAAGAATTTTTTGATGAACTAAATTTATTGCCCCTATATCAAGTCCGCGAGTTGGCTGAACTATTAAAAGTACTTCGTGATCAGTTAAAATTTCGCGTCCTAGAACAAATTTTTGCTGGTTACCTCCAGATAAAAGTCGGGAATTTTTTTGGCCAGTTTTATCACCTCTTACATCAAAAAGTTCAACAATTTTAGCATATAATTCTTGAACTTTTTGAGTTTTTATATATTTTTTTGAAACATATTTTTGATTTCTCATGTTTCTTATTATTGAATTATCTAAATTTGGTAAATCTAAAACTATTCCGTATTTATGGCGATCGCTAGGAACATAAGAGATTAGACCAAAACGAGAAGAAACACTTGAATTTTCTAAGTTTATAGGTTCGTTATTTTGGTTATAAACCAAAATTTTACCTGTTGAATGAATTAGTCCTGAAATTGCAAGTTCGACTTCGAGTTGACCGCTACCTTCGATACCTGCAATTGCAAAAATTTCGCCTTTGTGAATTTCAAAGTTTAAATTTTCGATTTTTTTATCAAAAGAAGCGCTAAGATTTTCAACTTTTAATCCCACTTGTGTGAAATCTTTTTTAAGTAAATTTTTTGAGCTAACAACTTTTTTACCAACCATTGCCGAAGTCATCTCGGAAATACTGATGTTTTCGAGACTATCAAAGTTAGCAACTACTTCGCCATGACGTAAAACGGTCGCAGAATTTGCAACTTGTTTAACTTCAGATAATTTATGTGATATAAAAATTATTGTTTTACCATTTTTAACAAAAAATCTTAAAATATCTAAAAAGGAATCAATTTCTTGAGGCGATAGAATTGCTGTCGGCTCGTCAAAAATTAAGATATCTGAGTCTCGATATAAAATTTTTATAATTTCAATTTTCTGTTTTACAACCACAGAAGCATCGCCAGTTTTTTGGTCTAAATCAAATTCAATATTGTAAATTTCTTGTATTTTTTTTATTTTATGACGGGCAGATTGTCGATTTAGAACACCACGATGGGCAAATTCCTGACCTAAAATAATGTTTTCAAAATTAGTATAAGCATCAACTAGTTTAAAATGTTGGTGAACCATTCCTATTCCCAAGTCACTTGCGCGATTAGGGTTGTCGATAAATGATTGTTTTCCGTTTACTTTTATCTGCCCCTCATCTGGTGTATAAATTCCAAAAAGAGTGGACATAAGTGTCGATTTTCCGGCACCATTTTCGCCAATTAGTGCATGGATTGTGTTTTTTTTAACTTTAAAGCTAATGTTTTTATTAGCAAAAAAGTTGCCAAATTTTTTTGAAACACCGATAAACTCAATTACATTTTCTTCTCTTAGCATTTAACTAAATGTTACCAAAAAAAATTAAAAAATCCAGACAAAATAGCCTGGATTTTTTCTTGGGCTTAAAAAGCACTGAAATTATTTATTAATTTCAGAAACAAGCTTATTAATTCGAGTTTGTTGATCTTTGTCCATCTCTGGAATGGCTAATGTTTTACGAATATCGGTTGAGTTTGCTGTTTTTTGGTCAAAATGTTTTTTTGCATCTTCGATTGCTTTATCGGCTAAAGTTTTATCTGAATCTGGTAGGGTTGAATCGGCAATGTCCACAAATTTATCCTTATATCCAAGTTTTACAAATGCATTTTTTTGAGATTGAACAAATCCGCCTAAATATTTTGAACTTGATTTTTTAGTATATAGATCGGCAAGAACTGAAAAAAGTGAATATCCTAAATTTTTCAAAATTGATGTGAAAAATCTTCTTCGCGCATTTGTATAAACAAGTGACTGATCAGTATCAACCCCTATTAAAAAACGGTCATGATCTCCTGCAGCAATATCTGCAAAAATTCCTGTTAGTGGGCCAGCCACTGCTAGCAATGTTGAAGGAGAACCATTTGCCGCTAAACCTTCAAGTGTTTGTTTGCTTGTTGCATTGACAGCAAAATTTGTATCTAATTTGATTGTATCAGCGGTAATTTTAGTTTTTTTGGTAGGATTTGCGGCATTATATGCTTTAATTCCGGTCAAATATCCAGCAATAAAGTCAGTAACAGCGGCAAAAGCTCCACCACCTACGGTTATTGCAGAACGTTTGTTTGCATCATTTGGATATTTAGCGGCTAAAAATGCTGCATTTGCATAACCTGCAAGATATCCTGCTTCTTCAGTTTTATAATTTAAACCGATGTATTGACCTTGTGGAATTACATCATCCAAACCAGATAAGTCAATTCCAATAACAATGATTTTTTTACTAGTAAATGATTGTTTATTTTCTGGAACAGCAAGTCAAGTTTTTAGAGCATCAGTGTGTTGAAATCCAGAAAGAACTCAAATATTTTTATTTGTGTTAATTAAGGAATTATATTTTTGTGATAAAGTGTCAGTACTACTATCAACCGCGGTAATTTCCGCACCTGTTATTGCAGCCATTTGTTGAATCGCTTCTCAACTTGACTGATTAAAAGATTTGTCAGTAACAGTTCCATCAGCTGTTACAATTGCGATATTCATTGCAAAATGTTTGGAAGGATCTGATTTTGCTGCACTTATTTCATCTTTACGGGATGAAACTAAATTAGAAATTTTGGAAACATCAGTAATGTTTTGTGTTTGTCCTGAACCAGGAGTTTTATCTCCGTTATTATGACCACAACTAGCAATAATTCCAATTACAGAAACTGGAAAAACTAGACCTAGTTTTAAAAACTTGTTTCACTTAGTTTTCATATTCTCCTCTAAAATTTTAATAATGTTTTTTTGTTGTTTTGTTATTATAACATAAAAAAAAACATTTTTTTGCATGTTGACAAAAAAACGTTTTTTGATTATTTTTGATATTTTTCTGGGAATTTTTCTTGCATTGTTTTAAGAAAATCTTCTTTTGAATAATGATGAAAATCTTCATAAAGTTTAGTGCATGTTTCAAATTCTTTAATCGCCTCGTCAAGAGAGATAAATTTTGAGACTTTTGTAATTCCGGGACGTTTTCAATTTTTATAATTGCTAAAAAAATAATGAATTGAATCTAATCACTCTTGAGGTAGACCGTCCATTGAATTAATATGATCTAAACGATAGTCATCATCATGAACTGCAATTAATTTTGTGTCTATCTCGCCGTCATCTATCATTTCAAGGGCACCTAAAATTCTAGCATTTAGTTGTGATCCGGGTAAAAATTTTTGGCTAGAATAAACTAAAACATCTAATGGATCCCCGTCTCAATCTAGTGTCTCAGGAATGCTCCCATAGTTAGCTGGATAAACAAAATCGCCATGAAGAATTCTATCAACAACTAATTTTTTAGTTTTGGGATCAATTTCATATTTGATATTTGACCCTTTCTCAATCTCAATGTCAACTAAAATTACTGTTTTTTGCATAAAATCCTTAAAAAATATTTGAAAATAGAGCTAAATTATATATTTTAACGTCTGCTCAAAAGTCTTAATATTTGAATGACTAAACGAAGGAAAGAAATATATAAACCAAGTGCATTTGCGATTCCCAATCTTAAAAAAACACGTTTAATTTCTGTTTCACTATTGTAATGGGTCAAAATTACAGATGATTGATTTCTGATAATTCAAAACTCATATCCGATCATTCCTAATGTAACTGTAATAGCGACAAATGAGTATAAGGTTTCTACAAATGAAGAAAAAACAAAATAGGAAACAAATAAAAGAATTAATTCAATAAAAACACCAATCAAAATTAAAGGTAGAAGTTTACCAAAATTGATAACTTGGAAATAACCTAAAATTCCAATTAGGGCCATTATACCACCAGCGCCACCAATTGCTATCATTACATAGTTACCTTGTCCTAAGGCTATTTGACTAGCGAAGATCAGCGGAATAAGGAAAGAATTAGCCAATACAAAAACAAAATAGAGCAAAACAAGAACAATTGTTGGCGGGTTATCGGCTAATGCTCATCTATTTATATAATATGACAACCCAAAATTTACTACAATAAGTAAAAGAAAAAATATTAAAAGTCCAGTAAACCTTGATGTAATACCGGCAACCATTCTTAAATAAATAGCAAATAATGAGTCTATTGATAAAATTGCAAACGTAATTAAACCAACAAGTAAAATTGCTATACCTAATCACATAATGGAAAAAGACAACAATTTATTTGTTAATTTTTTTGTAGCTTCATCCGCTCGGCTATAAGCACGATAATCTTTGCGGTCAAAAAAAATATTATTGTGCATTTTTCACTCCTTTTTCTAAAATTTTATTAGATTTAACAAGCCAATAGTTTAGGCCTGCTTTTGTTCTAATAATATTATACTCTTTTTTTAGAATTTTACAAATTTCTTGTAAACTTAATTCAGGATTTTTTTGACGGATCTCGAAAAAAATTAATTCTTGGTCGCTAAATTTCGATGTTAAATTGTTTTCTTGAATTAATTTTCATTTTTTAATAAAGTTTGTCGATGATTCACTTATTTTTTTGGCATTTTTTATGTCAAAATTTGTGATTCGGTTTGCATTAAGATAATGATCACGTTCAATTCTCAAAATTTCTAATCTTGAAGCTTGTTCAAGTGCGCCGATAGCCATTAAAAAATAAATTATTTCATTAACTTTTTTTAAGTAAATTTTTAAGCGGTTCTGGTAAAAAATTTGCTTAAAAGTGAATTCTAATTGATTTTGGCGCAAAATATTTAAAACTTTTTCACATTTTGATTTATCTAAAAATGAAATTTCAAGGTGGTAAGATTTTGACCCTAAGGGTGAAATCGAACCTCCGCCTATGAAAAGTCCGGCAAAAAAATATTGGATATTTTCAGGTGTTTTATCAATTTTAATTAATTTTCTCTCAATACAGATCCAATTTTTGTTTTTCTTAGTTTCTGAAAAATTTAATTGAAATTTTCGAAAAATTTCAATTAATCGAGAATTAATTTCATTTTTGTTAATTCTTAGTATAAAATAGCTTGGATCATCATCTAGTGATGATGAAAAAATTAAACCTTTAACTAAGGAATTAAATTTTGGTCGAGTTAGTCGATTTGCTAAAATTTCAAGTTTTGCTTGTTGACTGAAAGTCATAATTTAACTCTTTTTTGGCTATTTTTAATGGTTTTTTGTTATTTTAACGGTTTTTTTATTTATTCAAGAAAATAAAAAAACAGTAACTCCCTATTTTCCTATTTCTAGTATCGTCGGCGTAAAAAGGCTTAACTACTGAGTTCGGAATGGGTTCAGGTGATCCCTTTTGCTATTGTTACTGTTATGTTTATAATTATATCACAAAAAAAATTTTTGTGCAAAATATTTTTTTTTTTTTTTTTACAGGCAGGAAAACTAACTAGTTAGTTCCTTAATAAATGCATTTGTAAGAACTTGAGAGATTGACTCTTGGTCTGCAAGATCCACAGAATCATAAATTGCTAAACCACGAACAGTTACTGTAGAACCAGATTTGTCTGCTGGGTTTGGACCTAAATAACTTCAATCAAGGTGGCCATTAAATAATCCAGGATTTGTGTCTTCTAAATTTAAATTAGATACGATTTTTTGAGAAAGTGGGTTACGAGAAGAACTTAAAGTAAATGTGTAATTAGTATCTTTTTTAGAAATAGTTAAAAATAATAAGTCATCTTCTTTAAGTAAATCAAAATTAGCGTTTTGATTAGTTAGGTTGATATTTTTTTGAGAAAAAACATCAAAATCTAATGGTGCTATGTTACTTTTTTCAAGTTTAGACAGGTTATCTTTAATTTCGAAAAGTCCTGCTGCATTACCTTGAACACCAGAAATTAGACCAACTATTGGGATGGCCATTTCACCTGAGGCTGCTTGAGAACCATTTTGGTCTAAACCAATTACTAAAGTCTCTTTATTATTAAAATTAAGTTTTGAAATAAATAAACCTTTACCATCCTTAGATGAAAGTAAATGAGTTTTTTTGTTTTTAGTAATGTTTTTTAGACTAAAAGCTAACATTACCACACCATTTTTAAGAGCTGGTTGGCTACCATTTCCTAAAATTACAGGTTTTTTTAGTACGATTCCATCTTGTGGATTGGCGGTGTTTTGAACAGGGGTTGAAGGTGTTGTAGCGGTAGCTTCGCTAGTTTGAGTTGTTTCCGCAACCGGCATTGAAACTGAAGTTGACATTGAAACTTGTTCTTCCGCATCCTCTTCTGTTTCTTCGTTCATTTTACTATTTAGTTCAATTTCAATATCAGTTCGATTTAATGACGAGATTTTTGAAATGGTTCCATTTTCAGTTTTTTGATTTTTTCTAAAATCAAAAAGAACTAGTGGATTATATTTAACTAAATAATCATAAGACTGATTATCTTCAAGATTTTGAATTGAAAAAATTAATTTTGCTGGTTTTGCTGTAGTTTCTCCAGTTGTTTTTGGATTAAAACTCATAACTACATCAATTTGGTTGCTAGAATTTTTAACAACTTCATAAGAAATATCAGAATTTTCTAATTCTGGATAGTTAGATTTTTGTAAAAATGACCAAAGTTTAATACCTAAACCATCTATAGTTTCAGTTTTTTCAGGTGTTTGGGTTTGGGTTGGTGTCTCTTGAGGTGAATCCTGAAAAGCAGAAGCTTGCACAGGAGTTGCGGGAGCGGCGGAGCCTGTTGCTGCAGAGCCGCCAGCGCCTGTTGATCCATCAGTTGCTGGTTGGGAATTTCCTTCTGTTGAAGCCGGAGGTTGAGAAGAGGCTGGAGGTGTGGTTGAAGCTTGATCTGAATTTGAAGGTTGATTTTCTGCTGGTTTTTCTACTTTTTCTTCAGATTTTTTCTCAGGTTGAGGAAACATTGCTGAATATTTTTGTTTGTATGCATCTAATTTAGCAACATCCTCTGGTTGGACTCCGTGATCTAAAAAATAAAGTTTTCTAGCAACTTCATCAAATGTTTTTTGTTGTTTAGCATCTTCAACAACTTCTGAAACTAGAGATTTAACGTATTCTAAAGTTAATTTTGGACCATTAGGATTTTCTTTGAATTCAAAAGTTCTAGCTAGAGGATTAAAGTTTTGAACTTTTGGATCTTGAAAATCAATCTTGTCTAAATTTGAAAAGTCAATTTGTGAATTTCGTTGTAAAGCGGAATTTAAAAGTTTTCGCTGATTTTCATCATAATCGAGTTGAACTTCAAAATTAGATTTTGAAGAACCAAGATCAACTAAAACAAATTTAGAATTACTTCCTTTTCCTAATGTGGCAAGTGAAGATTCAAGAACTTGTGGATAATTTGACTTAACAAATTCACTTTCAAGGTAAGGAGCTTCAATATTTAGTTGTTTTTTTATTTGAAAATCAACTTCAAAAGAAACTTTGTTTTCCTTTAAAAGTTTATCTTTTTGCTCTTGAGATAAATTTTGCGCTAAACCAATTGAATTAATTTCAACAATATAGCCTTCAAGTCCAGGAATTTGGATTGTATTTAATTTTCAATCAAAAAAAGAATTAAAATCCTGAGGGTTAATTTGAACTTTTTCGGTTGTAGCTTGTGAATTTTGCCCCGAATCTTGGAAAAGTTGGGTTGAAACTTGATTATGTCGTCCATTTTGTTGAGAGTTTTGCGTAATTCTGCTCAAGACTTTGGCGAGATTAACGGGGTTATTATCGGTTTTGTAAATAGTTTGAGCCAAACTTAGATTATCTTTAACAAGTGCAAGTTGAACAAAAGGTTTTAATTGAATTACATCACTAAATTGTGAAAGAATTTGTTGCTCGACACTTTTGACATCAGCACTTAATTTTTTAATTCCTAAAATTGGAAAGTCAAATTCTTTGACAATTTTTCCGGTTGGGTCAATTAATTCAAAAGAAATTGAAAGAGTTCCTGCTTTATCGTCATGATTTTTGAAAACCAAGTTTTTAACATTCATCAAGCTATCAACTCTTTTGGTGTCTGACTCACCTATCATAACAATTTTTTCTTGTTTAGCTTTTTGGTTTTCAACTGTTTTTGGGGACAAAACATAACCTTTTTCCAAAATTGTTGGTAAACCTAAAGTGTTGACCAAATTATAAGTTAAGCCATTTTGAAATAAAGCATTAGAAAATGCTTGAGTTTTTGAGCGTGATATTTTATATGAAGCTTGAAAATCATTATCCAGTTTAAAAGCAACTTCAGAAGCTGTTAAATTAGAACTTTTTGTTGCAGAAAGTTCTAATTTTGATTTTTCAAGATCAATTTGGAACCCAACTAAATCTCCATCAGCTTTATCGCTTTGAGCAAAACCTTTAAGATCAGTTTGTTTTGAATAAGTAAGTTTGAATTGATCTGAATGAGCATAAACTACAACATTTTTTACTTCGCTACCAGAAGCAGTTGCTTTTTCAATATCTAAAACTACACGGAAATTGTGCTTAGTAATTGGGCTAAAATCATATGCTTTTAAAAAATTGAAAGCATATGAAGGATTGTTAGCTAAAGCAAGCGCTGTTTTTGCTGATAAATTTTTATATTGATCATGCAATTTTAGATTATTAAGAGCATTAATGAAATCTTCTTCGCTAAAAGTTGTCTGAGTTTTTAGATCCACAACCTGATTTTTATCAACATTTCCAAAAATTTGTGAACTATATGAACGCTCAAAAATTGTTAGACCAATCGGAACTGCAACAATTGTTGTAAGAATTGCTGTAATTGAAAAACCTGTTGAAATTATTGTTTTCGCATTTTTTATTTTGTTTATTTTATTAAGCATCTTTTTCTACTTTCTAAAAAATTATGAACTAGTACTAGTTTGTTGAGTAGTGGTTTCAGTTGATGAACTTGTTGTAGTTGTTGAACTTGGTTCTGAATCACTTGAAGTAGTTTCTGAAGTTGGTGGACTTGTTGTTTCTGAAGCGGCTGGTTCGGTTGTTTCTGGAGTACTTGGTTTAGGTGGTTCTGGAAGTTTTTGAATTCTAATTTGGAAATTAAGTTGAGATTTTTCACTAGTTTGGGATGTGTTTTCAGTAGATCCAGGTTCACTTTGAGCATTTTTGGTAACTTCAAGGAGAACTATTTTTGTTGTATCAGGATGAAAAACATCTTTTGTTTCAGATTTAACACTAAGAGTTAAAGTTGGATCATATTTTTTAATAATTTCTTGAATTTCTTTAAATTCTTTTGTATTTTCAAAAGCTTTTTGTGAAACTTGACCGCTAGTTTGGGCAGCAGCTATTTTGTCAAATTCAGCTGCTTGATATTGAAGCAAAGAATAAGAAGGTGGGATACTTAAAACTGCTTTATTTAGGGTTTTTATTTCTCCAGATTGTCTTTGATCATTTGTAAAAACCAAAATTTTTAAAGCTGTTTTGGGACTTTGATATTCTTCAGTCTTAGTTTGTTTATTGAAGATTTTGTAATAATAAGTAAGATTGTACCCTTCAGATCCGCTTGGAATATCGGTTTCTGTTGTCGAATAATTTGCTACACCAGTTTGTTTTTCAAAAACTATTTGATAATCTAAATCTGAATCAACCTTTGCTCAAGCTCTAAAATTATTAAGTTCTTTAGCTTTAACATAAAACGCAAGTAATAAATCTTTTAAATTTGTCAGTTTTTCTGTTTTTGTTGAATAAAAACTCTTCACTAATTCTTCAACAGGTTTAACGGATTCCTGAGTTTGACCGGCGTTAGTTGAAACTTGTATTAAGGTTCCGGTTCCTGAACCTGAAGTGTTACTACTTTCATTAATTTTCTTAGTCTTTTCGCGAATATCTTTGTAGATATCATCAGTTGTTCCTGTTGAGGTGGTTCCTGAAGAACCTTGTCGGATTGTTGCCGGACTTATTTTGTTAAGTTTCTCAAAAATTTTGTCATCATCATGGTCATTTTTAAATTGACTAGCAATGGTTTTTGGTAAAAATAAGTTAGAAATTCAACCTCTTCTGCCAAAAGTTTTAACATGACCATTAAAATCTAGACCCATAATGTCAGATTCAGACTTAAATTTTATATCACTTGCGGTTTTAAAAATGTTACCTTCTTTAATGTCTGTTATATTTATTTTTTCATTAGGATCAATTAGGTTTGCTGATTTTGCAATTTCAAAAAGATATTCTAAAATTTCAGTTGGCTCCATACTTAATAAATAAGCATAAAAAGCAGCAACATCATGCTCGTTTGTGAAAAATTTGTTAGATTTTAAAGATTTAATTTTAAAAGGTGATCCTGTTTGATCATCAGATTGAAAATCAAGAAAATCATGTAATTTAGGGAATTTTTGATTTCCTGTTCATGATTTTAGCATTGCTTCATGAGGAGTAAAATCATATCCATACTGGAACTTATTTGATAAAATTTGCTTTAATTCTTCAGATTTTTGACTATCAGTTCCAATTAATTTTTCTAGTTCAGTTTTAGAAATAAATGAAGTTGCGGTTACAATTTTTTCTTCATGAATTCTAGGCTGACTTGGCGAAGTAGTAGAAACCTGAACTTGTTGAAGTTGAGGAGAATTATCTGGTAAGGAATTAATAAAGTAAAATTCTTGACGATTTTTGTCAAGTTGATGAGTTACGCCAGTTGTTGCAGCTTTTTCTTTGAAATATTTTATTTCAAAAATTTCTCTTTTTGATTTTAATAGTTTAGGATTGTTGTCGCCAAAAAAACTTGAATAAAGGTTAATATTTACCGGAATTTCAAGAGTATTTGAGGTTGCCTTTGCATGATTAATATCAAGATAAAAATCAACTCCTGATACTTTTCTTTGTGAAAAATATGGAGAAAGTTCACCAAAATCAAGAGAAATTGGTTTTATTAAAAAATTATCATTGATTGCTTTTACAACAGATTCAGATCGAGTTTGATTTGATTTATAAAGATCTCTGTTTAGTGTTTCTAAAAAGTCTAACGAAGTAGTTGAATTAACGGCAAGTTTGTTAACAAATTGCTCAAAACCTTGGGGTTTTGGTTCAGGAGAAGAAGGTTGTCCTGAGGATTCGGTTTGGGGTTGGGTACCTTCAGTTCCTTGTCCTTCAGTTTGTGTTTGGCTTTCGTTTTGCCCTTGGGTTTGCTCTCCGTTTTGTTGTTGTCCGTCTTGTTGTCCTTGCGCTTGTTCTTGGAATAATTGGACTGAATTTACTTGCTGAAGTTGAGGTAATGACTCAGAAGTTGATGGGGAAGATGAATTAACTGTAACGTTTGCAGGGGTTTGTGCAATTTGTCCTGGAGCAATTTTAAAATCAAGAAAATTTAATTTTCTGATTGAAATTTTAGATAAAATATCATCTAAATCAGCAAAATAAGTTGCTTGTTTTGCCTGTTTTTCACCAGATTCGGTGGTTCTTGCTTCATTATTTGCATCTTGACTTGAGTTAGAACTTGAACTAGGTTGGGGAACTAAATCAATTTTTTCAAGTAGTTGAGCGTCTTCGATATTAAAATTTTTAAGTTCAAATTTTGCATCATCAGTTAATTCAGCTTTAACTAAAAAACTTGGAACTGAATTTGAATCAACTGAAATAAAATTATTTGTTCCAGGATGTTTTTCTAAACTAAAATTATAAATTGTTCCTTGTTTGAAAGGGAAAGAATTATTTTGATCAAAATTTAACTCGTTAATTATTTTTTGAAAATCAGGGAAATATTGAGCTATTTTTTCAACTGCCTCAAGTTGAGTTCCGGCTCTATTAATATCGGCGGCAAAATCCTCAACACGAGTTAAGGATGCGATTTTTTGATCAGTTAAATTTGGACTTGAAAAACTAGAACTAAAATCTGTTCTTCTTAAATTTTGGATGTTTTCTTTGAAACTTTTAGTAATTTTTTCTAAATTGGAATTAAATTCGGCAAGAGCAAATTGTGAACGTTGTGCAAATGAAACTTTTTTAGAAATAATTGTTGAAAATGCTGTGCGATTGTTATCGATTTGGTGCTTTGCACGAAAACGAAGCTCAAAACTTTGATCATTATCGTTCGGAATTAAATCAATAAATTCTAAAAATGGTTTATTTGGTGCAAAAGTTGGTTCAAATTTGCGTAATTGGGAGTTAACTTGTGTGTAAAAAGATATAAATTTATTTAAATCTGTGCCAGCTAATAATTTTCCACTGTTGTCAAAAAGTTGTGCTTTTATTTGACTGTATGTGGTAGAATCATCAAAGACATCGGATTTAAAGGCAACATTTTGGATTCGAGAAACTAAATTTTCTAACTCAGCTCGCGGATTTTCTCCTGTATAGCGAATTCGAGTTACAAGTCCAACTGTTGTTGCAAAAATAGCAACACCACCAACGGCGGTCAATGCTAATATTAGTGAATTTTTGTTTTTTTCGGGCATCCTTTCTCCTTTTTTATTTTTGTGTATAGATACATAATTATATCATAAATCGCTATTTTTTTTATGTTTATATGAAATTTTAGACAAAAAAATCCATTTAAAAATGGTTTTATTTTTAAAGATTTTTTATCCATTCAGTCAAAATTAGATTTACTTTTTTAGGATCGGCATTTCCTTTTGTTTTTTTGATTAATTTACCTATCAGAATTTTAAATAATTTTTCTTTATTATTTTTATTTTGCTCAATTTGGCTAATTTCCTCACTAGCAAGTTCAGTCAAAAGACTTTTAATTTCATCATCAGATAATTTTTTTTCAAAAATTGTTTTTATAATGCTATCAAGATCTAAGTTAGGTTGGTTATTTTTTATTTCAATTATTTGACGGAATTCACTGTTAGTTATTTTACTATCTAACAATTTTTTGACTGAATTTCCAAAAAAATCAGAGTCAATATAGAGCTGGTCAAAACCGTTTTTGTTAATAATTGGAACTATTTCAGCAAAAAATAATTTTACACTTTGGGTTCAGTTTTCTGGATTTGAATTTTTTAAAAAAGTTCAAAATTCAAAATTATTTAAAATTTGATTAATATAAAATGTAGAAACACCGTGTTTTTCGAGCTTTTTTTGGATTTCTAAAGGGCTAAGTGGGACTTGGATAGAGTCGATAAATTCTTTTGTTAATTCAATATAAGGCAAATTTGGTTCGGGGAAATATTTATAATCTATGGCATCCGTTTTGGTTCGTAATGTTTGATTTTTTATTAGTTTATCGTTAAATTTTTTAGTGACCTGCGAAACTTTTTGACCTTTTTCGTAAGTATTAATTTGCTCTTCAATTTCAAGTTGGGCAGCTTTTTGGATGTTAGAAATTGAATTTATGTTTTTAATTTCAACTTTTGGGTTAAAAAATGGCTGATTTTTTTCACGAACTGAAATGTTTATGTCAGCCCGGAGCGAACCATTTTCTAGTTTTGCATCAGAAATACCTAAAAATAAAGCTAATTTTCTGATTTCATCAACATATTGAGCAGCTTTTTCGGCAGAATCTAGCATCGGCTGAGTCACTATTTCAATTAAAGGAACGCCACAGCGATTATAGTCAAAAAATGTTTGATTTTCTTTATGAATTTGCTTGGCCGTATCTTCTTCAAGGTGAATTCTTTCAATTAAAACAGAAAAATCGCCAACATTTATTGAACCATTTTTTCCAATTGGATAAAATTGCTGGGTAATTTGAAAACCTTTTGGCAAATCAGGGTAAAAATAATTTTTCCGGTCAAAAGCTAATATTGATGGAATTTCCATTTTTAAGGATTTTGCTAAAATTATTGCTTTTTCGACAGCTTTTTTATTTATTTTTGGCAATGTTCCAAGATAACCTAAATCAAAAAGATTAAAAAATTTATTAGGTTGACCACTTGAATTTGGCGAATCTGAGAACATTTTTGCCTTTGTATTAAGTTCTAAGTGAATTTCAACCCCAATAGTTACTAAATATTTATTATTCAACATTAATGTCACCTATTTTTTCTTCAATATAAAGTGAAAAACCTAATAAACTTGCATCAGAGTTAATTTTTGAGTCAATGGCTAGATTAAAAGGTAAATTTTTGTGTTTTCCTAATGGGATTGTTATTGAAGGGTTGCCGACCAAATTAGAAATTGCAAGTATAAAATTCGTAATTTTGTCACTTTTTTCACTGTTTTTTCCAAAAACATCAGGCGCAACGCCATAAAAAGCAGGGAAAAGCACAACATCAAACTGATTCAAAAGTGATTCATAATAATTTTTAATTAGGGTTCTTATTTTTTTTGCTTTAATAAAAAAATGTTCTTGATTTTTCTGTTCAAGAAAAAAAGATCCTCAAATAAGTCTTTTTTGGAGCATAAAGCCAAATCCGTCTGTCCTTGTTTTTAAGAAAATATCTTCTCATTTTAGATTTTTGTCCGTATTTCCAAAAGTTAAACCGTTTATTGCCGACAAATTTGAAGTAGCTTCTGAGTAAGAGATAATTTCATAAACTGGTAAAATTGTTTTTAGCAAATTTAAATCTGGAATGATGTTTTCAACCAAAACACCCTCAGATTGTAAAATATGTTCTAATTTATAGAGTTTTTCTTTAACATAAGGTTCAATTTCGTTATCAAAATTTCAGAATAAAACTTTTTTTGGCTTAGTTTTTTCAACTTTTTGAACTTGTACTTCAACAGAAGTTAAGTCGTTTTTATCTTGACCAAAAACTGTTTGAGAAACCAAAATCGAATCACTAACATTATGAGTAAGTCAAGCGACCGTGTCAAGAGAAGTTGCATAAGCAAACAAACCATGACGAGAAACAGCCCCATATGAGGGTTTAAAACCGACTTTTCCAACAAAACTAGCCGGTCTTCTTATTGAATCACCGGTGTCTGAGCCGATTGCGAAATGGACAGAATCAATTGTTGCCGCACTTCCTGATGATGATCCACCAACTAGTTTAGTTTTGTCAAGTGGATTTAAAATTTTACCAAAAAAAGAAAAAAGACCTTTACCACCTAGTCCTAATTCGTCATTATAAACCTTAATTAATGGCTGGGCTCCTTGATCGATTAATTTTTGAAAAACTGTTGAATTATATCCAGGTCTAAAATTAATAAGCGAATTTGATGAGCCATGCGAAACTCCTTCGACGGTGGCAAAATTTGATTTTATGCTAAAAAACATGCCTGACAATATTCCCTTTTTTTGATTTTTTTGTTCAAAAAAAGAAAAAACAGCATTATTTTCATCTTTTTTTAATTTTTCAGTTGCCTGATTTATATCTAGTTCAAATTTAGTCATCAATCACCTTTTTGGTTATAATTTCATTTTGACTTACGTGGACTGAATTTGTAAAAAGTTGAGATCTAAAATCAGAAAAATTTGGCTCGTCATCGAATAAAATTTCAATTCCTTTTGGAAAAGAGTTGATTTTTTCCAAGCTAGGAACATCTTTTGTATCAAAAGTATGCAAAAAATTAATTCTATTTAGCATTTCATCTTTTTCTTGTAAAACGGTTTCAATTACTTTTTCACTAGGAACAAAATACAACGATTTTGCAAGTTTGATTATTTTTTCTCTATCCATTTTGCCTCCAATTTTGTTATTTTAATTTATATTAAATGTAAAATTATACTAGAAATTAGGGTTTAATTTGAATTTTAGATAAAAAATAACGAAAATCTATAGTTTTCATCATTCTGGTTTTGAGACAAATTTTTTTCCGTTTAAATAAGATAAAAATCCGTCTAAATTATTGAATTTTAAAGAAAATGAGTGCAAAAATAAGCGACTTTTTTGCTCGCCGTTGTATTTTTCATCGCCAAAAATCGGGAAACCTAAATGTGATAAAGTTAGTCGGATTTGATGTTTTTTGCCAGTGTGTAAAATCGCAAAATTTCTGTTGTTTTTATAAAAGAATGTTGTAGAAATAAGGTGACATCCTACTTCATTTTTACAAACTTCCATTCTTTGATTAAGATCGTCTTTCCTTATAAAAAGATCGGTTTTTATAGGTTTTTTTAGTTTTATTTTTGATTCAAAGGTATAAATTTTCTCAAAAAATTTCTGCTTTTTATTAAGTTCAACAACACTTTTATAATTAAGTCCGTATAAAATAATTCCAGATGTTTTTTTATCAAGACGGCCCACATGCGAGGGCATAAAAACGTCGGTTTTTTCTATTTTTAAATAATTTCAAACGGCCAAATCAAGGTTGTTATTACCGCCATGAACTTGTAAATCTTTAGGTTTTTCAACAATTAAAATGTTTGAGTCTTGATAAATTATTTTTAAATTTGTCTTTATTTTAGGTATCTTTTTTTGATTTTGAACTTCTTTTTTAGAGTTAAAAATTAAAACTTTGTCACCTAAAGCCAGCAAATATTTTTGTGATTCAGCCTTATTATTGACCTTAATTTTTTTATTACGAAAAAGCTTTTGAATTTCGTTGTAATTGAAATTCAAAAGCAATTTTTTAACTAATTGAATAAGTTTTTGGCCTACTTGATTTTCAGATACGCTAAATTCTATCATCCAAATTATGCTTGATTTTCTGAACCAAATTCGACAATTTTAGCCTCAACAAGTTCTTGGATCGCTTTTGTTCCTGGGGCTAATAATTTTCGAGGATCAAAATTTTTGCCTTCTTTAATTTTTCCAGAAACAACAAAATCTGTGACAGCAGCCGCATTTGCTTGTTGAAGTTCGGTGTTTACATTAATTTTTGCAATTCCTAATTTGATTGCTTTTTGAATTTGATCTTTTGGAAGACCGCTGCCACCATGCAAAACCAGTGGAAGTTGAGTTTTTTTAGAAATTTTGTCTAAAACATCAAAATCCAAAGATTTTCAACTAGACGGATAAACACCATGAATGTTACCAATTCCGGCAGCTAGGCAGGTAATTCCAGTTTTAGAAATTTCATATGCTTGATCAACATCAGCGATTTCGCCATTTCCGATAATTCCGTCTTCTTCGCCACCAATTTGGCCAACTTCAGCTTCAACTGTTGCATTTTTTGAATTTGCAAGCTCAACAATTTCTCTTGTTAGTTCTAAATTTTTTGAAAATTCTTCTCTTGAACCATCATACATAACTGAAGTAAATCCTGTTTCAAGAGCTTTTTTGCAAGTTTCAAAACTTCCATGATCCAAATGAAGCGCAACAGGAACGCTTATTTCTAAAAATTCAATTAAATTTGTCACTAAATTATAAACAGTTTTTAAACCTCCCATATATTTTAGCGCACCTTCTGAGGTAGCGATTATTAAAGGAGATTTTTTAGCCTGGGCACCAAGAAGTGCGGCTTTTGTTCACTCAAGATTATTTATGTTAATATGCGGAATTGCGTATTTGTTTTTACGAGCTTTTTCCAACATTGCTTTTGTATTTTGTAGATTCATTTTACACCTTTAAAAAAATTAAATTAAAATATCACTTCTAAGTGCTCAGTAATTATTACCCAAAGCAACAAAACTACCATCAATTGTCAGTAGTTTATAGAGCTCGCCTCTTTTTAAAGTTAAAATTTTATCTGTAGATAAATTAGGTAATTGATTTTCTCATTTTGACATCAGGGCAATCTGAACTTCAAGAAAAATGTCGCTAAAATGGGCAGATTCTCGGTTTTTTAGAAAATTTATTGCTATTGAAATTATAGTTTTCATCTTTTAAATCCTTTCTTTTGCCTTTATTCCAAGTAATTTTAATCCATTTTTTAAAACAATTGAGACAGCTTTTGTTAAACATAAAAGATTATTTGTGTCTGAATTATTCAATATTTTTGTGTTAGAATAAAAAGAATTAAAGAGGTTAGCTAGTTCTAGTAAATATTTTGGTAGTAAATTAATTTTATAATTTTTTGCTATTTTTAAAACAATTTCCTCAAATTGGTTTAATTTTGAAATTAAATTAGTTTCGTTTTCTAATTTAAATGTACTCAAATTTTCGACATTTAAATCAGATTTAGCCAGCAAATTAACCGCACGAGCATGGGCGTATTGGATTAAAAACAACGGATTCTGTGAATCTATGCTACTTGCTAAGTCTACATCAAATTCTACAAGCGAATTATACCCCCGTTCAGCGATAAAATAACGAATTGCGTTAGGATTTGCAACTTGAAGAAGGTCTTTGATTGTAAAAGTTCGCCCTTTTCTTTTGGACATTTTAAATTCTTTGCCGTTTTTTACTAATTTTACAAGTTGATATAGCAAAATTTGCAATTTATTTTCCTGATTAGCAATTTTTAGGGCCGCATGCACACGGTCAACATAGCCAATATGGTCTGCTCCTCAAATATTTATTAAAATTTCGGGCTTAAATTCTGAATTAATTTTGTGTAAATGATAGGCAATATCGCTTGAAAAATAAGTATAATTTCCGCCGTTTTTTATTAAAACGCGATCTTTTTGATCGCCGAAATCTGATGTTTTTAGCCACAACGCGTTGTCTTTTTTATAGGTAAAACCTATATTTTCAAGGGTTTTTTGAACATTTCCGGATAAAAACAAATCACTTTCAGATGTGAATTTATCAAATTTAATAGATAAATTTGATAAATCTTTTTTTATTTCACTAAGAAAAAAATTAAGAGCTTTTTGACGAAAAATGCTGTAAATTTCAGGGTTTTCAAGACTTGATGATTCAAATTTATTACCATATTCTTCAAAAAAATTTTTGGCCATTAAAATAATTTCTTCACCAAGATAAGCTTCTTCTGGAAGAGGAATGTTTTTAAAAATTTGTTGATAACGGGCAAAAACTGAAGCAACTAGTTTGTCAATTTGAGACCCAAAATCGTTTACATAATACTCACGAAGAACAGAATTACCTGAAAATTCAAGAATATTTGACAAAATATCGCCAATAACAGCACTTCTGAGGTGACCAAGGTGCAAAAATCCCGTTGGGTTAGCGGAAACAAATTCCACATTTATTTTTTTTGACAAAAAACTTCGACCAAAATTTTCATTTTGATCGATTATTTTCTTAACAATTTTTGAATATTCTGTTTTGGAAACAAAAAAATTCAAAAACCCAGGTGAGGCTATCTCAATTTTTTCAAGACCTAATTCTTGCTGGCTTAATCAGCTTTTAATTTTTTCTGCAAGTTCCAAAGGTTTTAATTTGTTTTGTTTTGAAAAAATTAAAGCTACATTTGTGCTAAAGTCACCAAAATTTTTCGATTTTTCAACTATTATTTTGGTTTTATCAAAAATTAAATTATTTTTGATAAAAAATTCGGATATTTGATTACTAATTTTTTTGTTCATTTGTGTTTCCAACAACTACAAGCGCTGTTTTTACAACCCGATCATGAAGTTTATATCCAATTGAGATTATGTTAGAAATTTTATCTTTTTCTCCATCAGAAACTTCATAAACTTCATGGATTGAAGAATCAAAAAAACCACCTATTTCAGGTTCTATTTTTGTTATTCCAAAATTTTCCATAACATTTTCAATTTGACCAACAAGCATCTCAAATCCTTTTACATATGAAGAAGTTTCGGGATTTTCTGCGTTTAAACCATATGAAATTGCTTTTTTAAGGTTTAAAAATGGTGAAATAAACTCTTCAAAAAAAGGTTGTAAACTATATTTTTTTATGTGATTTTGGTCGCTTTCAAATTTAGTTTGAAGTTCAGATTTAATATCTTTAACTTTTTGAGCCGCTTTTTCCTCGAAAATTTTGACTTGAGATTTAAAGTCATCCTCAATTTTTTTTATTTTGTCTTTTAATTTTAAAGACTCAATTTCAAGACTAATATTTTTTGTAGTTAATGATTGGATTTGATTTTCAAGGTCTTTTAATTTAGATTCCTTTTTTAAAAAACGACGTGATTTTTTGCCGTTTTTTTCATTGTTTTCTGTTTCGTTTTCTATTTTTTGGGCTGAATTTTCAAGGTTATTTTCGACTGACTCACTAGAAATGTTTTCAGATTCTTGTTTTTCATTGTTGTTTAGATTAGTTTTTTTATCTTCAGAATTCTCAAAAATCATTATTATTCCTTTCTATGATTATTTTTATTTGATAGAAAATCTTCTAAAAGTTTTATGCCCGTTCGCGCTGCAGAATAATTAATTTTTTTCGTTGATCCTATCATGCTAATTTCTTTGATTGCAAATGATTTTTCAAGTTTTTTTGAGATAAATGAGGTTTCAGGCGATTCTATACTGATTTTTAAGGTTTCATCTTCAGTGGTAGTTTTTTCGTCTAGCATTTCTCAAATCGACTTTTTTTCAATCAAATTAAGCAAATCAACAAGTCTGGTTCTAGAAATTTCGCTATCTAAGATTAACATATTTTTATTATAAACGTCTGATTTATTTTGGATCTGGAAGTTAAAAATTTTGTGTATAAAATGATGTAAAAGTTCGTCACTATGTTTAATTTGTTTTTCTAATTCTTGTTTTAAAATTATTAATTTTGATGAAACTTCTGCTAATGGAGTATTTATTAGTCTTTGTTGAAATAGGCGAATTGCGATTTTGACATCCTGCAAAGAAATGGAAGGTGAAAATGTGATTTTTTTATTTTCAACACTACCGCTAGAGCTAACAACGACAACAATTCCTTCATTTTGTGATATTTGTGTCAAGTTTATTGACATTAAACGGTCATTTTCGTTGCTTGTTGTGGTAATTATTGTGGTGCCAACAGATTCAGAAATCAATTTAAAGGCTTCAGAAATTGTATTTTCTATGCTGACACGACGGCGCGCAAACAAGTCTTTTAGTTTATTTGCTAAAATTTCGTTTTCGTCGAAAGACAAAAATTCAGCATAGTACTGAAACCCTCTTAATGTTGGAATTCTGCCGCTTGAAATGTGAGGTTTTTCCAAATAACCTTCTTTTTCAAGTTGATTCATTACCATTCTAAGGTGTGAAGAGGATTTTTTTATGCTGTAATTTTGTTTTAAAGCTTGCGAACCGATTGATTCTCCGGTTTTAATAAAATTTTCAACTATCTGCTTTAAATATTTTTCTTTTTTAGCATCTAACCTTGACATTGTTGTTAAATTATAACAAAAAAACTAAAAAATATTTAATTTTAGTAGTATGAAAATTTAAATTTTGTTTCTTAATTTTTTAAGGCTTCTTCAATTTTTTCAATTAGCAATTCTGCTGGAGCATATTCAAATTTTTTAAAAATTGGCTTACCGTCTTTGAAAACGAAGTGAGTTGGCACAAAAAGAACTTCATATTCAGTGTCTTTTTTTCTAAATAATTGCGCTTCTTCTGCATTAACCTGAATTAATTTTACATCAGTTCTGTTTTTAAAATACTCAGAAATTTCTTCATTAACAGGTTCTTGCATTTTGCAATCACCACACCAATCAACCGCAAATTCTAAGTAAACAACACCAGTTTTAATTTCTTCCTGGGCGTCTTTTCATAGCATTTTTTTCATTTTTAGCTCCTTTTCTTCTGGATAAATGTTATGAATTATAACAGAAACATTGGGTTCTTTATCAAAAATACGGAAAATCTTTTTTTTGATATTTTTTTGAGTTTTTTGTTGTAATTCTTTTAATATTTTATCATTTGTTTTTTTAATATTCGAAAAATTATCAAAAATAATTTTTCGAATTATCTCGTGATATGAATCACGATTTTCACGACTTAAGATTCCATGATCAGTTATTTCAACTTTTGAAACAATCTTTTTTAAAATAGGATTGAACAAAAAGGAAACAATTATTAATCCATCTTGAGATAATGATTCGCGCTCTTTTAGCACTTCAAAAGAAACATCGCCAATTCCATAACCAGAAATATAAATTTCATCTTGACCTTTTGTTAGTTTTTTACGTGAAAATAAATTTCCGTCAATAAAATTAGCTATCCTTTTGTTTTGTAAAATAATTGTGTTTTGCCTGTTTATTTTATTATTTGCCGCAATATTTGATGCAACAACTAAATATCGATAGAGCCCTTGAATTGGAACAAAATATTTTGGCTTAAGAAGGTCGATCATATCAGAAATATCATCTTTATATGGGCGTGCTAGTCCAAAATCTGATTCAGAAATATCAACTATATTTGTTACAGATTTAGCAATTTGGTCTAAAACTTTAGCATAAAGTTGCTCCATCCCATTAATTGGAGGGGTTAACATAATTACATAATCTGACTTTTTTAACTTAAAATAGGCATCATCATTCTGAAGGACGCGATTAAATCGGTGACAAATTCTTTCTGGGCTAGAAGTTATTAAAACAACAGAATTTTTTTGCTTATTTGCAAATTTATAGTCAAAAAAGGTTGGCAAACTTTTAATTTTATTTGTTGTTAGTTTGTCAAGCTTATAAATCATGTCGTATAATTTGTCATATTTTTTTCCATAAGCCGTAATTTGTCTGTTGAATTTCAAGGAAAGGTCAATGATTTCCTGAATTGAGACCATTTCTTCATCATAAGCTGAAACAACAATTCGCGAATTTTTATCGGCTTGCAGGAAACTTTTTTCAAGAAAAGATCTAGCAAAAAGCTTGTTTATTGCTTTTCCAGGCACATTAGATTTACCTGAATCAGAGATAAACATTAAAACACCTTTTGGGTTTTGGCTAATTTTTTTGATTAAGTCAAAATTAGTTTCACCATAAACGCCTAAATTTCCAACAACATAATTGGACATAAAAACAATTGATCCATCCTCGGTTTGAAAGCAAAAACCAATTGAACCAGGCATTGAACCTGCAACCGAAAAAGGAATTATAGTTATTTTTTCACTAATTTTTAGCTCAGATATTATTGGTTTTATCTCAAAAGTAGCATCTTCGATATTATATTTGCTCATTCGGTCAAGAATTAGCGCTTTAGTAAAAAAAGAGCTATAAATCATTACGTTTTTGAGTTTCATAACTAGCCACGGAATTCCTGAGAATGATTCATTTTTGGCGTCAGTTATAAAAACACCTTTTATTTTATGCTTGTTTTCTTCAATGTAAGTGTAATCTGGAATAATTGTATCAACACCAACTGAACTATCAAGCGGGATTTTAGCGCCTGCATTTATAATGAAAATATCGTCATCAATTTCTAAAATATAGCAATTTTTTCCGTTTTCATCTTGGCCGCCTAGTGCAAAAAAACTAATTTTAGCCATAATTTCCTTTTAATTTTTATTTTATTTATGTGAATTTTTCACATAAGGTTTATTTATATTTTTTAACATTTTAATTATTGTTTTTGCAAGGGCACAAATCTAAAGATTTTAACAAATCTTTAGATTTGATATTGATTTTTTAATCCTTTAGTGATTGCAAAAATAAATAAATCTAGATCAAACGGCTGTAAGTCATCCATTCCTTCGCCCAAACCAACTAATTTTACACTGATATTAAGTTGATCTTTGATCGAAAACACGATTCCGCCTTTACTTGTGCCGTCCATTTTTGTTAAAATTATACCAGAAATTGGAGTTGCTTTTGTAAATATTTCTGCCTGAGAGACCCCGTTTTGACCAGTTGTTGCATCGATTACCAAAAGTGATTCATGTGGTCCGCCGGGTACTTTTTGAGAAATTATTTTGTTAATTTTTGCTAATTCTTGCATTAAATTGACGTTATTTTGCAATCTTCCAGCCGTATCAATCAAGACCAAATCCATTTTTTCTTTTATTGCAAAATCCAGACCGCGAAAAACTACAGAGCCTGGATCTTTTTCGTTAGTTGCCGGTTTTACAATTGACGCGCCGACTCTTTTAGCTCATATTTCAAGTTGCTCGACAGCGGCCGCACGGAAAGTATCTGCTGCAATAATTAAAACTTTTTTACCTTCAAGCACATATTTACGGGCTATTTTAGAAATTGAAGTTGTTTTTCCAGAACCATTAACGCCAGAAATTAAAAAAACATTAATTCTATCGGTTTTTACATTCAAATTTATGTTAACAATTGACCGGTTTGAATAAATTGTGTACATTTTATCCATAATAATTTCGGTAATTAATTCAGGATTGTCAATGTTGTGAAAACGAACTTCATCTTTTAGCGCATTTATTATTGTATTTACAAAATTTGGAGAAATATCTGACATTATTAGTATTTCTTCAAGTTCATCAAAAAAATCATCATCAATCTTGATGTGTTTTTTTTGAAGCTGAACAATTTGATTCAAAAAAGAAAGTCTAGATTTAGACAAACCAGCCACGTATTTATCTAAATTAGCGGTTTTTTTTTCTTTTGAACCAAAAATTTTTTCTTTGATTTTTTTAAAAAAAGACATTTTGTGGTTCCTATAATTTTTAATAAATATATTATAAATTATAAGGGTTTTTAATTTTTTATTAAAAGGTAAAAAAATTAAAAATCATTTTTTAATACATCTATTTCAGTGTCTTCAAGTATTGTTTCGTTAAGAATAATTTTGCTTGTTGGATTTGACAAAGCGGTTTTGTATGATTTTTGTTTGTATGACAAATTCATTAATTCGTTTGGACGCATTTTTTTCAACCGCTCAAAAACAAAGACAAAACAATCTCACCGTTTTTCTTGAGCCTCTATTTTTTGTTGTTCAGTGAAAGTTTCGCCATAATCATGACCAAAGTCTACCAAAAAATCGTTTTTTAATATGCCCTTGAATTCGTCAACTATATCATTTCTGTGATAATCTAAAATATCCTCGAGATTGTAAGAGGTATTTTTAGGTGTCTGAAGGCTAAAAAACTGAGTTTTTAAAACTGTTCATGAAACAGGGCCATATTTGTATGACTCAAAATCTTCGCAAAAAAACGGTTCATTATAAAGTCTGTAAAATTTTCAATGCGTAAATCATAGTATTTTTTGAACTCAAGTTCGATAAAGCTCGGTTTCTCCGGTGTCGACGTGATAAAGCGCAAATAGATAATTTAAAAATTTTTTAATATCAATCCCATTCATAACAACCTCCGTGGTGTGTTTGTGAATATTAATTTTTTTATGATTTTTAGCCAAAAAATGGAAAAATTTAGTATTTTGGTGCTAGTTTTTCCTTTTTAACTCAAAGAATTAGCTTTTCATTCTTCATATTCTGCTTGACAATCGTGAACTAATAAATCTAATTTTTCAAGGTTTTCAAGAATGGTTCCTGACGCATTAAGGTGACCGCCCCCGCCTCAGTTTAGGGCGATTTTTTGAACATTTGGGCCTGCTGATCGAAATTCAACGCGCCATGAATTTTGAGTTTCTTGAACTAAACAGAGTCAAATTTTGTAATCGTCGATGTTAGCTAATAAATTTGGTCTAACTGAATTTTGTGAATTTTTTTCTAGTTTTTGCTGTTCTTCAATGGATAAAGTGTAATAAATTACATTTTTGTAAGTTTTTTTATTAGCAAAAATGTAACTATCAAATTCAAGGTCAGATAATCTTTTGGTATTTAATTTTTCATGAATTTTTGAAAAATTAAATCCAGTTTCAAATAAAACCCCTGTTAAAAAGTGAGTTCGTGCTGATGTATTTTTATATAAAAAGCGCCCTGAATCCGTGTAAATTCCAAGATAAATGAGTTCAGCTGATCTTTTTGATATTTTTCAGTTTAATTCATGCGCTAAATCTGCAATTTGTTCACAAGCGGCAATGTAAGTTGGATCAACTCAGCGATAACTTTCGCCCAAATCATCGTCATTTGGGTGATGATCAATTCTCAAAATTGATTTGAATCGAATTTGCTCAAACAAATAAGCAAATTCGATTCGATTTTTAAAGTTTGCATCAACAATTATGGCTAAAGATTTTTCCAAAATTTCTTTTTCCGGCACTAAATCTTCTTTTAAATCTAAAAATGAGAATGATTTCTTAAAATCTCCAATAGCAAAAACTTGCTTGTCTGGAAAATTTTCTAAAATAAGTGATTTCAAACCGTTTTGAGCACCAAGACAGTCTCCGTCAGGTCTAATGTGGTGAAAAATGACGATTGAGTCGTGATTTTCAATGAGATTTTTAATTTCTGTTGCTATTTTTTTATCCATTACGTGTAAAACTTTCGGCTAATTTTTCTAGTTTTTCTAGTATTTCACTAATATTTTGATTAATTTTATCGTTATTATCTAAATTAATTCCAGCAGCAAAAGGGTGACCGCCCCCGCCATATTCGACCGCTATTTTATTAATAACTGGGCCATTTGAACGAATTCTAACTCTGATTTGGTTTTCATATTCAATCAAAAACAGTCAAATCAAAGCATCACCTATATTTGATAAAAGATTAACTGCCGAAACTTGACTTGAGGACAAGTTAAATTTTTCCTGTTCGGTTTTTGAGACATAATGTCATAAAACTTTGCCTTTTTTGTTGTAATTTCCTAAAACATGTGCTTGAAAAGCGACTTCATTTTCAGTTCTCTGAGACAAAAGGCGATTTAATTCGCTGAAATTAAAATTGGTTTTCATTAAGAAAGCTACAATTTCAAAGGTTCTTGCTGTTGTTGAAGGAAAAGCGAAACGGCCTGAATCTGTTAAAATTCCTAAATAAACAAAAAGGGCAATTTCCTCGTCAATTTGTCATTTTTCTTCTTTTAAAATAAAACCAATCATTTCAGAAGCGGCACAAAAAGTTGGGTCAATTCAAGTTTGATCGTAAATTTCTTCCTCTTTTTCAGGGTGGTGATCAATTTTAACTCTTGTTTTGAATTTAGAATTCAAAAAAAAGTCTAATTCTTGAATTCTATTAATATCGGCAGTATCGACTGTAATTGCAAGTGAATTTTGAAAAAATTCACTTGCAATTGAATCCATATTATCAAAGTGAAAAGTTAAAAAATCAAATTCTTTGTTATTATTTCCAATTAAAAAAACATTTTTTTGGGGAAAATTTTTTTTAATTGCTTTTGCAAAACCTTGTTGGGCTCCAAGACAGTCTCCATCAGGTCTAATGTGGTGAAAAACAAAAATATTGTCGTGTTTTTCGATGTTTTTTATGATTTCTAAGTATGGTTTTGAGTTCATTTTTTCCTTTTTTTAATCATCGTGGTGGTACTTTCGATTATATTTTATAGAAAGTCCGCGATAAATTTGTTCTAGAAGTACAAGCTTGAAAATTTTATGGGGAAAAGTTATTTTACCAAATGATAAAAATCTAATATTTGGCACTTTTTCAAGAATCAACTGCTCATCAACACCCCTTGAACCGCCGATTATGAGGCAAATATTTGCTGAGTTTAATAATTGTGAAAATTCTGGGCTAGAAATGGTTTGACCACGCTCTGTAAAAAGAAAACAACTGTAATTTTTAGGTATTTTTTCTAAAATTAGCTTTGTTTCAATGGTTTTTTTTAAACTTATGTTTTCATTTTGACTTTCACTAAGGTTAATTAAATCAACTTGGTATTTAAATTCCTTAATTTTATTGATTTCTTTTTGATATAAAACTGAAAAATCTCTAGAATTACTTCCAAAGGCAATTATTAAAATTCTCATTATGTTTTTGCTTCTTTTTGCATTTTTAAAAGATTAAGATGAAATAAAAGCATTTGAATGTCCGCCGGATTTACGCCGCTAATTCTACTTGCTTGGCCAATAGTTTTTGGTCTAACTTTTGAAAATTTATCGAGCGCTTCAGTTGATAAATTAGCGACTTTTTGATAATTTATATCTGTCGGAATGAGTAAATTTTCAAGTCTAATCATTTTTTCGGCCTCAGAATTTTGCTTTTGAATGTAACCTTTTAAACGAGAAATGACCATTAATTCATAACCGTATTCAAAATCGGGCAAAATATCTTTAAAATCAACATCAGGTCGAGAAATCAGTTTTAACTTTGAAATTCCAGTTTTTATACCGTATTTTTTTGCCAAAGGATCTTTTGGCGACAAAAAATCTTTCGAAAGTTTTTCGATTTTTTTATCAATTTTTTTGTATTTTTCTTTAACTTTTAGGTAATAGTCTTTTGAAATCATACCAGAAACAAAAGCATATTTTAGCATTCTGATATCAGCATTATCATTTCGAAGAATAAGTCTATATTCTGCTCTAGAGGTTAGCATTCGATAGGGTTCTTTTGTCCCTTTTGTTACTAAATCATCAATTAAAACGCCAATATATCCGTCATTTCGCAAAATTTCAATTGGTTTTTTCTTTAAAATAAATTGTCCAGCATTAATTCCAGCAACCAAACCTTGGGCTGCAGCCTCTTCATATCCGCTAGTCCCGTTAATTTGACCAGCCATAAAAAGCCCTTTTATTTTTTTAGTTTCTAAACTTTTCTTCAATTCAAGCGGATTAATTGCATCATATTCAATTGCATAACCATATTTTGCGATTTTTGCATTTTCTAGACCAGGGATTGTTTTAATTATTTGGTCTTGGACTTCTTCGGGCATTGAGGTTGAAAGGCCATTTATGTACATTATGTCTTGTTTTTTTGTTTCAGGTTCAAAAAATATTTGGTGTCTAGGTTTGTCTGAAAAACGGACAATTTTATCTTCAATCGAAGGGCAATAACGAGGCCCAACTCCCGAAATTAAGCCTGAATACATTGAGGATTTGTCTAAATTTTCATTTATTATTTGGTGTGTTTTTGAGTTAGTGTAAGTCAAATAACAGGAAATTTGCTTTTTTAGTCTGTGTTTTGACTGAAATGAAAAATTTATATTATAAAGCGGTAAAACTTCACGTTCAACTTTGGAAAAATCAATGGTGGAAGTAAGGATTCTTGGAGGAGTTCCTGTTTTAAGTCGTTGTAATTCAAAACCGAGTTTTTTTAAGTTATTTGAGAGCAAATTTGAAGTTTCTTGACCATCAGGACCACTTGAGATAGACGAAGAACCGCGAAGAACTTTTGAATCCATGTAGGTTCCGGTGGTTATAATTACACTTTTTGCAAAAAAAACAGCCCGTTTTTTTGTTTTTAGTCCAAAAATACGGTTTTTTTCAACCAAAAGTTCGGTTACTAAATCTTCAAAAATAGTCAAATTATCCTGTTGTTTTAGATCTTTTAGGATAATTTTAGAATATTTTTCTTTGTCAATTTGCGCCCGCATAGCTAAAACAGCAGGACCTTTTGACTCATTTAAATATTTAATTTGAATCATAGCAGCATCAGAAAATTTAGCCTGCACACCACCAAGAGCGTCAATTTCTCGAGTTATTATTCCTTTAGCGGGTCCGCCGATTGCTGGATTACACGGCATTGATGCTAATTTTTTTTTATCAATTGTTATGAGCGCTACTTTAAAACCTTTTTTTAAAAGCGCATAAACTGACTCAATTCCGGCGTGGCCACCACCAACTACAATTGCATCAAACTCTGAACCACTTTTATTTTTTTCTTTTGACATTTTAGACTTTCTAAATTCAATTAATTAAAAAATTATACTATATTTTAGCTGTTCTTATTGATTTTTTAAAATAGAAAATCGCCATTTATACAAGAATTAGACCAATAAGTTGGCTAGTTTCTGGGCGCTCAGGTGATTTTATGAGCATTTTTGTCTTTTTTTCATTTATATAAATTTCAATGATGTTGTCAAAAACAGAAATTGCGTCTTTTAGATAACGATAATTGACATTTATTTCGACAAATTCGGGATCATACTCGGTAGAATTAGCAAAATTTGGATTCATTTTAAAGTCAATAACATTTTTTGTAGAAACATTAGATTGCCCTGAATCTTGTCGTGAAATAAAACCTTTTAATTCGGTTTTTGACATTGTAAGATTAATTACATTATCTTTTCCGGGCGAAATTATCGTAGTTTTATCAATTAGATCGATAATTTCGCGCTTTTTTATAGAAAAGAAATATAAAATTTCGTCTTTTTTTGGCAAAATATTTGAAATATCTTTGTAGTCAATTGTCAAAATTCTCGATTGAATAGTTAAATTATCGTAAATGTAGCTAATTTTTGTCGGTTCAATATTTAATTCAATATCTGAATCAAGTTCTGGAGGTATAAAATCTTTTAAGTTTTTGGCATTAACAGAAATATTTATTCTACTTTGGTTAAAAATTTCAATTTTTTCAGAGGCAAATCTAGTTGTGTCTGTAGCTGAAAAAAATAAATAACCCGAATCAGAACTAAGATTTATCGCCGATAAAACTGGCTGCGAAGGGTTGTTTGTCGTTGCAAAAGCTGTATTTTTTACGGCTTTTTTGAAATTTTTTGCATTTACAATTAATTTTATCCCTTTTTGGTCAAAGTCAATTTCTGGGAAAAAACTAGCATTAATAAGACTTTTTGTAAATGAAGCTTCTTCTCAGGAAACAATTAATTCGTTACCTTTTAATTCAAAATTAATTTCTGAATCACATTTTTTTATAACATCACGTAAAAAAAATCCATCAATTAAACAAAAACCGACATCAATTATTTCAATTAAATTTTCTTTCTCAATAAAAACTTTATAAGAAAGTTCGCTATTTGTCGATATTATAAACAAACCTCCTCTTGTTAATTTCATAAAAAAAGAGCTCAGTGGAGAATTATTATGACTAAGAATTGCTACATGCATTCTTTCGATTTGTTTTTCAATTATGTTCTTTTTAATTCTAAATTTCATTTTTACTCCCTTATAAAATAAATAATTACATTAAGTTATGTTTAGTTTTGTTAAGTTTGGTTTAATAATAATTATAATAAGTTTGTTTAAAAGTCTAAAAAAACTAAAAATCTTTAATTTATGGCGTTTTTTTGCCAAAAAACAGTGTTAATTTTTATTATTTTCTATGTTTAAAACTTCAATTTAAATGTTTATATATTTGGTTTAAGGCTAACTCTAATTCGTTATTATTGCTTTGTTTTAAATTATCAATTTTTCTAAGTGTAAAAATTATTGTCGAGTGTTTTCTGTTGTTAAAAAATGACCCGACCTCATTGTGAGTTAAGTCGAGAATATTCTTAATTAATCAAATAGCAATATCACGAGCATGAACTATATTTTTATCTCTTTTTTCACTTTTTATATCGCTAACAGCAACTCCGTAATATTTAGAAACACTCTGGATTATTAAATCAGGCGTAATTATTTGTTCAGTTTCATGTTTTTCTACAAAAATTTCGAGCATTTTTTGCTTGTCAAAATAAATTTCGCTCTGAAATTTAATTCTATTTGTCTGAATGTAGAAAACAATTGACTTTAAAGCGCCCTCAAGTTCTCTGATTGAGTTTCGGAAGTGTTTTGAAAGAAATTCGAGCGCTTCAGTTGTTCAAATGTGTTTGTCCAAATTTTGCTCGCGCAATTTATGTGTAAAAATCCGCAAAAAGTCCTCTTTTTTTGGCTTATTTAACTTTATATGCAAACCCGAACCAAACCTTGTAATAAATCTTTCTTCAAAACCGCCTAATAAAGAAGGCGATTTATCCGATGTTATAATTACAGTTTTATCATTTTCAATAAATTTGTTCAAAATTTCAAGAGCAACTATTGAAGTTTGGTGTTTGTGTCCTAAACCTTGAATGTCATCAAATAAAAAAACGTCAACTTGAGTCAGTCACTCTAAAAAATCACTTATTTTATCGCTTTCACCGTTTTGCATCCAACCGGTTATGCAACTTATAAACTTATAATCGTTAATGTAGAAAACTTTTTTACCTTTTTCAGCCAACAAGTTTCCGATGGCATTAATAAAATGAGTTTTCCCTATTCCTGAGGGTCCTGAAATAAAAATCGGCGAAAAATTAAGCTTTGAATCACTTATAATCGAATCGTAAATGCTAAAAATCTGAAAATTATAATTAGACCTTATAAAGTTTTTAAAGGTAAATTTATTCAAAAAGTTGTTTATTTTAAAGCTGCAATACTTGTTTTTTATAGTAAAATCATGCACTTGTTTAGGATTTGCTATATAATTGCTTTCATTATTAAAAGTTAAAACCTTAGAAATTTCAAGGTTAGAAATCGCTTTTTCTACAGTGTCAATTCATCGAGAAATAACTTCTTGTTTGGCAATTTGATCTGTAAAATCAACGATAATTTCGGTTTCTGTCTCGTTTACCACAAATATTGTTTGAAAAAAATTGTTGTAAACCATTTTGTCATTTAATAGGTTTTCAATTTGTTGCCGAAGTTCTTGGGTTCTAATTTTTATATTACTATTTGCTTTCAT